>JBEKET010000015.1:0-82309 GCA_050013695.1 Occallatibacter sp.
CGAAACCGTCCACGACTTGATCTGGGCCATATTGAGTCCATCATCGCCGCTTCCAATTCGCTGCAAACGAGAGATTCAATCGCACGCATCGACCTCGTTACTATTTACGGATAAGCTCTAAAACTGCCACTCGTGTTTTTCGACTTTCTCAAGTCGTTGAATCTTGAGACGATAGAGGGCAGACGCACCAGACTTAGGATCTGGCGGAGCAATCCATGAGGGTTCGAGTCCCTCCTTTCGCACCACCTATCGGGCTGCCTGCGCTCGGTCTCAAACGGGAAGAAAAGGCGAATGAAATTCGAGCCTCTTATCTATTTTATTTAGTATAACTTAGGGTCGACGCAGGCGAAGTTTCAGCAAAGATGAACTTTAGGTAATTTGCCGTTTCCGGGTCATTTTGCCTGGACTCAGAAGGCGGTTTTTGGTGGCGGGGTCTTGACTCGGTAGGCGGTCTGGGCAGCAGAGAGGAGGCGGGCGCCATCGGAGCCGTTGATGGCTTCGATCAGGATTGCATGGGCGACGCAGGCAACGAAATTACTGATGTTCTGTGGGCTGGAGAGCGGGGGCATTGCCTCACGGTAGGCCTGGCGGGCCTCGGCGCGGGCTGTGACCGCATGTTCCTTCATTGCCAGAACGACTTTGTAGCGGGCGTTGTATGCCTGGCAACAGCGCGCAACAGAGGGGTTGTTTGAGGGGTGTTCCTGTTCCGTGGTGGAGTTGAGGGACGATTTGATTTCGAGTTCAAAGTTTCTCTGCATAAGAGGGTCTCCTTCAGCGATCGAGGGACCGGATTGGCCGTATTCTCGATTCCCCTCCAGTGTGCGCCAAATGGGGGAAACTATACGCAAAGTTCGGGAAACTCTATCCATCATGGAATGAGCGGGTTGTGAAGGAGAGGGAAGGGAGTTGGCTTGACAAGCTGGGGGGGGCACTCCGTGTGTGAGACAGATTGTATTTTGACAGTTTGCCGTTGTCTCCGACCGCAAGCGTGGTCAGCCCTGAATTCCCGGCAGGAAAAATTTAACTAAGTTCGGTTCAAATCTTCGGGTATGGCTCTGTAAACCCGGCTGTGGGGAACATTGCAAACAGATAGCTAAATTTGGGCCGACCCCGTGTACGGTTCCGCGTCTCCTCGGTGCTAGACTTTAGCGCATGATTCAGATTACCGCTGAGGAAGTGGCTGCAACCGCTCATTGTGTTATTGCCGTCACAGGCGTCTTTGCCCTTGTGTTTGCGATTGTCGAACTCAGGCAGAAGCGGCAATCCGATAAGATTGGGCACCTACTGGAGAAGGAAAGAGAGTTCGAGCGAGACCCCATAGCGGGGTGGAGACGCGAGTGCGCGAAAAAGCGACTGAAGAATGATGAATATCCGTCCGAGGCGCAAGACCTTCTCAACTTCTTTGAGACTATTGGCCTGCTCGTTCGGAGAAAGTTCCTTGACGTGGATGATGTGTGGAGTTGCTTTGGATATTGGATGTTCAATGTATATGCCGATTTCCGCAATGATATTGAGCAAGAGCAGAAAGGAGACGATAGCTATTACCTCGATTTCTGCAACCTGATAGAGAGACTTCGCAAGGTTGAGGCTAAGGAAGGCGGTCAGGGAGACCGCCCCTCGAAAGAGGATATTCGTGAATTCTGGGAAGAGGAGTCAAAGGTTGGCGTAGGTGAGCCGGTAAGAAAGGCAAGGAGGCGTAAGCCGAAGAGCGCCGGGGAGGACAAGCCAAAGGATAACAAGCGCACGTCAAAAGTTTGATAGAAATCGTGGAAAAACTGAAGAGTGAGAGAACAATGAATCCTGTACCCAAAGACAACGGAAAATACAGTGAGGTTTGATGGACAATCCAAACACATGCTTTGACTACTACAGTCGCTTCTTCAAGAAGTTCTTCGAAGACTTTGTGCAGTGGCCTTGGGACAACATTTTTGTGGCGGGGGTTGCGGCTCTTGCACCCGCAATAGTTTTGTATCTTCAACACCCCGATAGACTGCCCGACCGGGAGCCTCTCAAGATCACGTTGTGGGTTTACTTGGCGTTGTTTGGTCTTTACATTTTGTTCCATATCATTCGAGTTCCTTGGAAAATTGACAAGGAGCGGTCGGAAGCCCTTTCAAAGATGGAAACAGAAAACGCCGAACTGCTCCTACAGAGAAAGGAATTCGAGGAGGCTAAGCCGAACATAGTTCTTAGGGAACCGGGGGCAAGACATATTGAAGCCATTTCGGTCAACGACGGAAAGGTGGTCATATTTACAGCACATTTCGTCAAGGTTCGGTTCGTGAATCGACCGACAAGACACGCCCCAACGGCCATAGCACAAGGAGTGAGTGCGAAGATTAAGTTCTTCGACAGGGGAGGGCTGTTGGTTCTGGAAATGGACGGTCGTTGGGATAATACAGACCAGCCAACTCTACGACACATTACACAATCAAAGAGGGACCTTTTGCTTACCGATTTTGCGATTGAAGAGGAACATAACTTGGACGTCGCCTTCTTAGATCCGAGATCAGGCGAGCTCGTTGCTCTAAATAACGACAACTATAATTATCAGTATTTCAGAAAGCCTGAACATATTCTGATGGGGAACCAGTTTCGGGCTGAGATGCGGATAGTAGGGGTGCATGTTGACGTGACCTACTCAGTCGAGTTCGCGGCTGTTGGTCGGGGTGGTAACATCATAATCCTCTCAGACGACTCCTAGAGCCAACGCTTCCGAATCTTCCGACTATCCGCCTCTCTAGTGGGCGGACGCGTGGATGGTCCCTCCCGGCTGTGGACTACAAGGCACCCCAACGCACAACCGGGTGACGCCGTGCCTTTTCTCCATTTGAAGAAAAGACTCGAACGCCACCCAGCGGCTTGGTCGAGTTCGAAAAATCTATTTGGAGTCGAGCAGGATCGCCTTTCCTTTGGCTTGTGAGGAGCGAAGGAAGTAAATCGCTCCGTAGATGCCCCAGATGGCGGAGATGCCCAGGGCCAGGTACGGCTCCTTCCATGTGCCGTAGCCCAGGAAGGGAACGACGAGGTATGCAGCCATGCAGGCCAGGTTGGCCAGCAGGCCGAAGCCGGGGATGAGCAGATGGCGCACAAAGCTGTAGTCGGGGCGCTTGTGGAAGGCCACGATACACAGGAAGCAACTGAGCGCGTAGAGGATGAAGGTGCCGAAGTTTGAGGTCAGGGTGACGGCCAGGATCGAGCTCGGCAGAGCTGCCATCTGGTCGTGCGACATGTATCCGAAGCTGGAGAAGATGCCGTGGGGCAGCGCCGCGATGGTCGCGTCCGTGGGCGCGCTTCCGTCGCAGAAATAGAGGGAGACACCAACCACGCCGATGGCCGCGGAGATGAACGCCAATGTCCAGATGGCGCGGCGCGGTGAGAGCGACTTGGCGTGGAGCAGGCCGAAGTGCTCGGGCGCCTCGTCGTCTTTGCCCATGGCGTAGGTGACGCGAGCGCCGGTGTTCATGCAACTCAGCGTGGTGCCGATCAGCGCCAGGAAGACGGTGAACGCCTCGGCCAGCATGAAGTAATGGCCGTTGCCGTGGCCCAGCAGCGCGTCGCCGACAATGATCATCATGTCGCCGACGGGAGCAGCCGCGGTGGAGGCGCTTTGCATTGTGTACCCGGAATTTAGGAAGTAGTTCGCCGCGAAATACTCGATGAGATAACACACCACTCCTTGAATGAGGAGCGATGCGATGACGGCGATGGGAATATGTTTGGTTGGATTTTTAGCCTCGCCTCCCATCGAGGTAACCGATTCAAAACCGACCAGGATGAGAATCGCAACCGTGGCCTGAATGAAGATGAAGCTCACCTTGTGAGGGGAAACCACCGATGCGGCCGTTCCATGCGTCAGGAAGTTGCCGCTTGAATCCTTTTCCGGATAGTCGATGGTGAATGGAACCGGCTTGCCGGCTGGGTCAAGCAAAGGAAGCGGATTGCCGCTGGCATCGCGCACCGGAGAACCGTCTTTGGCGGTCTGGAATTGATAGCTGTATGTGGCCAGCGTTTGCGAGTCGTATTGAAATGCGGGCGCGCCGGCAGGATGGTCGACGCGATACTTGATGGCCAGAAAGCTGAACACCAGCAGCGCCGAGATTTGAATTACGTTGATGGCCATGTTCACGGCCGTCGAAGTGCCGGCGCCCTTGGCGGCGATCCATGCGACAAAGAAGGAGAAGACGACTGCGACCAGAGCCATGAAGACCGGGCCCGGATTCGATCCGCTCATGAAAGTGGGATAGAGGAAGCCGACTACATAGCCCACGAATACGCCGGTGGTGGCGACCATGACGCCGGGATAGACCCAGTAGTAGAGGTGCGAGCCCCAGCCGACGATGAACTTCGCGATGCGGGCGTACTTGAACATCTTGTCCTGGGACAGGAGGGCTTGCTCAGCGTAGTAGTAGCTGGAGCCAGTGCCGGGGTAGAGCTTGGAAATCTCAGCATAGGCAACCGCTGTAGCCAGGCAGAGCAGAAGGGCAACAACAATGCCAAACCACATGGAGGGCGAGGTGGTTCCTTCAGTGGCCTGGAGGACGAAGGTGAGCCAAAGGAAGGCACCGGGGGCGATAAGCGCCATTGCGTTGCTGGTCAGCCCGGTAAGGCCCAGGGTGGATTTCATCTGGGGCGCGTTCTGTTCTGCCATGAGCATTCTCCTGGAAAGTAAGGTTTATCTGGCTTTTCCCGGCGGGATTGTTGCCGGGCATTCTCATCAAGTGGGCTCGTCCCGATGTTTGGCGCCCGGTGGATGCGGGCAGTTCGGCAATGCAAGCGCAGCGGGCTGCGGAAAAGCTGATGGTGGACTCGCGGAATCAACTTGGGCACGCGGAATAAGCCATGCCATTCCGCCCTTGCGCATTGATTCTGCTGCGGTGCTGCGATAGTAATGGCGGCCGAATAAGGAACCAATAAAGAAAAAACAGACTCTTTCTGGAAGGATAGTCAAAGAACTCTCAGAGGTGTTGGAGCACAGTTATGGACGCATCGGTCAAACGGGTGCCGGGGACGCCAAATACATACTAATTGAGGAGATGATGCGGGTTTCCCCATGTCATCTTGTCTAATTCCTTATGCAGCCCTCACATCTTTTCATCGATACTCTGAATACGATAACTGATATTGCTCTTCCCGAGGCCGCGCTCAATCATTGAGAAAGCAGCCGCGGGATTCCTATTTTCCAAGCATAGATTTCCGGCTCAACTTTAATATAACTACCCGCAGTTTCCTTGTAACTCCTTTACGTCCTCAACATAAGAATCTTACAAGGGGCGGTGAGATGAATTACGAAGCCATTCCTTCTTGAAAGAGATCAATTCATACCCAGGCGATGCCCGACGTCGCGGAGATTTCATACCCATGATAAAGAGTTTTTGGATGGCCATTGCGTCAGGAGTAGTAGTGTGCGGAATCGGAGCGCAGCTGGCAGCCCAAGCCCAGAGCGTGGACCAGAACCCCGCTCAAACTGAAGCCCCTTCGCATCCGCAAGCAGCGTCCGAGTCCAAAGCTACAGTGGAGTTGGCTGCATCGACACCGCTGGAGGATAAGGCGACCCCACGCGCTGCAACGGCCGATTCAACTCCGACGACGGAAGCTGCAGGGGATGGGTCTCAGGCTTCGCCGCCGGTTGCGACTGCGGCAACCCCCAAGCCGGGGTTTTTCGCGCGGTGGGGCAAAGCATATCTTGCAGACTGGGCCGGGACAACGCCCACCGATCCGAACGCTCCACCGCGCCGCGGAACGCCGCCCCCGATTCCCGCGCCGCCTTATCCGGCCTCCGATTGGCCGATTGGCGGAACGCAGGAGATTGGCGCGCCGGACTATAGCAGCTACCAGTTGCAAACGGCGCTCGATGTCGACCCGCTCAAGCTGAGCAAGGTGAAGTGGTATGGCTGGATCGCCGTTGGCGCCAATGGCTCAACAAACAATCGCGGCAATGCGGGCAAGGGAATCGGCGCTAACAGTCCTTCGGCATACGACGTGTTTCCTAACACAGTGGTGCTCGATCAGTTGGCGCTTTATACGGAGAAGCTCGCGGATACGGTGCAGACCGAGCACTTCGACTGGGGATTCCGCGTCACTAACCTTTATGGGCAGGACTATCGCTACACCACATCGCACGGCATTCTGAGTCAGCAATTGTTGGTGAAGAATGCGCAGTACGGATATGACCCGGTCATGTGGTATGCCGATCTCTATTTCCCAAAACTGGGGCAGGGTGCGGACCTGCGGATTGGTCGTTATATTTCTCTGCCCGATATTGAGGCGCAGCTTGCGCCCAACAATTACACCTACTCGCACTCCATTCTTTACACCTATGACTGCTACACCATGGTGGGCGCCAATCTTACTGTAAAGATCGATGACCATTGGACGTTGCAGGGCGGTATTTCGCCGGGCTGCGACACGGCGCCCTGGACCACAGATGCGCGGGTTACCGGCAACGTCTGCGTTGTTTACACCTGGTCGAACGGCGGCGATGCGCTGAATACCTGCGACAACACAATCAACAACGGAAAGTACGCCTACAACAACCTGACGGCGTTTTACATCACCTGGTACCACAAGATCAGCGATCACTGGCACACCGACACGGAGGCTTGGTACCAGTACATGAAAGACACTCCGAACATGTGGTGGTATAACACCGGCGCATCCTACAACCCAGTTAGCTCTCCATGGCCTGAAAACACAGGTAACAATCATCTTCTTCCGAGCGGGTCGATGCCTTCGACGTTGAATTTCGGCGCGGTGTGCGAGAATCCGAACACTTCATTTACAGGCACGCGTGCTGCATATTGCTACGCGCCGGAGTGGGCGATCACCAACTACGTCGAGCATAACTTCTGGAAAAACGCAGCGTCGCTCAATATGCGCAGCGAGGTTGTGGACGACATCAAAGGCCAGCGAACGGGAACACCGGCAATTTATGAGGAGCACATGGTGGGCTTCGATTTCTGGGCAGGCACGACGGTTACTTTCCGTCCGGAGTTGAGCTACACGCACGCGTTCAGTCCTTACGGATTGCGGGCCCTGGACATCAATCCGGGAGCATCGGTTTCGGCGCTTCAGAATGCGCCGTCAAACCAGCTTTCCGAGGCGACCATGAAGAGCATCGGCGCCAAAACCCAGGCGCTCACTATTGCAGCCGACCTTATCTGGCATTTCTAGTGGGCATGAAGAAGATGCATATGAAATGCAGATCTGGGGATGGGCAAACGCGCCTGGCCAACTACTTTTTGTACCGTCGACCCACGCGTTCCATATGCAACCCTTACGCATTTTTTACATACGTATCGCTAACGTTGAGTCAGCGCGGCCAGATGAGTGATCACGCAACAAACAGGCCAGATGAGGAATTGAATTGTCTGTCGCTTCCAAAACGCGCAAGGAGGAAGCATTGAGCACGGGAACTTCAATTGCAATGCAGGGCACCATCCTGGTGGTGGATGACGACACTTCCACGCGGCGCGCATTGCGTGTGACGCTGGCGGGATTGGGCTTTACGATTGTCGAGGCCGCGCGCGGCGAAGAGGCGCTTTCGCTGGTTCGTGTCACCTGGTTCGACGCGGTGTTGCTCGATGTGGATATGCCGGGTATGGGCGGAGTGGAAACCTGCCGCAACATTCGCCGCACCGTTGCCCGCTTGCCGATCCTGATGTTGAGCGTGATGGACAGCGAAGATGACAAGGTGCTGGCTCTCGATGCCGGCGCCGACGATTACATTACCAAACCTTTTCAACTGCGGGAACTGACTGCCCGTTTGCGTGCCGCGGTGCGCAGAAGAAACGCCCAGGATTCCAATCGCAGTACCCCGATTCGCCATGGGCAACTGGAACTGGACCCGGTAAAGTATCGCGTGCAAAAGTCTGGCCGCCCCATTCACCTCACCCCCAAAGAATTTGAGATGCTTCACTACCTGATGATGCACGCGGGCGAGCCCATTCCGCATGCCCGTCTGCTGAAGTCGGTGTGGGGGCCGGCGTATGGGAACGAGCTGGAATACCTGCGCACGTTTGTGCGTCAACTGCGCAAGAAAATCGAAGACGATCCCCGCAATCCGCAGTACCTGTTGACCGACGCCTACGTCGGATACCGGTTCAACGAACAGTCGCAGATGGACTAGGGTTTTTCTCGCCGGCAGGTCGGACTCGGCGGCGATGGCCCTGCCGGAGTAATCTGGATTCATCATGAGTCCGACTGCCCAACCCCAATTGAATACCGTCCAGACCCCCGACTTTCGCGAGTCCTATGCCAACAGCGTTCAGGTGCGCGTCAGCGTGTGGGATTTCCAGCTTGTGTTCGGCCTGGCCTCGAGCGAAAGCCCCGAGCAGGTGAACATCCGCAACCACCAGGCCATCTTCCTCAGCCCCCAGCAGGCCAAGGCCCTGTTCAACGTGCTGGGCCAGAATCTTGCCCAGTACGAGCAGGCCTTCGGAACCTTGAACCTGGAGCCGATGAGCCACAATTTTCCGCAAGGCCCAGTCAATTAAACCTGAGGTGGACCCTTGCGACTGACCCGTCTCCTGCAGCCGCGGAAAGACGCGCCACTGCCCCTCTGGATGATTTTTCCGGTGGTATTTGCGGCGCTTTACGCCAGCCATTTTGCTCTGCTGCGCGTGCCCTACTACTGGGACGAGGCGGGGTATTACATCCCGGCGGCGTGGGATTTTTTCCGCACCGGTTCGCTGATCCCCATCACCACGCTGACCAACGCGCATCCGCCGCTGCCCAGCATTTACCTGGCACTGTGGTGGAAGGCATCAGGGTTCTATCCCGAGGTTACGCGCGAAGCCGTGCTGATGGTGGCGGCGCTCGGCCTGCTCGCGGTATGGAAGCTGGCTATGCGTCTGGTCGGTGTGGGCGCGGTTGCTTTCTGGACCGTGGCTCTCACCGCTCTCTACCCCATCTGGTTTGCCCAGAGCTCGCTGGCTCACGCGGATATTTTTGCCGCCGCATGCACCTTGTGGGGGCTGGTCTACGCACTGCCAGATCGTGAACTCAAGCCCCGCCGATCGTACTGGCCCGCCGCGCTTTGGTTCGCTGCGGCCGCCCTGTGCAAGGAGACGGCCATTGCTGTTCCGCTTACGCTGGCTGCGGTGAGTCTGGTGGAAGGTTTTCGTGGCATTCCGGCTGTACGTCACAGGAGTTGGCGCGAGGCGGCGTGGTTGTCAAGCTCAGTGCTGCCACTGGCCGGCTGGTACGCGTGGCACTACGCGAAGACAGGGTTCCTGTTCGGCAATCCGGAGTTCCTGCGCTACAACGCCGAGGCTACGCTTGACCCGCTGCGAATCCTGGTTGCGTTTGGACATCGCCTGCTGCATCTCACGGCGCACATGAACATGTTTGTCCCCGTATTGATGACCGTGGCTGCGCTTATGCTTGACCCCAGGCTGGACGCCGAGGGCCACGAGCGCGCCAGCATCAGCCGTCCGGCGCTGCGAACAATCTTCCTGCTTCTGCTGGTGAATGCGCTGCTGTTCAGCGTGCTGGGCGGCGCGCTGCTCACGCGCTATCTGCTCCCGATGTATCCGCTGGTGCTGCTGATAGCGGTGACCACTTTTTATCGTCGTGTTCCGTACTGGCAGGCGCTGGCTCTCTTCTGCGCGGCGGCGTTTGTCCTCGGCCTGTTCGTCAATCCGCCCTACGGATTCGCGCCGGAAGACAACCTTCAATACGCCCGCGTTGTCCGCTTGCAGATCTCCGGCATTGCCCAGCTCAACAAGCGCTATCAAGGCGCGACGGTGCTCTCCGCGTGGCCATTGACTGACGCGCTCACCCGGCCTGAGCTGGGCTATGTGAAGAAGCCGTGGGATGTTTTTCGCATAGACGACTTTACCGAGCCGCAGATTGAGAAGGCCGCGGCTGAGCCGGAGCAATACTCGGCAGCGCTGGTGTTCTCGACCAAATATGACCCTCCGCCGCTGCTCAAGAACTTTGGCCTGGGCGGCGAAGCCATGGAGGAGCGGTTCTTCGGGCTTCATCACGACCTGCTGCCGGAACAGATTGCGCATGAGCTGGGCGGCACGCTGGTGTGGCAGCGCGAGGACCACGGCATGTGGATTGCGCTGATTCGTTTCGAGCGGCAGTTTGACGCGCGGCTTGACCCGCGATCAGGGCTCAAGCTCCAATTGTTCCGCCAGACATCGATCGTCGAAGCTGCTGGAGAGTAATCTAAAAACGGAGGTTTCCATGCCCGATTCAGTGAAGGATTATCCCTACGAAACCCGCCTGAATATTCTTTATCCGTCGTTGGAAGTCATCGACGAGAAGGCGCTGTCGGATGCCTGCGAATACAAGTGGTTCAACCAGACGCTGTGCAAGGTCAACGAGTCGGTGGTGCGCATGGCCGTCATCGAGGGCGAGTATCACTGGCACAAGCACGATGACGACGACGAATTCTTCTACGTGGTCGAAGGCGAACTGCTCATCGATCTCAAGGGTTCGGAGGGGCTCGAAGATCGCGTCGTCTCGCTCAAGCCGCGGCAGGGATTCGTGGTTCCCAGGGGCGTGGTCCACCGCACCCGCGCGCCGCAGCGCACGGTGATCCTGATGGTGGAGAATGCGGGAATCATTCCCACCGGCAACTGATGCGTGGGTCGAATTCCTGCATTCCGGAGGAGTAAGTTGACGTGCTCGCACGCCGCTCATTTCTAAAGTCAGTTCTTTCCTTAACCGCGGGGCTTGGCTTTAGCCGCGGATCTTGCGGGTTCGCGGAGACAGACTCGTCGAGCATCGACGCGCAGGTAGAGGATTACAGGTCGGCCTACGATGTGCCAGGTCTTTCGTTGGCATATGGACGAGGCAAAGAAATCATCCTTGCACGAGCATATGGATTGGCGGACCGTCACGATCATCACCCGGTCACTACAGAAAGCCTCTTTCGTATTGCCAGTCTTTCAAAGCCGATTACCGCTGCTGCGGTTTTCACGCTGGTGGAAGCAGGCAAGCTGAGAATCGGCGATTCGATTTTTGGTCCGAAGGGACTTCTTGGGAGCTATTCGCTTCGGGCGCATGCCGATTGGTTGCAGGCCATCACAGTGGAACACCTGCTCAAACATACCGCTGGAGGATGGTCAAACAAGGAGCACGATCCAATGTTCCACGAAACGAGTCTCGATCATAAGGCTTTCATTCAGCGAACACTGGACGCCTACCCACTGGAGGCGAAACCAGGCACGGCTTACAACTATTCAAATTTTGGTTACTTTCTGCTGGGCCGTGTGATCGAGCAGGTTTCCGGTATGCCTTACGGTGAGTACATGCGGCAGCATGTGCAGGCGCCGCTTGGCATTTCGGATATGCAACTGGCTGGACGGAAGCCAGCGCAAAACGAAGTCCACTACTATGGCCAGGGCCGCGATGATCCGTATGCCGTCCCAGTTGAGCTTCACGATGCGAATGGAGGGTGGATCGCGACGCCAATCGATCTGGTTCATTTCGCGCTGGGCGTATTTTCCGCACGAGACAAAGGAGGCGCTCCGGCCTTGTTTCAATTAAATACTTTGGATGAACTGACACATGGATCGCATGCGAATCCTGAATATGGCTGCGGATGGAGCGTTTCGCGCTACGGGGATTGCTCGCACTCCGGTGGGTTCGACGGTTCGGCCAGCTTTATGATGCATCGCCAGGACGGATTGTCGTGGGCTGTGGTTGTGAACACACGGAGGGCACACTCGGAGATGGAGAACGATCTGCACAAGCTTTGCTGGGATATTGAGAAAATGGTCCGTAGCTCGATCTCGCAGCTTTGAGCAACGGAATGAAACCTGTCTCGCATCATTTTCAATACGCGGAAGTCCCCATGGCCGATTCAATCAAGGAATACCCATACGAAGGCCGCCTGAATATCCTTCGTCCGTCGCTGGAAATCATCGACGAAAGAGGGTTTTCAGACGCCTGCGAAGACAAACGGTTCAACCAGACGCTGCGCAAGGTCAACGAGCCGGTGGCTTGCATGGGAGGACGAGCGATGTCTGCGCGTGAAGGCGAGTGGATTATTCGATCGGTGAACCTGGTTATAGCTTCGGCGTTCGCTCTAAGTGTGGCTTTGACCGCGATTGCGCAAGCCGGGAAGCAGCATCCACCTTTCGAAATGCTGACGCACCGCATGGACGTGGACGTGGATGGAGCGCCTAACGCCTACGGTCCGCCGAACAAGGAGACACTCGACATCCTCCAGAATGCGCATTACCTCAATCGCGAGAACCAGGAAATTGTCGGTTATTTGACAGACGAACATGGCCGGCCAATTCTGCAAGGGCCAAACGATCCCTTCCCTGGCTATTACATTTCTCAGACCGCTTTTACCGATATTGCGAATCAGAATGAACGCGACCCACGACGCTATGTCGACGCCCGGAACATCAACTACGTCGTTCGCGGGAACGTGGCCCGGCGGCGAGGTGTAAAGGTGGGCGACTTCGTGTCGGTTTATTCAAGGCGCACGCATAAGGGCGTGTTCGCTATCGTCGGGGACACGGGAAATCCCACCGGCGACGAAGGGTCGCTTCACCTATTGCAGGAGCTCGGATACCCGTTTCACGACGGCAAGAATGACTCGGTGGAAAAGCCTGAGATTGTGATCCGGTTTTACCCAAACTCCAACCCGCAGCATCAGTTCTTTTTTGCACAGGCAGATTTGGACAAAGCGGCGACGCAGCTTGGGCTGAGCCGGGAGTTCGCCGCTGCTGCTGGAACTAATCGATAGGGTCGTCGAGGCCTTCGCGTGTTTCGAGAGGGCAGGAGCTAATTACCCAGGCCGTGTAGTCCCGAAACAGGACAGAACCCTTTTGGCCTGATCGCAGACCTAGCCCCGGCGCTGACGGGTGATTTCTGTCACATCTCGGAGCGCAATCGGATGGGAATATTCACGCATGCGAGTCAACCTCATCACTCAACCTTTCGGTCGCTCTACTTCGAGCACGGGAAAAATTCCTCTCTCGTTGACGATTCGTCCCGCTTGCGGCGTGCCCGGCGATTACCAGTTCCCAATCGATAGCGAGTCGCTGATGCGATTGCTTCGGAGAGAAACCGATCTGCCGAATACCACACTGGAAAGGTTTGAAGGGAAACTGTGCGGCCCCATTGGTGCAAGGCTGTTGGGGGTGGAGCTAAGTGAGAGCGTCCTTACGGACATCGGTTATTTTATTGACTGACGGAGGTCCCGATTTTCTCTTGCGATCTCCGATGAGAGCAGGAGTGTCCGGAGACGGAATAGCTGCGCAGCAATTTCCACCTGGGGCCTCATTGGACGGGTCAGCAAAGGGCCGAGGCGTTGCGAGTAGTGGCAGGGAACAAGGATGGCGCAGAGTGGTTTCACTCTATGATGCCGGCGGGGAATCGTCGACCGCTGCACGGATTATTCTCAACAGGTTTACCGGATGCAACGGTTTCGCGATGATCGAAAAGACATACGCGTTAATCCTGTCGATGTCGAGCAAATCCTCGTGAGTTGGTTGTCCTGTAAACAGCACGACCTTGCAATCAGGACAGGATTGCCTCACCTGGACCGCAAGCTCGATACCTGAAAGCCCCGGCATGACTACATCGGAGAGAAGCAGGTCGGGCGGATCACCGCGCACAGCCTGCACGGCGACGAGAGGATCTGTGAACGCCGTCGCATCGACGCCCTCCTTGCACAAAATCATGGCGAGCGTCGATGCAATCGCAGGCTCGTCATCGACAACATAGATGCGGAGCTTCCGTCCGGATGGGTGAATGATCACGGTGACCCTCTCTTGCGTGAACTTTTCGTGACCGATAGAGCAAAGAATAACCTAAAACAAATGGAACCTGGCGCCAAACACAGGTCTTGCCTGGCCATCGAACACAAATATCGCGCAGAGCATCGTCTCGCCGCGGCCAATTCAATGGAACAGGGGAGTGAGCGGCAGAACGCCGGGGGTTCTCTTTTTCAATTGTTTCATCTTACAAGATGCAGCCAGCGTGTTCTGAGTGTGCCGTTGCCAGTCCGGATAACCCGGCCTTTGAGCTCAATGCGCGGGGTTCGACGCGGCGGGGGAGCCGGTGGCGGGAGAGGCCGGATAGGGGAAGTAAAGCTGGTTGCCGTCGGGGTCCGCGACGACCATGAGCCGGTATCCCCATTGCCCGTCCTTCACATCCACGCCGCGGCCTTCCAACTCCGCGCGCAGGGCATCGAGCACGGCGGGATCGAGCGAGATGAACATCAGGCCATTGCCTACTTTATCGGGCCATTGAGAGGAGAGAATGAGCTCGCAACCATGCCGGCTGACTTGCGCGACATAGGCTTTCCCATCCTCCTCAAATCGCCACGCTTGCGTGAAGCCGAGCTGCTTGACGTAAAAATCGATGGAGCTGTCGATATCCGCTACGAACAGCACAGGTCTCGTGTACCACTTATCGCTCATGACGTTTTGTTCTCCGATTGCCTTGATCGAATGCGGCGTTCCGCCAACGGCGAGAGCTAAGGATAATTTCGGGAAATTGGTTTGTGCAAGGGCTGACGAGTTCAGGGCCTCATACTCATTGAGCAAAAAACGCACGATGGGTGGAGATTCTGACGGGCCGGTCTGCCACGGCGGCTTTGCGCCCATTCGCCGCGCGGACCGGGGAGCCAGTTCGAGCAGGTCACGGAGGGCGTGAACAGGCATGGCCGTTAAACTCAGCCGTTAAACTCGGCCGTTAAACTCGGCCGTTAAACACATCTGTGAATTCACCGATGGTTGCCACCAACTGCGGTTACCCCGCACTTCTCCGCCATCACTGCTGAGTACATCATGATGGCCCATAGCGGAAGGGAGAGATCGAAGGTCTCAGTATCGGCGAGCCCGCGCACGAGAACGAAGAAGAACAGGCCAAACAGCAACGATTTCAAGGGAGATACGGGTAGTTTCCTGACCTGGCGATAGAAACTGCGATAGAGGCCGATCAGCATGAAAACGCCGACAACACCATAGCTATAGAACTGCTGCAACAGCTCGTTGTGCGCGTGGCGAGCCTCAAACTGGTCAGTGTAGAAAGGCGGTATGACCTTCCAGACGGAGTGAAATCCATATCCAACCCACGGCCGTTCAAGCGCCTGCGCAAAGATGTATGCCCATATTCCGACTCGGCCGGTAAGCGATTCCGCCTGACTCCCGTCGTCTATGTAGGCATTCAAATAGGACGCAATAAAGCTGGATGTTGCCGCCAGGACAACGACTACGATGAGTACGATTCGGAGTTTGTTTTTTCGACTTATGGATTTGTCCGTTATCAAGAGGACAGCCTGGCCCACGATGAAGCCGATGATTGCGGTTTTGCAAAGACTGCGGAGAAGGGTGATGGCCAGAAACGCCACGGAAAACTTCCATGGACCCCGATCGCGCCTCACTAAGACCAGATACTCCGCGAGAAAGATCGAAAATGCGCAGGCATATCCGATTGCATTCGGACCCAGGAGCTTTTCATCTCCCAGGCGAAGATCTGATTCCGCGGGCAATATCCACGCTACCAGAGCGATGCAGCAGCTGGCATAGACGTATCCCCTCATCAGCGCGGAAGACATTTCACCGACAGGACCGGTGCGAAGAAGAAGGAAGACCATTGCTGTATCCGCTGCCATTGCACACCAAAAAACCACGGCGGCGGACAACGATTCGGCAAAGCTCCAGAACAGGCTCAAGCCGGAGAATCCGAGAAAGAGAAACACCCAAAAACTCGATGGCAAACGAATGAGCGATACCGAATTCAGTGGAACAGGACCCAATGAATGAAAAGCCACGACTCCAAGTAGCAGGAAGTTAATGGCAAGGGTGAGGCCCGCGCCGGTTTGCGGGTCGATTCCGAAGATTCGCGCTGCCAAGAGCACGATAATGAGGCGAAAAGAGAAGAAGAATCCCACCACCGCCGGAAGCAATGTGGCATGCGGGGCGGTTGCATCGTTGGTTTCAAGGGCCCTGGCGCCATTGTTCACGGCCAGTCCCCTGCGATGAGTTGCTAATGCTCCCATTGATGCAAGGCTATCTCCAGCGCATTCGCCGGATGTCACCAGCGTGTCATCAAACTGTCTGAATCAATATTGCGGAAGGGGCGGGTAGGCAGCGGCAACAGGCCACAACGCCTATAATCAGCCTGTTGTGCATACTTTTTTCTCATCACGTCCTGATCGAGTTTGGCGAGCCACCGGCAGCGCCGCAACCGGCCTCGCTATTGCGTTTTTGCTAATCGTTTTCGGATCGGTTGGCGCTCGAGCCCAGGCGGCGGGGAACGCCCCCGCTGCGGCAGTAGCAGCCGGCAAGGGCCGCATCCTGCTGGTGCTGCCGTTTGACAACCGCAGCGGCCAGCCCAGCCTGGAGTGGATTCGCGAGGCCGCGCCGGAGATTCTGACCAGCCGGTTCGCCGCGGCGGGATTCGCGCCCATGAGCCGCGCGGACCGGCTTTATGCTCTGGACCACCTGGGCCTGCCGGAAGGCTTTCATCCCTCGCGCGCCACCGCGCTCAAGCTGGCGCAGACGCTGGATGCCGATCAGATTGTGGTGGGCAGCTACCTTACCGACGGCACTGGAATTGTGGCCGAGGCGCAGTTGGTGGATGTGCCGCATCTGCGAATGAGCGCGCCGTTGACCGCGCGCGGCGAGATGAAGGACATGATCGCCGTCTTCAGTTCGCTGGCGTGGAAGCTGACGCGCCAACTCGATCCCACGTTCAGCGTGGCCGAGGAAACCTTTGTGGCTGCGGGCGCGGGGGTGCGCCTTGACGCTTTTGAGCAGTACATCCGGGGCATTTCGGAATCCGACCAGGCGGAGCGTCTGCGTCATTTGAACCACGCGGTAGCGGAGAGCCCCGATTATGGTCCAGCGTGGATGGCGCTGGGGCGCGAGGACTACAGCGGCCAACAGTATGAGCAGGCCGCGGCGGCTTTTGCCAAAGTGGGCAGCGGCGATCCAGAGTCCATGGGCCCCGATGTGCTGGAGGCGGGGTTTTACCGTGGGCTTTCGCTGATGTTTTCAGGCAATTATCCCCAGGCCGAGCAGTCGTTTGGAGCCATTGCGCGCGTTTTGCCGCTGGCCGAGGTGGTGAATAACCAGGGAGTTGCGGTGAGCCGGCAGGGCCACGACGGAATCGCGCTGTTCCGCCAGGCCGTGGCTGCCGACCCCGATGGGCCCGATTATCATTTCAATCTCGCGGTTAGCTTGAAGCGCCACGGGCAGGTCCCCGAAGCGATGGCGGAACTGGCACAGTGTCTCAAGCTGCGGCCCAATGACAGCGAGGCCCAGTCGCTGGAGACCGCATGGAAAGCGCCTGCGCCCGGGCAGGCCGTGGCAAATTCCAATCAGGCTGCCCAGCCGAAGGCCGATCCGCTGGAACGCATCGCGCGCAACTTCGATGCGGTCGCCTTCCGTCAGGCCGCGCAGATGCTTGACCAGATGGACGCGTCGCGGCTAGCCGCTCTCACCCCGCACGATCGCGCGGAAAAGCTGGCAGGGCAGGCAACCGACTATTTGAATCGCGGCCTGCTGCTTGAGGCCGAGAGGCTCTATCAGTCCGCTGTTGCCGAGGACGGCTCGGTGGCCGAGGAGCATGTGGGGTTAGCCGAGGTGCGCGAACGGACCGGCAACGCCGACTTGGCACGGAAAGAGGCCCACTCCGCTTTGCAGCTCGCGCCGTCCGCCGATGCTTACATGGTGCTGGGACGGCTGGATTTTGCCGGCGGCCATCTCGATGACGCAAACAAGGATGTGACCGCTGCGCTTAAGCTGGATGCGACCAGCCGCGCGGCTCTCGAGCTGCGTCGCCAGATAGAGGCTCGGGAAGGGCAGCAGAAGTAGGGTTTGTTGCAGGTTCTTGGGGGGCAGGCCCTGAAGGAGCAAGTAATGATTCAGCGCATGCGCGGGTTTGGGGTTTTGATGGGAAGATTTGCAGTACTGCTTGGGGTGATTGCGGCGGCGACGCTCGTTCTCCCCGTGCGTGCCCAGCAACCGATTGTAGACAAACTGGTTTTGGACGACACCATTCAGCCAGTGAGCGCGGGCCAGCTCGACCGGGCGATCACACGGGCCAATGCCGACGGAGCCCAGGCGCTGCTGGTTGAAATGAATACGCCGGGCGGCATGCTGGACTCAATGCGCGCGATGATCGGCGCCATTTTGAACTCGCGCGTTCCGGTGATTGTGTATGTGGGCCCGGCCGGGGCACGCGCCGGGTCGGCCGGCTTTTATCTGCTGGAATCGGCGGACGTCGCCGCCATGGCTCCGGGCACCAATGCGGGTGCGGCGCACGTGGTATCGGAGTTCGGCAAGATTGACGATACCGAGATGCAGAAGATTGAGAACGACGCTGAAGCGTTGTTACGCTCCTATGTGAGCAAGCGTGGCCGCAACGCTGAAGCCGCCGCCGCCGCCGCTTCATCGTCGCGCTCCTACACTGCCGAAGAGGCGCTCAATCAGCGGCTCATCGACGTGATCGCCAACAACGATGCCGCTTTGCTGGCCTCCGTCGATGGACGGACCATCACGCGCAACGACGGCAGCAAACTGACGCTGCACCTGGGCGGCGCGCGCATTCAACTGCTCAGGCCCACATTGCGAGAGCAGCTGCTGGGCTGGCTGGTGAACCCCAATATTGCCCTCCTGATGCTGGTGGGAGGCGCGCTGCTCATCTATCTCGAATTCAACACGCCGGGGACTATTGTTCCCGGCGCGCTGGGCACGCTGATGGTGCTGCTGGCCATCTTCGGGCTCGATCTGCTGCCCATTCGCTACACCGCCGTGCTGCTGCTGGTGGCGGCGCTGGCCTTGCTGCTGCTGGAGGCCAAGTTTGGCGGTCACGGGGCGCTGGCCGTTGCGGGGATCATCTGCCTGACGTTTGGGACTCTCACGCTGGTAGCCGCGCCGGTACCCGAGATGGCCGTCAGCCCAGCGATTGCGTTTTCGGTGAGCGCCGCGTTCGGGATCATTACGGTCTTTTTGATCCGGCTGGCGGTGCGCGCGCGGCGCATGAAGAGCAAGATCGGCGTCGATGCCCTGGTGGGCCGAGTCGCCAGGGCCATGGAGCCGCTGTCGCCGGAAGGCCATGTGCTGGTGGAAGGCGAAATCTGGCAGGCGGTGTCCAGCGAGCCTGTAGCTGCCGGGGTTCCCTTGCGGGTGGTGGGGCACGAGCAATACCTCTTGCACGTCACGCCCGCTGAACCAGCATCCTAGCGCCCGCTGGAGTACAATCCGTGCTGAGTGAGGGAAGCGCAATGTTAGAAGTTCTGCTGATTATCCTGGCTATCGTCGTCCTCTATGTGCTCAATTGCATCAAGATTCTGCGCGAGTACGAGCGCGGGGTCATCTTCACCCTGGGTCGCGTCTCGCCGCAGCCCTACGGCCCTGGCATCATCTTTGTCTTCCGGCCATTGCAGCAGATGGTTCGAGTATCGCTGCGCCAGGATGTGCTTGAGGTTCCACCCCAGGACGTGATCACCCGCGACAACGTCACCATCAAGGTGAACGCGGTAGTCACGCTCTACGTGGTGAACCCCAACGACGCCGCCATCAAGGTTGTGAACTACGTCTACCAGACATCGCAACTGGCGCAAACCACGCTGCGCACCGTGCTGGGCGAGGTGGAACTGGATGAGTTGCTCAGCCATCGCGACAAGCTGAACCTGCGTATCCAGTCCATCATGGACCAGCGCACTGAACCGTTCGGGGTCAAGGTCGTTTCGGTCGAAGTCAAGCAGGTAGACCTGCCCGAGCAGATGCAGCGAGCCATGGCCAAGCAGGCCGAGGCGGAGCGCGAAAAGCGGTCGAAGATCATCCATGCCGAAGGCGAGTTCAACGCCGCGCAAAAACTGGTGGATGCGGCAGCGTTAATGGCCACGCAGCCCATGACCCTGCAACTTCGGTATCTGCAAACGCTGACGGAGATTGGCGTGGAGAAGAACACCACCATCGTCTTCCCGCTGCCCATGGAACTGCTTACGCTGCTGAACAAAATCGGAGCCCTGGGGAAGGGAACTCCCGAGCAGCCGTAAAAGCGGGCTGACCGCTTTGAAGGCCGACGCAGGATTGTGAAAGAATCAAGAACGACGCGTGTTTGCGGAACGACGCGCAGTCGGAGACGGAGCAAAGGACGGGAATGAGGGGAGCTTTCGACGACAGGGAGATGGAGCCTGCAAGACCCGGGCGCGACACCGAACTGACGCTGAGCTCCATGACGCTCCTGGGCATTTTTTTCGGCCTGGTTCTGCTCTGCGGACTCTGCTTCGGGTTGGGCTACTCCATGGGCCGTCGCGGTGCGCAAGACCCTTCCGTCGCGCTGCAGCCGCAGGCAAACGCGCAGACGACATTGCAGGCGGATGGTTCCCACTCGAAGCCTTCGGCAAGCACTGCCGGCGCTGTGCAGCCTGCTGCGACCGACGCAACCAATTCGCCAACAGGCACGGATGCGGGGTCGATTGAGGCTAAAGATGGACAGGCGGCAAATGGCACTGGCGGATTGTCGCCGTCGAGCCAGGCTCCCGCACAACCGCAGGTCAGGCCCGCGCTTCAGGCCTATCAGCCGCAGCCGGGCCAGGCCTTCCCCAGCCAGCCCGGCGCAGCATCGCCGGCTATGGCGGCCGCCGGCACGCTCATGGTGCAGATTGCTGCCGTTTCCAACGCGGAAGATGCGGATGTGCTGGCCAATGCGCTGCGTAAACGCGGATACCCGGTCACTGCGCATCGCGACGCGGCGGATGGAATGGTCCATGTGCGCATCGGCCCGTTCAACACCCGCGACGACGCCAACAAATGGCGCTTGAAGCTGCTGAATGACGGATACAATGCAATCGTGCAGCCGTGAGCAGCTTGTATTCCTAACCCCGGGGCGATCCGAGGTCTCCCTGACCTTTTGTGCCGGCGCCATCCCGCTCTGGCGACCGGGAACAAAATGTTATTTGATTTCTTTAGAAGCTTCAGAAACCAAATCCTGAATTTCCTTCTTTTTTAGGCTTTCTATAACAACACCCCAAATCGTCATTTTAAAAAATGGATCAAGGCCTGTTTCGTCTTCTATTATCTGCGAAAGATTGTCAGTGAGTTGCCCGACCACCGATTTGCTCTTCGCGCCTGACGCAATTTTTTCCAGCGTCGAAGTGTCGTCTTCCGGTTTGAGCAATAATTCTTTGCAGCTGCTGTACTCCATTTCTGCGTTGTTCAAGTTGCTGTAAAAATCCCTCTCCATTCCATCCTTTAGATGTTTTGGCCAGTGACCGAAAATAGATTCGATCGTAGCATCAATAGTTGGCGGAACTAGGTCGTCATATAATTTACTTCGCCTTTCATGACCAAGCTGGGCAAATGCATACCTATTTGTTAAGTGAAGAAAAAAGTACATAAACTCAAATAAAACTGGAACATATTTAGAGTGGAATTTTTTGCTATCTTTTCCAAAGTTCTTTTCTAAATCCGGTTTCAGTGTTTCTGCACCCAAAAGAGACTCCTCAAAAACCTTCTTCGAGAGTTTGAACATCGCAGGTTCGCTTTTCTTAGAACTGTTGAACCGGCTCATAGTCTTTCTTGGCCCCCGTTCTCGAGCACATATCCAATTTTCTTGGCGAAAGCCGGGTGCCACATTTCTGGCGCAGCCTTATCGCGCCAGATGTGGGATACCACAGGCTTCAATCTGGTAGCTTACTCCCGAATCCACTCCGGCAGTCCTCAGGCGAGGGCAGTGCTACATTCTATCCAGCTTATCCGATCACAGAGATGATTGCGGCGCGCAACGCGGATTGATCCTGGGCCTGGAGAATGCCAAGTCGCCTGATGATGAGGCGCTGTTCAAGCGTTGCAAATACCGGTTTGATTGCCGACGGCTTGAGCAGGTTTGCCCGCTGCCATTCGCTTATCGTCATCTCGCCCAAACCGGAGCCGGAACCAATCTGGCTTGTGATCGGCATGATCACTACGTCAGGCCTGGCGGTGTTGTAAGCCCGCCTACTGACAACAACGGCGGGACGTTGTTTGAAGGCGGCCTGGTTTGTGAATGGGAAGGGCGCCAGTACCACGTCCCCGAATTCAAATGGCATCGTAGACGTCGTCTTCGGGGTTATTCCAGACTGCCCCGAATGCAGGTTCGCTTGCGGCGGCGACCGACTGCGTCAAGGCGCGATCCTGACCGCGCACGCGCAGGAACTCGACGAATTCATCCACGGTGGAGATCTGCTCCGGGCTGAGAGCGTCAAGCTTTTCGGCAAGATTGCTGGCGGATCGATTCATGACAGCTCCCCTGCCCATATTCTAGCGAAATTCTCCAAATCCAGGAAGTTTTCGCTGGGCTACAATTGGAAATCCGCGTTCGCAATAGCATCGTTTGGGCTGGTGTTTCGGTTTCTACCCCCGCATCCACTCCGGCAGCCCTGAAGCTACAGCCGCGCGCACTGCTTCCATCAATTCCTCGCGTGTGGCAAAGTTGGCGGGGTACACAGGCTCGTGAAAGACGATGTGCGCTGTTCCGGGGATGACGCGCATGCTGCCCTTCGCCATCATTCCTTCCGTGCCCCAAAGCGAGACGGGAATGCACGGCGCGCCGGTCTGCATCGCCAGGTAGAATGGCCCTTTTTTGAAAGGCAGCATGCGGCCATCTTTGGAGCGCGTGCCTTCAACAAATGTGGTGATGTGGACGCCGCTCTCCAGCACCTTGCGAGCGGCGGCCACGCTCTCCTGCGCGCCCTGCACGCTGCCGTCGCGGCTCACCGGGACAAATCCGGCCAGCCTCATGGCGTATCCCAGCACAGGAATCTTCAACAGCGATTTTTTAAAGAACGCCGCGGTGCGCCCCGGAATCTGTGGCAACAGCACCGGCGGATCGAGATTCGAGAGATGATTCGACATGAAGATGCACGCCGTCTTTGCCGGTACTCGTTCCTGTCCCTCGCTTACCGCGCGAATTCCAGCCAGCGCATAGGCCGTGCGCACAATCCAGATTGAGGCGCGATAGAGCGGGATCGGATTGCCGGTCAGTGCGGTGAAAGGAACCAGGAGCAGCGCCGTGGGAATGCCGAGGGTAAGGATGACTCCGAGCAATGTGAGAGATGCGATCATCTTGGGGTACGGCTTGCTTTCTGCGGCGGCTTTTGGCGCCAGGTTCGTCATCGCGAATTGCAGCGGCGTTAGGTTTGAATCTCCGCAAGGCGCGCTGGAAGTTTCTCATAAATGCCGCCAAAGCCGCCATTGGAAAGGATGGCGACCACATCGCCGGATTGAAGTTGAGGCGCGATTGCATTCACAATCGCGTCGGCATCCGGAAAAAGTTCAGCCTGTTTTCCCTCGGCATTGAGCGCGCTCACCACATCTTCCGGGTGCAGCCTCTCCGCGTCCGGGATGCGTTGCTGTTGATAGACTCCGGCCAGCACAACGCGGTCGGCAAGCCGCAAGCTGGCCACCAGGTCGGACTCAAGCACCTTGCGGCGAAGCGTATTGGAGCGCGGTTCGAGCACTGCCCAAAGGCGCGCCTGCGGATAGACAGAACGCAGCGCTCGCAGCGTTTCGCGAATAGCCGTGGGGTGATGCGCAAAGTCGTCGATCACCGTGATGCCGCCGATGGTTGCGCGCACTTCAAGCCGCCGCTTCACGCTCTTGAAACTGGTGAGCGCTTGCTGGATGGCCTTAACGTCGATCCCTTGTCCCGCGGCCAGCGCTGCTGCGGCCGTTGCGTTCAACGCGTTGTGCTCACCAGCCAGGTGCATATCAAACTCGGCCCACATCGTTCCGCTATGCCAGACTTCCCAGCGCGTACGGCCGTCTTCATGACGCAGGTTCTGGATGCGCCAGTCTGCGCTCTCAGTGAAGCCGTAGCGCTCAACGCGGCAGAATGCATGCCCAACGCATTCAGTGACGTTGGCATTGCCATCGTACGCAACGATGAGCCCGCGCCGCGGCACAAGGTTTACCAGCCGCTTGAAAGCGGTCTTGACGGCTTCGAGATCGGCATAGATATCCGCGTGATCGAATTCGACGTGGGTCAGAATCATCGCGTCAGGAAAGTAGTGAAGGAACTTGGGGCCTTTATCAAAAAACGCCGTGTCGTACTCGTCGCCCTCAACGATGAAAGTGCGCGTGGGGCGAAGCTGAAAGCTGGTTTCGAAATTCTCCGCTACGCCGCCGATGAGAAACGAAGGCTCCAGCGCTGGATTTTCCTGCGCAGCGACCTGGTAGATCCACGCCAGCATGCTGGTGGTGGTTGTCTTTCCATGTGTGCCGGCAACTACCAGCGACTCGCGCCCAGTGAGGAATTCTTCGTGAAGCAGCGCGGCCATTGAGGTGAAAGGAATGCGCTCGTCGAGCACGCGTTCGACTTCAGGATTGCCACGCGAAAGGGCATTACCGATCACCACAAGATCGGGCGCGGGATCGAGGTTCGATTCAGCGTAAGGCTCGAGAATGGGAATTCCAAGCGATGCCAGCAGGTCGCTCATCGGCGGATAAGCCGCCTTATCGGAGCCGGTGATGTGGTGCCCCTGCAGTTGCAGCAGCCCCGCCAGCGAGGCCATGGCCGTTCCGCAGATCCCGCTCAAATGAATATGCCGCGGCAGCGCTGTCATGCCGTCACCCCTGCGTCATTCAAGTGCATCTCTGATCTCTGATCCCTGACCACTGATCTCTGGTGAGTCACTTCTTCACCGCCGGTTCCAGTAAATGCAGCACCGCTTCATCCGTGATCATCAACTCGGCTTCAACGCCGAGCGTCAGCGTCACGTTGGCGTGCGAAACATGACCGCTGCGCAATCCAATCGCGATGGGACCATCGAAGTCTTCAAACACGCGCAGGATCACCTCGTCGAGCAGCCTCGGCGATGCGCCGGGAGAAACGCAATCGAGCATCTCGCCAAACACGATGCCGCGCACCCCTTGCAATTTGCCTGCGTGACGCAACTGCCACAGCATGCGATCAACCTGGTAGGGCTTGGCGCCGGTGTCCTCAAGGAAGAGCAGCTTGCCTTCGGTCTGCGGCTCCCACGGCGTGCCCAGCAACGAAACGAGAATGCTGAGACAGCCGCCGTAGAGCGTGCCGCGAGCATGGCTGAATTTGCGACCCGACTGCAAAGTGCGCAAGCCTTCCGCAGGTCCAACGCTGTAGGTAACGCCGGCAAGCGCAGCCTGAAAGCTGGGCAGATGAACTCCGTTTTCGCTGGAGAAATCGGCGGCGACCATCGGCCCATGAAACGCAGGAAGGCCAAGCTGGTCGAGCAGATGCAACTGAATGCCGGTGAGGTCGCTGTACGCAAAAAAGGGTTTCGGGTGTTGGCGAATCAGTTCCAGATCAAGCTGCCCGAGCAGATAGTTTGAGCCATAGCCGCCGCGCATGCACGATACGAAACTTGTTTCCTGGTCGGCGAAGGCTTCATGCAGATCTTCGAGTCGCTGCGCCGCAGTTCCGGCAAAATACAAGGGCCCCTTTTGAAAGGCGTGGTGACCTGGCGTGGGCAGGAAGCCCAGCGCGCGCATACGCTTGATGCCTTGTTCGGCTCGCTCAAGGTTGGCAGACGCGGCGGGCGCCACAACACTAACACCGGCTCCTGCGCCAACGCGAGCCGGCTTCAGCAATTGACCTGGACGTGCATCCGGTTTGGCTTTTCCAGCGCTCATGGTCAATACCAGGCCTCGCCGCGCGCAATCAACGTGGCCGGGCCGATAAGGTGCAGCTCGGTTCCGGGGCCTTCCCAATCCACGGTCTGCGCGCCGCCGGGAGCAACCACTGTGAGTGGCGCACTGCATCCGTGAAACGCGATTGCCGCCGTTGCCGATGCCGAGCTGCCAGTGCCGGATGAAGTAGTTGGTCCCACTCCGCGCTCGAAGATGCGAATCTCGATCTCTGTGGCGCTGACGATGCGAAAAAACAGAACGTTGGTCTGGTGGGGAAAGTCCGCATGAAAGCAAATCTCCGCACCGACGTCCTGCCATGTTCGTCCGGCCACCGTGAACTCCAGGTTGTCCACTCGAATGACGAAGTGAGGATTGCCCATCGAGATTTCCGCGCCAGCGACCTGCGTGCCATTCGCGAGAGTAACGGTGCGGGTCGCGACGACAGGAACGCCCATGCCGGCGGTCACCTGCACGGAGAATCCATGCGCAGTGTCAACTGAATTCACGCGGCACACGCGCACTCCTGCATCGGTGGTTATTTCGAGCACTTCGCCAGGCTGCGAGCCGAGCGCTTCGGCCATCCACGCTGCGACGCATCGCGTTCCATTGCCGCTGATTTCCGCGACGGACCCGTCGGCGTTGTGCAGGCGAATGCGGCCGGATTTTGCGCCGGTCGATTTTGCACTGGTCCAGGCAAAGAACTCAATGCCGTCCGCGCCGATGCCGGTGTTGCGCGCACACAGGCTGCGTGTAAGTTCCGCCCAGTCGTGGTCCGCGGCCGCTTCCTCTGTCACGATGAGAAAGTCGTTGCCGCAGGCGTGGGCCTTGGTGAAGGGAATCAATCGTCCTCCGGATTGCGGAATATGAGCAACTTATCAATATCGGCTCGAGCATCCAGTTCCACGCGTAGACGCTCATGCTGGCGCCTGGTGGTCGTCAGAGGAAAGCTGACGCGTTGAATCTCGCCGATGACATCGGTTTGAAGGTCGGTGAGCCGCTGGCCTACATGGTCCATCGCATCCATGATGGACAGGAGCATGCGCGGCTGATCGTTGCCCCGCGCCTCATAAGTGACGGTGTAGGCTTTGAGGCTGGCGCGCCTCTCCAGCAAGCCGACGAATTCCATGGCAACAATGACGATGAGAGCTGCAACGCTCGCCGCTCCAAAGAGGCCCGCACCGCACGCCATGCCGATTGAAGCGACAGCCCAGATCATGGCGGCGCTGGCCAGGCCGCTTACGCGGTTGCGGTTGTGAATAATCAATCCCGCGCCCAGAAACCCGATGCCCTGCACGATGTTGGAAGCGACCTGCCCCCTGTTTGGACTGTTGTCACCAGCCAGCACTGCGGACAGCAGCGTAAAGAACGCCGCGCCCATGCATATGAGCAGGTTGGTGCGCACACCGGCCGATTTGCGTCTCAACTCTCGATCCAGGCCGACCAGTCCGCCGAGTGCGCAGGCCAGCAGAAGCCGCCCGACGGCGCCATTCACCACGTCCATCTGCTGCAGCTGGTTAAAGCTGAAGGGTAGCGCGAACTGGGCCAGGGTCGTACTCATTCGATTACCTTGAGCGATGCTACCACCGCGCGGCCCGGCTTGTTGAGCGTGGAAGAAGCGGGAGTATCGGAGGCGTAAATTGTCGCCAATGCCTGGCCGGGCGCACTGTAGCGGCCGACTGCGGTGAGTCCCTCCGGATGCGCATGAACAGCCTGGTCGATCTCGTCCCCGTCGAATGCCAGCACCAGGTCCGCATGGGCCGCGGGCGCAGCCAGAGCCGCAGAATAAAACTCCTTATCGCTCTCGTTGATCGTCTGCCGCAGGGGAATGCCCGTAAGCGTCACCAGTTGCGGATATACCGATGTATCCATGAGAACAATGCCGCCCGGCCGTTTACTGAGAAGCGATCGAAGCGCGGGTGGAATTTCGAGTTCAAACGGCCGCCGCGATTCGACGTTCTTGATGCCTTCAACGTAGGTGAGCGGTTGTTCGCGCATCAGCTCAACAACATTGAGACCGACAATCGCGAAGAGCACACTCGCTGAATAGGCCATCCATCGGCGTTTCGACTCGCGTGGCTTGAATTCACCAATCGCCGTGAACGCGAAATGCGCGGCAAACCCCAGTCCCAGCGCGAAAGCCGGCAACATTTCCAAGCCGTAGCGCGTGTTGTACCAGGAGTGAGGCCACCAGACGGGCAGAAAAATCGGCACCGAACCGTAGGCCACTGAATAGATATAGAACGGCAACGGTAGCCACAGGAAAAGCGCCCACAAAAAAGCGCGGCGGCGCGCAATGAGCCAGGCCCACGCAGTGCCGAAGACGCTGAGCGCAAGCAATACATTGCCCCACCCGGCAGGAGCAGCGTCCATCTCCGCAACCTTGACGAAGAACAGCAAGGACACCCAGGGATTGTGCCATCCAGGATGCGGCGGCCAGCCCGGCGTAGCAGTGCGCAATTCGATTGCGCTGGCGGAGTACGGGCCGCGCGCAAAGTCAAGCCAGTCGCCAAAGTACACCGCGTTGTAGACGAACCAGAGCACAGGCGCGGCCACCACCAGTACGCTGGCCAGCCAATAGGCTCGCGATCGCAACCGGCCGCGACGCAACAGCGCAACTCCAATGCTCGTCCACGCCAGCAGAGCCAGAATCCAGCCGTCGTATCGAGTGAAAACGGCAGCCACCAGCACGATTGCAATCGACCAGAGCAGGCGCCCGGCTTTGCGCGGATCGGTTTCAATGCTGCTGCGCCACTCAACCAGCCAAACCGCGGCCCAGATCATCTCGCACAGAAACAGCGGCTCCGTCATGGCCGTGGTTTGCAGATAAAGCAGATTTGGATTGGCGGCAAAAAAGGCCAAAGCCACCGCGGCTGCGACCGGTTCGAGCCAGCGGCGCGCGAGGCGGTAAAGGCCCGTGCACGCGGCCAGGTAAGCAAGTGCCGATGGAATTGCGCCAGCGATTCCATTGGCCCACCACGCGTACACCGAGACAAATGGAATCATCAGCAGGTGCGGCAGCGGCAACCATACTGAGCCAAGTTGCGTGAGCCCTGGCCGATGCGAATCCAAGACTCTGCGTGCAATGTGAAGATGGGCCAGGGCGTCACCGTAGTTAAGCATTGCGCCGTGATGCCAACTCCACAAAATGACCGCAAATGAGCCCAGGGCGCAGCAGCCGAGCACCGCAAGATGTTCTTTGCGCAAAACTGCCGCGCGCGCAATTGGTCTCTCAGTCAAGATGCGTCAGCTCGCGGAAGACGGTGAAGCGCTCGTCAATCTCCTTGCGTGTCAGGGCCTGAATTCGCTCGGTCCCGAAGCGCTCCACGGCGAATGAACCCATCACGCTGCCGTAAAACATGGCACGGCGAAATGAAGCCGGCGTGAGTTCCTTTTCCGATGCAAGGTAGCCGAAGAAACCGCCGGCGAAGCTGTCGCCCGCGCCCGTGGGGTCCACCACTTCTTCAAGCGGCAGCGCCGGCGCTCTGAAGATGTGCTCCGCGTATTCGCCTTCCTTGGAAAAACTGTGGCTGCTGAAAAAAGCCGTCGCGCCATACTCGCCATGCTTCACGATCAGTGTGCGCGGCCCCAGACCCAGCACGGCGCGAGCCGCCAGCACCAGGTTGTTGTTGCCGGCCAGCATGCGCGCCTCCGTGTCGTTGATCAGCAGCACATCCAGCCCCTTCAACACTTCAAGCAGCGCCGCGCGATGATCCTTGATCCAGTAGTTCATGGTGTCGCCGGCCACCAGGCGCACACCCGGCATGGCCTCGCGCACGCGCCGCTGTAGCACCGGGTCGATGTTAGCCAGAAACAAAAACTTCGAGTCGCGATAAGCATCGGGTATCTTCGGCTCAAAACTCGCGAATACGTTCAATTCGGTGTTATGCGTCTTCGCTTCATTCAGGTTATCCAGGTAAGAGCCTTCCCAGAAGAAGCTCTTGCCCGGAGCGCGCTCAATGCCGCGAATGTCGATATTGCGCTTGTGAAAGACGGCCTCCTGCTCAGGGCCAAAGTCCTCGCCAACCACAGCAATGACGCGCACATCGGTAAAAAAGCTGGCTGCCAGCGCAAAGTGGGTTGCAGCGCCCCCCAGGCAGCGCTCCTGGCGTCCTGCCGGAGTTTCAATCGAATCGAACGCCACGCTGCCTACTACGGTAATTGACATGCTTCATCCTCTCCTATTTGTTATTCCTGGTTACATAACTCATCTAACTTGTCTTGTTACTTGCGCGGGCCATCGGGAAGCCACTGCCGCACCGCCAGGCGCCTACCAGCCCAGATACTTTCCGAAGAGCAGTCCGAGTTTTTCCTTAACAACGGCGGGAATCAAATCGGCCTGGGTGATAACCGCATGTTGCGCGGCCGACACACAGGCGCATGTGCGTTCCTGAGGCAACGCGGCCACGGCCGCCTTGACCACTTTGGCCGCGTTTTCAGCATTCTTGTGGAGCACCGCGACTATCTCTTCAATGGTGACCGAGTCATGCCCCTCGCGCCAGCAGTCGTAATCGGTGACCATGGCAACTGTGGCGTAACAAATCTCCGCTTCGCGCGCCAGTTTTGCCTCTTGCAGATTGGTCATTCCGATCACGTCCGCGCCCCAACTCCGGTAAAGATTCGACTCCGCGCGAGTAGAAAACTGCGGACCCTCCATGCAGACATAGGTTCCGCCCAGCTTGCCCGTCACGCCCACACGGGCGCAACCCTGGGCCGCTGCGTTGGCCACTGTGGCGCACACCGGATCGCCAAAGGCCACATGTCCCACAATGCCGTCGCCAAAGAAAGTGGAGATTCGACTATAGGTGCGGTCGATGAACTGGTCGGGAATCACAAAGTCGGTGGGCTTGTGCTCTTCCTTCAATGAACCCACGGCTGAAACCGACAGGATGCGCTCCACGCCCAGTTTCTTGAAGCCATAGATGTTGGCCCGGAAGTTTAATTCCGAGGGCAGAATCCGGTGCCCGTGCCCATGTCGAGCCAGAAACGCCACCTTCCGGCCCTCCATCTCGCCGACCAGATAAAAGTTGGAGGGATCTCCAAATGGGGTTTCCACATGCACTTCGCGCATGTTGGTGAATCCGGGCATGGAATACAGTCCGCTGCCGCCTATGATTCCGATCTCCGCCTGAGCCACTTCAGACTCCTTCCACCCCGGCGGCGAGCGCCTGTCGCCGGGGACCACGGTTCTCTTCAGCGGGCAATTTGCGACCCGCCAGCGTGTGTGTTGCAAACATTTCAGTATAACGGCAGGGCGTGAACTCTCGACGAGCCGCGCCGGCATCTCATTCAAATTTGCGAAAGCAGATGCGCATTTTTTAGTGGTATGACCACTGGATGTTCGCAGGGTATGATTGATCTGAAAATGGCTTGGGTATCTCTCGCATCTTTCGGGAGTTTTTGTGCTTCGACATCGAAAATCAATCACTTGGCGGCTGGCTGGATTAGCGCTTCAAGCGATCCTCGCTGCTTCATCGGCGCATGCACTCGATTCCATTCACAGTTGCGATCCCCGCGCGTATGGCGCCAAAGGGGACGGCGTTTCCAAAGATACGGCGGCGATTCAGGCGGCGATCGATTCTTGCGCAAAGCAAGGCGGCACCGTTCGACTTTTCGCAGGCACGTATCTAAGCGCCCCTGTTGTGTTGAAGAGCAATATCACCCTGCAACTCGACAAGGGAGCTACGCTGCTTGGGTCAGTGGATCATGCGGACTATCCGCCCAAAACCGAGTTTCGCGAACCAGGCCTGCAATCTTTGGTCAGCGCCACAGACGCAACGAATGTCTCCATCACCGGCGATGGCGTGATCGATGGGGCAGGCGAGACCTGGTGGCAAATGGCGCGGGCCATCAAAGACGCCGGTGTGATGGGGTCCGATCATCCACGGCCTAGGCTGGTGGTTTTCGATCATTGCAAGCATGTGCGCGTGGAGGGAGTGACGATCCAGAACTCTCCCATGTGGCAGTTGGTTCTCTATTATTCCGACGATGTGACGATTCGAAATATCAAAGTGCTGGCGCCCGCCCGCTCTCCAAATACAGACGCGATCGATCCGTTTTCGTCTTCGCACGTGGTTATCGATCATGTTTTTGCCGACGTGGGAGACGACAACATTGCCATCAAGTCGGGAGCCATCAACTCTCCGGGCCCGGACGATCCCAGTCGCGACATTACGATTACCGATTGCACTTTCCTGCACGGCCACGGCCTCTCGGTGGGCAGCGAAATTGCCGGCGGCGCTCAGAATATTCGCGCCGAGCGCATCCATTTTGAAGGCACAGACAACGGCATTCGCGTGAAGGCGAACCGCGATCGCGGCAACGATGTGGGACATCTCTACTTCCGCGACATCGACATGAAGGACGTGAAGAACGCGCTCGTGATCAGCGAATATTATCCAAAGATTTTGCCGCCCGATTCGGATGCGCCGCAACCCGTCACTCGCTTAACACCGCACTTTCACGACATCACGATTGAGAATCTTCGGGCCACGGGAGGTGCATCGGCAGGTGCCATTGCGGGCTTGCCGGAGGCTCCCATCACCGCCGTGGTGCTGCACAATGTGAAGATTGAAGCTCAGAGCGGACTGAAGATCAGTTTCGCCGAGGTGTCGGGCGATAACTTGGAAGTGAAGGTCAGCGAAGGGCAGCCGATCACAAAATCCGCAGGAGCGAAAGTCACCCTGCGCTGAATGCTGGACACTAAAAAAGATCGGCTGCGCAAGATTGCGCAGCCGCTCTTTCTGTCCTACTTGTCTTATTGGTTCACGCCGCTGGCCAGAAATCCTCCATCGACCACCAGCGTCTGTCCGGTGACAAACGACGCTGCGTCGGAAGCAAGATAAATCGCGGCTCCGACCAGCTCTTCGGTTTTTCCGAATCGGCCCATCGGCGTTCTCATCAGCAACTCCTGCCCGCGTGGCGTGCTGTCCAGCAGCTTCGCGTTCAGATCGGTGCGGAAGACGCCCGGCGCGATGGCGTTTACCGTGACACCGCGCTTCGACCACTCAACCGCCAGTGACCGGGTCAGCGATGCGATTCCAGCCTTGCTTGCGGCGTAGGCGGCCACTTCGTTCAGCGCGACAAAACTGTTCAAGGACGCGATGTTCACGATGCGTCCGGAGCCGCGTTCGAGCATCTGCCTGCCAAAGACCTGGCATGCGCGCAGAGTTCCAGTCAGGTTGGTGTTGAGAATATCTGTCCACTCTTCTTCGGACACTGTCAGCGTGGGTGTGCGCTTAATTTTCCCTGCGCAGTTTACCAGGATATCGACATGGCCAAAGGTATTGATGGTGGCTGTCAGCAAAGCTTCCAGCGATGCGCGGTCGCACACATCTGAAGCAATGCGCAACGTTTTGCGCCCACGCGCCTCAATCTCGCTGGCGGTTTCGTCTACCTGCTGCTGGCGCCGGGCCGTGGCGATCACATCGGCGCCCGCGTCTGCGAGCCCGAGGCTCAGTGCGCGCCCAATGCCGGAAGTGCCTCCGGTGACAACTGCAATCTTTCCTTCAAGCTTAAAAAGCGGCGAACCCATGGCTTCTCCATTCAGTCTGCAAGCGAACGTGCTTTCTATGTTTTCACTTGGCAGGTTCATCTTACCAGTTGCCTGCTACCGTTGAATGCGCGCCGATCCGCCTTTTGCAAACGCCCGCACCTGGTCCAGTGTCGCCATGGTTGTGTCGCCGGGGAACGTGGTCAGCAGCGCCCCATGCGCCCATCCCAATTTGAGAGCCGCTTCCGGTTCCTCACCCGACAGCAGGCCATAGATGAAGCCCGCCGCGAAGCCGTCTCCGCCTCCGACGCGATCGTAAACTTCAAGCTCCGCCGTCGGCGCGCTCAATGTCTTGCCGTCGATCCACGCAACCGCGCTCCAGCTATGCCGGTTAGTTGAATGCACCTCGCGCAGCGTGGTGGCGACCACTTTCACGTGCTTGTGTTTCTTCACTACTTCGTCGATCATTCCGAAAAACACACTGGGGTCGAGCTTCGACTTGGCCGCAACAGACGGCCCTGGAATGCCTAACCCTTGCTGCAGATCTTCCTCGTTGCCCACCAGCACATCCACATTCTCGACGATGGTCCCGATGGTTTCAACGGCCCGCTCGTTGCCGCCGTGAATCTTCCACAGCTTCTCGCGAAAATTCAGATCGAAGGAAGTGACTGCGCCCGCGGCCTTGGCTGCCTTCATCATCTCCGCGGCCAGTGGCGCCGTGGTCGGTGAGAGCGCGGCAAAGATTCCTCCGCAATGGACCCAGCGCACGCCCCCGGCAAAGATCGCGGCCCAGTCAAAGTCACCCGGCTTCAATTGCGCAGCCGCTTCATTGGAGCGGTTATAAAACACCACTGGCGCGCGCACGCCAAATCCGCGATCGCTATATACCGTCGCCATGTTGGGCCCATTCACGCCGTTGTGCTTGAAGTGCTTGTAAAACGGCTTCACGCCCATGGCACGCACGCGTTCAGCGATCAGGTCGCCGATTGGATAGTCCGACATTGCCGAAGCGATTGCCGTCTTCAACCCAAAGCAATCGGCAAGATTCGCGGCGACGTTGAACTCGCCGCCACTGACGTGTATGTGGCATTCTGTCGCTTTGCGAAAGGGGATGATCCCAGGATCGAGCCTGTGAACCAACGCGCCAAGCGAAAGAAAATCCAGTTCAGCATCTTTGCGGATATTCAATCCATAACTCATCAGCCGTTTACTCCTTGCATTCTTTGCGTGCTTTGTCGCATTTGTAGTTTCTCAATCGAGGCTGAAATCAACCTGCGATCCCCAGAAAAACCGGTGCGATGTGCCGGTCGTAGAGGTTCTCCGTTACGTTCTTCGCAATCACTGCTTCGTTGGCCTTGAGCAGGTCCAGATAGCGCGGCCCCATCTTTGCCGCAACCTTGAATCCGACATGAAGTAACTGGCGCAGGCTGCTGTTGTATTCCGCTGCGCCTTCAACGTGGCGCAATGCCGCGGTGTATTGTTCCGAGGTCCATCCGTTAACCTCGTCCGGAGAAGGCAGTTTGGCCGGGTCGATATCGATAACTGTTGCATACGGCGCGCATAACTCATCGCGATGCGCATAAGCTTCAGCGTAAATCTCCTTCGCGAGCGCCAGCCCATCGCCGCCTGATTCCGCCAGTCCGATCAACTCTTCGAGCCATGTGGTTCCGGCGGTCTTCAAATGGACTCCCGCATCGAACCTCTTCATCGTCGAGTGAATGGCCGCATAGATTGAGAACTTATCGCTGCCCGAGTGCACACTTAGCTTGAGATTATCCGGCAGGCCGTATTGCCGAACAGCATACGCAATCGCCGCGATATCGAGCGCCATCTCCCTCTCAAACTGCGCTACGTCGCCCACATAATCCACGCCCTTGTTGAACCGGCCGCTGAACTTCGGTGCAATGGTCTGGATGGGAATGCCTTCATCCGCGATGGCTGCCAGAATAATCAGCAATTCAATTGGGCTCTGTGCGCGGTCGGTCTCGTCCATCGAAACCTCCGGGATGAAGTTGCCTGCGCCTTTGACCTGCTCAATTCTGCGGTAGACTTCGCCGGCCTTTTTGACGGCCGCAAGAAACTTGTGCGCAACCCCCTTGAGGTCTGCTGCCGAGATTTCGAGAGCCTCGTCTGTCCCGGCGAGTTCCAGGCTTCCCAACAACTCCGGATGCCGCTTTACAAAAGTATCGATGTCGGCTTTCTGTGCGGGTTTGCCAATGAAATCCGCGACGTCGATGGTATAGAAATCGCACGGATCGAGAAATCGGTCTACCGTCTCCAGCGTGATGTGATCGGCGTCGAGGAAGTAGGGAAGCGTCCAGCCGAGCGCCTTGACCGCGGCGTCCGCGGCTTGCCGTGCCGATGCAGGTTCGGAGCCGATAATCGAGTGTTCGCGATTCGATTTGTTCCACACCGGAACAACTTCAATCCCCTTCGCCAGCGCCTGAACGCAGGCTTGTAATTGTGCTTTCGCCTGGTGCGCAAACCGGTCTCCGGTTCCAACCGAATATTTACTAAGTTTCAACGGATGATTACTCATGTCCTCTCCCAACTTCGAGTTTGCTGCGATGCGCCCACAGTCCGAGACCGGGGTTTGAAATAAAAAACACTTCCTCGCCATCCACCGTGTTATACCCGTGGCTCAGTTTCTCGGGATCATAGCGAGTTAGCATCTCATCCAAATCGCCATATGCAAACCCGACGCCCCCCACTTCTCCTTTGCTGAGCTTTCCCGGACACCACGTAATTCTGAATCTTCCTTCAGAAGAACCATGAATCAGGTGCGCGGCCGCGCTCAAATCGCCGGCCAGATCGGCATTGGCCTTCACCGCTTCCAGCGTTGCCTGGGTTCCTCGATAGCCATATTTGCGGATCAATCCGTCAATCGCCTTGTCCTCGCCGAACTCCCTCACGCCGGGCGCGAGGATGACTAACTCCGCGTCATCCGCCAGCGCCATGCGCGTTCGATAGACAGCTTTATTGCCGAGCCATGTCGAATGAAACTCTTCCGGATCAAGATAGACAACCGCCTTGCGAATCGGCTCGTCGAGTATCTCGAAGTTAACCTTCAAACTAAGTGCTGCCGCTAACTCGAAGCACTCCGCATCGTCACCGATAAACAGTCCGCGCACGGCGAGCCCACCATCCACCGCGCGTCCAACCACTGTCAGCACATACACAATCGGCAGATGCTTCAGGAATCGGTCGGAAGCGTAGTTGAGTACCCGGCGCACTGGATTATCCGCGCGGCCCATGATCCGTTCCATCCCATACACAGCGCCCAGGTAATGGCTGCGATTGATGCCCTCGCGCCCACCGGTGCCGACCAGGATGTTCTTGTTGTAATTAGCCATGCCGATAACTTCATGCGGCACCACCTGGCCAATGGAGAGAATCAGATCGAACCCGCCCTGTGAGATCAGCCGGTTCACCTGCGCCGGCCACGCATAGTTCAGCTTGCCCTCCGATTGCTCGTGAATAAACTCTGCCGGGACCTCACCCAGCGTCTCCACATCCGTCCGCCAGTTATGAATATGGAAAAGATTGTGCGGTGTCTCGCCGAACATGTGCGTGAGTTGCGCCGGCTGCATCGGCGTATGCGTTCCCAGCGCGGGCAAAATCGCTTTCAGCCGGTCGCCATAGTATTCCCACGCGTTGCGCGTCAGATCGCCCGCGCGCGAGTGCATCCTGCTCTGATCCGGCGGGACGGCAAGCACACGGTTCCGCTGGCCAAGTTTGGCGAGACTCTCCGCGAGCAGTTGCTTCAACTGCGGTGCAGTCAGCTCGGTATCAACACCGCCGGTGGCGCAATAGAGGCTCATGCGGCAAACTCCACTTTCTTCAGTCCCGGCGCAAGCAGGACCATGACGAGCAGGGCCAAAAGATAAGCGCTCGCGGCAATCGCGAACAGGCTTGCATAACTATGTGTCAATTGCAGAATGTAGCCCGAGTAATTCATCAGCAGCGCGCCGCCTGCCGCTCCGGCCATGCCGCCGATACCGGTCACCGAACCCACGGCGCTGCGTGGAAACATGTCTGACGCGGTGGTGAACAGGTTGGCCGACCAGCCTTGGTGCGCAGCCGCGGCCACGCTGAGCAGCGCGATGGCCAGACCCTCGGAATGAAGGTAATTGAGCAGAAAAATTGGCGCCACGAGGCAGGCACACAAAAGCATGGCTCCCAGTCGCGCACGCGTTGCCGAGAGCCCCAGGCGGTGGAAAGGCGTGGGTAGCCAGCCGCCACCGATGCTGCCGAACGTCGAAGCGCTATAGACAATAATCAGCGGCAATCCCAGGTGCGAAAGATCCAGATTGAATTTTGAACTGAAGTAAGAGGGCAAATAAAAAAGGAAGAACCACCAGATGGGATCGGTGAGGAACTTCGGAATCGAAAACGCCCAGGTCTGGCGCAGGCTCAATAGCCTGGCCCACGGCGTGGATGGCCCCATCTGTTCAGCCGCTTCCTGATAGATGTAGCGGAGTTCGGCGCCGGTCAGCGTGGGATGGTTAACAGGCTTGCGGTATTTGCTGAACCACAACAGAATCCAGAGCGCGCTGAATGCGCCGGTGGCCAGAAAAGCGGCGTGCCAGCCGTAGCGTATCGTAACCCAGGGCACGATGAGCGGCGCCAATATCGCGCCAAGATTGGCTCCGGAGTTGAAGATACCCGTTGCCAGCGATCGCTCGCTCTGCGGAAACCATTCCGCCGTTGTCTTGATGGCCGCGGGGAAGTTTCCGGATTCGCCCAGTCCGAGAAAGACGCGCGCAACGCCGAATTCAAGCACCGTGTTGGCAAGCGCGTGGCCCATGGCGGAGAGGCTCCAGACAGCCATGATGACCATGTAGCCAATGCGCGTGCCGACCTTGTCGACAAAGCGCCCGGCGACCACCAGGCCCAGCGCATACGCAATCATGAACGCGGCCGTGATGTGTCCGTAGCCCACTTCGGTCATGCCAATGCTGTGCTGTAATGTCGGTTTCAGAATTGCGATGACCTGGCGGTCCATGTAGTTGATTGAAGTGGCAGCGAAAAGCATTGCGCAAATCGTCCAGCGTACGCGCCCAAGCCGCGCGCCTGACGACAGCCCCTCGTCCTCTCGCGCCGCTAATCCCGTGCTCTCCACCATGTCTCGCCTTTACAGCCGATACGCCTGTTTCACTAACCGATAGGTCAGATCCGTTGCCACTTCAAATGCTTCATCTTCCTCGAGCCGATGTTCCACCACCAGCTTGGCGAGGAATGCGCAGTCCATGCGCCGCGCCACATCGTGCCGCGCCGGAATGGACAAGAATGCGCGTGTATCGTCGTTGAATCCAACCGTGTTGTAGAAGCCCGCCGTCTCTGTAACCTGTTCGCGGTAGCGCGTCATTCCCTCCGGGCTATCGTGAAACCACCACGAAGGACCGAGCCGCAAACACGGATAGTGTCCCGCGAGCGGCGCCAGTTCGCGGCTATACGTCGACTCGTCGAGAGTAAACAGAATGATTGTGAGTGAATTCTCGTTGCCGAATCGATCCAGCAGCGGCCGCAGCGCATCCACATAATTCGTCGCGTGGGGAATGTCGGCGCCCACATCCCTGCCGTAGCGCTCATAGATCTTGCGATTGTGGTTGCGCACAGATCCAGGATGAATCTGCATGATCAACCCATCTTCAAGGCTCATCCGCGCCATCTCGGTCAGCATCTGGGCGCGAAATAATTCCTGCGCCAGACCATCCGCGTTGCCGCCGAGCACCTTGCCGAAAAGCTTCGCCGCTTCGGCCGCATTCAGGTCCGCAGTCTGCGCCGTCGGATGGCCGTGATCGGTTGCCGTGCATCCAAGTTCGCGAAAACGGACGCGCGCTTTGCGCAGTGCGTTCAGGTATCCGGGCCACGTCGACGTGTCTTCGCCGGTCTGCTCGCCGAGTGTTGCAATGTTCTCCCGGAATCCGGCGAACTCCGGATCGACAACCGGGTCGGGACGGAAGTTTGGCAAAATCCTCGCCTTCCATCCGGACGCGATAATCGCCTTATGATCGTCGAGCGAGTCAATCGGAGAGTCGGTTGTCGCCAGCACTTCCAGATTGAAGCGCTCATAAAGCGCACGGGGCAGGAACTCGGGTGTGCGCAGTTTTTCAGAAATCGTGTCGAAGTAGCTGTCGGCCGTTTTCTCTGAAAGCCGTTCTTCTAATCCGAACAGTTCCTGAAATGCGAAATCCAGCCACATCCGTGTCGGTGTTCCGCGAAACAGGTAGTAGTGCTTGGCGAAGATGCGCCAGACATTGCGCGGGTCCTTCATTTCCGTCGCGCCGATTTCGAGATCTTCCAGCGAAACTCCCTGGCTCAGGAGCATTCGATAGATGTAGTGATCGGGCTGCACCAGTAACTTTGCAGGATCAGGGAAGGGCTCGTTCTTCGCAAACCATGCCGCCTGCGTATGCCCGTGCGGGCTCACAATGGGCATCGCCCGTACCTGCTCATAAAGCGCTCTGGCTATCTTTCGCGTACCCGGATCGGCAGGAAACAAGCGGTCTTCGTGGATCAGCATGGCTTATACTCTACCCTTTCGCTGAGAGTCGGCGGACCGGACTCCATAGAGGTCAGACCACAAGTATACACACGAGATCTCTGCCCGTCATTTCAAGACTCGAGAAATTTTCAGGCAGGAGCAGCCGTTCGGTGCTAACCTCATTTTGGCCCTCATTTCAGGGAAAACAAGGGTGTTGACTCAAATGATCAAGCAACGGCAAGAAGAACCTGATACCCATCGGACAATGGATGTGGTTAACCACATCCGCTCTCTTATTGAGAATGGAACGCTGAAACCCGGCGACAAAATACCTCCGGAACGCGAATTTGCGCGCACCCTCAAGATCAGCCGCGCCAGTCTTCGGGCAGGAATCGGGTACATGGCGACCATGGGCATTATGAAGGTGCGACACGGGGTCGGTACTTTCGTAGCGGATGGGCCACCTGAGTTCGGCAAGGCGTACCTGAGTTTCATGGGAGCGCTTCACGGTTTTCAGTCCTGGCAGATGTTTGAGGCGCGCTTGATTCTGGAAGGCCATCTCGCCGCATTCGCGGCCGAGCGAGGAAAGGAAGAGCACCACACGGCGCTCGCCGAAGAGGTTGGCGAAATGTTTGCCGCCGTCGATGCTCCGGCCGACTATCTCATCCACGACGTTCTCTTTCACCGTATTATTTCGCAGGCATCCGGAAACCCGATTCTATCTGTTCTCATGGAAACCATCACATCGGCGCTCTACGACTTCAGGCGCAAAACAGTGGAGCATTCGGTTGATCTTCGCGAATCTGCTGAGATGCATCGCGAGATTTATCGGGCCATCCGCGCGCGGAAACCCGAGGAAGCGCGGATTCTGATGGAGAAGCACTTGCGCATGGCCCAGACCGCGCAGAGTTCAGAGCGCATAGGGGGTCGAAAGACGGCTAAGGGCGTGGTCAAGCCTCGAAGCATTCGTGGCAAATCTCGTCCTCCGCTTCACGAGAATGAGTTGCGCCCATCCCTTGGCGGCCCCATGCACTGAGTGGCGCGCGGTTTCCGCCGCGTGACCTTCGTCATGCGCATGCTCTCCATTGCGCAAACGCGGCAATTCAAGTCCGCAAACCAATTCAGGATTTCTCTTCAGTCAGCTGATCACATTGTTTCGAGTTTTGCCGCGAGCATTGTCTCCGCGCCGCGACTCGTCTCGTTTTAGGTTGGATCGTCGGTCTGACGCATTATCCACAGCCTGACGCGTGGCCTCTCAATGAGGTCTGACCTTTGTTTTGATTCTTCCGGTTACTCGTTGCCTGTTAAATGGCTTATATTGATACTCTTATGGGGAGCGAACCGGCCTTTTCTTTTCTCTATTGACAAGGCTTACATTCATCAAGCACACTGTTTGGGTTTCAAAAGAGGTCTGACCTCTACCCGCATATTTCGCGGAGAGCCCGCGCTGAACAATCCATGGGGCAAAGTTGGAAGGCAGTTTTATGGAGGCAACAAAGATGCAATCTGATGCAAGCAGGTATTTGAATCTCTTGAAGGCGCCTGGGAGACTGAGCGGAGGAATCCGTCGTTGCTCAGAGTGGACGTGGCTTGTATTTCTGGTCATCGCCATGCTGGCGCCGTTGAGATCGAGCGCTCAGTTGGGAGGAACCGGGACCATTGAAGGAACGGTCACTGACTCCACGGGAGCCTTGGTCGTTGGCGCCAAAGTAACTGCCCGGAATGTAGGAACGGGGGCCGAGATGGTCCGTTCCACCACCAAGAGCGGATCGTATACGCTCGCCCCGCTGGATAACGGCGACTACATCGTAACGGTGACCGCAGCAAGTTTTGAGACCCTCGTTCGCGAAAACATTCATCTGGATGGATTGCAGGTGCTTTCGCTCGACCTGACCTTGCAGCCAGGAGCGGCCACCCAGACTGTCACCGTGAAAGACACGCCTCCAGCGCTCGAAACGGGTGAAGAAACACTTGGCGCCGTGATTGAGAACCAGGTTTATCAATCTCTCCCGCTTGAGATGGGCGGCGCGAATGGAATCAGCACCGATCAGCGCAGGACCACTGACTCCGCGTTGCTTATGCCCGGCGTCACCAACAACGAAATCAAGAACAACGAATCCGATGAGCCGATGGTCATTAACGGCAACGCCAGTTCCAGCGAGATGTACATCGAAGGCCTTCCCTTCGAGTCCGCTTCGGTCGCCGGCGATCCGCGCTACATCTGGTCGGCTATTTCCGTTGAGGCTGTCGACCAGTTCCAGGTAAAAACCACGGCCTACTCGGCGGAGTACCAGGGCCTGGGCGTGGAGAACTTCACCATCAAGTCAGGCACCAACCAGTTTCACGGCTCGCTCTACGAAATCATGCGCAACACCGCATTCGATTCCGCGGGCTTCAACCCGGCACAGTACCCGAGTAACTACGCTATCGCGTCCAAGGCGGGCACGTTTTACAAACCACCGGAGCACATGAACGAATACGGCGTGACCGTTGGCGGACCGATCTGGAAAAACAAGATATTTTTCTTTGCCAATTACATGGGCTTCAGGTTCTCTGCTCTGACTTCGCCGCAGACTGAAACCATTCCTACGCAGGCAGAGTTGTGCGGCGATTTCTCGGCCGCTCTTGGCTCCGAAATCGGAACCACCGGCGTTTACACCAACGAGATTTTCGATCCCACGTCGCAAGCATCGAGCGGCGGCAGTTACTCAAGAACGGCATTGAGCGGCCCAAGCTATACCTCCGCCGGTTGCGGTACCGGCCCAGTCAAAATGAACGTGATTCCGCAGGGCGAAATCTCTCCCATCGCCAAGTCTCTCCAGCAATACTGGTCGGGAGTGGATTACCTCAATTCGAATCTCACCAACAACTATCAGGGATCGTATAGCTATGGCCTGAACAACTGGTCGACGACGGATCGGGTTGATGTGAACCTGTCAGACAAGCACAAGTTTTCGGTCATCGGGGCGTCAGGCCGCCAGGGGCTCATTGGCCCGGCCGGCAGCCAGACTACGCAAGTAGGCCCGCTGCCCTATCTTTACTCGAAGACCTACGCTCCGATCACGAGGGTTGTGTTGTTCAACGATACCTACCTGATCTCCCAGAGCCTGGTAAACCAGTTCAACTATGGAATCGGTCAATACCATGCGCCAGACTTCAACATTACATTGCTGAATCCGGCGTGGGCGGCGACCAAGGCCGGCATCAGCAACCTGCCCGCGGCTGGACAGGCGCCCAACAGTTTTCCGATCGTAAAGTTCACTGGGACCGACGCTCCGGCACAGTGGGGACCCAATACGGGCCAGTATATTCAGAGCACCAACACCGATTCTCTGAAGGATAATCTGCAGTGGGTCCGCGGCAAACACGTGCTGACCTTTGGTGGCCAGTACGAATGGCTCGAGTTCAACGATCTCTATGCTTACGGCGCAAGCACTCCTCTGACGCTGAACTTTGCCGTAGCTGAAACCGCCGCGGTAAGCGGAAAATCGGCGGCGGCCACAAGCGGCACAGGGTTGCCTTACGCCAGCTTCCTGATGGGCGCGGTCGATTCGTCAAGCTACACCGAATACGCGCCGATTGCCCAGGAGACCGGTTCGCGTTACCATCCCTTCGCGTTGTATGTGAACGATGACTACAAGCTGACCCCCAAGCTGACGGTGAACGCCGGCCTGCGCTGGGATGTTATGCCGCCCTTCCGCGAGTCGGAGAACCGCTTCTCCTTCATGAACCCGACCATGTCCAATCCCACCACCGGAAACATGGGCGCGCTGCAGTTTGCCGGCAGCGGAACAGACAGTTGCAACTGCGCAACTCCCATGAACACCTACTACAAGGACTGGGGTCCACGCCTTGGCGCGGCCTATGCGATTGGCAACAAGACCGTCCTTCGCGCAGCGTACGGTATCTACTACGCGCACGGCGGCGGCACCAGCGGCGGCGCCACTTCGCTCCCGGCATCGGGAATGGAACTCGGCTTTTCGGCGGTACCAAATCCGCCCAGCCCCGGCGACTCGCTCCCTGCCTTCTATCTGAACAACAGCGGCTACAACACCACATTGACCAGTTCCGCTTTCGGCGGCACCGGATATGCGGTTTCAGCTCCGCCTATCTACGACGCTTCCTACGCAACCTACTACTCCAATGCCGCCGGGTACGGAGCACCGGACAAGATCTCATCCACGGTGTCCTATCTCGATCCCAAGTATGGAGGCCGCACGCCGACCTTCGAGGGATGGTCCTTTGGCTTCCAACGCCTTCTGACCAAGGACATCACTGCGACCTTAAGCTATGTGGGTAACCAGGGACACTTCCTGTTGCCGACCGGCGTCGCGCGCGGCTACTGGGGCAACCAGTTGAATCCGGCCTACCTCTCCCTCGGCAGCGCAGTCCTGGGCGCAACGGCCACATCCACTAACGTTCCGGGCGGCTTGCCGTATGCCACCTTCAATAACAAGGTCAGCCAGGCGTTGTTGGCGTTTCCGCAATACAGCGGCGTTACCGATCAAGTCGACTCGGTCGGCAATGCCAACTACAACGCGCTGCAACTCTCAATCGTGCAGCGCCTCAGCCACGGCATCACGTTCATGGTGAACTACACCTACAGCAAGACGATCGACGACATCGGAACCTTCCGCACTGGCTACGCGATTCCCACGGGCATCCTCGCCAATAGCGGCAAGGCGTGGCCCATCGACCGCATCGAGCGGTCGCGCAGCACGCAGGACCAACCGCAGAACCTGGTCATTACCAGCACATACGATCTGCCTTTCGGCGCCGGTCACATCGGCGGCGGGAATCCTATTGTGCGCAACATCGTGGGCGGATGGCGCATCTCCGACATCGTTACCTACGCCGCCGGCAATCCCCTGGCAATTACGTCAGCCTCCTGCACCGGCACGAGTGGCCAGGGCACTTGCATGCCCGCCTACAATACCGGCGCCAACTCGGAGTACCCATTCACCGGCAGTGCGCGCCAAAACGGTGGCTGGGGACATGGTGCAACCAGGAACGGCATTGCCGGTACCGTCAATGCCGCAACCGAACTGTCCGCCATGCAATACATCAATCCGGCAGCATTCGTGCAGACAGGCACATTCACCAACAGCGCTACCTGCACGGCAACCGGAACACCCAGCCCATGCATAGGAGAGGTGCTCGGCGATGTTGCCCGCACCGCTCCCTACGGCCTGCGCGGCCCTGGCAACTACGACATTGATGGCGACCTCCGCCGCACCTTCGATATCTGGAAGGATGGCAGAGTGAAGTTCATCTTTGAAGCGAACGTCTTCAATGCCGTGAACCACGTCTGGTTTGGCAGTTCCGCATCAACCGCGGATGGCTCGATCGGCTCGTCAGTTGCTGGGGAGTATTGCCCAAGCTGCAAGGTGGTAAATGGCAGTCCCAGCCTGGGCGTGATTTCCGGCCAGGCAAACAGCCCGCGGCAGTGGCAAATGGCCGGACACATTACTTTCTGAAGCACTGCGGTGTCTCCAACCAATCAGAGGGACTGGGCAATCCAGTCCCTCTATTTTTTAGAAATTCATTCCATACTATTGATGTGCCTTATGAAATGAATCCGGAGTTCAGATGAGAAGTGTCTTTCGTCTCGCGGGATTGCTCTTGCTGCTTGGAATGACCGCGAGCGCATTTTCTTGTGCGAATGCGCAGCAGCAGCCCTGGTCCGAGCGCGTTGCTTCCCTGGCGATCGACCGCTGGCCGCAGGGACGCCTTGTTCCAGCGAGTGCCCACTCAACCTGGAACTACGAATTGGGCACGTTGCTGGAGGGCATGGATGCGGTGTGGTTGAATACCGCTGATCCGCGCTACTACAACTACATCAAGAGTTCAGTTGACCAGCTGGTCAATGCGGATGGTTCCATTCCAACACTGAAGCCCGAGGAACATCAGCTCGATAACATTTTGCTGGGCCGCCAGTTACTGCTGCTTTACGGTGTCACGCAGGATCCGCATTACGCGAGGGCGGCCGAGCAGCTTTACCAGCAGCTTGTTCACCAGCCGCGCAACTCCTTCGGTGGATTCTGGCACAAGCAAAAATATCCAAACCAGATGTGGCTCGATGGGCTTTACATGGCCGAGCCTTTCTATGCGGAATATGCGTCGACGTTTCATCAACCGGAAGCATTCAGCGATATCTCCCGGCAGTTCGCGCTGATCGACGAGCACGCCCGCGATCCGAAAACAGGCCTGCTTTACCACGGATGGGATGAGTCGAAACAAGAGCGATGGGCCAATCAGCAAACCGGCGTTTCGTCCGAGTTCTGGGCACGGGGCATAGGCTGGCACATGATGGCGCTGGTCGACACGCTTCAGTATTTCCCCAGGGAAGACGCCGGACGAAAACAGTTGATCGCGCAACTCGAGAAGGATGCTATGGCGGTAGCGCGATATCAGGATGCCGCATCCGGTTTGTGGTTTCAAGTGATCGACAAGCCAGGTGCGAAAGGGAACTACCTCGAATCTTCCGCCTCCTGCATGTTTGTCTATGCGCTTGCCCGCGGGGTGCGCGAAGCTTATCTTCCCCAGAGATATCTTGTGAATGCCGAGCGCGGATACAAAGGTATTCTCAGCCACTTCATCGAGACGGGTGCGGACGGCGCGGTATCGCTTACCGGAACAGTGAAAGCCGCCGGCCTTGGTGGCGATCCCTATCGCGACGGAAGCTATGCCTACTACATCGGTGAAAAAACAGTTACAAATGACCCAAAGGGAGTGGGAGCATTTCTTCTTGCCAGTGCGGAGATGGAGAACGCAGACAATGCGAAGCTGGGCCGCGGCGACACGGTGCTCATGGATGCGTGGTTCAACAGCCAGACGCGCGCCGATGCGTTTGGCCAGCGGGTTTCATTCCATTACAAATGGTACGACCAGAGCAACGAAGGCTACTCTTTGCTGGGGCACATCTTTCACAATTTCGGCGCGGAGACAGAGACGCTGTCGGCGGAGCCAACCGTTTCTGCACTGCGCGGAGCCCAGGTCTACATCATTGCTTCTCCCGATACGCTCGCGAAAAACCCAAACCTGCATACTGTGCAACCGGAAGACGGTGAGCAGATTGCCGAATGGGTCAAAGCGGGCGGCGTGCTGGTGATGCTCGCCAACGACCCGGCGAATACCGACCTCGAGCATTTCAATTTGATCGCCGATCGGTTCGGCATTCACTTCAACAGCGTCCTGCGCAAGCATGTGGTAGGGGACGCACACGAGAGCGGCAGGCTCTCGGTTCCCGGCGGCGGTCCAATTTTTCATGATTCGCATGTGGTGTTCATGAAAGATGTCTGCAACATTTCAGTGAAGTCTCCGGCTGTTGTTGCATTTGAGGATGATGCGGGGATCCTGATGGCCACTGCGAAGTACGGTAAGGGAACCGTCTTCGCTACAGTCGATCCGTGGCTTTACAACGAATACACCGATGGTCGAAAGCTTCCCGCTGAGTGGGATAACTTCGCCGCAGGCAAGGAACTTGTCCGATGGATTCTCAACCAGGTTCCGCGTCGGCCTTAGGGCCTGTTGCATCAGGCAATTTTTCTGAATGATCTCCGCCACGGTATGCAATGTAGAAAGGAGTTCAGTTTGCGTTTCTCATGTTTCACTTCATTTCTCGCCATCTCTCTCTTGCTCTCTTCAGCAGCTTTTCGCGCTCAGGACACTCGCAATGTCACCGAGCCGCACATCCCCGTTGCCTGCGTCACGCTTGAAGCATTGGTCAGTGCCCCTCATGGTGTGATCGCACCTGCGGATGAGCAGAAGCTCGATACCGCGCGCATTCAAAGTGCAATCGATAACTGCGCGAGCGGCAAGGCAGTTGTCCTTCGCGCCCATGGCAAGAAGAATGTATTTCTGACCGGCCCCATTACTCTGCGCTCCGGCGTGACGCTGGTTGTTGACGACAACACATCGCTGGTTGCATCGCGCGATCCACGCCTCTACGATCTCGCCGCAGGCAGTTGCGGCATCGTTGGCGAAAAAGGACATGGATGCAAGTCTCTGATCACCGTTGACAACGCCAATGACAGCGGCATCATGGGCGAAGGCTCCATCGATGGCCGCGGTGGCGCCAAACTGCTCAGCCAGGACGTAACCTGGTGGGACCTGGCGCACACCGCGAAAATCACGGACAAGCAGCAGAGCGTCCCCCGCATCATTTCTGTCGATCACTCCAACGGATTCACGCTCTACAAGATCACGCTGCGCAACTCTCCAAACTTTCACGTTGGCGTCAACAACACTGACGGCTTTACCGCATGGGGCGTCAAGATCATGACGCCGAAAACCGCGCGCAATACGGACGGCATCGATCCCGGCTCCTCGCGCAACGTAACCATTGCTTACTGCTCCATTCACACCGGCGATGACGATGTCGCCGTGAAATCCAGCAAGTCGGGGCCGGCCTCAAACATCTCCATTCTGCACAATCATTTTTATACCGGCCACGGCATGTCCATCGGCAGCGGAACCAACGGCGGAGTCGATCACATGCTGGTTGACGACCTCACCATCGATGGCGCTGACAATGGTATTCGCATCAAGTCCGATCGCAGCCGCGGCGGCCTGGTTCACGACCTCGTCTACCATGACGTCTGCATTCGCGATACGAAGAATCCGCTGGTGTTCACGCCGCTTTACACAACATTTGGCGGCGACCAGCTCCCCATCTATCGCGACATCAAGCTTCAGGATGTTCACATTCTCACCGCGGGCAGTTATACGTTTCTCGGACTCGACGCGCAACACAAGCTTGGGCTGACTTTCGATAATGTTTTTGCCGACGATCAGGCGCACTCCACAACGCTGGCCAAGGATGCGGACATCACCATCGGCGTCAAGCGCGGCAACCTCGAGCCTGCCGGCGATAACGTGACCGTGCAGCAGACGGCGGGTTCATCGCCCGGAACGCCGCTGGCCTGCGATGCGCGCTTTGTTCCGTTCCCCGATCTTCCCAAAGCTCCCGAGATGGCTGGAACCGTTCCGCCGGAGGACAACACCCTCTACGTTGCAGCCGACGGCACAGGCGATTTTTACTCCATCCAGCGCGCGCTTGATGCGGCACCCAAGACGGGGGCACTGCTGCTGGTCGCTCCGGGCGTCTATCGTGAAGTGCTCACTGTCGACAAGCCAAACATTCAGATTCGCAGCGCCGATTCCGATGCAAGCAAAACGGTGGTGGTCAACGATCGCAGCGCCGGCGCGAATGGTGGCACGCTTCACTCGGCGACGGTGAACGTGACCGCCGACAACTTCTTAGCTGAGAACATCACATTTGAGAATGATTTCAACCACACACATCCGCAGCTTCCCGCGGGTTCACAGGCGCTCGCATTGCTTGTCACAGGCGATCGCGCGGTCTTCCGCAACGTCAGGCTGCTCGGCAACCAGGACACTGTTTACGCAGGGAGCCGCAACTGCACGCCTGACGGAGCCAATTGCATTCCGGCGCGCCAGTATTTCTCCGACTGCTACATTGCCGGAAACGTCGACTTCATCTTTGGCGACGGAAAGGCGGTCTTCGATCATTGCGAAATTCATAGCACGCCGCACGCCGGCGGATACATTACCGCCCAGGCCAAACACTATCCTGAAGAAGACTCCGGCTTCGTTTTTAACCAGTGCAAACTCACAGCGGATCCCGATGTAACCAAGCCCGTTTATCTCGGCCGGCCCTGGCGTCCCTATGCCACGGTCGTCTATCTCAATACCGAGATGGACGATAAGATCGATCCGGCGGGGTGGCGCGAATGGCATCCCGGCGAAACGCATTCGATTGAGACAGTTTTCTACGCCGAGTTCGGCTCAACCGGCCCCGGAGCGCATCCGGGCGAACGCGATCCGCACACACACTTTCTTACTCCCGAGCAAGCCAAGCAATATGCACCGGCCATCTTTCTCGGCGGCAGCGATCACTGGGATCCGTTGCAGAAACACAATGAGTAGACAGCAGGTGGATTATTTGTCCAAGGACACTCGCGGCGGCATCCGGTTTGATTGCGCTACCAGAAGTAAGCGGCTTCAATCCTCGGCGGCGAAGAGCGGCCGTCGATGATCTCAGTGCTCAGCACGAATTCCATATTCTGGCCATCCCAATTCTTCGGCGCACGCGCTTTGATCAGTTCCATGTTGTTTGGGATGGTCAGGAATTCGCCGGCGGCAACAGTGCCGCCTCGAGCAATGCCTGCCAGGACGACAGCAAGTTTTCCGGTATTCGCGTCCAGGAAACGCGCAACGATCGCATAATCGCGATAGTTACGCGTGGCCTGCTGCTGGCCGCGATCGATGGACCATCGAACATGCGTGGGAGATTGCGTATCTTCGATCCAGAAGTGGGTCATGTCGGCATCGTTGCCAAACCGGTAGCGCAACCCGCGTGTCATGCGGAGGGTCCATGCGTTGTCGAACGCACCCACAAAGATGGCAGGGCCACGGCGCAGATCCGTCAGGGTTGCGGTGTTATCGCCCATGAGGAGATAGCCCTGGTGATGAACCGTGAGCAAGCCGGTAATGCTGGTCAACGGCTGAAGATCGTCAACCACCAAAGCGTTGGTTTCTTCCTGGGCCAGTTTCGTCTGGGCAGGATTAGCCGCGTCGCGAAGCGTGATGCTGTCAAAGTGGTTGAGCGGGAAACAGACAGCAACCGGTTCACCCGAGCGGAACACCGGCGCCCAGAAGCGATCAAGGGCCGTTGGACGAGGCCTCAGGTAAAACCAGCCCGCAAATGCAATCACCAGGACCAAGCCGGCGATCATCCAAGGTCTCCTCGACCTTGATGTGATCGCGGCGCTGGTGGAGGCTTCAGGGAGCAATTGCGGCTCAGCCGAGAGCAGGGCCAACTGAGCAGCCTTCGCGAACGCCGTGACTTCATCCGTTTTGCGCGGCCAGTGGAACTGAGGAATGTACCCGCCGGAGGGGAGCGTGATGCGGAGTTCATCCTGGTGGCCCGGGTCCTGGTAGTACTGGGCGATGCGCTTGCGAATCTCTGCCGCGGTCACACGCACGATGGGGTCGGAAGCGGTATCGTAGTCCGCATCTTTGCCGAAGACCTCAATTCCAAGCGTCCGCTCCTTGAGCGAATCGGCCTCGCCGGCCAGCGTTTGGCCGACAACGAAGCGAAGAAAGGCCGGAAACCGCTTGCTGTGGCTGAAATGGGGGCTCTCCAGCAGGAGCTCCATCTGGCGCTCGACCTCAGACGCCTCAATGGCGCTTAATTCCTCGCTACCGCTGGTTGTTGTATCCGCCATCCACTGGTCTCCATGGCTCGCGAAGGCATTATACCCCTTTTGCGGGCAACTCGCACCGACCTGGAGCGCGACCATAAGTGATTGAACAGGATGGTCTTATTCAAGTCTTTACAGGTAAAGACCTCCAGGCTCTTTCCGCAAGGACCTTTTCACCGTTCTACTCGGACTCCTATAAGGCTCCTGTTTGAAAATTCACGATTTTCCCGATCTCTCCGCAGGGCAGAAGGTGGCCATATGGGGGCGGATACGGGTGGAATCGAGCTGGAGGCTCAATTGAAAACCGCAAACACCAAGAGAATCACAGCCAGTCTGGCGCAGCCGCGATCATGGGTGTGTGCAACCTTTTTCCTGACGTTGATCCTGATCGTTTCTTCGACCGCAAACCTGCGAGCGCAGGTCGACAGCGCGTCGCTGAGCGGCGTGGTCCAGGATCAGACCGGCGCAATCGTCCCGGGCGCCAAAGTGACCATCCAGAACGCTTCGACTGGTGTCGTCCGAACTTCTCAAAGTAACGGTTCGGGCTTGTTCGCGTTTGAGGCCATACCCAGCGGCGACTATAAACTCACCGTCCAGCAACAGGGCTTCAAGCAGCTGGTCCGGACAGATATTCACTTGAACCCCGGAGACAGCCTTGCGATTCCCAATCTGAGTCTGGCGGTTGGCGCCACCAGCGAGTCAGTGACGGTGGGCGCGGAGACGGCAACTCTGCCCCTCGATAGTGGCCAACTGAGCGCAACCATCAACTCGGACGATCTCGACCGGTTATCCATTGTCGGACGCGACGCTACGGAGCTGCAGCGGACTCTGCCCGGCTTTGCGATTCGCAACCTGGACTCCACCAATTCAGCGCCGGACTTTTCACAGGTCCAGGTCGGGCAGCCCACGCCTTACTCATCGAACGGTTCCCCGGTTGCAGGAATCACGCTCAAAATGGATGGTGCGAACCTGACCGACGCCGGCAGCTTTGGCGCGGGCCTTGAGAATATCAACGACTCGTTCGTAAGCGAAGTGCAGGTGCAGACATCGAACTTTGGCGCCGACCAGTCGAATGGGCCGGTGGTGATCACTGGCGTGACCAAAGCCGGAACCGACAAGTATCACGGCTCGCTCTACACATTTGCGCGCACCAGTCAGCTCAATTCAAACGATTGGCTGGCAAAATACAACGGGATCGCACGGCCTGATGATCGATTTGTCTATCCCGGTGGAACCATCGGAGGCCCGATTCCTCATTTCAATAAGCTCACGTTTTTTGCCGGCGCGGAATATGACGCGCAACGAAATATTTATGCGTACGGCAGCTCCGGCAGCGCCATCATCCATGCGCTGGTTCCGACAATGGCAATGCGCACCGGCGACTTCAGCTCAACGGCGCTTTCCAATTACCTGGGGCCGATGCTCACCAATGGCAACTACGGCACATTCAACACGCCGCCCACGGTAGGCGACAACGGTTCAACACTGACCAACGGCAATATTGCGGCGTTCTTGAATCCCGGCGCGATGGCGCTGGTCAACGGCACGCTGCCGCTTCCAACGCGCACGCAGACCGGAACCGACGGCTTCAACTATGACGCGCTGAACCTGACCAACAACAACGTCGCCCAATTTACCGGCCGCATGGATTACAACATCAGCCCTCGCAACCAGCTCTTTGGCCGTTACAGTTTTGAAAAACAGAAGCAGGGCCAGCCGGAGACTCCGTATTACTCTCCTGCCGCTTCGAGCGTGATGGGCGGAGTCGATACGCCTGGATACGGCGTGGACAACGATATATGGGTTCACAGCGCGGCCGCTAACTACGTGACCATCTTTACGCCCACCCTGACCAACGAACTCTATGCAACACTAACTTCGTTTGTCGAGTCGTTTGATGCACGCGAGATCGCTTCACTTCAGAAAACCGCGATCCAATACCCGTACAACGGAGCGTTTGCAAACAAGGACACGCAGTATCCGCAGTTCGGGACCTATACGACCTATGGCGGTTTGCCGCTCGGCCTTTGGCCTGATTACTCCCTCAACCCGCTGCAACTGAAGAAGCTGCAACCCAACGTTGGCGACAACCTCACCAAGGTGTGGGGTAAGGAAACAATCAAGGTTGGCATCTTCAGCCAGCGCACAGTGAACAATCAGACAGCGACCAATCCTCAGACCAACGGCGTCATACAGGATTACTACTATGGCGGAGCCGGCAGTTACTTCGCCGACTACAACGGAACTTATCCTGATGGCTCGCCCGCATACGGCAACCCGCACTTCAACAGCGGCAATGCGCTCGCTAACTTCTTTGAAGGGCAGATTCAGGATTGGCACCAGCAGAATTTCAATCCGTACACGAATTTATATTTCTGGAACGTAGACGTTTACGCCCAGGATACGTGGCGCGCAACTTCAAACCTCGTGGTAACTATCGGCGGCCGCATTGCCAAGCTTGGAGCGTGGCAGGATGCGCATGGCGTGGGTGCTGCCATCTGGAATCCGGCGCTTTACACTTCGACTTACAACGCGACAACCAATCCACTGCCAGGCATCACATGGCACCAGCTCACGCCGTCCATTCCCAATGCGGGTATCAGCGCGCCCCCGATCTACTTTGAGCCGCGTGTTGGCTTCTCCTGGGATGTTCTCAAGGACGGTAAGACGGTTGTGCGTGGCGGCTTCGGTGTTTATCGCTTCCACGATTCGGTCGTCGATGTCACCAGCGAGTTTGGCGAGGCCGAACATGTGCGCTACACCGACCTGCAGGGATTTGGCGACAACACACTCGAAGGCGTGAACACGCTGAATCTCAATCCGAACACCTATGGCAATGCAGGCGGCACCGAGACCTACATTTCGCCCGCAACCATCTATGGTCTGGACCCCAAAGACAACAAGGAGCCGGTCACCAACAACTACAGCCTGAGCATCGCGCGGCAGATGCCCGGCAACTGGATTCTCCAGGCATCGTATGCAGGTAACAACACCAACTCCATGATGGACAACGGCACCACGCAGGCAGTGGTGCTGGACAACGTGAACGCCATTCCAGTGGGAACGCTATTTACTGCAACGGCGGCCACGGCCATCAATGCGAAGGCCGGCTACAACGCTTGCAACCCGACAGGTTGCACACCGCAACAGGCTGCCAGCCTCGACAACATTTACAACTATCCCGGCGACAAGGCCATCCAGAACGCGCGGCCGTTTCCGAACTACAGCCAGATCCTGCAGCCGGAACACAACACCTATGCCAACTACAACGGCTTGCAGATTGAAGCGATCAAGCACGTCGGCCGTCTTAACTTCAATGCCAACTACTCGTGGTCCAAAGCGCTCGGCATTCTCGGTTCTTCCGCGGACTTTAACTGGACCGCCGGCATCGATCCGTTCAACCTCCGCAACAACTATGGCCCACTAAACTTCGATCGCTCGCAGGTTCTCAACCTTAGCTACTCGTATCAAACCGGCAAGTTCACTGATGAGCGTTTGCTGGGCGGATTCATCAATCAGTGGCTGATTTCGGGCATCACCAATGTGCAGAGCGGCCCAAACATGCAGACCGGCGTCAGCGCATCGCCCGGCTACTATGTGCAGGGCAACATCGGCTCGGGCGGGAACGCTTATCCAGTCGAGTCGCAGTCGATTCTCGGCACCCCGGATGTGAACCTGCAGCCGGTGCTTACCTGCAGCCCGAGATCGGGCCTTGCGGCGCATCAGTACCTCAATCCAGCGTGCTTCGCATTGCCGGCGCTTGGGACCAACGGCCAGTACATTGAGCCGTACGCTCACGGACCCGCGTTCTTCAACTCCGATCTCACTCTGGAGAAAGGATTCCGCATCGGCGAGAAAGATAATCTGCGGTTCCGCATTGCAGGTTTCAACTTCCTCAACCATCCACTGAACAGCTTCGGCACGGGCTATGCGTCGCAGACCACGCTCCAGTTGAGCGACACTTCCGCGAATGCAACGCCGCAGACCGCAACCTACAATCCAGCGTCCGGATTCGGCTCGGCTCCTCAAAAGCTTGGCCGCCGCTTGCTGGAGGTGTCGGCGAAGTTCTCGTTCTGAGATTCCAACCAGAAGGCGGCGGAGATACATGCGGGTCTCCGCTGCCACTCTCCTGCTGAGCGCGCCGCCGGTTTGGCCGGCGGCGCGACTCTCTCCATCGCGTATCTACGGATCGGAGACAGGCAAACCGCTTCTCACGCAACCGATTTCATTCGTTCAATCGCTAAAAATGAAGACCGTTCGCCCAGGAGCTGTGATGCGCCTTTCTTGTCATCCTTCTGCAAGGATTTTTACTTTCATATTTCTTGTTTGCGCATTAAACGCCGTAATTGGGGCGCAGACGAGTGTGCCGGCATCTGAACTTCATTTACATGGTGACTCTGTAAGCGTATCCATGCTGCCCAACGGAATCGAAGTTCAGGCTGGAGATTTGAGGGAAAGGATTGTCGCACTGCGCGATGATGTTTTGCGCATTTCTGTCGCGCACGCCAAGCCTCTGCCGGAAGATGCTTCGTGGGCCGTGCTTCCCGTCGCGCGCCGGGGCACTGTTCCTGTTCAAATCGAAACCACCGGAGATCACTTCGGATTCCGCACCAAATCGCTGATCGTGCAACTCGACAAAGCGACGCTTCAACTCACCATTCGTGATTTGAAAGGCGCGATCGTGGAGCAGGATGCACGCCCCATTCGCTTTGACGGCAATGCATTTCGCATCTACAAAACGATGCCGGCGGACGAGCACTACTTCGGACTCGGAGACAAGGCGGGGCCGTTGGACAGGCGCGACGAAGCATTCACGTTGTGGAATACAGATTCCTATCTGTTCCAGGAGTCGACTGATCCGCTCTACAAAAGCATTCCGTATTTCATGACTTTTCGCGCCGGACACGCTGCAGGCGTGCTGCTTGATAACACCTGGCGCACCAGTTTTGACTTCGGAAAAGAAACAGATGGCGTCTATTCATTCGGCGCCGCGGCTGGCCCGCTTGACTACTACTTCTTCTACGGTCCATCTCCGAAGCAAGTAGTCGAAACCTACGCGTGGCTTACAGGAACTCCGCCGTTGCCACCCCTCTGGTCATTTGGTTTTCAGCAATCGCGCTACAGCTACATGACGCAGGCTCGCGTGCTTGAAGTTGCCAAACGCTTCAGAACCGATTCGATTCCCGCTGATGCGATCTATCTAGATATCGATTTTCAGCAACAGAATCGCCCCTTCACAATCAATACCGAGGCGTTCCCCGATTTCTCCGGAATGATCGCGCAGTTGAAGAAAGAGAACTTCCATGTTGTCGCAATCACTGATCTCCACATCGCGAATTTGCCGGGTCAGAACTACCCTCCTTACGACACTGGGATCGCCGGCGATCATTTTGTAAAGAATCCGGATGGCACTGTCTACACAGGAAAAGTATGGCCAGGCCCAAGCGTCTTTCCTGACTTCACGCGCCAGCAAACGCGTGTATGGTGGGGCACGCTGTACGGTGGCTTGCACCAGGCCGGTGTCGATGGATTCTGGAACGATATGAATGAGCCATCGGTCTTCGACACTCCGAACAAGACCATGCCCGAGAATGTGATTCATCGCATCGATGAGCCGGGTTTTGCGCAGCGCACGGCCACGCACGCTGAGATTCACGATGTATACGGCATGGAAAATTCGCGCGCGACTTATGAAGGATTGCGTGCGCTCGATTCGGGGATTCGTCCTTTCGTTCTCACCAGGGCCACGTATGCGGGAGGCCAGCGCTACGCGGCCACATGGACCGGAGACAACAGCAGCAGTTGGAATCATCTTCGCCTCACGACGCCGATGCTTGAGAATCTCGGCTTAAGCGGCTTCGCGTTCAGTGGCGCCGACGTGGGCGGATACGCCGGCACTCCATCACCGGAACTTTTGACCAAATGGCTTGAGGTAGCTGCATTCCAGCCCATTGATCGCGATCATACCGAGAAGGGAACTGGCGACCAGGAGCCATGGGTTGGCGGCCCTGCGCAGGAAGCGATTCGCCGTCATTTTGTCGAGACTCGCTATGAGCTGATGCCGTATATTTATTCGCTCGCCGATGAGTCGTCGCGCACCGGGTTGCCCATTGTCAGGCCGTTGTTCCTTGAGTTTCCCGACGCGACGCCCGACCATCATCCAATCGACACCGACAATGATGCTGCGAGTGAGTTTCTTCTTGGGCCGGATTTGCTGATTGCTCCGCCGCACTTCTCTGACGAACTCGACGATTACTCTGTCGTGCTTCCTTCCACAGGTTGGTACGACTTCTGGACAGGCGCGAAGATTCCGGCACAACCGGTTCGCGTTTCTCCAACTCTCGCCGGCCTGCCAGTGTATGTTCGCGCGGGGTCAATCCTGCCGATGGCGCCGCTTGTCCAAAGCACGAGCGAGACTCCGAACGGCCCGCTCACGTTGCGCGTTTACGTGGGAGAGCAATGCGCGGGGGAACTGTACCAGGATGACGGCAAGACGTACGCATATCAGCATGGAGACTTTCTGCGCATGAAGTTCACGTGCGAGAAAAGTGCCGATGGCCTGGTCTTGAAGATCAGCCCGCATGAAGGCGCCTATCCGGCATGGTGGAAAAATATACGCGTCGAGATTTACGGCTGGAGTCCGAAGCAAGGGAAAATCCTTGTGAACAGAGAGCCAGTCTCATCGCCGATTGACCACCAGGATCAGGGGATTTGGATCACGATTGCGGATGACGGCAAAGGCGCTGAAGTCGAAATAGAATAGCGCGGATACGGCCCAGGCTCTCTCACTCAAACGGGTCAGCATGTGCCGGCCAAGCCGCATCGAAGTAACTTCGCGACTCAATTCTTCCGCCGTTCGACGCAAATCCGACGAAAGTCGGATTTCACACGTGCGGGGCTTGTGCTGCAATCGAGTGGCATCTGAATTGGAGTCATTCAAGTGCCGCAAGACAATGACAACGCGGGTCCACTGCTAACCAGGCGCGAACTCATAACTCATGGCGCGCTAGGAGTGGCACTTGTTTCCGCATCGCCCCTATTTGGGCAGGCTCAGTCTCTGCTGAACTCAAGCGACCTCGTCAAGAGAACCAGGGACAGCTTTGATTTCGGGTGGAAGTTTCTGAAAGGGGATTCAACTGGCGCGCAGAGACCTGACTTCCGCGACGCAGGCTGGCGTGATGTTGATCTCCCTCACGACTGGAGCATCGAAGGGCCGTACAGCGAGAACGAACCATCCAGCGGTCCGGGCGGCTATCTGCCGACCGGAGTGGGGTGGTACCGAAAGAAATTCCACTTATCCGAAACGCATCGTGACAAAGTTATTCTCCTCGAATTCGACGGCGTCTATCAAAACAGCGAAGTCTGGATCAACGACAGTTATCTAGGCCTGCGTCCTTATGGATACATTCCATTCGCCTACGAGCTAACTCCCCATCTCAATATTGGCGGCGAAAATATTCTTGCAGTGCGAGTGGATAACTCCCTCCAGACAAACTGCCGCTGGTACTCCGGCTCTGGAATTTATAGACACACCTGGCTTCTAAGCACGAATCAAGTCCGCGTCGCACATTGGGGAACCTTCGTCACGTATCCTCGCTTGTCGAAAGAATCCGCCACAATTGAAATCAAAACGAAGATCGCCAACAGTCTGAAAGTCAGCGCCAAGTGCTCGCTGACGACCGCGATTCTCGACGAAGACAACAACTCGATCCAGGCAACCGAGAAATCTCAAGATATAGCTGCCAACGACGAGTACGAATTCGTGCAGCAAATCGTCGTCGATAAGCCCAGCCTTTGGTCTCCCGCCAATCCGTATCTTTATACAGTACGCAGTACGGTCCGCGAATCGGGTCGCGTCGTAGACGAATACGATACTCCGATCGGCATTCGCGAGGCTGTCTTCGACACCGATCGCGGCTTTCTCCTCAATGGCGAACACATCAAGTTGAACGGCGTGTGCCTTCATCATGATGGTGGCAGTGTGGGTGCGGCCGTTCCTGAGCGCGTCTGGGAACGCCGCCTCGATATCCTGCGCGAGATGGGGTGCAACGCAATACGGACCAGCCACAATCCCTACGCAGCGGAGTTTATGGACCTGTGCGATAGGATGGGCTTCCTCGTAATGGCCGAGGCTTTCGATGAATGGAAGGTTCCGAAGGGCCAGATTCGCAATGGTTATAGTTTGCATTTCAACGAGTGGCACGAGCGTGACCTGATCAACTTTATCCATCGCGACCGGAACCACCCGTCGATCGTGCTATGGAGCGCGGGCAATGAGATCGGCGATCAGTCCGCACCCGATGGAGCTGAAACTCTGCGTGAGTTGCTCGCAATCTTTCACCGTGAGGACCCAACGCGGCCGGTAACGGCGGGATGCGACCGCATAGCGTCAGATCCGCCGTCCAATACCGCGCGGCCTGAGTTTCTTGCGCTGCTTGATATTGTCGGCTACAACTATGTCGATCGTTGGCGTGATCGCGCGAACAAGTTCTACAGCATCGATCGCGAAGCATTTCCGCAGCGCCGCTTTATCGGCACCGAAAGCAGCGGGATGGGCAGCATTCGCGGCGATTACCGCGGCTTGTTCCCCGACGGCACAGCACCGGCTAATCGCCGCCGATTTATGTTTGAAGGGAACGTGGAAACAAACGTCGAAGAGCTTTGGAAGTTTGTACGAACCTACGATTATGTCGCCGGCGACTTCATGTGGACCGGCATCGATTATCTGGGCGAATCATTCTGGCCGATGAAAAGCTCATTCTCAGGAGTGATTGATACCTGCGGGTTCAAGAAGGACGGTTTCTATTTCTATCAGAGCCAGTGGACCGAGAAGCCAATGCTCCATTTATCGCCGAATTGGAATTGGAAGGGCAGGGAAGGGCAGGTCATCCCGGTGACCTGCTACACCAATTGCGATACGGTAGAACTCTTCCTGAACGGCAAGTCACTTGGCGTGAAAGGATATGAATTTCCGCGTCTCGGCATGGAAGGAATCTACGGAAATCTTCCCGCGCGCGCCAAAGCACTGCGGACAACCTCGGACCTGCATTTGACATGGGACGTCGTCTACGAATCAGGCACGCTCAAGGCTGTTGCTACCAAGGACGGAAAGATTGCCTCCACTGTGGAAGTCTCGACAACGGGAGCGCCAGCCGCAATATCTCTTTCCGTCGACCGGGCCAGTCTCGCTGCGGACCGGCGCGATGCGGCCCATCTCACGGTTGAGATTCACGATGACCAGGGCCGTGTGGTGCCAACCGCGGACAACGAGATTGCTTTTGAAGTCACGGGTGAAGGCAAATTGATAGGCGTAGACAATGGCGACCCGCTCAGCCACGAGGATTACAAGGCAAATCATCGCAGGGCTTTCAATGGCTTGTGCCTGGCTGTCGTTCAGGCCGCCGGCAATGCCGGGAACATCAAGATTTCTGCGTCATCGCCTAGTCTCCGTTCAGATAACGTGACGATCAAAACTGCGAAGGCATAGGGTATGTTCGCGAAACCCTTTCTGGGATGCCGGCGACAACTTTCTGTTGCATTGCAGACGTAAATTCAATAGCTTTGTCTCAGTTCGAAAACCACATATCCAATTGAAGGCGAGAATACCGTGAATCTGCTTCGCTCCCGACTGGCCGTCACCGTCAGCATCGCAACTTTGCTCCTCGTTCCCGTCGTACCCGCGCAAGACGCCGGTGGCGACAAGGTAGATTTGGGCGCCCTGACCCAGATCAAGAATGAGGCATTCCAGCACTCGCAGGTGATGGACAACCTCTTCTATATCTCTGAGGTTTACGGACCGCGCGTCACCAATAGCCGCAATCATCGGGCGGCCGCCGAGTGGGCATTGGAGCGGATGAAGTCCTGGGGCTTGCAGAACGTGCACCTGGAGAAATGGGGTCCATTCGGCGATGGGTGGCAGATCAAGAAGTACTACGGCGCATTGGAATCGCCGGCCTACGCCGCGCTCATCGGGTTTCCCCTGGCGTGGACGCCGAGCACCAACGGTCCGGTGACGGCTGAAGCCGTGTTGGCTCCGCTTCACTCCGAGGCGGACTTCGCAAAATACAAGGGCAAGCTGAAGGGCAAGATTGTACTGATCTTCGATCCGCGCGAGTTATTGCTGCATACGGAGCCGGACGCGCGCCGTTTGACGGATGAAGAGGTTGAGGCGCGCACCAAGACACCGGACCCTTCGCACACCGGCTTTGGCCCTCCTATCCGGCCGAGCGGCGCAGCGCCCCGGCCCGGCGAATACACGCCTTCGTCGCTTGCCACGGCAGCGCCTACCGGCCGCGTTCTGCGCAACCAGGTCAATGCGTTTCTCAAGGAGGAAGGGGTAGCCGTGGCTCTAACTCCGGGTTACAACGGCGACGGCGGTACCATCTTTGCAACTTACGGTGGATCGCAGGATCCAAAAGATCCGGTTGGGCCGCCGATGGCAGCCATTACGCCGGAGCAATACAACCGCATTTGCCGCCTGCTCCAGCACGGCATCACGCCCAAGCTGACCTTTGATATCGACACCGAATATCAGAGAGACGACCAGATGAGCTTCAACGTGGTCGGAGAGATTCCCGGCACCACCAAGGCCGATGAAGTTGTGATGGTGGGCGGCCACTTCGATAGCTGGCAGGGGGGTACGGGCGCAACTGACAACGGCACAGGCTCGTCCGTCGCCATGGAAGCTGTGCGCATTCTGGCCACCCTCCACAAGCCGATGGCCCGCACTGTCCGCGTGGCCTTGTGGGGCGGCGAAGAAGAAGGGCTCTATGGTTCGCTTGCGTATGTGCAACAGCACTTTGCTCCGCGCGACACCATGAAGAAAACTCCGGAATACGACAAGCTCGATGCCTACTTCAATGATGACTCCGGATCAGGCAAGTTTCGCGCCGTTTCGGCGCTGGGCAATGCCGAGCTTGCTGCCGTTTTTCAGTCATGGATTGCGCCAATCAAGGATCTGGGATTGGAGGCCGTGACCGGTTTGACTGCCGGTCCAACGCTACAGCCTGGCGGAACAGACTCCACCAGCTTCTCGTGGATCGGCCTCGACGGCATCGGTTTCATGCAGGATCCGCTTGAATACGGCAGTCGTACGCACCATTCCAACATGGACCTCTACGACCGCGCGCAGCCGGGCGATGTAATGCAAGGCTCAATGATCGAAGCATGGTTTGCATACAACGCAGCCACTCGTGCCGAGATGCTGCCTCGCATCGATACACCCTCACCAACGGCGAAGTAGGATGTATCCAAACGCGCGTCGAACACAAGGAGGTATTCGTAAGCTCACGCGTTACGCGGTTATGGATTGAGCCTCATTCGTTTCCTGCCTTCGTGTTACGCCACTGTTGACTTGTGGTGTGCTTGAGTTTTTTGCGATGGGCAGAAAGACGCGAAAACATGTAATGAATCCATTTGCGCGACGCTGACTCTTGAAAGAAATGCGACCCTCGTATTTCTGGACGATTCCTTTGCTGATCCATAGCCCCAGGCCAGTACCCTTGGTTGATTTTGTGCTGAAAAAGGGCTCAAACAATTGCCGCGCATCTTCCGGTCTTATGCCGGTCCCGGTATCCACGATTGAAATGGATGCCATGGGTTCCTTCCTTGTCCAGTCGGTGACTTCGCGAATGCGGATTCCGAGAGTGCCTCCCTCGGGCATGGCCTGGCTGGCGTTGATGACCAGGTTCATGAACACCTGGCGTAACTCAACCGGGAAACCCCAGACATGGCTTGAGGCAGCATACTTCTTTTTGAGCACGATGTGATTGGCCTGAAGAGCGCTCTCCTGCAAGGCAAGGACGCTTTCGATCAATTCAGACAAGTCAACGGAGAGGGGTTGCTTCGACTCGCGATAAAAGGTGAGCGTTTGCCGGGTAATGTGGCTCACGCGGTCCAGTTCCTGTTCCGCCAGTTCGGCGAAGTGCCGGGCATCCGGGTCCAGGGTAGGATGGTTGCGCAGCAGGTAAAAGATATTAGTGATGGCGGCAAGCGGATTATTGATTTCATGCGCGATGATGCCGGCAACGCGTCCCATTGCTGCCAGTTTCTCAGCTTCGCGCAGCGCTTCTTCCGCGCGAAGTTGCGCTGTAATGTCGCGGATGACCTCGAGGACCGCGTTGCCTTCATCGTTCAAAGTTTTCCGGCACGCGACGATGATCTCCGCTCCGTTTTTCGTTTTTTGAGTGAGGACGCCCTGCCACGATCCTCGCTCGCTGAGCGCAGTTTTGACTTCTTCTCTCGGAACTGGAAACACCGTTTGCAGCATCCGATGCATATCCTGGCCCAGCATCTCCTCCCTGGCCCATCCGTAAAGCGCCTCCGCGCCTGCGTTCCAGAATTGGATCAATCCTTCCTTATCGCGGACGATGATGGCGTCGGACGCAAGCTCGATCAGCTCCGCACGCAGTCGAAATTGCTCCTGGCTCTTCCTTAGCTCTTCGGTGCGCTCCTCAACGCGCTGCTCGAGTTCGCTATTCAACGATTCCAGCATCCGCGTCTTTCTGTGCAACTCCGCAAAGATTGCGACTTTTGAAAGCAACACCTCGGGAATGACCGGAACAGAAATGTAGTCAACCGCACCGCTGCGATAGCCCTGGATCTTGTCGGAATCAGTAAGGTGAACGCCGGAGATGAAGATGATCGCAGTCTTCTGGAAGCGAGGGTGCTGGCGAATCAAATCCGCCAGCTCAAATCCATCCACATCCGGCATGCTTACATCCATCAGAACCACGGCGATATCGGTTTTGAGAAGGATGTTGAGCGCTTCCTCGGCGGAATTTGCCTTGATGAGGTTCTCCCCGAGTTTTCCAAGAATGGTTTCATAGCTCATCAATTTGGCGGGCTGATCGTCCACCATCAAGATGTTGACTCTCTCGTTTGCGGTCATCAATTTGGTCCTTTGACCTTGCATTTATTCCTAGCGATGCAACCAGACGCGCAACGCAGAGAGCAGTTGCTCGGTATTAACGGGTTTAGCGAGATACTCTGAAGCCCCGGCTTCCAGGCACCTTTCCCGATCGCCCTTCATCGCCTTCGCTGTCAAGGCAATGATCGGCAAACGCCGCAAAGCCTGATTTTGTCGGATCACCTGCATGGTTTCGTATCCATCCATCTCCGGCATCATGATGTCCATCAGAACGATCGCCAAATCCGGTGTCGTATCGATCGTTTCAATTGCTTCGCGCCCCGTTCCGGCCGTCAGCACAGTCATGCCGCGGCGCTCAAGAACGCTGCTGAGTGCAAAAATGTTCCGCACATCGTCATCGACTACGAGTACCTTGCGACCGGCCAGCGCATCGTCCGAGCGATGAAGCCGGTCCAGCATTTGCTGTTTCTGAGCAGGCAGATCGGCGACCACGCGGTGAAGGAAAAGTGCGGTCTCATCGAGCAGGCGCTCTGGCGATTCAACGTCCTTGACCACAACGCTGCGGGCCAGAGTACGCAGTTGCGCATCCTCTTCCGCATTGAGCTCTCTGCCTGTGAATACAACCACGGGCAGATCTTTGAGCCTTGGATTGTCGCGCAGTCGCTCCAGCACTTCGAACCCGGTCATATCGGGAAGTCGAAGATCGAGCACGACACAGTCGTAGTTCTCGTCTTTCAGATTCCGCAGTGCAGACGTGCCTGAATCCGCTACATCGATATCGATATCGCCGGACCCCAGAAGCTCTCGAACGCTGAGCTGTTCGGCAGGGTTGTCTTCAACGATCAGAAGACGCTTCCGGCGAGGCTCCGCGAATTCCCGGATTCGCGTCAGCGCAGCATTCAAGTCTTCCGCGGACGATGGCTTGGTTACGAACCCAAACGCGCCACGGGACAATCCGTGATGCCGGTCGTCATCGAGCGTGAGCATTTGAACCGGAATGTGGCGGGTCTTGGGATTCTGCTTGAGATGATTCAAGACTGACCAGCCGAGCATGTCGGGAAGAAATACATCGAGAGAGATTGCAGTGGGACTGAACTCCTGAGCCAGAGTCAAAGCCTCGCTGCCGGTGTTTGCGATCAGGACTTTGAATCCCTTGTCCCTGGATAAATCGCATACGATGCGCGCGTAATGGGGATCGTCTTCGACGACCAGCAACACGGCATCGCCCTCGACCAGATGATCGCGATCGTCCGCGATTCTGGTGTCCTGTTCGGCAACGGTAACGGTGGTGAGAAAAACCGGATTCGCCGTCGACGGGCCACTGCGCTCCGTCTTGCCCGGGTTCGCTGCAGCCGGACCCACATAGGTATGCGGCAGGAACAACGTGAATTTGCTGCCTTGACCGGGCGCGCTCTTCAACTGGATTTCGCCGCCGAGAAGACTGGCCAGTTCGCGGCTGATCGCCAGGCCCAGTCCGGTTCCGCCGAACTTGCGGCTGGTGCCGGCGTCCGCTTGCTGGAAGGCCTCGAAGATAATGCGCTGCTTCTCAGGCGGAATCCCGATTCCGGTATCGGTAACTTCGAATGCGATGACAGAAGCAGCACCGCTCAGCACGGGATGGTCGTTGCTCCAGCCGCCGGTAACGCTCGAAACGGCAAGCCGCACGCTACCTTGTTCCGTAAACTTGAAAGCGTTCGAAAGCAGATTTTTCAGCACCTGCTGCAAGCGCTTGGAATCCGTCACCAGGCTTCTTCCCATGTGCTGGTCAAGGTTAACTTCAAAGACCAGCTTGCGGTTTTCCGCCTCATGCCGGAAGGGTCGTGAGACCGCTTCGAGCAGGCTGCCGAAGAAGACCTCTTCAGCCTCCACTGAAACAGTTCCCGATTCGATCTTGGAAAGATCGAGGATGTCGCTGATCAGGTTCAGCAGATCGGTGCCGGCGCCGTGGATGGTGCGCGCAAATTCCACTTGTTTTGCTGAGAGGCTGCCATCGGGATTCTCAGCAAGTTGCTGGCCGAGCACGAGAATACTATTCAGCGGCGTCCGCAATTCATGCGACATGTTCGCCAGGAATTCTGACTTGTACTTCGACGTGAGCGCCAGCTCTCTTGCCTTTTCTTCAAGAGCGCGTCGCGCCTGCTCGATCTCCTGGTTTTTGCGTTCGACCTCAAAGTTCTGTTCGGCGAGCTCCTGCGCCTTTTGTGCGAGCTGCTCGTTGGTCTGCTGCAATTCCTTCTGCTGGGTTTGAAGTTCGGTGGCGAGGTTTTGCGACTGCTTCAACAATCCTTCCGTCTGCATCGTAGCTTCGATTGAGTTGAGCACGATGCCGATACTCGAAGTCAGTTGCTCAAGGAACGCCAGATGAGAAGCGGTGAAGGCGCCCAGGCTTGCCAACTCAATCACCGCCTTCACGCGGTCTTCAAACAGAACCGGGAGCACAATCACATTTTTCGGTACGGCCTTGAACAATCCGGAACGAATAGGCGTAGATTTACCGGGCAGTTCGGTGATGTGCATGCGACGTTTTTCAGCGGCGCACTGGCCAATCAGGCCTTCACCTACCCGCACATCTTTGCTGTTGCCCTCTGGCGTGTCGGCAAATGTTGACAACAGCGTCAGCGTGCCGAATCCCGCCGCCGGCTCGCTCGCCATCTGATAAATGACGCCCTGTTGTGCGTTGACGAGCGGCGCCAATTCAGACAGCAGCATCCTGCCCACGGTGCCAAGATCGCGTTGGCCCTGCAGCATTCCTGTGAACCGTGCCAGGTTTGTCTTGAGCCAGTCCTGCTCAGTGTTGCGATCCGTTGTCAGTCGCAGGTTATCGATCATGGTATTGATGTTGTCTTTCAACTCCGCCACTTCGCCGCGCGCTTCCACTTGAATGGAGCGCGTGAGATCGCCCTTTGTAACGGCTGTGGCCACCTCAGCAATGGCGCGAACCTGGTTGGTCAGGTTGTCGGCCAGCAGGTTGACGTTGCCGGTAAGATCCTTCCACGTGCCGGCGGCTCCGGGCACGTTGGCTTGTCCGCCGAGACGCCCTTCGACGCCCACTTCGCGTGCCACCGTCGTAACCTGGTCTGCGAAAGTTGCCAGCGTGTCCGTCATATTGTTGATGGTTTCCGCGAGCGCGGCGACTTCACCTTTTGCGTTCACCGTTAGTTTTTGCGTAAGGGCACCGTTGGCAACAGCCGTCACCACCTTCACAATGCCGCGGACCTGTTCAGTAAGGTTCGCAGCCATCACGTTCACGTTGTCGGTCAAATCTTTCCATGTACCGGCGACACCGGGAACAACGGCCTGGCCGCCCAGCTTTCCGTCCGTGCCCACCTCGCGCGCCACGCGCGTTACTTCAGCAGCAAACGCGTTGAGCTGGTCCACCATGGTGTTAATGGTGTCTTTCAGTTCGAGAATTTCGCCCTTCACATCCACCGTGATCTTGCGCGACAAATCGCCTCTGGCCACAGCCGTTGTAACTTCAGCGATGTTTCTTACCTGTGCTGTGAGGTTGCCGGCCATTGCGTTGACGGAATCGGTCAAATCCTTCCAGGTTCCAGCCACGCCCGGCACATTGGCTTGTCCGCCGAGCCGGCCTTCCGATCCTACTTCGCGAGCTACGCGAGTTACTTCCGCAGCAAACGAGCGAAGCTGCTCAACCATCGTGTTCAGCGTTTCTTTGAGTTGCAGAATTTCGCCGTGCACATCCACGGTGATCTTGCGCGAAAGGTCACCATTGGCAATAGCCGTGGCCACTTCAGCAATGTTTCTAACCTGCGCCGTCAAGTTTCCGGCCATGAAGTTGACGGAGTCGGTAAGGTCCTTCCACGTTCCAGCCACGCCCGGCACCTGCGCCTGGCCGCCAAGCTTTCCGTCGGTACCAACCTCGCGGGCCACGCGCGTTACCTCGCCGGCGAATGCGTTCAGCTGATCCACCATCGTATTGATGGTGTTTTTGAGTTCAAGAATTTCGCCTTTCACGTCCACCGTGATTTTGCGCGAGAGATCGCCGCGAGCCACGGCTGTTGTAACTTCCGCAATGTTGCGCACCTGCGCCGTCAGGTTGCCGGCCATCGAGTTGACGGAGTCAGTAAGGTCCTTCCAAGTTCCCGCCACGCTCGGTACGTTGGCCTGTCCACCCAGACGGCCTTCCGTTCCAACTTCGCGGGCCACGCGCGTTACTTCGCCTGCGAACCGGTTGAGCTGATCCACCATCGTGTTGATGGTTTCCTTCAGCAGCAGAATCTCGCCGCTGACGTTTACCGTGATTTTCTTTGAAAGGTCGCCGGTCGCAATGGCAGTTGAAACCTCGGCGATATTTCTAACCTGGCCCGTGAGATTGCTGGCCATTGAGTTGACCGAGTCAGTCAGATCCTTCCACGTTCCTGCCACTCCGGGTACCTGCGCCTGGCCGCCGAGCTTGCCGTCAGTGCCCACTTCGCGAGCCACGCGCGTCACTTCGGCGGCAAACGCGTTGAGCTGATCGACCATCGTGTTGATGGTGTCTTTCAGTTCGAGAATTTCGCCTTTCACGTCCACCGTGATTTTGCGCGACAAATCGCCGCGGGCCACGGCTGTCGCCACTTCCGCGATGTTTCTCACCTGGCCAGTCAGGTTGCTGGCCATGAAGTTGACGTTGTCGGTAAGGTCCTTCCACGTTCCGGCCACGCCCGACACCTGCGCCTGTCCGCCAAGTTTTCCGTCCGTCCCCACCTCGCGAGCCACGCGCGTCACTTCGCCGGCAAACGCATTCAACTGGTCCACCATCGTATTGATGGTGTTTTTCAATTCCAGAATTTCGCCCTTCACATCGACTGTGATTTTGCGTGAAAGATCGCCGCGTGCCACAGCCGTTGTAACTTCGGCAATGTTTCTAACCTGGGCCGTCAAGTTGCCCGCCATGGAGTTAACCGAGTCAGTAAGGTCCTTCCACGTTCCGGCCACACCCGGCACGTTGGCCTGACCACCGAGGCGCCCTTCAGTTCCGACTTCGCGAGCCACGCGCGTCACTTCACCGGCGAACCGGTTGAGCTGATCCACCATCGTGTTCAGTGTTTCTTTGAGCTGCAGAATTTCGCCGCGTACATCTACCGTGATCTTGCGGGAAAGATCGCCGTTTGCAATCGCCGTCGCCACTTCCGCGATGTTACGAACTTGGCCAGTCAAGTTACCGGCCATGAAGTTCACGTTATCGGTCAAATCCTTCCAGGTTCCGGCCACACCAGGAACGTTTGCCTGGCCGCCGAGCTTGCCCTCGGTTCCCACTTCGCGAGCCACGCGCGTTACTTCGCCGGCAAACGCATTCAACTGATCCACCATCGTGTTAATGGTGTCTTTCAATTCGAGGATTTCGCCCTTCACGTCGACCGTGATCTTGCGGGAGAGGTCGCCTCGCGCGACCGCCGTTGTAACCTCTGCAATGTTTCTCACCTGCGCCGTCAAGTTGCCGGCCATTGCGTTCACTGAGTCGGTTAGATCCTTCCAGGTTCCCGCGACGCCTGGCACCACGGCCTGTCCGCCCAGTTTTCCGTCTGTTCCCACTTCGCGGGCCACGCGCGTCACTTCCGAAGCAAACGAACGCAACTGGTCGACCATCGTGTTGATGGCTTCCTTCAATTGCAGAATTTCACCGCGTACATCGACTGTGATCTTGCGCGATAAATCGCCACTCGCCACGGCCGTCGCCACTTCCGCGATGTTTCTCACCTGGCCGGTCAGGTTGCTGGCCATGGAGTTCACCGAGTCAGTCAAATCCTTCCATGTCCCCGCCACGCCGGGCACCTGCGCCTGTCCGCCAAGCTTGCCGTCGGTGCCCACTTCGCGGGCCACGCGGGTCACTTCTGCCGTGAAGACGCCGAGCTGTTGAATCATGGTGTTGACGATGTTTGCAGAGCGCAGGAACTCGCCTTCCAGGGGACGCCCGTCCACATCCAGCCGCACTGTCTGAGTAAGGTTGCCCTGCGCAACGGCGGCAATCGCCCTGGTCACCTCGTTGGTGGGACGCAGCAGATCCTCCACCAGCGTATTGACTGAGACCTCCATGTCGTCCCATGCACCACGCCGCTCATCCAGGCGGATACGCTCGCGTGTCTTACCCTCTTTCCCGACGGCCTGGCCGACGCGTTTCAGCTCAAATGCCATCCGCTCATTAGCGGTCACAATCTCGTTGAAGTTATCGGCGATCTTGCCCGGAAGCCCAGTCCACGAGACAGGCAGACGCACACTGAAGTCACCGTTCTTCATCGTCTGCAGACTTTGAAGAATGAAGACAAGGTATTCGGCGACGGGCTGCTCGGGGTTGTCTGTTTTGGGGGTGTCTAATGCGGTTTTTCCGTTGGCGGACTGCTGGACAGATGTCTTCATATGCGCGAACAACTCCTGCATGGAAGTGCAAAGAGGCCAATAAAAATCAGCGAGTTAAACCTTGAGGAATCCCTGATTTTTGGTTGGCGAGATATAGCGGCGTTTGAGTAGATGCGCGAGCCCGAAAATTGGTTGTCAGCCGGCGCCATCCCGCTTCAGGAAATTAGGGACATAGGGAATTACAGGCCGGAAATCTGGCAATACCCTGCCTGTGACTGCCAGTTTGCCGGCGAGTCGCGCGAAGCCATAAGTTAAGAGCTTGTGAATCTGTAAAAGTTCGGACGAATCAACTCGGGCGAATCAAGGAGAGGCAGTCCAAGGGAAAGAAGACTATTCGCCGGGTGTCTCCATCAGCGACGCGACGGCTGATTCGGTGTCCTGATCCTCGCGCCTGGCCTTTGCGACCTCTAACTCCCCGACTGTCCTGACCACACTGTGCTTTAACTCAACGATGGCAGGATCGTCAGGCGCAACGCCGCTAGATAGCTCAACTTGCTCTACTGCGACACGGATAACTTCAAAAAGCTGGGAAGAATTGGCATCGCGCCGCATTTGAACCTCAACAGTTGTATTTCGATGCCGTACATGCGTGGGTTGGATGCCGAATTTGACGAGGCGGTTGTCGAACGCTCAGCCATGATCATGGTGGGAGACATGTGGGAAATCGAGCCAGAAATCGGAGCAGGCGCAGTTTGAATTCAGCTTCACATACATGCAAGCGATAGTTAATGGTCAGCTCATCGCTATGATTCGACAGCACTTCTGCACATTGGCGCCGCCGATTGGGGCTGAGGGGAGTTAGAAGCCGAAGACCCACTTCTAAGTCCGCCCTCTGCGGTACCCATCCAAAATGTTGATTTCCTGAAGCTCACGGGTATATGCGGTGCTGCAAAGGTTGTAATGAGCTGCATCCGGGATTGCCTGCTTTTTTCTTGACTCCCGTCTCCCCGAACTATCTAATCTTGCTGTAACTTCCCCCTCAAAAGCCAGCACGCCGGGCTAGGTCGCTCCATTTCCCCGAGGTTCCCATGCTTCGCTTAGATTGCCTTGTGTGCTTTGCCAAGAGTCTGCGTGTGCCCGTTTTATTCCGCGCGGGCATTCCCTTAACCTTCGCGAGGGCGGCTTTCCTTTCACTGCTGTGGCTTTTCTGCGTGGCCGGGTCGCTGTGCGCGCAAACTCCCACTACGACAACGCTTGCGGTGACGAACACGGGCGGCAGCAGCGTGACTTCGGTTTCTTCCGGAACAGTTGTGGTGCTGACGGCGAGCGTGGCCAAAACGGCAGGGGGCGAAGTTACGCTGGGCACCGTCAACTTCTGCGATGCAACGGCCACTTATTGCGAGGACGCGCACCTGATTGGCTCCGCCCAGGTGACCTCGAGGGGTACAGCAGTTTATAAGTTCGTTCCTGCCGCGGGCAGCCACAGCTACAACGCAGTCTTCCACGCAATCACCCATGGAACCAATTTGTACGCGGCCAGCACTTCGAGCGCAGAGAGCCTGACGGTAACGGGTGGTCCGTTCCCGACAACCACCTCGATCGTACCGAGCGGTTCCGTGGGCAATTACACCCTGACGGCCACTGTATCGAGCTCCAACGGCGCCGCGCTCTCGCCTTCGGGGACGGTGGATTTTCTCGACACAAGCAACAACAACTATGTGCTGGGCAGCGGCACGCTAACTTCCGGGCCAAGTGTGTTGAGCTACAGTGCTCCGGCAGGGGCAGGTACGGGTGGGGGCACTCAGCCCATGTGGTCCGTCATGGCGGATTTCAACCAGGATGGGATTCCCGATATTGCAGTGCTCGACTTCAATAACCCGAATAATGGACTTTTAAATCAGGCTGTCGAGATATTTTTTGGCAATGCCGACGGTACTTTTACAAAACAGACTACTTTAGAGGATTCCACGTCGGGTGGGGCTGCGATTGTAACGGGGGATTTGAACGGGGATGGTTACCCGGACCTGGTGGTGGCCCTCGACGGTGAGCTGGATGTATTCCTGAACAACGGCAGGGGCGGTTTCAACGCCCCTATCAATTACAACTTTACCTACACCGATTTTGCCAGTAACTTTGCTAACAATCTTCCGTCTGCGCTGGCCATCGGCGACGTGAACAACGACGGCCATCTGGACGTTGTCATAACCTTTGCAAGTTTTGACGCTTCGGGCACTTCTCCATATACCATGCCTCCCGCCGCAAACATGCCCGGCCAGGTTGGCGTGGCGCTGGGCAATGGCGACGGCACACTGCAAATCGGCGGAAATGCGCCATATATTCCTTTTTACGGATCAGAGACCTACCAACCCAACGCCGTTGCGTTGGCTGACCTCACCGGGAACGGCAATCTGGATATCATCACCGGCGGCGGTGGCTCGGGGGTGAGCGTACTTGCGGGCAATGGGGACGGCACCTTCCAGAACGCTCTTAACACCAGCTCCTACACGACGCAACCCAACGGATCAAGCGTTCTTGTTGTGGGCGACTTTAACGGGGATGGAAAGCCTGACGTGGCGTTTACCGGGGAAGGCAATGCCTTCGTAGGCCTTCTGCTTGGCAATGGCGACCTTACCTTTCAGCCTGGGCTAGGGGGCGCAGGCAATCTCATTGCGACTTACCAGGCCGGCGGTACTAACGACGCTATAGTCGACGGGCTGGCAGTTGCGGATATCAACGGCGACGGGATTCTGGACCTGGTCGCCCCGGATAAAGTCGACAACACTGTGACTGTGATGCTGGGAAACGGCGACGGCACTTTTCAGGCGCCCCTGGTGAATGCTGACCTTACGGTCAACTCGCAGGTCGGTTTGATTTTTCCCGCAGGGAACGGACCCTACTCGATCCAGGCCGGTAGCTTCAATGGCAGTGGCACTCCCTCGCTGGCCGTAGTAGATGAAAACGGCAACTCCGTAGGTTTGCTGACGGGGTCGATGCTGACAACCGCAACCGCGACTGCGACTGGACTCTCGCCCGTCGGGTCCGCCTCCGGCCTTGATGAAGTTGAAGCCAGTTACCTCGGCGACAGCTATTACTCGACCAGCATATCCACGCTCGCATCCCTGGTACCGCAGCCGGTTCCAACCACGCTGGCGCTTGCTTCGAATCTCTCCACCGTTACTGTCGGCGGACAGGTAACGCTTACGGCAACGCTCACCCCCGCTTTCGTGCAGAATTACACGCCGAGCGGCGCGGTCACGTTTTATGTGAACGGCGCCAGCATTGGATCTGCGACGCCCTCTAACGGAGTGGCTACGCTGACACCCAACCTGGCCACCGCGCAGACGGATTCCATTACGGCCACCTATGCGGGCGACAACAACTTTATCGGCAGCACTTCCTCGGCGGTTTCAGTAACCGTCCAAAAGGCGGCAACCAGCTTAACGCTTCAAGTTTGCAACTACGTCGGGACGGCCTGGGTCTGCCCAGCCACCACCAGTACGTACGGAGGGGAAATTGAGTTAACGGCTACGCTCTCGCCGTACAACGTGACCGGCGGGTCGAGTTCGGATCACGAGACGGTGACCTTTTACAACGGCGCCGCTGTTGCTGGTACCGCGACGCTCTCGGATGGCGTCGCCACGCTCGTTCTATCGCAGCCGGCAGCAGGAAGTTATTCGTTCACCGCCTCCTATGGCGGAGACGCAAGCTTCCTTGCAAGCAGCACGTCTCCGGCGGCATCAATGACGGTAGCGCAGGTGACACCCAGCGTGACGCTCGGCGTCTCCCCGTCCGGCACAACGTCTTACGGCCAGACTGTCTTTTTGACAGCCACATTCCAGACTTACCCCGGCACCGTCACGGGTGAAACAGTTACCTTCTATAACGGCACAAGCATTGTTGGAACCGCGATGTTTGGCAGCAATAGCTCCCCTGCCATGCTCACGCTCACCAATATCCCGGCGGGGAGCTATAACTTCAAGGCCAGCTATCCGGGTGACTCTAACTACTTTTCCACCACCACTACGGTGTCTTCCCTGACGGTGCAGCCCCTCGCTACCAACTTGTCGATCGTCAGCAGTCCATCGGGGGCCGTTCTTTATGGGAATCCAGTTACGCTGCAGGCTTTTCTCGTACCCTACAACGAAGCTGATGTGGGCGGCGCTACCACAAACAATGAAACGGTGACCTTCAAAAACGGCGCAAACATTGTTGGATATGGGACTCTGACTAACGGTACAGCCACGCTCACGATTACATTGCCACCGGTGGGCAGCTATGCGTTTACCGCGAGCTACACTGGAGACACCGACTTTGCCACCAGCACCACCGCCCAGCCTGCCAACTTCATGGTGGAGAAAGCTTCCACCACCATGGGAATCACAACCAGCGCCTCTAATGGCATTATCGGTAGCGGTCAGCCGGTAACACTGACAGCCACGGTAGCGCCCTCCCTGGCCACGGGCACTGTTACATTCTTCAACGGTTCAACTAACATCGGGACCGGGACGCTGTCGAATGGCAGCGCCACTCTCACCTTGTCCAACGGGCTCGCAGAAGGGAGCTATACGTTCTCGGCCAGTTATGGGGGCGATGCAAACTTCAATGGATCGTCCACATCCCCGGATGCGGGTCTTGTGGTGTTGCAGGCTACCACCGTGACGCTGACAGCCAACCCGTCGCATTACGCCTCCGTGAACCAGCCAATCACACTGACGGCCACGCTCTCGCCGTACTCAGTGGGGAGCAATAGCACCAATGGCGAGGGGATCATCTTTTATATGGGCAGCACCAATCTCGGGAATACGTCGCTATCGAATGGCGTTGCCACGTTCATCATCAACGCCGGGTTGTCGGAAGGAGAATATTCGTTCACCGCTGCCTACCAGGGCGACACATATTTAGCAGGCTCAAGCACGGCAAGCCCACTCGCGTTCTCCGTGGCTACGATTGAGAATTTTGTGGTGAACACGGCCCTGGATGATTCCGGCGCGGCATCGAACTGCACTCCCCAGAGCTCGACAACCCACAATGCGACTGACAGCGCCTGCTCGCTGCGCGATGCGGTGCTTGCAGCCGGCATCGTCCCTGAAGGCGCGAACATTACCTTTGACACCACGGCCTTTCCGGGGCCGACAACCATCACGCTGACCAACGGCACTATCAGTGTCCCGTCAAACACAACACTCACCGGGCCCACGCTTTATAGCGGCGCCAACTTGACCAACCTGGTGACGGTGAATGGAAACGGCACATCCATCAATCAGCCTTCGTCTACAGTTTTTTCGGTGTCCGGAACAGGAACCGCAATCAGCAATCTGATCATCACCGGCGGTTGGCCGCAGTCATTTAACAATGCTCCCGGAAACGGCGGCGGCATATCGAACTCAGGCCAACTGACACTGACCAACAGCACTATCACCAACAATGGCACCCAGAGCTCCGGCGCCGGCATCTATAACACCGGCAACTTGAAGGTGATCGGTTCCACCATCGCCGGCAACACGGCCAGTGTGAACTCTCCGGGTCAGGGCGGTGGAATCGACAATGAGAATAACGGCCAGTTGAGCCTCATCAATAGTACCGTTGCCAACAACCAGGCACAGGACGGCTATGGCGGCGGCATTGCTGTCGGTTCCGGCATGGCGTCGATAACCAACAGTACGATTTCAGGAAACACGCCCGCCTACGGTGGCGGGGGTATCGACAACATTTCCGGCGGCAGTGGTGGCACCGTATCGCTATCCAACAGCATCGTAAGCGGAAACAATGACGCCCTTACCGACATTTCCGGCAGCTATAACAATATAGGGGGTAACATCGTTGGTTATTTCAACGGATCTGCGGTTAGTAATCCGAACACTTTCAATTCGGGCCCGTTGAACCTCGGCCCGCTCGACAATTACGGCGGCCCAACGCAGACAATGCTTCCACTGCCGGGAAGCCCAGCTATCTGCGCGGGCAATATCCTCTACAGCCCTTCGTTCTTTCAGCCACCGCCGACCCAGATCAGTATCGATCAGCGCGGCTATCCAAACACCAACAGCAGCTACCTTTCGATACCGTTCACCCCACTTACTGAGGTCTGCGTTGACGCCGGCGCCGTGCAGACCAACTACACGTCGATCCAGTTTCAGCAGACCAGTTATGAGGCCGTCGCTGGCGGCGCTGTCGCTCCAACGGTTCTGGTTGCGGTGGCCGAAAATGGCGCGAACCGCGGAGCGGTGCCAGTGACACTGAGTTACTCAGGACCGGGTAACCTGAGCGGTAACACTTCCACTACCGTCGAGGGCTTTGGCGGCACCTTCCCGGGCCTGTCAGTCGATACCGTTGGCAATGGCACGCTCAGCACCACCATGTACATCGTCGGCACAGGGCGGCTCACCGCCTCCACCAGCCTTAGCATTCTGCCGCCGCTTGTGATTTCGCCGGGCGGCACGGTTTTTTCCATTGCCATGGGAGTTCCGTTCTACCAATGCTTCGTTGTTTCGAACGGTTCGGGCAGCTATCAACTTTCAAATACTGGAACACTGCCTCCAGGCCTCACGTTGACTCCATCGAGCACAGCGACAGGCACAACCTGGACGCTGAGCGGAACGCCGACGCAGAACGGATCTTTTACATTCACGCTTACGGCGACTGACGTGACCAACAGCGTCGTCACGCTTTCGCAGAACTATACCGTTTCAGTGGAGCCGGCCACCACCACTACGCTCACAGCATCTCCGGCAACATCCGCGCCGCTCGGGCAAACAGTCACACTAACGGCCACAGTCTCCTCACCAACGGCCAATGGGACAGTCATCTTTGTCGACTCAGGCTTTGAGCTCGGCTCCGTAAACCTCAGCGGTGGCGCACCCAACGTAGTAACGCTTGCGCTGAACGCCGCAACTCTTGGTACGCCGCTGCCATTTGGCACGCACAACTTCACGGCCTATTTCCTGGGCGATGCAACGGATGCGCCGAGCATCAGCAACTCCGTTCCTTACAGCGTAACGTCGCCGAATTTTGTCGTGAATACCACGAGTGATGACGCCGGATCGTTCACTTGCACAACGCTTGCCTCCACCACGAGTAACACCACCGACGGCAACAACGGCGGCAATCCAGGCCTGTGCACGCTACGCGATGCCATCGATACAGCCTATGCTCTCGGAGCGGGAAGCATCTACTTCGACTCAACGGTTTTTGCCGCATCCAATCTCGTCGGCAACCCCGCCGCAAACACCATTTCACCGAGCATTGCTCTCAATGGATCACTGATCATCGGGTCGAATACCACCATTCAGGGTCTCACCTCGGGGAGCGGCGCTACCCTCACCAACCTGGTCACAGTTGACGGCGGCGGCACGGCTGTCGGGATCAACGGAACTATCTTCGGAGTGTTCGGACTAGGCGTAGCCATCAACAATCTCAACATCAATAATGGCTTTGCCTTGAACGGCCCCGGCGGAGCACTCACCAACATCGGGTCGGTCATCGTCTCCGGTAGCACTTTCACAGGGAACCAGGCAGTGGGTTCCGGCGGAGCTATATACAATGCCTTCGGCGGCTCATTATCGGTTGTGAACAGCACGTTCTCTTCGAATAACGCCTTAATGGGCAACGGCGGAGCCATCGATAACGCCAACTACGATGGCTGCGGCGCCACCACAGTAAACAACAGCACGTTCTACCAGAACTTCGCGGTTAATGGGGGCAACGGCTATGGTGGGGCAATTTACAACGATTACAACGGGCCCTGCACGCTGACGGTCGACAGCAGCACAATTGTTCAAAACTTTACCGACAACAGCAATCCCAGCGGCGCCGGCATTTACAGCTACTATTCCTTGTACCTCGCCAATAACGTCATTACAGGAAACATGGACAGCAGCTCCTCCGAGGATGACCTTGACGACAACTTCTGGAACAGCAACTACACCTCGGGCAACAATATTATTAACGGCAACCTGATCGGCACCTGGAACGGCGAGACAGAGAACGGGATGATCGTTAACCTGGCTCCTCTCGGCAATTACGGCGGCCCCACGCAGACCATGCTTCCATTGCCAGGGAGCGCAGCGATTTGCGCAGGCGTCGCTTCAGGCATCGGCAGCGGTATCACTATTGACCAGCGCGGTGACCCGAACACCAACATTACCTACACGGGTTATTCCGCAGGTAGTCCGTGCGTTGACTCCGGCTCAGTGCAGACTAACTACACGTCGGTCCAATTTCAGCAGAGCAGTTACACGGGTGTCGTGGGTGGTTTGGTCACTCCGGCGGTTCTTTTGTCAGTTACCGAAAACGGCGCGAGTCAGGGAGCGGTGCCCGTTACGTTGAGTTACTCAGGCCCGGGAAACCTGAGCGGCAATACCGCCACCACCGCTGTGGGCGTGGGCGCTCAATTCCCAAGCCTCTCAGTTGATACCGCCGGCAGCGGCACGCTCAGCACAACCATCTTGATCTTCGGTGCGACACAGCTCAGCGCTTCGGCGACTTTTAGCAATGTGCCGCTGCAGATTGCGCCGGTCAGCCAGACCATTTCCATTCCGATAGGAGTCCCGTTCTCGCGAACATTCTCCGTCTCAGGCGGTTCCGGCAACTATCAGCTTTTCAATGCGGGAACACTGCCCCCGGGCCTCACGTTGACTCCATCAGGCACCGCGGCCGGCACATACTGGACTCTAAGTGGTACGCCGACAGCGAACGGTAGTTATAACTTCACACTAAGTGTCACGGACGTGACCAATGGCGGCGTCATTCTTTCGAAGACCTATACCGTTTCAGTGGCGGCAGCCACTACCACCACGCTCGCAGCCTCGCCGGCATCTCCGGCGCTGTTCGGGCAAACGGTAACACTCACGGCCACGGTCTCTTCTCCCACGGCCAATGGGACAGTCAGTTTCTTTGACGGCGGCAACTTGCTCGGCACGGGCGCTGTAAGCCTCAGCGGCGGATCGCCCAACACCGCAACGGCAGCGCTGAACGCTTCAACCCTTGGCTCTCCTCTGGCTATTGGGGCCCACAGCTTCACGGCTCAATTCTCGGGCGATGCAGCCGATGCGGCCAGCACCAGCAATACAGTGCCATACAACATAGCTACGCCGAATCTTGTCGTGAATACCGCGAGTGACGATAGTGGAACGTATCCCTGCACTGTGCTCGCTTCAACCACGAGCAATACCACCGACGGCAACAACAGCGGCAATCCCGGCCTTTGCACGCTGCGCGACGCGCTGCAAACTGCATCGGGTCTTGGAGCGGCCGGCATCTACTTCGACACATCGGTCTTTACTGCATCCAATCCCGGCGCGAACACGATCTCACTCTACGTTCCTGGAAACGGATCGCTCAACATCCCATCGAACACGACTATTCAGGGGCTCACTTCAGGCAGCGGGTCCACCCTCACCAACCTGGTGACGGTTGACGGCGGCGGCACTGGCTACGGATCCAACGGAACCATCTTCGTTGTAAATGGAACGAACGCGGCGATTAACAACCTCAACATCAATCATGGCTTTGCATCGGGCGGAGGCAGCGGTGGAGCTATCACCAACTTCGGATCGATAGCCATCTCCGGCAGTTCGTTCACAGGCAATCAGGCCTCTGGCTTCGGCGGGGCCATCTTCAATGCCAGCGGCACAGTGACGGTCGTGAACAGCACCTTCTCGTCGAACTCCACGACAGGCGGCAACGGCGGAGCCATCGATAATTCCAACTATTCCGGGTGCAATACCACGACGGTTTCGAACAGCACCTTCTACCAGAACTCGGCGGCCAATAGCGGCAGCGGTGTAGGTGGCGCCATCAACAACGATGGCGGATGCCCAAGCACCGTTACGGTGAACAACAGCACCATTGTTGGAAACTCAAGCGACGGTGGCGGCAGCGGTATCTACAACAGCGGAATCTTGAACCTTACCAATACCGTCATTTCAGGGAACACAAACAACAGTACCTCCAGTGCGGATGATGTCGATGACCTGTCGAACCAGGGCGGCATTTTCTGGAATGGCAGCAGCGTCATCAACGGCAACCTGATCGGCGTCTATGATGGCAATCCACAAAACGGCACAAGCGTCACTCTGTCTCCTCTCGGTAATTACGGCGGTCCCACGCAGACCATGCTTCCATTGCCGGGCAGTGTGGCCATTTGCGCGGGCATAGCGATCAGCGCAACGACCGACCAGCGCGGTGATCCATGGCTGCCGACTGGCGGCTACTGCCCGTCGGGCACGGTGGATGCTGGCGCCGTGCAGTCGAACTACGCGCTCAGCTTTACCACCGAGCCGCCTTCGAGCGCGCTCACCGTAGCGCCGCTTTCTCCTGCGCCCGTGGTGACGTTGACAGAAAGTGGCGCTGTGTTCGCGCCTGCCACCAGCACCGTCACGATGACCGACCTTGGCGGCGGTTTGTCCTCGAGCGGAACAAACTCGGTCGCGCTTTCATCGGGATCTGCAACATTCAGCAACCTTATCTTCTCCGCAGTTGAAACCAGCGACACGCTGCAGGCTTCTCTCAGTCTCAACCCCAACCTTTCACCGGCGTTGAACATTGTGTCCTTGCCAAGTACCGCGGTGAATGTCGCGATTGGCTCGCCGACAATTACGTCGGTCAGCGCCATTCTTCCGCAGCAGACGCAGACCATCACTATCAACGGGTCGGGCTTTGGCACGCAGGCACCTTACAACGGCGACTCGAGTTCCATCCTGTTCGCCGATCCCACCGGAACTCCCTGGTACGCCGGTGACACCGGGAATGCAGTGACGCTTGCCGTCTCTTCCTGGACCGATTCGCAGATTGTGATCACTGGCTTCACCGGCGCCTACGGCACGGATGGAGAGTGCATCAAGCCTGGCGATCAGCTTTATGTCAAAGTATGGAATGCACAAACCGGCAGCGGTCCAGCGTATTACGCGATAACTGCCGGCAGCGGCACTAATACATGTGTTCCGGGTCCAACCATCACGTCTGTGAGCGCGATTCTTCCGCAGCAGACGCAGACCATCACCATCAGCGGTTCGGGCTTCGGTACTCACGCCGCTTACAACGGCGATTTGAGTTCCATCTTGGTGGCCGACTCCACCGGAACTCCTCCGTGGTACGCGGGTGACACCGGAGATGCAGTTACCCTCGCTGTCTCTTCCTGGACTGACTCGCAGATCGTGATTACCGGCTTCACTGGCGCCTATGGAACGGATGGCCAGTGCATCAAGCCCAGCGATCAGCTCTATGTCAAAGTGTGGAATGCACAAACCGGTAGCGGCCCGGCGTATTATCCAATCACCGCCGGCAGCGGCACCAATACATGCGTTGCGGTCCGACAATCACGTCGGTGAGCGCCATTCTTCCGCAGCCGACGCAGACAATCACCATCACCGGTTCGGGCTTCGGCACCCATGCACCTTACACCGGCGACGTGAGTTCCATCCTGTTCGCTGACCCCACCGGAACACCATGGTACGCAGGTGACACCGGGAACTCGGTTACTCTCTCCGTCTCCTCTTGGACCGATTCGCAGATTGTGATCACTGGCTTCACCGGCGCATACGGAACGAATGCCCAGTGCATCAAGCCCGGCGATCAGCTTTATGTCAAAGTATGGAACGCACAAACCGGGAGCGGCCCAGCGTATTATCCGATAACCGCAAGCAGCGGCACCAATACATGTGACCTGGTTCCAACCATCACGTCCGTGAGCGCGATTCTTCCGCAGCAGACGCAGACCATCACCATCAGCGGTTTCGGCTTCGGCACCCAGGCCCCTTACAACGGTGACTCGAGCCACATCCTGTTCGCCGACCCCGCCGGAACGCCATGGTATGCGGGTGACACCGGAGACGCAGTGACTCTCTCCGTCTCATCGTGGACCGACACGCAGATCGTGCTTGCCGGCTTCACCGGGCAATACGGAACCGATGGCATGTGCATCAAGCCCGGCGATTCGCTCTACATCAAAGTGTGGAACGCACAGACCGGCAATGGCCCAGCGTATTTTCCGATCACTGCAAGCGGTGGAACCAATACCTGCGTTCCGGGTCCGACAATCACCTCGGTGAGCGCCATTCTTCCGCAGCAGACTCAGACCATCACCATCAGCGGTTCGGGCTTCGGCACCCATGCACCTTACACCGGCGACGTGAGTTCCATCCTGTTCGCTGACCCCGCCGGAACTCCGTGGTACGGCGGCTATCCCGGGGACGCGGTGACCCTCTCCGTCTCATCGTGGACCGACTCGCAGATCGTGATCACGGGCTTCAGCGGCGCATATGGAACGAGTGCCGGCTGCATCAGGCCGGGCGATCAGCTCTACGTCAAAGTGTGGAACGCACAGACTGGCAGCGGCCCGGCGTATTACCCGATAACTGCCGGAAGCGG
>JBEKET010000016.1:0-74186 GCA_050013695.1 Occallatibacter sp.
GCTGCATGGCATGAGGACAGCCTGAAACAAAAACCGCCGCCGAAATCGCGGAAAACTCAAAACAAGAACGCCGCAGCAAAAGGGCAAATGGCGCTCTCACGCAGACACTTTAGCCCCTGCTGCACTCTGGTTGCAACGAGAATCATGGCTAAGACCGCGACAGATCAAGTCATCCAAAGCAGCGGCAACGTCTTCGCCGACCTCGGCCTTCCCGACGCAGCGGAACTCCAGACCAAAGCCCGACTTTGCGCCGCCCTCAACCGGATCGTTGAACGCCAGCGGTTATCCCAGTCGGCCGTCGCTGCCACCCTCGGCATCAACCAGCCAAAAGTCTCAGCGCTCCTCAAGTGCAAACTGGAAGGCTTCTCCGTCGAACGCCTGATGCGTTTCCTCGTTGCACTCGGGCACGACGTTGAAATCCTTGTGAAAGCCAAGCCCACTTCGCGCTCCGCCCGCATCGCCGTCAAAGCAGCCTGATTCTGCCGGCCCCGCCACTCGCCCGGCATCCCATCCTTGTGCCTTCTTTCTGGCGCGAGTGAAACCAAGCCAATGCGAGCGAATAGCGAGCATCTGCCCCACCGCAGGTGGCAAGTGGTTAGTGCGCGATCTCCACCGGTCCCGGCCGCGAAGCTTCACCCTTCCCGTTCTCGTCCATCTTCCCGAAGATCATCTTCCCGCTGGCCGTTTGCAGCACGCTGGTCACTGAAATATCCACGCTCTTTCCAATCAGCTTGCGCGCGTGATCCACCACCACCATGGTCCCGTCGTCAAGGTAACCAACACCCTGGTTGTATTCCTTGCCTTCCTTCAGGATGAGCACAATCATGTGCTCGCCAGGCAGCACCACCGGCTTAAGCGCATTCGCCAGGTCGTTGATGTTCAGCACTTCCACATGATGCAGATGGGCCACCTTGTTCAGGTTGAAGTCGTTGGTCACCACCTTGGCCTCCCACTTCTTGGCCAGTTCCAGCAGCTTCAGATCCACCTCGCGAATCGATGGAAAGTCGTCGGGAACAATCTGCACCTGGATGTTGGTGTTCGACTGCATGCGCTGCAGCATATCCAGGCCGCGCCGGCCCCGCTGCCTCTTTGACCCATCCGTCGAGTCGGCCACAATCTGCAGTTCGCGCAGCACAAACTCCGGCACCACCATCGTGCCGTCGATGAACCCCGCCTCTGCAATGTCCGCGATGCGTCCGTCGATGATGACGCTGGTATCCAGCACCTTGGCGGTCCGGCGCGTAGGCTTCTCACCGGAAAAAATCGTGCCCAGTGCCGCGGGATTCAGCAGGTCGCCCTTATTGGCCCCCACCAGCAGCCCCACATAGGTCATCAGCAGCAGCACAAAGATTTGCATCACAGCGGAGGTGCCGCCATTCAACGGCGCCGAGCGCAGTACCAGGCAGAACAGCGCAGCACCCAGGATGCCCAAAATGCTGCCCGCAACAGCGCCGATCAGGCGCCGCAGGCTCAGCGCCCGGACCCGCAGCTCAAACACAATTACCGCGCCGGCTGCCGCACCACCCGCGCCCGCACTCACCCATCCTGTCATGCCGAAGGGATGAAGGAAATAACAGACCCCGGCAAGTAGGGCCACAAAAAGAAAACGTACCAGAACGATATCCATAAAGACCAACTCCCGCTGGCCGCAACTAAACTACGCCAGGCTGGGCTCAGTTGGTGAGTATGAGCACTGCTGCAAGCAATCGTCAAGTGCTGAGTTTTCAGTTCCCAGCTGTCGGTTGTCAGTTTCAAGTTCTAAGTTGTAAGTTTTCAGAGATTGAGTATCTGCGGCAGACTTGGTTCTTCCTTGATCTTCAATCGAGGTTCAAAGAATTCAGAGCTGATCGCTGACGGCCGAAAACTTACAACTTAAAACTTACAACTGTTCACTGCCCACTGCTCACTGACCACTGTCCTTACGACGCCGCCGCCAGCTCCACCTGCGCCATCCGCATCGACCCCTTGCGCGGGCCGCGCTTGCGTGCGCTGATCAACTTGATCCGCTCCAGCAACTCCTGTGCCGAGCAACTCTTCTTGGCCAGCAGCGCGTCGGCTGCGTGCATCTCGCTGCCCATCTTCTGCGGATCACCCAGCAAGATCATCGGCACATGCGAAGCAATCTGCTTCAACCGGCTTACCAGCTGCCCTCCATCCATTTGCGGCATTGCAAAATCGGCCAGCACCAGGTCCACCGTGGTCGCGGCAAAAATGCCGATCGCCTCCTGCCCGGTCACCGCCGAAACCACCCGATATCCGTTGGTTGCCAGCATGAACTTGAGTACGGAAAGCTCTTGTTCGTTATCGTCTACGCAGAGAATTACTTTCTTTGGCCGCATAATGGGTAAGAACTCCTTGGTTCAATGTCACTGTTTCAATGTGTATCGTTCAATGTGTGTTTCCGTCAGGCAACACTCCGCCCTTGTCCGCTCGCCTGGCTGGCTAGTGTGATGAATTACGGTTCGGCGACCTTGGCTTGGACAGCGAAATCCTGGTTGATCTTCCGTCCGAATCCCTTTGCGTGCTGCAGCCAGGGGAAGGCGCAGAGCTCACGCAAGGCATCATCGGACAATCGATAACCCAGGAAGGCTAACCTTCGCGTGCGATCAGAATTGTACGTAAGGCCTGGAGGCAAGACCGGCAAAGGCGCCGGTTAATTTGCTTCAATGCTTGCCAAGAGTACGAGAGGCGGAGGTGGATGGAAAGAGAGAAAGGCTAGCGAAACTCGGCATGAAAATCCCCCTGAAACAAGGGAAAATTAGCTAGCGTTAATAAATGCCAACACTTGCATTCATGAAAGCCTGTTGAAAGCGTGTGCATCACGGCAGGAAAAGCTGTCCCTTTGCCACAAGAACGGTGCTACCTGCAACTCGCACATCCGTGACCTTCGCCAATTCGATCTTCGCAGAGAGATACAAGTCGCTCGGTCGCCCCATCTCCACGCCTTGCCGCACATGAATCCGCTCTCCCGACTCGACTGCTCCGCGCCCCACCAGGTAGCTGATCGCGCAACCTGCCGCTGATCCCGTCGCCGGATCCTCGCCCCCATTGAACTGCATGCGCGCCCGCCACGCGGGTGTCTCACCGCCGGTCGGACCCAGCACGTAGAACCACCGAGCCCCACGCCCGCGCAACCACGCCGTTGCCTCCCGCTGATTCACCTCCAGCCTCGCCAGTGCCTCTGATGACTGCAACGCGACAATGGCAAACGCTGTCCCCGTCGAGACAATCTGTGGAGCCAGGCCTGGATCCAAATCATCAACGCTCAACCCCGTCAACCGCGCCACCTCAGCCCGGTCCAGCTCCGCGCCAAACTCCGGATCACGCTGCGTCATCTCACCAAACAATCCTTCACCGGAAAAACGCACCGGCACCGCGCCCACATTCAGCGCCAGCGTCACCGTAGCATCCTCCACCGTCTCCGGCGCCACAAGCTTCAGCACGCTCGCCGTACCCAGCGTAGGATGGCCCGCAAACGGCAGCTCCTCCTGCGTTGTGAAGATGCGCACCCGCACCCCCTCCGCCTGCTCCACCGCATCCGGCCGCCGCTCCACAAACGTGGTCTCCGACAAATTGAATTCGCGCGCGATCGCCTGCATCTGCTCCGTCGTCAGGCCAATGGTGTTCATCACCACGGCCAGCGGATTGCCCTTCAGCGCCTCGCTCGTAAACACATCCACCACGAAATAATCCAACTGCATCAAATCCGCTCCCGTCTGTCTTGGCCTTCATCAATTATCGAGCCATCGTCTGTGGATTGCTTTGTGGATTGGCAATCCCACACGTGAGTACTCGTGATGGAACCCGCAGCCCCATCATTGCGTACCCTTCATCAACATGGAACACCCATACGGCTGGACCTGGGTTGAGGCGCAGGTCACGCAGACAATTGAATTGTGGAATACCTGCGCTCAGCGCGGTCTTCCGCTCTCACCGCAATACACCCTGCGCGAGCAGCGCAAGCGCGAGAAGGCCTACGATCAGGGCCTGCGCGCCGTGCAGCGCGAGGCCCGCCACGCTCCGCGCACCGTTGCCGAGCGCCGCATTGTCCATCAGCGGATTGTCGCGCTCTTTCCTCGCTTCGCAGCCACCGCTCTTGGTCTTGAGGACGAGGCTCAACAGCTTCTCACCAACAACTTTCTCCCCGTAGGCACTCAGCTTGCTCGATGGGCGCGTCGTTTTGATCCGACGCTATCCATCGAAGACACCATCCAGGCCTGCCGCAATGCATGGACCGCCTGCGGCCTCCAGGCCCTCCTCGGTCAGCCCATGGAGCTAACCCCCTCCATCCTCGCCTACAGCCTGCTTTATCCCTACACCGACAACCATCTCGACCATCCGGATTTATCCACCGCCGAGAAGCTCCACTTCAGCGAACGCTTCCGCCAGCGTCTCTGCGGCCAGCGCCTTCCTGCCTCCAATTTTCACGAAGCAGACGTCTGGACCATGGTCGCGCTCATTGAAGAGCAATATCCGCGCCCGCTCTATCCGCAGGTTTACGACGCCCTGCTCGCCATCCATCGCGGCCAGGAACAGAGCCTCTCGCAACTCAAAACAACCGTGCCCAACGGCGTCCTTTTGAACGTCGACGAAATCCTGCGCATCAGTTGCGCCAAGGGTGGAACCTCTGTCCTCGCCGATGCCTGTCTCGCGCAGCCCTGGCTCACCGATTCGGAAATCCGCTTCTCCTTCGACTGGGGCGTGCTGCTCCAGCTTGGCGACGATCTGCAGGATGTGCGCGAGGACATGCGCCGCGGTTCCGTGACTCTCTTCACGCGCGCCGCAGCGCAGGGCCAACCTCTCGACAGCCTCGTCCTACAATTGCTCCACTTCAGCCACCACATTGCCGACCGCATGGATCGCCTCCCCAACGGCTCATCCAGTTTGAAAGACCTGCTGCGCCTAAGCTGGCGCTCGCTCATCCTCATGGCCGTTGCCAACGCACCTGATTTCTTTTCTCCCGCATTTCTCGCGGAACTCGAATCCCGTTCCGCATTCCGCTTCGATTTTCTCCGCGCCCGCAATCAGAAGCTCACCGGCCGCCAGTCGCTCTATGAGTTTGTCTTTGACGCATTTGTCGATTCAGAAATTCCGGACTGCGCTGTCCGAGTGCCGACTGAATCCTTCAACGCTTCCCATATCGAAAAGAACCTCCAACTCCGAGCCCTCAGCGCTTCGTTTGCATAACTCATTCGCATAACTCCCGGACCGGCGAACATGGAAAGGAAAAATCGCCGTCCGCTTGACAAGCCGCCCACCTGCCCATACTCTACGAATACGTGCCAGATTGAAACGCATTCAATTACTCTGGAACAAAGAATTCATGCCCAACCAATTCACTCCCGCAATTTGTCCGTGCAGCTGCTGTCAGAGCTGCGCTGAGCGGGCATGTTCGCTGGGCTAGATTCCGAATCAAGAATCATCCCAATGACCCACCCGCAATTGAGCGTGGTGGGTTTTTCAATTGCAGTGATTAGTTGTAAGTTTTAAGTTCGGCCCCTCCTGAGAACTGACAACTTATAACTGACAACTGTCCGGGCACCGGTGGCGAAGTGGCTAACGCGCAGGTCTGCAAAACCTGTATACGTGGGTTCAATCCCCACCCGGTGCTCCAAAATTCCGCACAACAACAAAAGTGCCGCGCCTTCAACACAAGGCAGCGGCCCTTAGTTGAGCGAACACCCGCTGAGTGCCCACTCTCTCGCTTTTGAGACAGGGGAATCTTCGAGCAAAAAAATTACAGCGCGATCAGCGGCCGTGGAAGCCGCGTCAGCGCGCGGTCCAGGAAAAGCCGCATGCGCAGCGCCTCTGACCGCTCCATCGCCACCAGCCGCATCTGCCGTCGGATATGGTCGCCGTCTGCCAGCTTGCTTATCTGCGCCTCATCGCGTTCCGCATCTCTCTCCAGGCGCGCAATCCGCTCCTCAAGTGTCGCGCGAAACCGTGGACTGATCTCAAAGCCGTCATTGGCTGTCCTGTTGGTGACCATCGCAACCTCCTCAAGGCGGAGTATCCCAGAAAGAATTCTCTGGAAAGACTAAAGTCTTTTCCGCATGAGCCGATATTAATGACAACTCATTCAAGGCGCCAGATTACTGTCGTTTGAAAACAGGCGCCCGACTGTCCAAGAACAGGACAGATTGCGTCCCACCAGGGCCACTGCTTAAACCACGTCTGTGAATTCCAGGCCCACCACACACTCCGGCCCGCGCATTCCTCACTTCCCTGCGCTCGCCTTACCGGGCAGGCGCAGTTGCGGTCGCCACTTCCAAAACCACCTGCGTCCCACCATCTAAATGAACTTCGCTCTTTGCTGCGAACAGCATCCCCGAGAGGCTTGGTGCTTCACTCGGCGTGGTGCTCGCAAGAAAAACTCCGGGGATCGACGTGGTGCGAATGGGGTCGTCTCCTGTCTTGCCAACGACTGTTCCCGCATTTGACGCGCCGTTGTTTGAAGACCCATTCGCCTGCGCCGCTATCGGGTTTGGGGTCGATCCCACCCCCGAAGTCGGAGTGGTTCCGCCGGGACGTCCGGCCATCCCGCCGCCCGCCGGAGAACTCGCTCCCATTGGAGCGGCGGTTGCATCGGGGGTGTTCGACATCAGATCTCCCGGCGCCGGACCCAGGGCCTTGATTACCGACTCAATCGCCACGCTCTGCCCGCCTTTCAACTCCGCGTGGTCAAACGCAATACCCACCGCTGAATTCTCCCTCCCCTGGCTGTGAGATTCCACCTTGGACACGTGCCCCACCAGCTTGGATCCCTTTGGTATCACGGTTCCATCGGCTGTCTTAACCGCCTCGTCAGTCTTCACAACGACCAGGTCGCCGGCCTTGGCGGACTTCGAGTCCAGCTTGCCCACCAGCTCCCCGTTCACCGGGCGCATCTCCACCGGGGCAGCGGAAGTGTTCGCCGCGTCGGGCCTCGCAACCTGGGTGCTGCCGGGACTAGTTTGCGGCGTCGCCGCGGGTGTTGCAGGGGTCTGCTGCGCCGCTGGATCCGGCTGCTGCGCATTAAGAGATGTGTTCGAGAAAGCCAAACTCGAGAAGGCAACGACCGCCATAGCGAGCACAGAAGAAGTTTTCATTGCGAATTCCTCCACCAGTTCAATTCTCTTGCCTCATTCCTCCAGAACCCACGCCCGCTCGCACCTATCCACGGCACAGGCCTGAGGACGTGCAAACTGATTCGGTGCATTCACCGGACCAATCCAAATATCTCGTCTATCCCATCGGAAAGAAGCTGATTCAATGTAATTTAGAGCTCGCCACCGCTCCCGCGCACCGCTCTTGGATCGAGCTCGAAACGGCGCAGCCCGGAATATTCTTCCCAGTCGTGTAATTTGTCGCGTGTAATTTCTATCCCGCCTGGGACTGTACCCCGCAATTTCTAAATCGAAGCCGTTGTGGTTTAGTTCTCTGGCGCCGCCGCGAAGTAACCCTTCCGCACCTGCACCTTCATCCCCTCCCCCTGGCATTCCACGCCCAGGCGCCGGAATGTCCCGTCCAGCTTCAGGTTGCTGGGCGTATAGGTGGCCACATACTGTGTGCGCAGTTCGTCTTCAATCTCCTGAAACGCCGCCTCCAGCTTCTTGCCGTTGTTCCCCACGTCAATCAGCCGCCCGCCCGTCTCCTCGGTCAGCCTTTTCATCGCCGAGTAGCCGCTATAGCCAAAGCCTCCGTAGAAACCCCGATCGGCGATCAGAATCACGTACACCAGCACATTCGATTTCTGCGCGGCCGCAATCGCCTCCTGGATCTTTCTGCTGCTGCCCTCGTCCTCGCCGTCCGTCAGCAGGATCATCGCCTTCCGGCCCGACTCCTGGGTCATCTTCTCGCGCGATGCCAGGTAAACCGCGTCGTAGAGCAGCGTTCCCTTCGGCGTCCCGTAGGTGGGAACCGTCCCCCCGCCTGCGCCTGGAATGCCCGCGGCGCCATTGCCTCCGGCTGTATTGATCTCCGCCTTGTTCAAGGCGTGCGTCAGCAGGCGCGCGCTGTTGGTGTAGTCCTGCAACAGGTCCACATCTACATCAAACGACAGCACAAAAGCCTCGTCCTTTTGCCGCAGCACTCGCGTCAGGAATTGGCTGCCCACATCTTGCTCCAGCGGCAAAACACGCTGCTGGCTGCCCGACGTATCCAGCAGAATCCCCAGCGTAATCGGCTGCTGCGTCTCGGCCACAAAGCTCTTCAGTTTCTGCGCTTCCTTGTCTTCGGTGATCGTGCAATCGTCCTTCGTCAGGTGCGGAACCAGGTTCCCCTGCTTGTCCTTCACCGTGAAAAAAACATCTACCAGGTTCACGTTGACCTTGAAGGTGGCAACCGGCGTTTCATCGGGAGGCGGGGCGGGCGCGTGGCTCACCGGCGGCGCATCCGGCGATGGGGCAAGCTGCGCCCATCCAGCCACCGGCAGACTCAAAAGCGCTACGGCAATTCCAAAACGGGGAAACATGCTGGCCATTTAGACGAAATTCGACTCCCAACGACAGCATACGCCGAAAACATACGCGAACTGTTTTCCAGTCTGCCTGCCAACATGCGCGCCTCTGGCGCGTCTGATAATCTGACGAATGCAACACTACTGTGGTCAGTTGTCAGGTTTTAGGTTCAGTTGTAAGCCGTTTCCATCCCGGCCGCATCCAACTGAGTTAAGAGACTTGGCAGGTCAGACTCGGCAGCATCAGGGAAGTTTCCCACTGTCTCACTTTTTCACTGCTTCACTTTTTCACTAGTTCACTGATTCACTAGTTCACTTTTTTACTGTATTTTGTTCACTGTCTTTTGGAGACACATCTGTGAAGCTTGGTTTGAAAGCATTGGCGCTGGCGGCACTTCTAAATCTAGGTCTCACTCTGAGTCCGGCGGCATTGGCCCAGCAGCCGCAGCAACAACCGCAGCAGCCTGCGGTTCCGGATGCCCCTGCTCCCCAGGCGCCCCCGCCGTTGATGGGTGCCGACGGCACCCCCATCACGCCCGGCAAGGGTATGGGAACCGAGCCGGTTCCTTCCAGCTCGTCTTCGTCAACCCCCGCGACCCAGCCCGCGCCCTCCAGCGTGGTTGCCCCCCCCCCCAAAGACGACGTCCAGACCACTACACCCGAAGGAGCGGACGCGCTGCCTAGATTTCATATTGATGTGAACTTCGTCGAAGTCCCCGTCACCGTAAAGGACTCAAAGGGGAAACTGGTCGCCGGCCTTACCTTCCGTGATTTCAAAGTCTACGAAAACAACACCCGCGAGCCCCTCCGGCTCTTCACCGTCGATCCTGCCCCGCTCTCCATTGCCTTCGTTGTCGACCAGAGCCTCACTTCCGACGTCATGGAAAGGGTCAATAGATCTCTTGACGCCATCCAGGGCGCACTCACCCCCTATGACGAACTGGCCGTCTTCTCCTACAGCAACGGCACTCAGGATCGTTCCGGCGGCTTCACCGGCGCGCAGAGCGCTCGTGTCCCCTTTGTCTTCTCCATGACCAAGGCGGCCGGAGAAACCATGTTGGTCCCCGTCAATAGCGGCGTGTTCGGCGGATGCCCCATCAATGTCAATGGGAATTGCCCAGATCCCAATATTCAGCCCGGACGCTCCACTGGCAGTGGCAGCGGCGTCATGACCATCCCCAAAGAGATTCACACGCTGAATGACGCCATTCTGGCCGCCGCCAAGGAGCTGTCCACTCGCCCCAAGGGCCGCCGCCGCATCGTCTACGTCATCTCCGACGGCAAGGAATATGGCAGCAAGGCCACCATCAAGCAGGTCATTCAATTCCTTGAAACCAATAACGTCGCTGTCTACGGAACTCTGGTGGGTGACTCCGCACGGTGGGGGGAGGGCTACCTCAGCCGATTCCACCTGCCCTTCACCATGTACGACAATGTGCTCTACAAGTACATAGCGGCAACCGGTGGCACCGCTGACTCCGAGCGCGATCTCAACGGGATTGAAAAGAGCTATCAGGCGATCGCCATGGAAGCGCGCAACCAGTACACCTTGGGCTACATCACCCACGAGCCCTTCATCGACGGCAAGTTCCGCAAAATCGATGTGCGCGTCGAACGCCCCGGCCTCGACGTGACCGCCAAGAATGGCTATTACCCCAACGCCCAGGACTCACACTAGGGTGGTTTCTCAAAAGTCTGTACAAGAAAACCGCCGTCATCGTAAGCGGCAAAAATTGACTGTCATCCTGAGCGAGCGCAGCGAGTCGAAAGCCTGCCCTGAGCTTGCCGAAGGGGACCTGCGGTTGCTCTTCGGAATACGAGACACCGCACTGTGAATGGTTCTGGAACGGCAGCCGGACTCGGATTGCTGTCGGCCTCCACCTGGGGTGGCTCGGACTTTGTCGGCGGTGTAGGCGCGCGCCGCGCTCCTGCCATTCTGGTCGTCGCCTCCGGTCACATCGTCTCCCTTTTCTTGCTCCTGGTCCTTTGCCGCGGTATGGGAATCGCCATTCCCGCTTCGTCTTTCCTCTTCTACTCCGCTTTGGGAGGCTTTGAGGGCTCGCTGGCGCTGGCAGTGTTCTATCGCGCACTGGCCATGGGCGCCATGGGACTCACCGCTGCCCTCACCGGACTGCTCACCGCTCTCGTTCCTGTTGTCTTTTCGCTCGTGCATGACGGCCTGCCCACTCCATTGACCGCCGTTGGCCTCGCCTTGGGACTGGCCGCCATCTGGCTCATCACCCGTACCTCATCTCCAAAACGAACCGGAACGGCTGCGCCCTCCACCCCTCCGGCCGCCCTGCTCCTCGGCGCCCTGGCCGGCATCGGCTTTGGTTCCCAGCTCATCCTCTTCAAAATGGCCAGCGGCGGCGGCATTCTCTGGGCCATGACCTCCGCCCGCGCGGCCGGCGTAGTCGCTCTCATCCTTGTGATCGCGGTCAGACCACCCCAGGCGCCGTGGCGCGGCTTCTGGCTCACAGGCATCCTGGCCGGGACTCTCGATACCCTCGGCAATCTGTTTTATATCCAGGCCACCCGCTTCGGACGTCTTGACGTGGCCGCCGTAGTCTGCTCCCTCTACCCCGGCGGTACCATTTTGCTTGCCGCCATTGTGCTCCGCGAGCGGCCCACCCGCCGCCAGTTGGCCGGCATTGCAGTGGCCCTGGCCGCCGTTGCCCTGCTCAGCCTTTAAGCCAACCGGCCCCAAACGTTCAAGAGGCCTGCGCGCTGGCGCAGGCCTCTTGATTTACGTTGAACTCACACTTCTCGCGACCGGAATGAAATCCGGCCCACGCTGCAATCCTTACTTCGTCTCGCTCGGCGTTGTCGGGGGCGGCGGTGGCGGTGGCGCACTTTGCTGAACCACCGGCGGCGCGGGAGGCGGCGGATCGGTAACGCCCTTGATGCCTTCCTTAAATCCCTTCAATCCCTCGCCCAGTCCCTTGCCCAGCTCTGGCAGCCGTTTCGCGCCGAAAAGCAGAAACGCGACGATGCCCACCACAATCAAATGCCACGGCTGTAGAAAATCCATTGTTCATCCTCCGCGCCGTCGTTCCCGGCGCACAAACTCACTCAATAGTCATTGTTGCACAAAGCCCGGTACCCCGGAGCGGCATACGTCACACCGCAAACAGACCAATCCGCCGGAATCACGCGGCGCAATCCCCGTCGCAATCCCAACTTCAGAGTCAATCCCCCTGCGCCGGCACACTGACAACTGACAACTTACAACTGACAACTGCCTCTAGTTCACCTGCGCCGGCTTGCCCAGCCGCTCCGTCACCATGGCGTAGAAGGCACGCAGGTCTTCCTCTTCTCCCACCGTCAGCCTCCGGTAAACCTTCATGAGTGGAAACAGGCGCGAGCCGCGCACATCCACAGCGGGAACCGCCACCGCGCCGCCCGGATACTGCGTCATCTCCCAGCTCCCCGCATATCGCCGCCGCAGCACCTCGCCCAGGTAGGCGCCCCACAGACGCACCTCGAAGTCCACGTCCAGTTCCGGACTCTCTCCCACCAGAACCAATATCTCGTCCAGGGTGTCGACCGAGTCCGAAGTAAAATCCAGTGTTTGCCTGAACTCTTTCTTCGCCAGCTCCGCCGACGCCCGCGCGTAGCCTTCCATCATCTCGCCCAGGTCAGAGTAGTTCGTCGATTCCAGCTTCTTGCGCAGATCCCCATGGCTTGACATACGTTCTCCAGACTACAGCGGAACCACAGTTGATGCACCTCGAAAGCACTCCGCCAAGTCGCTTTTTCACACCAGGCCCCAAGCGCCAGGTCTTCGCCGCCAGGGCGGAAGTGAAAGCCACCTCGAATCCCTCAGAAAGGAGACGTTCACCCTGGTTCCGCACTAAACCTGAAGGCTGCGGAAACTATGAACCAAATTAAAACGCCCCGCCATCTATACTTGAGACTCGTGCTCGGCCCCGGAGGTTCATCTTGAAGGCTGTTAAATTCCTCGCCTTTGCCTTGCTGCTGACCCTGTGCGTCACGTCCGCCAGCTCAGCCAGCCGCGAAATCTATCCCGACCCCGCGCAAGCCAAAACCGAGATCGCCGCCGCTCTCAAGACCGCCGCAACCACCCACAAGCGCGTCCTGCTCGACTTCGGCGGCAACTGGTGCGGAGACTGCCAGGTCCTCGACATCTACTTCCACAACACCCAGAACCTGCCTATCCTGGAGTCCAACTTCGTTCTCGTCCACGTCAACATCGGCCAATACGACGCCAATCTCGATATCGCTCAGAAATACCAGATCCCTCTTGACCATGGCGTACCCGCCTTGGCTGTCCTTAGTGATACGGGCAAGCTGCTTTACAGCCAGCAAACCGGCCAGTTCGCCCCCATGCGCCGCATGGAGTCCTCATCCGTCACCGGATTTCTAGTGCAATGGAAGCCAGTCAAGCCCGGCTGCTCCACCGTCATGGTCAACTGCTAATCGGAGGCGATGTTCACAGGCGTTGTATCAGGGCAGGACTTCAGTCGAGCCGATAATGCCGATAAAACAGGCCGGACTTCAGCCCCGGATAGCCTGCCCCTCACCCAACCGGCTTCAAATGCTTGGTGTTCTGATATGTATAAATAATCCTGTGCGCCACGGTAATCGTCGACAGCACCGCCAGCACCCACAGCACCGGCGCCATCACGCCCCACTGGTTGAACAGCGCGCCCAGGATCACCAGCACAATCCGCTCCGGCCGCTCCATGAAGCCCACCTTGCACTGCCCAATCAGCGCCTCGGCGCGCGCCCGCGTATAGCTCACCATCAGCGACGTCACCATCACAAACGCCACCAGCACCACGTAGCGGAAGCGGTTGATCCTGCCGTAGTACACCAGCAGCCCAAAGAAAAGCACCACGTCAGAGTAGCGGTCGATCACCGAGTCAAAAAATGAACCGAAGACCGTCACCTGGTTGTTGCGCCGCGCCACCCGCCCATCCACCATGTCGAAGATGCCGGCGCCGAAAATCACCATTCCCGCGTAGAAAAACATGCGCCCGGAGTTGGCCGCATTGGCGTGGCCAAACAGAAACGCAGCCACGATGTTGATCACCAGGCCGATAAAAGTAAAAACATTCGGGGAGATGCGGGTAAGCGCCAGGCCGTGCACGATGCGGTCAAGAAGCCAGCCGCAGGCGCGGCCGAAAGCACTGGTCCAGGTCATTCCAATCTTCCTTGCTACTGTTCTTTGCCGGGCCCGGCGCTGTCTTCCTTGGCGCCTTCAGCCGCTTCATCGTGAATCGTAATGAGTTTCAAAATCTCCAGTTCGCGCTTGCCGTTGGGCGTCACAATAGTGGCGATGTCGCCTACCTTCTTACCCACAATGCCGCGCCCGATCGGCGAAGTCGTCGAGATCAGCCCCTTTGAAACGTCTGACTCCTCGCTCGTAACCAGCCGGTAAAGAATCTCCTCGTCCTTGGTCGTGTCAAACACCACCACCGTCGAACCAAACCCCGCCCTGTCCCTCGGAATGTTCGACAGGTTCACCAGCGAAAGCTCAGCCATGCGCCGCTTCAGTTGCCCCAGCCGGGCGTTGACAAAATCCTGGCGCTGCTTCGCCATGTGATACTCGGCGTTCTCCGAGAGATCTCCCATGGCCACGGCCTTCTTGATCTCCGCGGGGAGTTCGTGGGACAGCTCGTGTTCAAGGACAGCGATCTCTTCGAGAAGCTTTTTCTTTATGTGCTCGGGCATCCATGGTCCATGGCGGCGAGCAGGGTTGCTCAGTCCGCGAAAGATAAAAGAACGTGACATCCCATTATACGCGGGGAACGGGGAAGGCAGCTTCTAGCCTCTAGCTTCTAGCTCTTAGTTCGAATTTCAAGCCTGAAACTCCTTTGGAACAACTCCAGGTCTAGTCGAACGGAGGCATCCACAGACTAAACGCTTCGCTCGCTGCTTCTGCGACACCGAAGCTAGCAGCTAGAAGCTAGAGGCTAGAAGCTGCTTTTTTCTCTAAGAAACGATTCCAAAATCAGCACCGCTGCCACCTGGTCCACAACCTCGCGGTGCTCCTGCCGCGGCCGCCCAGCCTCGTACAGTATCTGGTGCGCTTCGCGCGACGTAAGCCGCTCATCCCAAAGGTGTATGGGTAGCCCCGTCAGCTCCCCCAGTTCCGCCGCAAACGCCTGCGTTTTCTCAGTTTGCAAGCTTGCGTCTCCAGACAAATGCAGCGGATTCCCAACCACAATCCCCGCCACGCCAAACTTACGCGCCAACCTCCCCAGGCGACGCAGATCCTCGCGCCGGTTGTGATGGCGTTCGAGGGTCATCACCGGCTGCGCCGTCAGCCCCAGCTCATCTGACACCGCCACGCCAATCCGGCGGTTGCCGACATCCAGTGCCAGGTAGCGGGCACGGCTAAGAGGTTTCGTATCCAGAACTGTGCTCCCGGTCTTGATCATAATGCTCCCGCCTTTCGATAAAGGCCGGATTCCGAATGCCCCACCCGATACAATCAAAGGAAGAGAATCCCAAGGGGATTCGTGCGCCTCTAACACAGGAAGGGTCAACAGCAACTGAATGGTAGTCCGCAAGTGGAAGAGCCGGAAAAAGAAGAAGAGTTCTGGCGCGGCGGGAGTCTTGCTGGCGATGCTTCTGGTTTTGATTTTGCTGGCTGGCGCGGCGGCCTGGCTGTTCCTGACGCCGTTCGGCCCCAGCCATGAAACATTTGTCGAGCTGCCATCCGGTTTTTCCGCGGTACAGATGGGCAGGAGTCTCGAACTGGCCGGCGTGGTCCGCAGCCAGTTCGCCTTTGACGTCCTGCGCTGGTTGAAGAAGGGAACGCTCCGCGCCGGGGAGTACCGCTTCGATCACCCCGTTCCGGTGACCGAAATCTATGCCCGGATCGCCCGCGGGGACGTCTATACCAAAACGGTTGTCATCCCGGAGGGCGCAAGCATCTTTGAGATTGCCGCCCGCCTCGAACAAGCCGGGTTCGGTCCCCGGCAGGATTTTCTTGATGCGGCAAGAGTGCACGTGGGTCTGGTGACCGACCTTGACCCCCAGGCAACAACTCTGGAAGGCTATCTGTTTCCAGACACATACCATTTCGCTCGCAAGGCAAGCTTTGGCCAGATTTGCGCCACCATGGTTCGCCGCTTCCGCGGGGTGGCCGCACAACTGGGATTGAAGGAAAACGTGCACGCAGTGGTTACCATGGCTTCATTGGTGGAACGGGAAACGGCAGTGGACGCGGAGCGGCCACTCGTCGCCAGCGTATTCGTAAACCGTCTTGCCAAAAACATGCCGCTCATGACCGATCCCGCCGTGATCTATGGCCTCGAGCTCGATCGCCGCTGGCGGGGCACGCTCTATGCATCTGATCTAAAGCTCGATACCCCGTACAACACCTATCTGCACCCCGGCTTGCCCCCCTCGCCGATTGCCAATCCTGGCATCAAAGCGCTGCGTGCAGCCATGCAGCCCGCTCAGACCGGCTATTTCTACTTCGTCGCCGCCGGCGCCAATCCCCAGGGTAATTCACTTTTTTCCGCCACCCTCGACGAGCACAATCACAACGTCGCCGGTTACCGTCACGCCAGGAAGAAGGCAGGCGCACGATGAACGCCCGCCTACCCTACACCCGCCCCCTTGCCGCTCGCTCCATCGCCGCCGCCGCGTCACTCGCGTTGCCGCTGCTGCTCACCGGGTGCTCCCTCTTTCCCACCACGCGCAAATTGCCCGTGCCCAAGCCCCCGCTGGTTACGCAGACCGTTTCGGCGGAAGACCTCGTCGCCAGTCTCAATAAGCGGTGGGACGCGCTCACCACTCTCACCGCTACCGTCGAGATTCAAGCCAGCGTGACCAAATCGAAAGCGGGCCTGAAGAAGGACTATCCCACGCTCCATGGGCACATCCTGATGCGCAAACCGGCGGATCTGCGTGTGCTCGGACAGTATCTCGGTATCAAATTCTTCGATATGGCCACCGACGGCAAGACCTTCACATTGTCCATACCGCCGCAGAGCAAAGTGATTGAGGGTTCGAACGCGGTCACCAAAAAGTCAGACAACCCGCTCGAAAACCTGCGCCCCGACTTCTTCTTTGACGCCATGCTGGTCCGCGGAATCAGCCCGGAAGATGACTACATGGTCACTGCCGACACCGTCACCGTGGAAGATGCAGCCCGTAAACATCTCTTCTCTGTTCCTGAATATAAGTTGAGCATCATGCACCCCAAGGGCAAGAGCCATGAGCAGGAGCCGCGCCGCGTGGTCTACTTCCATCGCGACGATCTGCAGCCTTACCAGCAGGACATCTACGACAGCGACGGTAACCTCGTGACCCAGGTCGTTTATGCCGGCTATCAAGACTTTGAAGGCAGCAAGTATCCCTCGTCTGTGGTCATCACACGGCCGATAGAAGAGATCCAAATTGTTCTTTCGGTCGACAGCGTGCATGAAAATCAGCCGCTGCTCGATAATCAGTTCGTCGTGCCCATGCCTGAGGGCGCCAAGATTCAGAAGATGGAATAGCCGCCGCCGTCAGGCGTTCCAAGCGCATAAGCCGCTCGCAATTCACAGAATTAAAGACAAACAAAAACGGAGACCCGATAAGCCTCCGTTCCTGTTTAGGAACGCGCCTGCGGCCTGCAGTGCGTCCAGGTTCAGGGTTGCACGTTGAGGGTTTGATTGAAGGCGAAGTTTAATGTGCCTCAACCATCGAGCGCCCCGGGGTCCCCGGCGACAGGTATTCGTCGCTGGGGTGGGTGGTCGATGGGTGGGAGACCACGACGGCCAACCGCCGGCCATCAAGTCTTTCCATTCTCCATCCTGTTTCTTGCTAAGCAGAAACGCCTTCGATGGCGTCGACATGGATCAGCTTCGCCTCGGTATCAAGCCGTCCTGTCACCTTCACCTGCTTGCCTTCAAAAGGCTGCGCCTTCGATGCGTCGTCCAGCTTGTACATCGCTCCAGATCCATCGCGCAAGGAGAACGATTCGCCATCGCGAACCACTGTCCCCATGAATGTCGTGGATTTGGCCTGATCCTGTTGCGTCTGATCCGGCGCCGGCTTAGGCTGATCAGGGGTCGGGGTCGGCGGTACCGGCTTCGGCTCCTGAATCATTGTGCTGGAAGTTCCAACTGCCGCCAACGGCAAACCCCAGGCCTGAACGGCCGTGAGGGCGAGTATGCCCAAGGCTACGCTGAGAGTGAGCGTTCTCTTCATGTTCTGCATGACAAACACCTCCGGGGGATTTGGCCTTGCCTCGTGCGCCCGACAGCCTGCACACCAAACACCAAACTCGCCTGGATTGAAAGCATGCGAGTTAGTTGAAAACGCCTGTCTCTATAGCCTGTAAAAACTACTCGGCCCATGAAAAAATGTCGCGCAGATGTCGAAGTTATTCCTGGACATTCTCAACTCAAGTAACAACAGCTGTGTCCCATCCATTGGGCGCTCTTTGACCAACGGGTGGGAGTGCGAAGAAGTCTGGGACCGGCTTAACAATTGATTGTTCTAATAGGTACAACTTTATTGCCCTGCGTGAAACACCTGGCTAAGATCCGACCGTCCAAACCCCGACGCGTAGTAAGCAGCCCAGTAGTACGGATGGCGATAGCGTGCGTCGCGAATCAGCGTTTGCCGCGCCGCCGTCAAAGCCTCGGGAACCGTGAGCCCCTTCGCCAACCCGCCATAAAACGCATCCATCATCGGCACCGCGGACTCCGAGTCAATCTGCCACCGCGTGGCCACCACATCCGGCACGCCGAGCGAAGCCAGCGTATCCACTATGTCGCCCATGCCGTGATTCCAACCTTCTTCCTTCTTGCCGGTCGCGCAAGCTGAAAACACCGCCAGGCGCGCGGCCCTGGGCGGATGCCTGCGAAACACTGCGCTGTCCAGGTAAGGCTTCTCCGCCCCCGAATCGCCTTGAGCTCCCACCGTCTTGCCCGGCGCCAGCAGCAGCCGCGTCCCGCCGTCCTGTTGAGCAGCGTGGCCCGCAAAATGAATCGTCTCCGCAGTTGCCAGCCGCGACGCCACCTCCGGCTCTGTCGCCTCTCCCGCCAGCAAAAGATTCGGGGCATTTCCAAATCGTGCCACGGCCTTCGCTTCATCCAGCACCTCGGGGAGAACCGAGTTTTCCCCGGCAGCAACCGACGCGCCCACAATGAGCGATCTTCCTCCCGGCCGAACCGTCGCCGTTCCCGCAGATCCCAATCCCGTCCCGCGATCCAACAACAATGACGGCGACTCCTCAAGATTGAACTGCAACCCGATAGGGCCCGCATCCGTTTCGGCCGAAGGCCAGGGAAGATTGCCAAGCAGCGGGTCAGGTTCCAGCAGTAACTCTCCCTTCGTGCCCACTCCCTTGTCGCCCGTCCCAAGCTGCCCCAGCAGGATGCCGCCCACCTTGCGCGCGGCCCGGCTTACCACGTTCAACGGCGTTGCCGGCGAGCTCACTGCGAATTCCAGCGGAGCTGCCGCCGCCAGCAGGTCCTGTCTCCCAACCGGCTCTTCCGTCCACACCACCCCCTGTCCGTTCGCTCGGTAAAGCAGCAAACGGTCGAGGAGCACAATCTGCCCCAATAGCTGGTTGTCTCCCAACCGTCCCAGCGCCTCCACCAACCGGGGCTTCAGGCAATCCAACCCATTCGCGGGACAAACAGGCGCCGGTTCTCCCAGAATCCGCAGCCTGTATCGCTCCCACAAGGCGAGAACCTCTTCGCCAGTACGTCCCTGTCCCAGCCAAACCCCTGCCAGCACGGCATACAGATCCCGATCCTGCTGGGCCATCACAATGCTGCCCGCGCCGCCTGCTCCCGCCAGCCGTTCTTCCTCCAGCACCGCCTCACGCAGTCTGCTCTCCGCTGTCTCTGGATGCCCCTCAGCAAGGGCCAACTCCCCCCGCGCCACTGCGTAGTCCCGCCGATGATAGGAATTGTGCTCGCCGGCCATGTGCCCGTCCGCCGCGGCCAGCATCTTTTCCGCCGCTGTCTGGTCGTGACGTTCAAGGTAAAGCTTGGCCATCGCGATCTCATTCTCAGCCAGAAACCCCTGAATCGACTTTTCACCGCCGTTTGCAGCCAGCTCCGCCTGCGCTTCCTTTACCTGCTCCTGCGCCTCGGCAACCGCTCCGGCGCGGATCGCCGCCGCCGCCAGGTTCAGCCGCTCCGTGGGAATCAATGCCTTGCTCGCTGTAAACCCCAGTACCCCCACCACTTCCTTCTGCACCAGCAATGCCGTGCGAACCCGCGGCGTACCGCGTTCCACTTCGTACAAACCCGAAAGTGTTGCGTAAAGCCGGATCGGCGGATAGTCGCCTTCGAAAAACCGCCTCGCCGTCGCCATGCCGTCCCGCCACGCGTCCTCGGTATCGCCCGCATCCACCGCCGCCGAGCCCAGCATAATGCGCGCACGCAATTCAAGCAGCGCATACTTGCGCTCCTCAGCCATCGCTTCCGCATGCAGATACGCCGGATTGTTTTCCTCAACGCTTCCCGGATGCGGATCGCAAATCGTGTCCTGCGTCAGGTCGAAAATCTGAATCCCTGCAAACTGAGGGTCGCGGCCAAGCAGAGGATGCGCCACTCCATAACACCCCGCAAGATTCGACGACCGCATCAGCGCGTACGACCTCTCCACCTGCGCGCGGTCTTCACCCGCTGCATTCCGGAGCTTTCGAAATCTCTCTCCGGCCCTGAGCGTCTCCTGCTGCGCCGCCAGGTAGTCACCCGTCACGTCGGCCTCAATGCCAGCCGCCAGCAGCTGAACCGCAAGCGCGTAATCCAAATTGGTTTGTGAGGATTTTGCCGGGAAGGAATCGGGCAGAAGCAGGTCGGTGAGCCAGGGGTCCTGATGGTTGCGTTCCAGTGAATCGGCTAAAGCGTGGAGCAATTTGCGAGCCGCCAGGCAAGCGTCTGGGCATGCCGCAATGCAGGGAGAGCCGCGCGAGCAATCCACGGGCAGCGGAAACGCCGGAATCAGCAGCCTTGGCAACAATGGGCTGGAAAGCTCCTCGTCGATCGCACCCAGCGCCGATGCATCCCCGGCCAGCGCCAGCATCGCCTGCGGTGTCGCCAGGTTCTGCTCCATCCGGCTCTGATGCGTCTTCATCTGGTTGAGCTTCTGTTCCAGGGCTTGCAGTCGACGCCTGCCATCGGCCAGCCACTTCGGATCACGCTCAAACCGCAGGTACCGGTTCCATGTCTCCACGGCGTTCATCACCTGCCCGCGATCTTCCATGGCCACCGCTTCGTTGAACAGCACCACCGGGTCCCCAGGAGCAAGCTCGTCTGCATGGCGCAGATATTCCAAAGCCGTTGCCCGGTCGTTTTCGCTGCCCGTCGCTGCGCCGCGCTGGAAGTATGCTGACGCATCATCCACCAGCAGGCTCGAAGTTGGTGGCCCCGCAGCCAGGAGCCGGTCAAGAATGTCGATCGCCGGGTCGAACTTCTCTTCCAATATGTCCGCGCGTGCTTCAAGTTGAAGCCAATGCGGATCATCCGGCGCATTCTCCAGTTGGCGCTCAATGCGCGCCCGCGCATCCAGCAGCCGGGCTGAATCATGATCTGCCGCGCTTCCACGCAGATGTGTCTGAGGAGTCACGTTTGCATATCCCGCATCCGGCATGCGCAGCTCAAATATCCGATCATGCGTATAGGCTTCCGCCAGCAGCCGTTCCGGCGTATTGGCGCGTTGCCACCACAAACCGGCCCCCACCGCCAAAACCAGCGACGCCGCCAGCCCCGCTCCTGCCCAGAGATAGAATCGCGTCTTCCTTGAACTCGCTGAACGAAACGGAGTGCGCGCCAACTCTTGGGCCAGATCGTGCCGCCAAGCCGGAGATGCCGACGCCAGCCGGCTCAGCTCAGCCGACTCTTCCGGCGTTGCGTCCGCGGTCAGCATGCGCAACTGTTCCGCGCAGCAGCTGCATTGCGCCGCATGAGCCATCAGCGCTTCGACTCTCGACGTTCCCTTCGCGTCCGCTGTGCCCACTTCCGCTCCCAGCAGCCCAAGCCACGCGCTCACTTCCGGACAGTCCGCCCCAGGGCTGGCCTTTCGCGCACCGGAGCTTTCCCCATGCGCGTCCTCGCCGCGGATTTCTCGTCCCTCCATCAATTCGTCCAGCGCCCTACGCAGCGCATGGTCCGCCGCATCGTCGCGAACTCCTGATGGATCTTCCGGATTGTTGTAGTCATTCATGTCTGCACTCTAATTAACGGCAACTCCGGTTACATTCCTTTCCCCACTTGCATTCCTTTTCCCAGATGCAGCAACTTTTCAACCGCTTTCGGGTTGGACCTCCGGCTTTCGTCGATCGATCTCTCCCCGAAGCCACTTGGCCACCCTCCGCAGCGCGCTCTCCACCCCTTTTGCCGTCAGTCCCGCGGCCGACAGCCGGGCAATCTCTTCCGCCGTAAGTCCCTGTAAATAGTAAAGCCAGAAAACTGACCGGTCGCGTTCGCTGATCACCTCCGGCGCCGAACGCAGCTTTTCGTCCAGTTGAGCCAGCAGCACCGACTGATGCATCCGCGCCGACTCCTTCGTGCTTGCTACCGGAAACGGCGCGGCATCCTCCACCAGCGCCATCGTTACTACTTTGCCACCCCTCTTTTCGGAATAAATACGCCTGAAGTAATCGTTGCCAACCGATGCGGCCACCGTGCGCAACAAGCCCAGAAACGAATCCTCGCCGCGCGGCTCAAAATCCTTCAGAATCCTGCGCTCCTGCTCGCACAGTTTCATGAAGACTTCCTGCACAATATCGTCTACCGTTGCAGCAGATGGCTGGTTCATCCACATCCGCGATATGCGCATCGCCACCAGCGAAGCCAGCGGCGTGCAGCGGCGCAGAAATTCTTCCCATTCCGCAGCGTTCGCGGAGCAGGCACAGGCCTTGGCCAGATCGTTCACTGAGGTGCGAGTTGCTTCCATCGCGTGGAAAACCAGTTTACCCCAAGGCTCAGCCGCTAGTTACTTGTTTCTAAATTCATTGCGCACTTTCAAGCACCTGCTCACCGCGTAGTCATTTTGCGCTGTGCTAGTATCCCCGCAAGCGTTCACGATCCATTTCTGAGGAGCCCTGCATGGATTCCAACCTCCGCCCGCTCACCCTTGGCGAAATCCTTGACCGCACCGCCCAACTCTACCGCACTAATTTTGTCCTTTTTGCCGGCATCTTTTCCATCTATGCCGGCTTTCAGCTAATTCTGAACCTGCTGCTGATCGGCGAGACCGAACTACTGAAGATTTGGCACCTGGCGGAGAAACTCAGTTGGCTCACCATCGTCAGCACTATCGTTTCCGGCCTCGTGTTGTTCCTCGTGGCGGGTATCTCGGTCGCCGCCATCAGCCGCGCCGTGGCCTGGGTCCATCTCGGCGAACCCGCCTCCATCCGCGGGGCTTACAAAAGCATCCTGCCCCGCATCGGCCGCTACCTGTGGCTCATGACCATCACCTTCTTCGTCGTCTGGACACCGCTGGTGATCCTCTACGCCGGCTACTTCACCTTCATGGCATTTCACGTCAAAGGCTACGGCACTCCCTCCGGCCTTCAGAATCAGCAGGCCGCCATGGCCGACCCCAAATCAATGGCCATCATCGGCATAGCCACCCTGGGATTCCTTGCGCTGCTGCTTCCGGTCAGTATCTATACCATCCTCATGGCTCTCCGCTATGCCCTGGCACTCCCGGCTTGCGTGGTACAGAACCTCCCCGCTCGCGCCTCGTTGCGGCGCTCCATCGACCTCAGCACAGGTGGACGTGCCCGCATCTTCGTTCTTGCGGTGCTCATTGGAGCCATCAAGCTCTGCCTGGCTGGCGTAACCCAGGTATTCGTGTTCATCTCCGTTTTCAAACACCGCGGCCAGATTTCAACGGAGATGAGCATCATCTCCCAGGTCATCACCTTCTTCACCACCACCTTCCTCGGACCAATCTGGGCCGCCGGCATCACCCTCTTCTACTACGACCAGCGCGTGCGCAAAGAGGGCTTCGACATCGAATGGATGATGCAGGCCGCCGGCCTCACCGCGCCTGCGCCCCCTCCAGCCGCCCTGCCGACGCAGCAGCCCGCGGAACCATGGCTCGCCCTCGATGCCCATTTTGATCCACCCCCGTCTCCCGAACCCCCGCCCTCTGCCCAGCCCCCCACTGCTCAGCTCTCTGACCCGCATGACCCCGGGGAGCACGCATGAACGAACCTCTGCGCCCCTCCACACTGGGCGACATCCTCGACCGCACCGCACACCTCTACCGCTCGCGATTTCTCGTCTTCTTCGGCATTGCGGTCGTCCCCACTGCGGTCATCGTGGTCTTCGCCTCAGCAGTGTTTCTGCTTTTCGCCTGGTCCGGCGTCGACAAAGCATCCGACTTCGCCAACGGAATCCTGCTCTTTGTCTTGATCGCCGCGGGCCTGTTCGTGGTCTTGCCCATCTTTCTTGCCGTTTCCGCCCTTGCCTCGGCAGCCATGAATCACGCCGTCGCCCGCGCCAACCTCGGTGAAACCACCACCATCCGGGAGGCCTACAAAGCCGTCTGGCGCCGCGGATGGAATTACATCGGCCTTTACATTCTTGAGGGACTCATCATCGGCGTAGCCCCCATTCTTGTGTGGGTTATGCTCATCTTTCTCTCTACCGCCCTCGCTGCTCTGGCGCAATCAACCGGCTTGGGCGCCGCCGGCGGCGTCATCTTCGGACTGGGAGCCTTTGCGGTCTTCGTCGCTCTCGCCGCTTACGTCCTCTATATGCTGCTCCGCTTATCCCTCTCTTTCCCGGCCTGTGTGGTCGAGCAGATCGGAGCCCTCGCCGCGCTTAAACGCAGTTCCGCGCTCACCAAAGGAACCCGCGGCCGCATCTTTCTCCTCTATCTCCTCGGAGCGGTCATCGGCTGGATGCTTACCATGGTCATCACCGTCCCCTTGACCATCCTCTCCGCCCTGATTCCCGGCATGAGTAGCCCCGAACACGCCCAAACCATCGGCATGATCCTGATTTTTGTCATTTACGGCGCTTCCTTTGCCATCCAGTCCCTCACCCGTCCTATCTACGGCATCGCCCTCGTGCTCTTCTACTACGACCAGCGCATTCGCCAGGAAGGGTTCGACATCGAGTGGATGATGCTCCAGGCCGGCCTCATAGCTCCTACCCCTCCCCAGCCCGAAGCCGCACCATGGCTCCCTCCGGTATTGCCGCAAGAGCACTCAACCGAGCCGCCGTCTCCTTCCACCTCCGCTGAACCCACTCCCGCCGAGCCCACCGCTACCGAGCCAGCAGAATCAAGAGCGGAAGAACCACCGGATTCGTCTCCCTCGCAACCAGACGTGTACTCCGCCCCAGCACCTCCGCCTTCAGTCTCAGAGGATCAAACATGAGTCAGTTCGCATCGCCGCTGCCCTACCAACCCATGACCATCGGCCAGGTTCTCGACCGCACTTACCGCCTCACCCGCACCAATCTCCGCCTCTTCATGACGATTGCACTGGTTCCCGCCGGAGTGTTCATCGTGATCCTCGCGGCCCTCGAAGCGGCTTTCTTCATCCCCTTGATTCGCCAGTTCCCCAAACCTCCCTCGCCCGAAACCATCGCTCACCTGCTCAACCCGGCATTCATGGCAACTTTCTTCGCCCTGTTTCTGCTCTTCTATGGGGTGATCTTCGGCCTCTATTTCGCTGCGGCCAATCACGCTGCCACGCAAGCCGACCGCAGCTTCGCAACCTCCTTTCGCGAGTCGTGTGCTTTCGCCTGCGCCAATGCCGGGCGCTATCTCTGGCTGATCTTCCTTACCTACGCCCTCACATTCCTTCCTGCTCTCGTGCTCCACTTGGCAACATTCGCCAGTGCCACCTATCTTGCCGTCGAAAAACCGAATCCCAACCCTGCTCTATTCCTCCTGGTCCCGCTGGGAATGCTGCTAATCCTGGCAGCCTTTGTTTACGGCATTCTGATGGCGCTTCGCCTGTCTCTTGCGTTTCCTGCCTGCGTGGTTGAGAGACTGCCCGCCCGCGCGGCGCTCAAGCGCAGCGGCCATCTCACCCAGGGTGCAAAAGGCCGCATCTTTCTTGTGCTTTTCGTGGTTTACCTCATTCTCTACGCAGCCGTCATGATCTTTGAAGTGGTTGTCATGTTCCTCGCTGCGCTAGCCTTCCTGCTGGTCTCCCTGCTGCACATCCAATGGGCGCCTCCCTGGAGTTACATAGCGATTGGCTGCGGCGTTTTATGTGGATTGGTATTTATGCTCCTCTACACCGCGCTTTCCTGGACATTGTTGACCAGCGCCCTCGCCGTCCTCTATCACGACCAGCGCCTGCGCACCGACCCGCCATTGCCTGCACCCGTTCCCTCGGGAGCCCCCGCATGACCGAAACCCTCCGCCCCATGAACCTGGGCGAAATCCTCGACCGAACCTTCCAGATCTACCGGTCGCGGTTCCTCGTGTTCTGTGGCGTTGCTGTTGTGCCTGCACTCGCGATGCTCTGCATCTATATCGCCGACACTCTCTGGTTTCACACGCAAGCTCTCGTTCATCCCGTCCGGCAGCCGGGCACCTTCTTGTGGAACTTCGTCGTCGGGCTTGGCTTTTACCACATCTCAAGTTCCTTCAGCCTGCTGATTATGCCAGCGCACGTTCGGCTCGCTTCAGACTCCATCGTTGAACAGAGGATTTCGCTCGCATCCGCGCTTCGCTTCGCCTCAGTCCGTTGGAGGAGTTATCTTTGGATCGCATTCCTCAAGCTTTGTGCGGACTTGCTTGGCCCTGAGATTGTGCTTGTCGGGCTCGCCTTCGGCATAGGGAGCCTCGAGGATGCCACGGGCCTGCTGGATGGCAGCAAGAATTGGCCGTTTGTCCTCCTGCTAACCGTTCCGGCCGTGATCGGAATCTACTTGTTTCTCCGCATCGGCGCATGTCTCTCTCTGGCCATGCCCGCCGGCGCACTCGAAAGCCTCTCAGGATTCGGTGCCCTCCGCCGCAGCTGGATGCTAACCCGAGGCAGCCGCGTGCGCATCATGTTCACGTGGCTGGCGATCTTCATTACTTCCTGGATCGCATCGAGCATTGCTCAACTCCTGCTCTGGGACTTCATGTATTCCACAGCTCGCTGGCTTCACCTCGTCGCACTTGCGCGCCAACTCTACCTGCCGATCGCATTCCTGCTGCTCACCCTGTTCCGCATACTTCTTGGCCCCATTTTCCCCATCGCCCTCACCCTCTTCTACTATGATCAGCGCATACGCTGTGAAGGCTACGACATCGAACGAATGATGGAAACCGCTGGATTGACCGCGCCGATCGCCCCTCCAGAGGGAGCGGTGATTGTCGCGCCCGTGGAAGCTGGGGAGGCGCTCCCGTGATTGCGCGCCCCCTCTTCGCCGTCTCAGCCCTGCTCGCGCTGCTCGCTGCCGCCCCGTCCCTCGCACTCCCGCCCCGCGTTCTCCTGGCTGCCGCGCAGATTCCCACACCGTCCGCCCCCGCGTCCCGCCCCAACGACGCTTCCCTCGACGACTACCGCAAGCACCTCCAGTCCCTCGCCACCCTCGTCCAGGCCTGCGCCAAAGCCCGCGACCTCACCACCTGCGACCCCATGCGGGTCGGCGCCGACGATCGTGTCCCCCTCAGCCAAGCTCCAAACGCCGAGCGCCGCCTCGTCCGCTACGGTTGGCTCCGCATCCTGCTCTCCAAAGCTCAGGACCCTGATAAGAAAAACCAACCAGCCCCCAAACCAACCGATGAGATCGGCGAATCGCCGGCCATCGACCCCACACTCCCGCCCCCACCCACCACCACCGAGCTTCTCCAATCCGCTCAAACTCGCCTGGCCCAGGACCTGCGTCAAGTAGACCCAGCCCAGCCCGACAGCTCGCCCTCATCCGCCGCCTCGCACGCCCCGGAGCGCCAGGCCATGCAACAGGTCCTCGCCGGTCGCGACTTCCGCCACCTTGAAGCCCCGACCGCCCACGACTCCCTGCTTGAAAAATTCGGCAACTGGCTCAACAACCTCCTCAACAGCGTCGCCCAATTCAGTTCGCGCTCCGCATGGATCGCACGCCTGCTCATCTATGGATTCATCGTCGCCATCTGCGTAGGCCTCGTCTGGGGTCTGCTCCAACTCGAACGCCGCTGGCGCATCCGCCTCGTTCCCGACGACAACGGCCCTGCCGCCGGAGCCGCTTCAGCCCGCGACTGGCAACTCTGGCTCGAAGACGCCCGCAAAGCCGCCGCCGCCGGCCTCTGGCGTGAAGCCATCCACTTCGTTTACTGGGCCGCCATCTCCCGCCTTGAATCCCGCCGCCTGTGGCCCGCCGACCGCGCCCGCACCCCCCGCGAATACCTCGCCCTTGTCGCCCCCGAAGACCCGCGTAAGCCCGGTCTGGCCATGCTCACCGGCAGCTTCGAGCGCACCTGGTACGGTGGCCGCGCCGCCGCCGAAAGCGACTACCGCAGCGCCGAACAACTCGCCAACTCCCTAATCTCCGGAATCACCGCCCCCGCCTCAAGCTCCGGAGGCGCGCAGCAATGAAATTCCTCTCCACCCTCGACTCCAAAGATCGCAAGCTCCTTCTCTGGTGCATCGGCATCGGCCTGACTCTCGCCGTCCTCACCGGATTCCTGCTCCCCGGCGCCAATGACAACAACAACCCCCTACCTTCCACCTATCTCTCCGGCCAGCACGGCGCCCGCGCCGCCTACGAAACCCTGCTCCGCTCCAACTATCCCATCGAACGCTGGGAACGCCCTCTGCCCGAACTGGCCGCCGAAGCCAACCCCTCCACCGTCGTCATCTTCGCCCAGCCCTTCACTCGCGAACCCAGCGACATCAAGGCCATCCGCACCATCCTCGAGCGCGGCGGCCGCGTCCTTTCCACCGGCTTCGGCGGCGGATTCATCCTGCCCGGCGAAGCCACCGCCGTGCCCCCCGAATTCAACTTTGCCGCCTGCCAGTTGCAACCTGAAGGCCTCGATCCCCTTTCCAACTCCGGTGAAGTTTGGATGGTTCCCCAGGCCTCCTGGAACGCCGGCAACCCCTCCCACCGCATCGACTACAGTTGCGCCGGCCAGCCCGCAATCGTCGAGTACGACTGGAAGAAAGGTCACGTCGTCTGGTGGGCCAGTTCCACTCCGCTTGAAAACGGCTCGCTCTCCCGCGCCCACAATCTCGACCTCTTCCTCAACTCCATCGGTCCCCGTGAAGGCCACCATTTCTATTGGGACGAGTCCCTCCACGGCGAAATCCATTCCACGTGGAGCTATGCCGGCGGACCAGCGCTCTACACACTATGTGGTGCCGTCGTGCTTCTCGGAATCCTGATCGTCTTCAGCTACAGCCGCCGCAGCGGCCCCGTTCGCGACCTTCCGGCCCCCGCCCGCGCCACTCCCATCGAGTTCCTTGAGGCGCTGGGTTCGCTCTACAACAATGCCCACGCCTCGTCCACGGCCGTCGCCATCGCCTGGGAACGCTTTCGCCGCCATACGCTTCGCCTTTGCGGCCTCCGAGCCATCAAAATGAGTGCAGCCGAATTGGCCGTCGTCATCCGCCGCCGTTTTCCAGCTGCCGACCCCACCCTCGAAGCCGACTTGGCCGCCTGTGAAGATGCCGCCTGGAGCGAGACCGTCGAGCCGCGCCGTGCGCTCAAGTTGATCCAGTCTCTTCACACCCACCAGGAACAGCTTCATGCCGCGGCCAAACCCGGCAGCTTCGCATCAAATTCTCAAAACATTCATCCCAATCAGCAGGAAAGGGCTTCATGAGCGACGAAATCTATTCATCAAACCCAACATCACCAATCCCAAGCAACGAATTTGGCTCGCAAGGCCTCTACGCCACCAGCCAGCTCATCGCCCACGCCCGCGGCGAGCTCGGCCACGTCATCTCCGGCCAGTCGGGAGCCATCGAAGAAGTCCTGATCGCTGTCCTCTGCCAGGGTCACGCGCTGCTTGAGGGAGTGCCCGGCATCGCCAAGACGCTCATCGTCAAAGCTCTCGGCCGCCTGCTCGGCCTCGGCTTCCAGCGCGTCCAGGCCACACCCGACCTCATGCCCGCCGACATCCTCGGCACCTCCATCCTTCGCCCCGGTACGGATAGCTTCAGTTTCCACGCCGGCCCCGTCTTCACTGACCTGCTCCTCGTCGACGAGATCAACCGCATGCCTCCCCGCACCCAGGCCGCGCTGCTCGAATGCATGGAAGAGCGTCAGGTCACCAGCGACGGCATCCGCCGCCCACTCCCCGCCTGGTTCACCGTCTTCGCCACGCAAAATCCCGTCGACTTCGAAGGCACCTATCCCCTCCCTGAAGCGCAGCTCGACCGCTTCCTTCTAAAGATTCGCGTCGCATACCCCTCTGAAGCCGACGAACTCCAGATCCTCCAGCGCCACCACGCCAGTTCCGGCGCCGGCATCCTCGAAGACGCCTCCATCGCCCCCATCCCCGCCGACCTCCTCGCCCGCGCCCGTTCCGAGGTCCGCTCCATCCGCATCGAGCCCGAGCTCTACACCTACATCCTCGCCCTCACCCGCCGCTCCCGCGAGTGGCCCACCCTGCTCTTAGGCGCAAGCCCCCGCGCCGCCATCAGCCTCATGCTCGTAGCCCAGGCCACCGCCGCCTTCGATGGCCGCGATTACCTCGTTCCCGACGACGTCAAGCGCGCCGTTCAGCCCGTCCTGCGCCATCGCGTCATGCTCAAACCCGAAGCCGAGCTTGAAGGCTTCGACGCCGACCGCGTCCTCTCCGACGTAGTAGCCGCCGTCCCGGTCCCGCGTCAATGATCTCCCCCTCCCTCCATCCCGAGCCCGTTCGAGCCGCCTGCGAGCGCCGTCGCCGCATGGCCTTTGGCCTTACCCCAAGGTCCATCGGCCTCTTCATCGCCGGCATTCTCCTGCTCGTTCCCGCCTTCTGGGATGCCCGCCTAACCTGGGCCATGATCGCCTTCGAAGTCCTCGTCCTCCTCGCCGCCCTCTTCGACGGCCTGCGTCTCCCTCCAGCCAACCAGCTCACCGCCGTCCGCTCCTGGTCCAACGCCCCGGCCCTCGACTCCGAAACCGAAATCGAGCTGACCATCGAGAATCAAGGCCCCATGATCGTCGAATGCCGCCTGGTTGACGATCTTCCTCCCGCCCTCGTCGCCAATCCCGCCACCCATCGCCTCACATCCTTTCCGCGCGTCCCGGCCAGCGTCCGCTACCGCGTCGAACCAACCGAGCGCGGCGATTGGCAAACCGGCTGGCTCTACGTTCGCTATCGTTCGCCCCTTGGCCTCGCCGAACGCTGGGCCCGCGCCCCGCTCACCCAAACCGTTCGCGTCTACCCCGCCCTGCGCACTGGCGAGGAGCAGCAAATCTTCCTCGCCCGCAGCCGCCAGATCGACCTTCAGCTTCGCCAGGCCCGCCAGCGCGGTCTCGGCCGTGACTTCGAGAGCCTGCGCGACTACCGTGAAGGCGACGACCTGCGCGATGTCTGCTGGACCGCCAGCGCCCGCCGCGGCGCCCTCATCACCCGCCAATATCAGACCGAGCGCAGCCAGGCCGTATGGATCGTCCTCGACTGCGGCCGCCTCATGCGTTCCCGCGTCGCCGCCACCGCCCCCGGCCAGTCCGCATTGCCCGTCGCCCAATCCGGTGCCCGTGTCCACTCCAAGCTTGACTTCGCCTGCACCACTGCCGTAGCTCTCGCCCAGCTCGCACTCTTCTCCGGCGACCGCGTCGGCCTCCTCGCCTATGGTCAGGGCATTCAGCAGCGCCTGCTTCCCGGCCGCGGCGCAGCCCACCTCCGCCAGTTGATCGAGTCTCTAGCCCAGGTTCACGCTGAAACCGGCGAAGCCGACCACATCCGCGCCACCGCCACGCTCAACCGCCTCCAGCCCCGCCGTTCCCTCATCCTCTGGGTAACCGATCTGGCTGAAACCGCCATGCGCCCCGAAGTCATCGACGGCGCCATGCAGCTTCTTCGCCGCCACGTGCTCCTCTTCGTCGCCATGGCCCAGCCCGAGGTCGATCGCATCGCCGACGCCCACCCCCAAAATGTCGAGCAGATGTTCCGCGCCGCCGCCGCCCAAGAGATGGCCGGCCGCCGCGAACTCCTCCTCGCCCGCCTCCACGAACACGGCGCGCTCACCCTCGACCTCAACCCCGAAGCCCTCACCTCCACCGTCCTCAACAACTACCTCACCGTCAAGGAACGCGCCATGGTCTAGTGCCCCCCATCTGCTGATTGCGCGAACCTGCAAGGAGAAAGAAATGGAAGCGGAATCAAAAGGATTCTCACCCCAACCACGAGCCTCTGGTCCATCCGGTCTGACGCTGCTCCTGATCGTCCTGATAACGGCAGTCGTAACCTTCGCGCTTCTCTTTCTAGCGAAGAATGGTTCTGGAAATCACGGTGCCTTTACCACCCCGCGCTACCTCTTGCCGATCATCCTCGGAATCGTGCTTTTTCTTAGATTGCTGCCCCTCCTCTTTGATTGGACCGTCGGCAAAATTGGCCTCGTGCAGATATCCGCCCCGGAGTTCGAACAGCGCATTCGAACGCGATATCAATCCGAAACCGCCCAGCTGGCAGGCCTCGGCTTTGACCAACTGTTTTTCGTGGGAGACTCTACCTCGATATTTCGCCTGCTCCTTATATTTCCCGCGATCGTGGTTTATGACATGCATCGCGGAGGGGTTCCGATGACTGTCCAGAATGGAACGCGGCTCCTCACCGGTAATCCCGTCTTCATTGCAAAAGACAAAACGGCCTACGCCCACCCCAACAGCCTCGGTTTCACCTTCCACACGCGGTTTCAGGATGGCACCATTCTCGTATCAAAAAACTTCGGAGACGCCAGCGGCTATATTCCTTCGATCGCAGGAAACTCCTATCCTGGAGCCACCGTCAGCGACACATGGACCGCGCACCAGAAGCGAATGTCAGAACTGGAGTCGGCGGGCAAGCGCGTCGACCGCCAAACCAGCTTCGAGGCCTATCGGGAGATCGTTCTCAAGGAGCAGACGCGGAAATGACTGTAAATGACTCTAGGTGCTGAGAAAGAATTCGCTCGCCTCGACGGGTACACCGCACTCACCCTCGACCTCAACCCCGAAGCCCTGACCTCCACCGTTCTCAACAACTACCTCACCGTCAAAGAGCGGGCGATGGTGTAGGCCTGTCAATTCTGACAAGCGAGTAAGATACTTTCGGAGTCAGTTCAGGATCGGAGATTTAAATGGAAGCACGGAATCCAGCTGTCGAGCGTGAGTTCTCGAGCGCCGATCACAGAGTCATCTGGTGGATTGGAGCTGTTTGTCTTGCGGGCGCCGGACTAGCCGAGCTCGTGAGAGGTAGTTCGCTGCTATTTCATTCTCACCAACTGTCGTTCGATATCGTGTTGCCTCCAGCAGTATGCTCCATGGCCCTCACTTGGTCGATCAAGTTCAGGCGTTATATCAGGGATGCATTGCGTGAGGGTCTTGTGGCTGAACGCGTGGCGAACAACTGTCAATACCTGATTGCAATGCAGCAAGTCATCATCGTCCTTGCTATGTTCTTCTTCAATCGCGCACATTGAATTTCGGGGTTGCCACCTGGTAGATTTGAATCGCAGACAGCAGCCCCCCTCTGGACGCTGTGGTTGCCGTAAAGAAAAACCACCCACCGCATAGCCACCAAACCCAAAACTGCGCTACCATCTAAAAACCCGCCGACCTCGGCCACGGAGGAGAACAATGTTCAGAATTGTCGCCGTACGACCTATTCGCTGAACATTGCCTCGGGCTGATTCAAAGCTCCCGCCGCCCCAAGCGGCATCCCGAGGAAGCCTCAACCCCGGGTACCAGCACCGCTAATTCCGATTTCATTTGAGCGTGCTCCCCTTGCTCATGCCATCCCGTTTCCGATGGCATCGTGGAGTTCTCCATGTCCGTTCTTGAATCCACCCCGCCCCAGCCGTCCAACGGCAGCGCCGGCGGCTCTTTGTCCAATTCCCGCAGCCTCTGGTCTTCCATAAAGGAAGCCCTCAGCGGCTCCCACCAGGACTACACCACCGGCAACCTAAACCGCGCCATCCTCCTGCTCGCCATTCCCATGGTGCTTGAGATGGTGCTCGAATCGCTCTTCGCGGTTGTCGACGTCTTCTGGGTCGGCCGTCTCGGCGCCAACGCCGTCGCCACCGTCGGCATCACCGAGTCCATGCTGGCTCTGGTCTTCGCCATCGGCCTCGGAGTCTCCATGTCCACCGGCGCCATGGTCGCCCGCCGCATCGGCGAAAAAGACCCCGACGACGCAGCCATCGCCGGAGTCCAGGCCATTGCGCTCGGACTGTTCATCTCGCTCGTCATCGGCATCCCCGCCGGCATCTTCGCGCCCCAACTGCTTCAGCTCATGGGCGCGTCGCCGGCCATCGTCTCCAGCGGCTCCGGCTACGCGCGCATCGCGCTCGGCGGCTGCGGGGCCATCATCATGCTGTTCCTCAACAACGCCATCTTCCGCGGCGCGGGCGATGCGGCCATCGCCATGCGTCTGCTCTGGGTCTCCAACATCATCAACCTCATCCTCGATCCCTGCCTGATCTTCGGCCTCGGCCCGTTCCCGCACATGGGCGTAACCGGCGCGGCCCTGGCCACATTCACCGGCCGCAGCATCGGAGTGCTCTACCAGTTCTACCGCCTCCTCAAAGGCACCGAACGCATCCGTGTTCTTGCCCGCCACCTGCGCCTGAATGTCGGAGTCATGATCCGCCTGTTGCGTGTCTCCATCACCGGCATGCTCCAGTTCGCCATCGCCAACGCCAGTTGGATCGGCCTTGTGCGCATCATCTCCCTCTTCGGCTCCGCGGCGGTTGCGGGATACACGATCTCCATCCGCATCGTCATCTTTTTCATCCTCCCCGCCTGGGGACTAAGCAACGCCGCGGCCACGCTCGTCGGCCAGAATCTCGGCGCGCGCCATCCCGAGCGCGCCGCGCAGGCAGTCTGGCGCACCGGCCTCTACAACATGATCTTCCTCGGCACCATCGGCGTCTTCTTCTTCATCTTCGCCACGCCCATCATCCACATCTTCGTCGATGACCCGGCAGTCGTTCCCATCGCCACCATGGCGCTGCGCACGTTCAGTTGCGGCAACGTCGGATACGCCTACGGCATGGTCATGCTCCAGGCCTTCAACGGTGCCGGCGACACCCTGACCCCCACCATCGTGAACTTCTTCGGCTTCTGGGTTCTTGAGTTGCCGCTTGCCTGGGGTTTAGCAGTCGGCCTCCATCTTCGTTCCGAGGGCGCATTCCTCTCCATCGTCATCGCCGAATGCGCCATCGCCGCCGCCGGCATCGTCCTTTTCCGCCGCGGCCGCTGGAAACGCCAGAAAATCTAAACGCGGAGACTCTGGCTCGTACACCAAACCTCGAATTAGAAAAGAAGCTGAGCGACCGAAGGGAGTCGAAGGACCTGCGGTTCGGGCCATCATTTCATGCAACAAACTTCACGATCGACTCACTCAACGAGGCGCAGCCCACCTCATTCCCCGAACCACCACAAGCGGCCGGTTCCCATCCCACCGGCCGCCAACCCGCTTTTCTCCCCCAATCCCGGAATCCCACCCTGCCGCTCGATCATCTGTAAAATGATGGCAGTGAATCGAGCGCAACATTCCGTCTCGCGGCGAACGGGAATCCCGGCCCTCCTCGCAATCCTCGCCCTATCCGGAGCGTGCGTGCACGCGCAGTCCAATCCCACCTCCGCCTCCAACGCCTTCTACGGCAGCGTGACCCTCCACCCCGCCACCGACGACACCCTCAAGCTCTCCCTCGACGACGCCGTTTCCATGGGCCTCAAAAACAACCTCGGCCTCAAGGAAGCTGAAGCCGGCGAAAAGCAAACCCGGGGCCAGCAAAACCAGGCGCTTCAGGAGTTCCTGCCCACCATCACCCTCACCGGCGACACTGGATCACACCAGCAGAACCTGGCCGCGCTCGGCTTCGGCCCCGCCGCACTCAAAGCGTTTTCCTCGGTCTTTCCCCCCTCGCTATTGGCCCAATTCCATACCATCACCAAAGACGAGCTGACCGAAGGCCAGATTCACTATAGCCAGACCCTCTTCTCCGGCCCGGTAATTGCCGGCTGGAAGGCCGCCGGCGCCGCCGCGCGCTCCGCCTATTTCGCCAAAATGTCCGCCCGCGGTGAAGTCGTCCAGCAGGTAGCCACGGCCTATCTCCACTGCATCGCCGCCGCCAGCGAAGTCGACAACGCCAGTGCCCTCGAGTCGCAGGATCAGGTCCAGTTCGACAACGCCCACGCCGCGCATCTGGCCGGAACCGTCGCCAATCTCGATGAATTGCGCGCCCGCGTTCAGCTTCAGTCCCAGCAGCAATCCCTCATCGCCGCCCAGAACGCTCTCGAAAAAGACCTGATCCTCCTCAAGCGCGAAATCGGCATCGATCCCGGCCAGAAAATCGCCCTCACTGACCCCGCTCCCTACAGCGACCTCGCCACCCAAACCCCTGAAGAAGTCCGCGCCATCGCCTATAAAAACCGCCAGGACTATCAGAACCTCCAGAACCAGGCGGTCGAATACAAGGCCATCCACGCCGCCTATCGCAGCCAGCGCCTGCCCACGCTCAGTTTCAGCGGCTTCTACGGCGTCGACTACGTCAACGGCGCCGGCTCCCACGGCGTCATGAACGCCGTCGGCACCCTCAGCATTCCACTCTTCCGCGAAGCCAGCCTGCGCGGCGACAACGACGCCGCCAAGGCCCAGCAAGCTGCGGTAGACGCCCAGCTCGCCGACCTCAAAAATCACATCGACCAGCAGGTCCGCTCCGCTCTCCTTGATGTGGACGCCGCCACCAGGCTCGTTCAGGTCTCTCGCTCCAACGTCGACCTCGCCGCCCGCGCGCTCTCCGACGAAACCGACCGCGTCGCCGCCGGAGTTGACGACAACCTGCCCCTCGTCACCGCGCAGGCCACTCTCGCCTCCGCCCAGACCAACCTCGTCGAAAGCCTCTACCAATACAACCTGTCCAAGCTCGCGTTAGCCCGCGCCGCCGGCGTCCTCGAAACGCAATATCGCGCCTACCTGGGACGGTAACCCCGCCCACCCTGTCACAACCTCCGCACAACCAATTGCTACGCAGCTAAACTGGAAGCCATGTTTGGATTTCGCCCCCGGCTGCCTGTCACCGAAGACGAACGTCTCTGGGTTGATGAGGGCTTTCGCCGCCTTAGCAGAATGCTGGGCTGGAGCCGGATGCTGAATGCCACAGTTGTCATTCCCAGCGATGAGCATTTCCCAGATCCCTACACGCCGACTGAGGCGGGACTTGAGGCTCTCTTCAATCGCGTTTGCGCATTCATGCGCGTGCCCCGGAACAATGTGGAACTTTCCATCATTCCCGACTCCGGCGAGTTGGCTGAGCTGCTTCCCGCCTTCACCTACAAAAATGAGGGTCCCGCTGGTTTGCACTTTGGGAGCCAGACAGAGGATGAACGTCCACTGATTGCCGTGCGGCGCTCGCTGCTCAAGGACCCCCTCGTCGCTGTCGCAACGCTCGCGCATGAGTTGGGACACGTAGTCTTGCTCGGCGGTCACCACTTGCAACGGGATGAAGAGGACATGGAGCCCATGACCGATCTGGTCACCGTTTACCTCGGCCTCGGCATCTTCACCGCCAATGCGGCCCGGCGCTTTCATCAGTTTCAAGACGACCGGCGTCAGGGATGGTCGATGAACCGCCTAGGCTATCTGCCTGAACCGGTCTTTGCCTACGCGCTTGCCCGTTTCGCTCAACAACGAGGCGAAGAAAAGCCCGCGTGGACAGCTCATCTCAACACCAATCTCAAAACCTGGTTTCGGGACTCCACAGTCTGGCTAAACAAGGACAACCAGCCGATCGAATAACGCCTCCGCCCCATCCATCAAGCAAGCTGCATTCCGAAGTACTGCACATTCGGCAGATCCACCCCCGGAATAAATGCATACCGGATCGAAGCGTCTTGCCGCCCAACCGCGCCCAGCGTCCCCCAATACGCCATCGGAAACCCGGGGTGATTCGGGTCGTCCCCTTGAACTACCACCACCACATGCCCGTTATTTCTCGGGGGATTGAACCCCGTGCTTTGCAGGCCTGCCACAATAAACCAGCCGGCAGCCGCATTCGCCTCCACGGTCGCCAAATCCGCCAGTGCCGACCACCCTGCCGAGCCAGGCAACTTGTTCACGATTGCGTCTGCGTTATCTCCCGCATCAAAAGTTGTCACGCCCAATGAAGACGCGACAGCCTTCACAAACCCGCTGCAATTGCTCTTGTTTGCCACCCAAACCGCTTGGCAGGCATCAATGATTTGTTGCGGTGTCATTCGTGCATATACCTCCTCGTCCCGATTCACGATTCCCGGTTGAACCTTTGGTGTTCCGCCCATTATCCACGATCGGATTGTTCACCGCACCGTTATTCCGCGATTGCACCAACACCTGTACAGTAAAGGAGAGGCAAGCACCATCCATGTCCAGAAAGCTAAGGATCAAATACTACGTAGAGCCGGACGCAGCCGCACTGGCCAGCCGAGCCGCGCATTATTTTGTCGAGATGGTCTCGGAAGCCGTCGCCGGCCGCGGTCGCGCGCGCATCGCCATCAGCGGCGGGTCCACACCCAAAGCCGCCTTCCAGCTCCTCGCTGACCCCAATCAGCCCTGGCGCGCCCGCATGCCATGGGATAACCTCGACCTCTACTGGGTCGACGAGCGCACCGTCCCTCCCGACGCCCCTGACAGCAACTACCGCATGACCCGCGAATCCCTCCTCGATCAGGTGCCGCTCCGCCCGGAGCAGATTCACCGCATGGAGGGCGAACTCGATCCCCAGATCGCCGCTTCCCGCTATGAGTCCGAGCTGCGCAACAGCTTCCGCCTCGAAGGCGCCGAAAGTCCCCGCTTTGACCTCATCTCCCTCGGCATGGGCGACGACGGCCACACTGCCTCGCTCTTTCCCCACACTGCGGCCATCCATGACATGAGTCACCTCGTCGTCGCCAACCATGTGCCGCAAAAAGATACCTGGCGCATCACCCTCACCTGGCCCGTCATCAACCACGCCAGTTCCGTCTTCTTCCTAATCGCCGGCGCTGATAAAGCTGAAATTTTAAAGGAAGTTTTAACCGGACCACGCGATCCTGAGCGCCTGCCGAGCCAACTGATATGGCCCGCAAGCGGTATACTCACACTGATTCTGGATCAGGCTGCGGCCGCATTTTTACCCGCGACAGATGGGCAAGGCTGTGGGGTTTTGGAGAGAGAACGATGATTTTGGCGGGCGATGTAGGCGGCACCAAGGTCCACTTGGCACTGTATGACTTTACCAACGGAAAACTAGCGTACACCCGGGACAAGCAATATCCGGCCAAAGAGTATTCCGGCCTCGAACAGATCGTAAAAGAGTTTCTCGGTGGAGACAAAGTTACCGCCGCCTGCTTCGGTGTTCCCGGCCCGGTACGCGACGGCCGTCTGCGCCTCACCAACCTGCCCTGGACCCTCGACAGCCGCGAACTCGCCGCCGGCCTGGTCATCGACCACGTCTTCCTCATCAATGATCTTGAGGCCAATGGCTACGGCATCGCCGAGCTATCCGCCGACCAGATCTACACCCTCGCCGAGGGTGACGCCCGACAGATTGGCAACCGCGCCCTGGTCGCTGCCGGAACCGGCCTGGGCGAGGGCTTCCTCGTTTGGAACGGCCGCGCCCACGTTCCATATCCCTCTGAAGGCGGCCACTCCGACTTCGCCCCGCGCAACGAGGACGAAATCGATCTGCTCCGCTTCCTCAAGGAGAAGTACAACGGCCGCGTCAGCTATGAACGCGTGGTCAGCGGCATGGGCCTCACCAACATCTACGAGTTCCTCCTCCAGGTTCGCGGCATGGAAGAACCCACCTGGCTCGCCGAGCAAATCGCTGACGCGCATGACCCCAACTCCGTCATCACCGAGAACGCCCTCGCCGCCAAAAGCGAAATCTGCGAGAAGGCCCTCGACATGTTCGTTTCCATCTATGGCGCCGAGGCTGGCAACCTGGCCCTCAAGGTGCTCTCCGTCGGCGGACTCTACATCGGCGGCGGCATCGCGCCCCGCATCCTCGAGAAGCTAAAGGACGGCACCTTCGTCAAGGCCTTCACTGACAAGGGCCGCCTCAGCCAGTTGCTCATCCACATGCCCGTCCGCGTCATCCTTGAGAGCAAAGCCGCCCTGCTCGGCGCCGCCGCCTACGCCGAAGCCCGCGCCGCCGAAATCAGCGGCATCTCCCCAAGAGCCGCCTCCGTCCGCTTCTAGCGCGTCAATCGCATTAACAACGAAGGGCCAGCCCAGTTCGGCTGGCCTTTTCTCATCTGCAATCAGAATCTCTGGTGCAGCTTTCTCCTTGCGCCCCCACGCCCCGCCTGTGACAATTGTCCTCGTCAGCGTCCGCCCAATTCAGCCCACCCCGCGAGGAACCTCATGAAGCCACTTCCCATGCTCGCTGCCCTGCTTGCGCTTCTCCTCGCCTCCTGCCTGTCTCAAGCCCAAATCCTCCCGCCCGGCCAGGCCGCCCAAGTCGACAAAGTCTTCGAAAAATACGACCACACCGATACTCCCGGCTGCGCCCTCGGTGTCTACAAAGACGGCCAGATCGTCTACAAACACGGCTACGGCATGGCAAACCTCAATGACGACGTCACCATCACCCCGGAGACTGTCTTCCACGTCGCCTCCATGTCCAAGCAGTTCACCGCCGCCTCAATCCTCCTGCTTCAGCAGCAAGGCAAGCTCTCCATCGACGACGATGTGCACAAATACATTCCCGAGCTGCCCGACTTCGGCGAGCGCATCACCCTCCGCAACCTGATGCACCACACCAGCGGACTGCGCGATCAGTGGGCTCTCCTTGAACTCGCCGGCTGGCGCTACTCCCAGGACCTCATCACCGACGACGACGTCATGTCCGTCCTCATCCACCAGAAAGCCCTCAACTTCAAACCCGGCGACAAGTACCTCTACTCCAACACCGGCTTCACTCTCCTCGCCATCATCGTCAAGCGCGTCAGCGGCATGTCCTTCCGCGAATTCTCTGACAAGAACATCTTCCAGCCGCTCGGCATGACCCACACCCACTTCCGCGACGACCATGAAGAAGTCATCAAGCACGACGCTCTCGGTTACGAGCACGACGACAAAACCGGCTTGTATCGCATGAGCCTCACCAATTTCGACACCGCCGGCGCCACCAGCCTCCACACCACCGTTGAAGACCTCCAGCTCTGGGATGAAAACTTCTACCACCCCAAAATCGGCGGGCCCAATTTCACTGATCTCATGACCCATCGCGACAAGCTCAACAGCGGTGAATTGCAGGACTACGCATCCGGTCTCGCCATCGGCACTTACAAGGGCCTTCCCACCGTGGGCCACGGCGGAGCCGACGCCGGCTACCGCTCCAACATCGTCCGCTTCCCCGACCAGCACGTCGGCATCTCCGTTCTTTGCAATGCGGCGGAAGCAAATCCCAACGCGCTCACCAACCAGGTTGCCGACATCCTGCTCGCCAAAGACTTCAAGGCTCCAGCCAACGCGTCGGCCAAAGAAACCGCGAAGCCCGCGCTGATCCCGCTGACCCCGGATCAGCTCAACGTCATCGCTGGCCTCTACAGGAATCGCGAGGATGACGACTTCACCCACATCACCGTGAAAGACGGCAAGCTCCTGGTCGATCTCGGCGGAAACGATCTCCACGAACTGCAGCAGTTCGCTCCCTACCACTTCCGCATCGCCGGCGTCCCCTGGACCGACAGCGTTGAGTTGCACTTCGTCCCCGCCCAGCCCGGCAAGCCCGGTTCCATGGAGCAGATCTTCGAGGGCGGCAAACCAGACATTTCCGATTCCGTTCCGGTCTTCGAACCCACTGCAGCCCAGCTCCCTGAGTTCACCGGCGCATTCGTAAGCGACGAGATCGATCCCGTCTATCGCATCTCAATTGCAGACGGAAAGCTCACCCTCAACCGCCTCAAGCACAAACCCGACACCCTCTCGCCCGCCACCAATGATGTCTTCACCGGCGACATCGGCACCCTGCGCTTTACTCGTGACGATCACCACAAAATCGACGGCTTCATCCTCGACGCCGGCCGCATCCAGAACTTCAAGTTCACCAAACGCGCCAACTGAATCCCGTCCAAATCGACGCCCCGTTAACCCAGCGCGAAGGGGTCCCCGTGTATCCTCAACTTCGGGAAGAAACCCGCGCCGATCTTTGCCATCAGCTTCAAGTCGCTCTCAGGAGAAACCGTCATGCCAACGAAGCACCTCGTCTCCGCAGCCGTCATTGCATTGCTTGCATTCGCGCCCCTTGCCCACGCCCAAGACAGCGGCCCCTACAAAGTTCTCAAGATTCAACTCGTCGGTGGCGACGGCGGCATGGACTACGTGACTGCCGACCCTGACGGCCGCAATCTCTACGTCGCCCGCTCCGGGCCCGCCGGCCACATCGGCGTCTTCAATCTCGACACCCTCGCCCAGGTGGGCGATATTCCCGGCACCAGCGCCCACGGCGGGGCCGTCGACACCGCAACCGGCCACGGCTTTGCCACTTCAAAGCCCGTCACCATGTTCGACTCAAAGTCCTTCGCCGTCCTGAAAAAGATCGACGTCCAGGGCAATCCCGACGGCTACCTCAACGACGCCTGGAACCACCACTTCTACATCCTCAGCCACTCCGAGCCGAATATCACCATCCTCGACGACAAAGACGGCTCCATCCTCGGCACCATCGACATCGGCGGCGCGCCCGAGCAGGCCGTCACCGACGGCAACGGCAAAATCTACGTCGACATTGAAGACAAATCAGCCATCGCCGTCATCGACGCCAACACCATGAAGATGACCGGCAAGTACGACGTATCAAGCAAGGGCGGCGGCTGCGCAGGCCTCGCCTTCGACGCCAAAAACAACATCCTCTTCGCCGCCTGCCGCGACAACAAAAACATGGTCATCCTCTCCGCCACTGACGGCCACATCATCACCGATCTCCCCATCGGCAACGGATGCGACGGCGCCACCTTCAACCCCGCCACCATGGAAGCCTTCAGTTCGCAGGGCGACGGCACGCTCACCGTCATCAAGGAAGACTCGCCTACCAGCTTCTCGGTGGAGCAAACCGTGCCCACCCCGGCCCGCGCCAAGGTGCTCACCCTCGATACAAAAACGAACCACATCTACTCCATCACCGCTGAATACGGACCGGTTCCAGCCGTGCCAGCCAACGCCCCCGCCCCGCCGCCCGGAGCCCCGGCGTGGATGCGCACCCCGCGCCCTCCCATGATCCCCGGCTCCTTCCAGATCCTCGTCATCGGCAAGCCCTAAAGCTGGTTGCATAAGCCGTGGTTTGAGAGAACACGGCTTCACAAGCTGCTGAAAAACCTCAAACTGACGTAGACGTGCGAAAGGGCACGACTTCAGTCGTGCCGTAAATGCCACAAAAATAAAGCGCGGGCTTCAGCCCCTGCGGCATGTTCTTGGATCGCGAAAAACGAAAACATGCCCATCTTCCGCAACCTTCTAACAGGTGCCCCCGAGCCTGCCCCGAGCTTTGCCCCCGAGTCTCGACTCTGAAACCGGGGATGGTAACGGCGCCGATGCGAATCCAACCTTACCGCTGCAGCACCGTCCCCGCCGTCTCAACCGTTCCGTGGTAGAAATACTGTCCCAACCCCACCGTAAACAGCCAGCAACCATACAACGCGTGCTCAAACCCCGACACCGCCAGCGATTTTGTCCTCTCATAGCGCCATCCGAAGAGTAGCCCTCCGGCAAAGGTCAGATCAACGGCCAGCCAGTTACGAAAGATGATGTGAAGAAAGGCGAATGCCGCCGCGCTCGCCACAATCATTGCCCACCTGCCCGGAAACATGCCCGCGTATCTCTCAAAAAAGAATGTCCGGTAAAGCACCCCCTGCGGATAAACACTCAATACCGGGTACGCCACAATCACCACCGTCCAGAACACCGGATTCTGGCGCATAAAGCTCCACTCCAGCGCCGGTGCAAACTCCCGCACACCCGACCAGAGCCCCAGCGCGGCCACCGCAAAGATTGCCACGATCCCTCCCAGCTGTTGCGGCAACGGGCCGATATTCCAAAGCTTCGATCGATCGAAGCGCGGATCACGCAGCAGCCGCCACAGCGCATAGCCCGCCACCAGCCACAGCAGCGGCAACGCCGGCACCCGCACCGGCGAATACCGGTACCCCAGCGGCAATCCAACAAAAATCAGCAAGAATTCAGCCGCCAGCCAGCCTCGTCTCATCCTCCACTACACCTCTGGGAAAGAATACCGGCCCACCACGGTTCTCTTCGCCTCAATCCGCAAACGCAATCCGTAAATTTGATACACGCAGGCCTGAAGCCGCATCCAGTTCGCTACCACCGCGCCCATACCGCGCCAGGTCTGCCCTCTTCAAAATCCTCGGTGATCAAAATTGCGCGGCCACGCTCGCTTCACCTTGAATACAATGAGCAGTCGAACGCGGCGTATGACGATCAGGCTGATCCAAAGCTTCCCTGTCCATTTCGATCCAGGCCGCATTGATTCCTGGTCTTCCTGATTGCTGCCGGGCAGAATTCTAAATCGAAGGGCTGGAGCTGACACCTTGACCAGCCGATAGGTCCCTTAGGTAAAACTTCAAACGGTCGCTCTCAAGGCGGCCGCCGGAGGGTGAAAGGCACTGCGGCCCAGGACTCTGACGCCTAAGCTGCCGAAGAAATGCTGGAGGCTCGGCAAAATCGGGCAAACCATGCAACTCTCCTTCACAAGGAGAAGAGGTCAGGCGTACGTCTCCTGCCTGCTTGCCTCCGCCGGCTTGAAACGGCGCTGCCTGTTTTCGTTGCGGCCGTTTTGTTCTCGCCCTCCTGTCAGGCTGCGCCTCCAACCACTGCGCCATCCACCGTCAACCCGGCGGGCAAATTGCCCACCCTCACCACGGCGCGTGCGGCGCACAACCTCACCATCGAGGAAGCCAATCGCGCCTATCCTGTCCATATCCGCGGTGTGGTGACCTATTTCGATCCGGACTACGGTAATGGGTCCGCCGCAATATTTGTTCACGACGCGACAGGAAGCGTTTTTGTAAGACAGCCTTCCGGTTTGGCTGGCGCGCTCTTCGCCGGGGCGTTAGTCGATGTAGTGGGCATAAGCGGCCCCGGAGGGTTCGGTCCCATCGTTGTCCAGCCCCTGATAACCATCGTCGGCCGGGCCCCTCTGCCGCCAAACCCGCCGCGAGTCAGCCTTCCCCACCTCAATACCGGCGCGGAAGACGCCCAATGGGTTGAGGTCGAGGGCACTATCCATGGCGTGCTCGAATATAACCACAGCGTAACTCTGCGGCTGGAAATGCAGGACGGCCCCGTCAACGTAGCCATGATCAGGGAGCCTGGCGCGAACTACTCGTCCCTCGTGGACGCCAAAGTCCGCCTCCGTGCCGACGCCGCCCCCACCATCAATGCCAATGGACAGATGATCGGCGTCCACCTGATGGCGCCAAATCTCTCCGCGCTTCAGGTCATAGAACCGGCTCCCGGCGATCCCTTCGCGCGCCCTCCCACCCCCATCGACCGGTTGTTGCATTGGGACCAGTTCTCCGCATCCTTCCATCGCGTCCACCTGCGCGGAATTGCCACTTTGCAATGGCCCGGTTTGTCGCTCTGCATCCGCGACGCGACCCGTGGAATCTGCATGCAGACGGATCAGAACACGCCCGTCGCCCTGGGCAGCGTAGTCGACGTTGCGGGCTTCGTGGGAACTGAAAACAATGAACCCGTCATTACCGACGCCGTGTTCCGCAGCACCGGCAGCAGCCAGCCTGTTGCGGCCCAATCCACAACCGCCGACGAGGCTTTGATCGGAAAGCGAGACTCCGAACTCATCCAGATCGAAGGCCGGTTGATCGGCTACGACCTCACCACGTCCGATACCACCCTCCTGCTCTCATCCGGTAAAACCCTCTTCCCTGCCATTTTGCACAGCAGCCCCGCAGGTCCCGAAGACAGCCCATGGAAGATCGGGAGCAAATTGCGGATTACAGGCATTTGTTCCGTCCGCATCGATGCGCAGAGCCATGTGCGCGAGGGCATTGCGGTAACAAAATCCTTTCGGGTTCTCATGCGTTCGCCGGGAGATGTCGTTGTTCTCGAGCAGCCCTCCTGGTGGACGCCTGTTCATGCAATCCTGCTCCTGGCCCTCGCGCTCACTGCCACGCTGGGTGTGCTCGGCTGGGTTGCAGTGCTTAGAAGACGCATCGAACAGCAGGCAAACCTCCTCCGCGAAAGCGAAGCGGCATTTCGCCACATGGCTCTGCACGATGCCTTGACCGGGCTGGCCACCCGTCTGCTCCTCCACGATCGCCTGAGCATTGCATTGGAGAGCGCCAGGCGGCGGCACAGGGGCCTCGCGGTTCTCATGGTCGACCTGGACAGATTCAAGGAGATCAACGACACATTCGGCCACCAGGCCGGAGACGAAGTTCTCCGGATTACCGCGCACCGCCTCCAACAAAACGTTCGCAAGGAAGATACCGTCGCCCGCCTGGGAGGAGACGAGTTCGTCGTGCTTCTCCCCGATCTCTCCGATCTGAAAACGTCGGAGGCAGTAGCTTCGAAACTCGTAAAAAACCTTGCAATTCCGATCCCGATTGACGGACAAGAGGTGCCGGTTTCAATCAGCGTTGGCATTTGCGCCTCAGCCACGCAAGAGTTGAATGCGGATACCTTCTTGAGAAATGCGGACTCCGCTCTCTACCACGCCAAAGAGAGCGGCCGAAATTGCTATCAGTCCTTCACGCCCGGCAGAGCACAGGCTGGGCAGGTCCGCGGACCCTCCCAACCCAAGTCGTATCCCAAGCCGTCCTAGCGTTGCGTTTCAAAAGCTTGTATCAGAATCGAGCTCTCATGTTTCAAATGCTCGTATCAGAAAACAGCTATCATCCTGAGTTTGTTAAAAACAGCTGTCATCCTGAGGGAGCGTAGCCAGTTGAAGGACCTGCGGTTGCATTTCAGGCCTCCTGCCAAGAGCTTTCCGCGCATCGTTGCTGCCTGCAACAGAAGTTCCAGCGACAGGCTCGATCCTCAGATACTCTGGATACATCCGCATGGCATTCACCCACCCCATCGGCGCCATTCGCTACACCTTCAACGATCTCCGCGATCTCCTCGCCAAAGCCACTCCCCCGCGCAGCGGAGACGTTCTGGCCGGCCTGGCCGCGCAATCCGCTGCGGAACGCGTCGCCGCTCAATCCGCCCTCGCCGATCTGCCCCTTTCCCACTTTCTTCAGGAGCAACTCGTCCCCTATGAGTCCGACGAAGTCACGCGCCTCATCGTCGACACTCACGACGCCCATGCCTTCGCCCCCGTCAGCTCCTTTACCGTCGGCGAACTCCGCGATTGGCTCCTCTCAGATGAAGCAACTCCACCCCATCTCGCCGCCCTCGCCCCCGGCCTCACGCCTGAAATGGCCGCCGCCGTCAGCAAGCTCATGCGTGTCCAGGACCTGATCGCCGCCGCCGCCAAAATCCGCGTTGTCACGCGCTTCCGCACCACAGTCGGTCTCCCCGGCCGTCTCAGCGCGCGTCTCCAGCCCAACCACCCCACTGATTCGCCCGCAGGCATCGCCGCCTCCGTCCTCGACGGCCTTCTGCTCGACTCCGGCGACGCGGTCATCGGCATCAATCCCGCCGGCGACAACGCAGCCGTCACCACCCGCCTGCTGCAAATGATCGACGCGCTCCGCCAGCGCTTCCAAATCCCCATCCAAACCTGCGTCCTGGCCCACATCACAACTCAATTAGCCGCGCTCTCGCAAGGCGCTCCCGTCGATCTCCTCTTCCAATCCATCGCCGGCACTGAAGCCGCCAACCGCAGCTTCGGCGTCAATCTTTCCCTGCTCACTGAAGCGCATGAAGCAGGCCAGTCTCTCAAGCGCGGAGCAATCTGCGCCGACGGCGCCACCGGCAACAACGTTATGTACTTTGAAACCGGCCAGGGCTCCGCGCTCTCCGCCAATGCCCATCACAACGTCGATCAGCAGACCCTTGAAGCCCGCGCCTACGCCGTCGCCCGCCATTTTCGTCCCATGCTCGTCAACACGGTAGTCGGCTTCATTGGCCCCGAATATCTCTATGACGGCAAGCAGATCGCCCGCGCCGGCCTTGAAGATCACTTCTGCGGCAAACTTCTCGGCCTGCCCATGGGCTGCGACGTTTGCTACACCAACCACGCCGAGGCCGATCAGGACGACATGGACTCGCTGCTCACCCTGCTCGGCGCCGCCGGCGTCAACTACATCATGGGTGTCCCCGGCGCCGACGACATCATGCTCAACTACCAGAGCACCAGCTTTCACGACGCGCTCTACCTGCGCCGCGTCCTCAACCTCCGCCCCGCTCCTGAATTCGAGGCCTGGCTTAAAGGCGACAACTTCCACCGTCTCTCCAGCGAAGCCCAACACCCGGAAAGACTGCTCACCGCATGAGCGAAGAAATTCAATCCGCCACCGTCGCCTTATCCCTGCGCTCTCTCACGCCCGCTCGCGTAGCCCTCGGCCGCACCGGCGTCAGCCTTCCCACCCGTGCCTTGCTCAGTTTCCAGCTCTCCCACGCGCAGGCCCGTGACGCCGTCCACGCCCGCCTTGAATCCGCCTCCCTAGCCGCAACCCTGGCCCAACTCTCAGCCTGCCCCATCCTCTGCCTTCACTCCGCCGCCCCCGATCGCACCACCTATCTCCAGCGTCCCGACCTGGGCCGCATCCTCGACGAACCCAGCCGCGCTCTCCTAACCAATCAAGCCTCCGCTAACCTGAACTTCGATCTCGCCCTCATCGTCGCCGACGGCCTTTCCGCCCTAGCCGTCGAACGCCATGTCCCCCCACTCATGCACGAACTCCTCCCGCTCCTCGCCGCGTGGGATCTAGCCCCCATCACCGTCGTCGAGCAAGGCCGCGTAGCCATCGCCGATGAAATCGCCACCGTCCTCCACGCGCAAATCTCCGTCATCCTCATCGGCGAACGTCCCGGCCTCAGCTCGCCCGACTCGCTCGGCGCTTACATCACCTACGACCCGCGCCCCGGCCGCACCGACGCCGAACGCAACTGCATCTCCAACATCCGCACCGAAGGACTGAGTTACACCCAGGCTGCCGCCCAGCTCGCCTTCTATCTCACCGAAGCCCGCCGCCGTCAACTCTCCGGCGTAGCGCTCAAAGATGAATCCAACCTGTTAACTTGATGGATGAAATCGCTGACCGTTTTCTCGGCCAACTCGCGAACTCGCCATCCCCGCGAAGCGGGTGCCAGCTTGCCAGGCTTCCTTAACCGGCTTTTGCCCCGTCCAGCTTGACTGGCCAGCTCTCAATGTCATGATGCTGTACATTCATATTCCAGAAGGGCCTGCTATCCATGATGCTCAAGCGTTGGTTGATTCGCGTGCTGATTGTCCTGGCGGCAGGCTTCGTCTTCACCTATCTCGGCGACCTGGCCCTCTTCAAACTCCGCGGCTCCCCGCAATCCACCGTCAACGTCAACCTCTTCCAGACCGTCCCCCTCAAAGGCAACAAAGAGGAGTACGACTATCTCGGCTCGCAGCAGCAACCCTGCTCGGAGTCGCTCTTTCCCCAATCCGGCCTCAGCGCATGCTGGCTACTCCGCCGCCACACAAATCAAACCACCAACCTCTGACCCTCTTGAACTGAGACAAGGCATGTGCCCCATTCGTCGCAGCTTTATCGCGATGAGTGGGATAGCTCCATCTATCTCTAGCTCTTTACAGTTTTCTGACCCTACAGACAGTTCCTAAACGTATTCGAAGGGAACCTGCTTCTTCTTTTTCCCTCCCCAATGCAATCCCATCACATCGAGAAGTGATACAGAACACGCCCGCAAACTGCATTCCCCGCTAGCATCGTGAAATCGAACACTCACGAGCCGCCATGTACAGCCGCACCCAAAACGAAAACGGCAGCTACAACACCCGCTGCCTGTTCTGCTTTATAACCATCGCCTCGTCGGTTGAATCGGAGCAGGCGCTCGATCTCCTCGAAACCCGTCACCTCTGCCCGGAACGAGTGCTTGCCGATCTCCTCGCCCACCAAAACTCCCTCGTCGCCAAGTCCCAATTCAACTAACACCCCGGCGAAACACGCTTCTTCAAAAAACGACTGTTATCCTGAGCGAGCGTAGCGAGTCGAAAGCCTGCCCTGAGCGAAGCCGAAGGGGACCTGCGTCTTCTTTTCGTCTCCCTCACCCCATCCGCGCAATATCCCTTAACTGCCTTGCCGTAGCCTCCAAAAACGTCTCCACGCTAGCCCCAGCCGGCTGTTCCAGCCCCGACTTGGCCTGAATCGCCGCCGCGATCCGCCCCGCCAGCACCTCTCGCGTCGCCATCGTCATGTCCAGCCTTCGCGCAAAAAATCCCTCCAGCACCTCCAGGTCCGCCCCTGACAGCTTCGCAATCCCGTTCATCGGCAGCGTCAGCGCCGTATGCGGCTCCGGAATCGGCGCGCTCGGCTGAAACATCTGTGCCGTAAACGTCCGCGAACCCGACTCATTCCAAAGCGGAGTCTCCGTCTCGCGATCCCTCACCACCAGCGTTCCCGCCGCCAGGTCGCCCAGCCGCTGGTGCTGCTTGGTCACAAACATCGTGATCACTCCCACCGCGTACATGCCCGGGAACTGATCCACAAACCGCACCAGGTTCCGCGCCATCGATTCAAACAGCCCAATCGCCCGCCCCGTCCGCTGAATCACGCGAATCTTCGCCACCCGCTTGCCCGGCGTCCGTCCATTCCAGAACGCCTCAAACAGCGTAAAGTACCCCCAGTTCACCAGGAACAGGGCAAAAATAATCAGCGCCACTACCCATTGCGCTGAAATCTTTGAGAACGTGTGCATCGCCGGCAAAATGATCAGCGCCGCAATAAAAAGCACCAGCGCCCCCGCGCCCCAGATCAGGTAATCCACCAGCAGCGCGATAAACCGGCTCCCAATCCCCGCCAGCGGCATCTCGATCGCCACCAGCTCCGGCGTGTCGATGCTCAAGTTATCCTGCCCGAACTTATCCTGACTGTACTTATCCGGCCCGTATTGATCCCGCCCCATCTGATCCGGACCAGGCCGATCTGGGCTAAACTGGTTTGAACCCGTTCCCATGGCGCATATCCTCTCCAACCAGTGGATTCTCAAGCGACGGCCCCACTGGGACCGGCTGTCCAACCTTCTCGCCCAATCCGATTCCAGCGGCCTCAGCCAGCTCTCCCGCGCCGAACTACAGGAGATGGCCCTGCTCTACCGCCAGGTGGCCGCCGACCTGTCCGTGCTCCGTCAGGACACCACCGCCCGTCACTACTCACTGCATGTGAATCAATTGCTGGCTCGCGCCCACCATATCATCTACTCCGGCCGCAAGACGAATCTGCTCACCCTATTCCGCTTCCTGCGCGACCAGTATCCGATCATCTTCCAGCAGCAAATAGGCTACGTCATCGCCTCGGTACTCATCTCCGTCTGCGCCGGCATGTTGGGCGTCATCCTCACCTCTGCTCGTCCCGAATTCATGCGCCACTTCGTCGGCCCTGAGATGATCGCCACCATGGAACGCCACGAAATGTGGACTCACTCCATCGTAAGCGTTAAGCCCATGGCCACCAGCGCCATCATGACCAACAACCTCTCGGTAAGCTTCATCACCTTCGCCGGCGGCATCACCTTCGGCTGGCTGACACTCTTTTCCCTCTTCAATAACGGCATCATGCTCGGCGTCATTGGAACCGCCTGCCATCAATACGGCATGTCAGTTGCCTTGTGGAGTTTCGTTGCGGCCCACGGCTCACTCGAACTGCCCTCCATCCTCATCGCCGGAGCGGCCGGCCTCCGTCTCGGCCACGCCATGCTCTTCCCCGGCAACCTGCGCTGGAAAGAGTCCATCGCCCGCGGCGGCATTGAAGCCACCCGCCTGGTCTCCGGCACCATCCCCATGCTCGTCATCGCCGGCTGCCTTGAAGGCTTCTTCTCCCCCTCCGAAGCCCCCGTCTGGCTAAAATTCACCGTAGGCGCCCTGCTCTTCACCCTCCTAAATCTCTGGCTCTTCCGCCCCACCAAACCCACCGCCCAACCCGCCTGAATTGCAAACACTGCCCCAAATTCGGCTCTTCAGCAAGGCACTGCCCAAGCTGACTTGCTGACTCGCTATCCCCGTGCAGCGGGGCTGACCTGCTGAACAAATACAGATTGTTTTCAGCTTGATGACGAACCTCGGGTCCAACGTAGATGTGCGAAAGGGCACGACTTCAGTCGTGCCGTAAAGAGCCAGAAACATAGGGCTTTAGCCCCTGAGGTAACGTTTCTCCCTCTACACCATCCGGAAAATGCTCTAAAATCCAGCCCAGCCCGACGCCAGCATTCAATACGACGCTTACCGATATGTAACTTCCGGATTGCCGACAATCCGGCCGGAACCAGCTTCATGACCCGCGATTAAGCTCGCCTATAACAGCTCTGACGGGGGTTTCGGAGCGTCATTCAATGCGCTTTGTTCTAACCCGGCGGGCAACAAAGGGGAACTCGCAACACGCATCGATTTGCGCACCATCAGGAACAGGAGAAGCGGAACCCAGTTAACGCCGATAGCGACCGGGTCGTGTTCCCAAAATGCCAGGGACGAATAGCCGCCGAATTGGAATCTGATCCCAATGTGTCCAAACAGAATCGCGAGATCGTCAACTGGCTCAAGGCATAGAACCGTGTAGAGGCCAGCCCCGCAGATCAACTTGTACACGAGCAAAGGGGAGGAAACGTAAGGGATCTGAAGTGCGAGCGCCACTTCAACAAGCCGAATGCGACGCGGGTCATGGACGAATGCCAGTCCACACAAAGTGATGAAGATGGAGCAGGCGATCATAATCAAAATGAGAATCGCAGCTGTTTGCCGATTCTGCCCTACCTGGAGCAACATTCCAACGCTCAGGGTACAGAGCGTAAATCCGCCCCCGACCGTTAGAGTCACGAGAGTCAATCGCAGCCAAGATTTCATAGCTTTGTCGAGCAATCATACGCCCCTCGACTACAGCGCCCAACGTCGACACCTGCCGCCTTACCACGCAGCACAATGCACAAGTTGCGTGGTTCCGAGCGTATAACCGCCAATTCAAAAGTTACCTTTCCACAAACATCTCCTCACCCATTCCCCAACCCCAGCGGCGACATCACCCCATCCTCCTCGTCGTACGGCCCCGACACCTCAATATGCTCCCTCACCATCCTGCGATGCATCCCCCGCAGCCACACATGCGCCCCCGCAATCAGCACCACCGCAACCCCCATCTCCACTCCGCTCCGTTCCATCTCCGATTCCAAAAGCACCGGCAGCACAATCACCACCGGCAGCGCCGAGAAGTACTTCAGCAGCGTAGCCGCCAACTGATGCTGCCCGCCCGCCGCCTGCTCGCCCGTGAACGGAAGTACCCTCACCTGCAAAAAGAAAAGGTCCGTCAGCAAAAAGCAGATTCCAATCGCAACAATCAGCTCGCTCACCGTCACGTTCCATCCCAACAACTCCGCCGGAGCCACAATGCGCAACAATCCATAAGCCCCCACCGTGATCGCCAGCGCCCACATCAGCACCCAGCACTTCCCCGGCAAAAGCTGCTCCAGTCCCGGCTTGCCCTTGATCACCCGAAAGATCCACCCGCCCCGCTGATTCCCCGGTGAAACAAGCACCAGCCGCAGCCCCGCCACCGTCCAGAACGCAATCAGCGGAATCGCCGCCCTCATCCCGTCCGCGGAGAGACGCACCTCCACCCGCTGCCCCGTCGCGAACAACCGCAAAATCGCCGCCGCCACAATCGACAGCCCCAATCCGCCATACATGATCAGGTAAATGCGATAGCGCGGCACCCTCGCCAGCGTCTGTCCGATAAAGTGCCAGATCGCGCGCTTCAGCGGCGTCCGCGCCACCGTTGCATGGGTCACCGCATCCACCGGCGCAGCCGCCCAGTTGCGCGTGTCCCGCGTGCCCAGCCCCTCAACCAGCTGATTCGTCCGCCGCCAATAAGCAACCGGATAGAACACGCACGCAGTCAGACCCACGCCAAGCGTCGCCACCAATCCCGTCCGCGCCAGCTCCTCATAAATCGGCAATGCCGTCGGCCCTTCCATCACGCGCTGATACATTGCCAGAAACCAGAACGGCGGAAAATAAAATGCGTACCCGTTCGTCCCCAGCATGAATGCGCCAATCGTTCCACTCACCACCGGAAACAGCAACAGCAGCATCACCAGCACTGCAATCAAAAACCCCTGCAAAAACAGCGAGACTTTGCGAAACAGCCGCTCCCCCAGCACCGAAATCAGCACCGCTTGCAGCGCCAGCACCATCGCAGTCGCAAACACTCCACTCATCCCCACGCCCAGCATGTAGCCGCCCAGAAATCTCCAAATGTCCGGCGGATCAGTCGCCGCCGGCAGCGCCAGCACCCCAAGCAGATTCGCATCAAACAGAAAGCTCACCACAAGAATCAAGATCGCTGCAATCCGTGCCAGAAACAGCATCCTGTTCTTGATCGGCAGATTGCTCAGCACAAAAACATCCAGCAGGTCCGGAAAAAATAAATCCCACTCAAACACCGTCACCACGCCCATCACCACAAACGAATACACAACATAAAAAAAGCGGTCCCCAGCCTGCGTCCAATACGGCGGAAGCGGTCCAACAATCGGGTGATAGGGATGCCATAAATACAGCGCAAACACAAATCCCGGCATGCTAGCGCCCAGCGCCACCTGCACCAGCCGCGTCTTCGCATCTCCATCCGGCGACGCCGTTTCGTGATTGAAAAACCGCTCCAGAAAATGCCGCAGCAGCCATGAAAACTGCCCGCGATCCCGCTGCATCTTCTCAGTGTTTCCCTCCGGAATCGCCAGCGTGAGAATCTCCTCGCCGCGGCCAACCACCCTCAGCCACAGCGCGCTAAGCATTCCCAATGCTCATCACCTCTGCTATCTCGCGTGCCAGCGCCCTTGTATCCTGCTGCTCCACAAGCTGCGCAAATACGCTTTCGAGATTCTCAAGTTTCATCAGCCTGGTCAGCTCAGAAGGCTTCGCATCCGCAAGAATTTTCCCCTTCGCAATCACGATCACTCGATTGCAAACCTGCTCCACCACCTCAAGCACATGCGAAATATAAAGAATGGCCTTCCCCTGCGCCGCAAGCTCTTCCAGCAAATCCTTGAACAGCCGCGAAGTCGCCACATCCAACCCCGAAAGCGGCTCATCAAAAATCAACAGCTTCGGATCATGCATCAGCGCCGCCGCAATCAGCACCCGCTGCTTCATGCCCTTCGAATAAGACGAAATCGGAGAATACTGCCACGACTCCAGCGCCAGTAGCCACAGCAATCGCTTGGCTTTTACATCAATCACCCGCTCCAGCATCCCGCGCAGCCGCCCCACCAGTTGCAGATACTCAAGCCCCGACAAATACGTATAAAGCTGAGCCTCTTCCGGCACATATCCCAGCGCCGCTCGATAACTCACCAGGTCTTCCCGTATATCTTTACCTTCAAACAACACGCGACCATCATTGGGCTTCAACATACCGGTAATGATCTTCACCGTTGTCGATTTCCCCGCCCCGTTCGGCCCCAGAAATCCAACAATCTCTCCCCCGTCCAGGCGAAAACTCACATCCTCAATCGCCACAATCCCCCTGTAACTCTTCCGCAACCCTCGTAACTCAAGCATGAACGGAACCTCCGCGTGTTAGTTACGATTTCGACTAGGGAATTTCGTGCGACCGATGAATGAAGACACAACCAACTGCGCGCATTCAAGCGTGCTGTGCCATGGTCACTTAGACACCATCCAGACAAAAACTGTTCCCGCGTGGAAAGCAGTTTGCCCCCTCACACCTTCAAAAAAATCCGCTTCCTATACATAATCCAAACCGGAACAAAACAATAAGCCAGCGTAAACACCGAGTAAGCAAACGCCGCCCATCCCGCATCCGGCATATGACTAAAAACGTGATGCGCCATCCACCCCATCGGAGAAGTGTGCTTCCCGTCGCCCGTCGGAATAGGTATGAAATCCAGCAGTCCCGGCACCAGTTCGCTGAACATGTAAGCCGTAATCGCATTCGACCCCAGCACCAGCCACGGAAACACCAGCAACGAATCAATCCGCCCCTTGCTCTTGTCTTTCCCCCATCCCCACTTCTCCACCACCCAGAACACCACCGTCAGCAAAGTCAGCGACCACCCCGCCGCCACCAGCACATAAGAACTGGTCCACATATTCTTGTTCAGCGGAAACTCCAGCGACCAGCCGTAGCCGAGAATGAAGCAAATCACCGCCATCCACGCCAATCCCTGCGCCTTGTGCTTTAAGCTCCGTCCCGAACGCAGCCACAGCCCCGTCAGCAGCCCCAGCAGCGCCGTTCCAATCGCCGGCAAATCGCTCAGCAGCCCTTCCGGGTCGCGCACATTGTGTGCATTCGGCCCACTCCAATCAAGATAGAGATGGTGCGGCATAAGCAACCGATCCAGCCAGCTCACCAGGTTCTGCGTCTGATCCATGAACGGCACATCCCGCCCCGGCATCCCCGCTCCCGGCACCGGAACCCACCTCAGCAGCACCCAGTAGCCCACCAGCAACACCACCAGCGCCGCCACCTTTGTGCCCACACGCCTGTCCCACAGATAAAACAGCCCCACCACCAGGTAGCAGATCGCGATCCTCTGCAGCACTCCGTAAAACCTCATGTTGTCCAGCTTGAAAAACGGAAAGTTGTTCACCACAATTCCCAGCAGAAACAGAATCGCCGCCCGCCGCACCGTATGCCACGCCAGCTCTGCCCGCGTCGCCCCGCGCTTCAGCCGCGCCTCCACGGCAAACACAATCGAGGCACCAACCACAAACACAAACGTCGGAAACACCAGGTCCGTCGCCGTCAGCCCGTTCCACCACGCGTGGTTCATAAATCCCCACGAGCCCGCGCCCCCGTTGTTGTTCACCATGATCATGAAAGCAATCGTGATGCCCCGCACCACATCCAGCGAAATCAGCCTCTGTGGCCGCGGCCCTCCCACACTTGGTTCGGTCATTTAAATTCGCGTCTCCATTCACACAGTCTTGATGGATGCACCTTACCTTACGTGCTCTGAGCTCATCTCGCCAACCCCACAGTCCCCGCCGGCGCCAACATCGCTGTCAATCCCTACGTCTTCACTGCTAAACTCCCTCTTCAGGGAAATCACGCCAATTCTCGTACGCTCCGCTGGAGGCCATCGATGCCCGAATTCCAACCCTTCGTTCCACCCGCTGAAAAACGCCCCGAATTCACCCTCCGCGCCATCCTTCTCGGTTCGTTCTTCGGCCTCGTCTTCGGCGCAGTCACAGTCTATGTAGGCCTGCGCGCCGGCCTTACCGTAGCCGCCTCCATTCCCATCGCCGTGCTCTCCATCAGCATCCTCCGCGCCTTCGGCCGCGCCTCCATCCTTGAAAACAACATCGTCCAAACCACCGGCAACGCCGGCCAATCCATCGCCGCCGGAGTCATCTTCACCCTCCCCGCCCTCATCTTTCTCGGCTTCGATCTCGAATACTCCCGCATCTTTCTGCTCGCGCTCATCGGCGGATGGCTCGGCGTCCTCTTCATGATTCCCCTTCGCCGCCAGCTCATCGTTGAAGAGCACGAGAACCTCAAATACCCTGAAGGCACGGCCTGCGCCGACGTCCTCATCGCCGGTGAAAAAGGCGGCTCGCTCGCCAGCCGCGTCTTCCTCGGCCTCGGCCTCGGCGCGCTCTACACCTTCTTTCAAAACGAAAACCTCTTCAAAGCCTGGCCCGGCACTCCTGAATTCCAGCCCGACTTCGGCCCCCAGCACATCCTCAAAGGCGCCAGCATCAAAGCCGACGCAACCCCTGAATATCTCGGCGTCGGCTACATCATCGGACCCAAAATCGCCGGCGTAATCTTCTCAGGCGGCGTCTTCTCCTGGCTCGTCTTGATGCCGCTGATCTACTTCTTCGGCAAAAACATCTCCACCCCCGTCTACCCCGGCACCATCCCCATCTCCGCCATGGGTCCCAGTCAGCTATGGTCCACTTACATTCGTCCCATGGGCGCTGGAGCGGTAGCCGCCGCTGGACTCATCACCCTCATCAAAACCCTCCCCACCATCGTCAGCGCGCTCGCCTCCGGCTTCAAAAACCTTCGCGGCGGCAAGGCAGCCACCAAAGCCAAACCCATTCGTACTGAGGACGACCTGCCCATGAGCGTCGTCGTCCTCGGTTCGCTCCTCATCGTCATCTGCATGTTCTGCTTCCTTCAGTTCAAGCCCGTTCCCGGCGCTTATGTTGGATGGGTCGCCAACCTCGCCGCCGCTCTCCTCATCGTTGTCTTCGGATTCCTCTTCGTCACCGTCAGCTCCCGCATCGTCGGCCTCATTGGTAGCTCGGCCAACCCCATCTCCGGCATGACCATCGCCACGCTCATGGCCACCTCCGCCATCTTCCTCGTTCAGGGCTGGACCGCTCCAGCCTTCGGCGCTCTCGCCATCACCATCGGCGGAGTAGTCTGCATCGCCGCCTCCAACGCCGGCGACACCTCGCAGGACCTCAAGACCGGCTACATCGTCGGCTCCACTCCCCGCCTCCAGCAGATCGCCCTCATGATCGGCGTCGTCGTCTCCACCGTTGCCATCGGATTCACACTCAACCTCATGAACACCGGCCTTCAGGAATTCCACGCCGCCCAGCAGCCCTGGAACATCAACGCGCCCCACTCCGGCGTCGCCGTTCAAAACGACACCCAGCGTCTCCCCGAACAGATTCGCGTCATCGCTTCCGACAAATCCACCACCCAGCATTCCAAATCCGAATACGTAGTCCTCAACGCCCTCGGCTCCGCTGAGCTGGCCGACGGCAAATACCTCTACTCGCCCGCCACTCACCAAATTGAAGTCCAGTGGATCCAGGGCATCGGCAGCGAGAAAGCCGCCGCCCCACAAGCCCGCCTCATGGCCACCGTCATCAACGGCATCCTCACCCGCAAGCTCCCCTGGGGACTGGTCATGATGGGCGTCTTCCTTGTCATCGCCGTCGAGCTGTTAGGAATCCGCTCGCTCAGTTTTGCCGTCGGGGCATATCTCTCCATCGGCACCACGCTGGCCATCTTTTGCGGAGGCATGGTCCGCTGGTTCGTCGATCAAGCCTCCAAAAAATCCGGCGCGGACACCGCCGAATCCGACAGTGAAATCTCACCCGGCTCTCTCTTCGCATCCGGCCTGATCGCCGCCGGCGGCATCGTAGGCCTCTGCGGCGTAGCCTTAAAAGGTTACGAATCCACCTTCGACAAAGGCGACATCCTAAACTTCCCCCACACATTCTTAGACAACAACTACGTAAGCGTAGCCGCCTTCGCCGCATTAGCCTTCTCCCTCTACTACTTCGCCCGCAAACCGCTGAAAAAGTAGACATACAACGCGCCCGCACAAGGCCATCTATCCTGTATGCGGCGAATTGCTTTTTCCCAATTGACGAAGGGAGCACGTATGGACGCAACTCAGAAGCTCTTGCAGGGAATCGCAGCTGTACTCTGGCCACTCATAGCAATATTTCTTGTTGTGCGTTTTAGACCAGCTATCGCAGCAATTATCGAATCCGCACGATCCCGAAAGTTTACGATCAAGATTGGCGGCCAGGAACTCACAATGGAAGAGGCAAATCAAGTCCAACAGAATCTTATAGCCGATTTGCAGAACCAGGTCTCCGAGATTCAAAAGAAGCTAGGCAGTTCGGAGACTTCAGACCAGCTCAAGGCATTCGAATCTGTTGCCGCGTCGATCCCAAAAGTACCCTCCATTCTCTGGGTTGACGATGTCCCAAAAAACAATAGCTACTTCATTCAGCAGCTTTCTGACATAGGGGTGAAGATCGATTTGGCCCAATCTACGTTGGAAGGTGAAGCGCTCCTCAAATCGAGGAAGTACGATTTTCTGATCTCGGATATGGGTCGCAAGGAAGCTTTAAACTACAACAAGACAGCCGGCATTGATTTCCTCGAGTTCGTTCGAAAAACAGATAAAGTGACCCCGCTTGTAATTTATTGTAGTTCGCGCGCTCTCAGGGATTATGGCCAAAAAGCTTTAGAACTTGGGGCCACAGCTGTGACGGCGTCACCAACCGAGTTATCAGGAATTCTTAAGCTAGCAGCGGTAAGGGATCGAACGTGAAGGACGTTAGCCGACCCCACCCTTCGCGCATTTTGCGAAGGGTGGGCGCGCAGAAAGCTCACGCCACCACCTGCAGCCTCACCCCTTCATACTCCTGCAAGCAAGCCACAACATTAAACAGATTCGTCGCCGTCGGATTCCCCTTCGGCCCAAACATCTGGTGCAGCGTCTTCACATGAATCCCGGTCTTCTCCGCCAGTGCCGGAAAACCCAGCGTCGCATTGATGAAGTCGCGCAGAATCTCACGCCCCAGCGCCGCCTCGCCCGCCAGCAACGCCTCGACAGCATCGCTCAGCAGCCCGCGCCGGAAATCCTTATCATTCCGCACTCTCGCCTGCACCGTCTCCCGAAAATCCCGTGTCAGCGCCATGGCGCAATAGTAATATATAATTTACTATTGCGCGACTTGCCCCGCCCCCTGCACCCCCCCAAAAAACCCCGATTCTTCCCTTCCCAGAAAACCCAAACCGCCCCTCCGCACCTCTAACCCAACAGGAGGAAGACTGAAATGAAATCCATTCTTTCGACCGTTTGTTGTCTGGCTCTCTGCTGCCTGACCGCCTCAGCGCAGAAAGAACACGCCAAAGCCGCCCCCATGTCCGACCAGAAGTTCATTGACATGGCCGCCCAAACCGACATGCTTGAAGCTCACCTCGGTCAAATGGCCGCCGACCATTCCGACAGCCAGGACGTCAAAAATTACGCCCAGATGCTGGTCACCGACCACACCGCCGACTATCAGCAGCTCACCACCCTGGCCGCCAAAGACGGCTTCACCGTCCCCACCGCCATCGACGCCGAACACAACCGCATGATCGAGCCGTTCGAACATCTGAAAGGCGCCGCCTTCGATGAGCGCTACATCCACACCATGATTGAGGGCCACACCGAAGCCATCGGCGTCTACACCAAAGAGTCCAACGACGCCCAAAATGCTGACCTGAAGTCCTACGCCGGCGCGACCCTCCCCACCCTCCACAAGCACCTCGACGGCGCCAAGGACCTCACCAAAAAATCGCCCCGCAAATAAGCCGCGATCCGCTTCCTTCAGACGCCCCGTTTCATCCCGGGCCCTCCCCGTCTACAATCCAGAGCGCAGGCCCTTTACCAAAACCGCTCGCGCTCTGGAGCCCCGAATGAACCGCCTCTTCGCCATCTCCGCCCTTTTCGCCCTCGTTTCCACCCTGCCATCCCAGACGCCCACCCCAGCCCCGCATCCCGTCCCAACCCCGCGCCCAGTCGCACCAACCCGCGATCCCCACTCTCAAGGCTACGTCCAAGCCACCCAACTCCTCGACGGCGCCAACGCCCCCTCCACCGCCGACGGCGACTTCATCCTCGGCCCAACGCACTTCGCCGCACCCGATTCCACTGTCCATCCCAACATCCCCCAGGGCACGGTCATTGAAATCACCATGAGCTCAACCGAAAGCAAGCTCTATCCCGGCATCGCCCGCGACCCCGGCACCTTCGGCACGCCCGATCCCGCTGACCCCGCCAAGCTCGTTGTCACCACCAGCCATCCCGCGCCCTACACCCGCCACGTCGCCGTCTACGTCCCCGCGCAATACGTTCCCGGCACCGCAGCCCCCTTCATCGTTGGCGCAGACGGCCCCGACCGCCTGCTTTTCACCGTTCTCGATAACCTGATCGCGGAGCACAAGGTCCCGGTCCAGATCGCCATCTCCATCGGCAACGGGAGTGGCGACGCGCAGGGCTCCGAGCGCGGACTGGAGTACGACACCATGTCCGGACGCTATGCCGAGTTTGTCGAGACCGAGGTCCTGCCGGTTGTTGAAGCCCGCGCCCACGTCAAGCTCAGCCACGATCCCGACGCCCGCGCCACCATGGGTGGCAGCTCCGGCGGATCATGCGCTCTCATCATGGCCTGGTATCACCCCGAGCTTTACCACCGCGTCCTCACCTACTCCGGCACTTACGTCAACCAGCAGTGGCCTCCCAACCCTGAAACCCCGCACGGCGCATGGGAGTTTCACGAGCACCTCATCCCCTCCACGCCGCCCAAACCCATCCGAATCTGGATGGAAGTCGGCGACAAGGATCTCTTCAACCCCAACATCATGCGTGACAACATGCACGACTGGGTCCTGGCCAACGAACTCATGGCAAAAGTGCTCGCCGCCAAGGGCTACCACTACCAATTCGTCTTTGCCCAGAACGCCGGCCATGTCGACCGCGCCGTAAAAATGCAGACCCTCCCCGAAGCCCTCGAATATCTCTGGCAGGGCTACCCCATCGCAACCAGGCAGCAATAAAAACCGGTGCCTCAGAGCCTGTCCTGAGCCTGTCGAATGTCCCCGATTCTGGAACCTGGGAACGCAAGCTGACTTGCTGACTCGCTGCCTAGCTGACCTGCCGACTCGCTGACCAGCTGACTCGCTGCCTCGCTGACTCGCTGACCAGCTGACTCGCTGCCTCGCTGACCTGCTGACTCGCTGACTCGCTGACCTGCTGACTCGCTGACCTGCTAAGCAGCTACCCCTCCCGCCATTTCCCTCCTGCTAAAATGGCAGCCACCATGCTCCGCCACTTTAAATTCCTGTCAGTCTTCATCCTCGCCGCGTCCAGCTTTGCGTCCTCCGCGCCCGAGCAGTGGCTTCAAGTCACCAGCCCGCACTTCACCGTGATCACCGACTCCAATGACAAGCAGGCCCGCCAGCTTCTCGACCAGTTCGAGCGCATGCGCTGGATGTTTCAGACCCTCTTCCCCAAACGAAAAGTCGATCCACCAGTCCCCATCGTCGTCGTCGCCGTCCGCAACCGCGCCGACTTCCAGCAGTTCGAGCCCGAGGCATATCTCGCCAAAGGACAAATGAACCTGGCCGGCTTCTTCCTCCGCTCTCCCGACAAGAACTACATCCTGCTCCGCCTTGACGCCGAAGGCGAACACCCCTATTCCACCGTCTACCACGAGTACACCCACCTGCAATTCAGAGATGACGACGAATGGATGCCGCTCTGGCTCAATGAGGGGTTTGCCGAGTTTATCGAGAACACCGAAATCCACAACAAGGACGTCGACCTCGGCGAGCCCAGCGTCGACGACATTCGCTACCTCCGTCAAAACTCGCTGATTCACGTCGCCACGCTGTTCAAAGTCGACCACCAATCCCCCTACTATCACGAAGAGCAGAAAGGTTCGATCTTTTACGCGGAGTCCTGGGCTCTCACCCACTACCTCGAAATCGGCGACAAGGAAAAGGGCACGCACCGCATCACCACCTACATGCAGCTTTCCAGCCAGCACCAGGACCCGCTCGTGGCCGCGCAAACCGCATTCGGCGACTTGAAACAATTGCAACAGGCGCTTGAGGCCTACATCCGCGTCGGCGAGTACAAGCAGTTCCACCTCAACAGCGCCGCCGCACCCATCGACGAATCGTCCTACAGGAGCAGCCCGATCACCACCACCAAGGCCGACGCATATCGCGCCGACTTCCTCGTCTGCGTCCAGCGCACCAAAGAGGCTCAATCCCTCCTCGATGCCGTGCTCAAGGCCGATCCCAACAACCTCCTCGCGCTCGAGACCAGAGGCTATCTCGCCTTTCGCGAGGGCGACCGCGACACCGCTCGCCAATGGTACGAAAAGGCCGTCAAGCTCGACTCGCAGAGTTACCTGGCCCACTATTACTACGCGGTCATGTCCATGAACAACGGCGACTCATCCAATCGCGTTGAAGTTGAAGCCAGCCTGCGCGCCGCAATTCGCCTCAACCCCAGCTTCGCGCCGCCCTACGATCAACTGGCCGCGTACTTCTCCATGCGCCATGAGAATCTCGACGAGGCGCACATGCTCAACCTCCAGGCCATTTCGCTCGACCCCGGCAACCTCTACTACCGGCTCAATGCATCCAGTGTCCTGATGACCATGAGCCGCTATGCCGATGCCGCGGCCGTCCTCCACGCCGCGGCCAACCTCGCCAGGACTCCGACCGAAAACGAAATGCTTGAGACCAGGCTGAAACAGATCGAACAGATTCAATCCCTCGGCGCACCTGACAAAGCAATGATCACCGCGCCGCCCACCGGCGTGGTTGAAGTGCAGACAACAGAGAAAGTGATTGATGTCGTCCCGCCTCCCAAACATCCAACCGAGGCGCCAAGCGGACCAAAGCACCTCGCGGTAGGCGTGATTCATGCGGTTGAATGCACTTATCCCGCCGTCATTGATTTCCAGGTCGAAACCGCCGGCAAGTCCGTCTCGCTCTACTCCAACAACTACTTCAAAATCGACCTCACGGCAGCCAACTTCACCCCCGCCGCAAGCATGAACCCCTGCCACGACATCGATGGCATGAAAGCCAAAGTGCAATACGCCGACAGCTCCGACAAGACCGTCGACGGACAAGTCATCTCCATCGAATTAAGAAAATGAACAACACGCTGTCACGCTTATCAACGGAGCGTGCCCCGTCATCGCCGCGTCTCTTTCTTTCCCAGATACACCTGCGCCAGCGCGATCAACCCCGGCAGCACCATCGCAAACAACGCCACCACGTGCAACGCCTTTATGCCGCCCTCAGTCACATACCGCATCCCATGCACCGTATAAACAATTACCGGCAATCCCCCAAATCCATTCGCAACTCCCGCCGCGTATGCGGGTGCCCCTGGTCTCGTTTTTGAGACCGGGGATTCCGTCGCACGCCAAATCAACCCCGCTCCGCAATACACCAGAAACGTAGTCAGCAGCCATCCAAAATAATTCCTGAGCGGCACCCCGAAATAGCCGCCGCGATGCTCCCACACCCAGTTGCCTGCCGCCGCCATCCCCGGATCCATCACCGTGTCCCACGCCGTCATTACCATCGCCGCAATCAGCGCCAGCGCCGCCATACCCGCAGCAGTCCGCGTATCCACGCCCCGCAGCAGCGCCCGCGCCGTCACCCACGATGGATAGATCATCATGAACCACGCCAGCGGAATCAAGACTGGCACATGTCCCAGCTTCGGCCCCAGCATGTCGCTGTAGTGGTACGGCCCATAAATCATCCCCGTGCGCACGCCCGTTTCCTCAAGCGCGTAGCTCACAACAGCCGCCGTCGCAAAGAAGAGCCCCGTTCTCCTCCAACCCTCGCATCGCGCGCAATGCAGCACCGCAAACAGCACAAACACCAGCGTGAATCCAATGTTCCCCAGTCCCGGCAGCGCCAGCCAGGGACGCAACGCCTCCGCGGCCAGCAGATATACCACCAGCACAAACAGAACCCAGACAAACGCGTCCAATCCCCGCTTCATGGCGCAATTCTATAACCGCCGCGACCCCGCATCCCGCCCTTTGAGACCTGATATTGATCGACGGCCCTTATCATTCAACTTGGGGCTAATGAGGATTCAATGACTGACACCAACACCGAGGAATTTGCTCAACAATTCGCCAGTGACAACTACTCGGGCATCTGCCCTCAAGCCTGGACCGCAATGGAACAAGCCAACCACGGCCACGTCACAGCCTATGGCGACGATCCATGGACCGCGCGCGCCGCCGATGCCTTTCGCGATTTATTCGAAACCAACCTTGAGTTATTCTTCGTCTTCAACGGCACCGCCGCTAACTCCCTTGCGCTCGCCTCGCTCTGCCAGTCCTATCATGGAGTTATCTGCGCCGACCAGGCGCACGTCGAAACCGATGAGTGCGGCGCGCCTGAGTTCTTCTCCAACGGCTCCAAACTCCTCGTCGCTCACTCTGCTGACGGCAAGCTGACTCCCGCCTCCATTCATGAGCTGGCCGCCAAACGTCAGGACATTCACTATCCCAAGCCGCGCGTCGTCACCATCACCCAATCCACTGAGACTGGCCGCGTCTATTTCCCCGATGAGATCAAGGCCATCTCTGCCGCATGCAAGGAACACGGGCTCTTGCTGCACATGGATGGAGCTCGTTTCGCCAACGCCTGTGCCAGCCTCGACCGCTCCCCAGCCGATCTCAGTTGGAAGAGCGGTGTCGACGTGCTCTGCTTCGGCGGCACAAAAAACGGCATGGCCGTAGGCGAAGCCGTCCTGTTCTTCGATCGCGCCCTGGCCACCGACTTCGATTACCGCTGCAAGCAAGCCGGCCAGCTCGCCTCCAAGATGCGTTTCCTCGCCGCTCCCTGGGTCGGGATGCTTGAGAGCGGCGCCTGGCTCAGCAACGCCCAGCACGCCAACTACTGCGCGCGTGATTTTGCCCGGCGAGTTGCTTTCATTCCAAATGTAACCATCCAACAGAGAGTCGATGCCAACGCCGTCTTCCTCACCGCCTCCGAAACCATCCTCAATCGACTCCGCGAGCGAGGCTGGCGCTTCTACACCTTCATCGGCGGAGCTGCGCGCATCATGTTCTCCTGGGATACCGATCTTGCCCGCGTAGACGCCCTCCTCGTTGACCTCTATGAGTGCGCCGTTCAAGCATGATTCGTCTTGAAAAGCATGACTTCCCGCCTCGCTGAAAAACTCCGGACCAGATGCTTCGTGGCCGCCACCCACCGTCGTTGCCTGCTCATCGCTCGATAGGCTTAAAGCTCACTGTTCCGGTCCCTTCTTTCTAGCAGGGCGAAGGTCCAGATCTCCGATCACCACAAACAATTCCGCAAAACTGCTGTAATCGTCCCGCAAAAGCGCCCGGTTTTCGAAATCTTTCCGCTGCAACAATTTGCGGGCTAGCCGGGAAAGGACAATTAGCCGGCCCTTTGTATGCAAGAGTTTGCGCACTCCCAACAATAAATCGCCTAACTTCATGTAACTAAACAGTGTGCAATCGGCCACTCAAGTGCACAACACCGGCTGTTATCGTTCGTGTTGCCGTGTCCCCAATCAACCTCGAACCGTGGCGCCCCTCCTCAAGGCATCCCGGGTCCGCTCTTCTCGCTGGTCTTGCGCTCTTGGGCCCGAACCTGTTTTTGGAGTTTCGTCATGAAACGAACAGTTCTCGCTGTTATGTTCCTCATCCTCGTCGGTGCCGCTGCCTCGGTTCCCGCATCCGCTGACACCCTGTACAGCAATGGCCCGGCGAATGACAACTTCTCAGGCTGGACAATCAACTACGGCTATGCGATGTCGGATTCGTTTACGCTGTCGCAGGCCTCAACCATCACCGGCGCGTCATTCGACGTGTGGCTGTACCCCACCGACTCATTGTTGAGCGTTGACTGGTCGATCGGGACCTCCAACTTTGACTCATCCATCGGTTCCGGGACCGCAACCACCAACAACACGTTCGATTTCTACAACGAATACGGATACTCAATCAACAGCGAGTCCTTCTCCGGCCTCGATCTGTCCCTCGCCGCCGGCACCTACTATTTCTCGCTCTACAACGCCTCAACCGCAAATGGCGGTCCCGCCTACTGGGATGTCAACAATGGCCCGTCAACCGCTTACGAAAACACCCTCGGAAACGTGAATGGTTTTGAGGGATATCCCGGCACATGGTCGGATACGTTTGCAATCCAGGGAAACACAGCCGTTACGCCGGAGCCGACCAGCTTCTTACTGCTCGGCAGCGGGCTTGTTGGATTGGCCGGGATCGTGAAGCGCAAAATGAAATTGGCCTGAGTTTCAAACAATTTCGTCAGTCGAATCCGGGGCCCGCTTGGTAGATTTGCACCAGGCCGGCCTCGCTTTGCGTCTGCCGCCAGGTGATCGGCTTGAGTGGAGTCAGCTCCCGCAAACACCGCTGAAACACACGCTCTACAGCGCGAAGAACGGCCTTCAGTCCTTGAAGAATAAGCTTCACGGAATCGCCGCTTTCGCTCCGCCCGCTTACTTCGGCGGTGGCAGCGTATAAGTCGCGCCCATCGTAAACTGGAACGAGTTTCTCTTGGTCGGCGGCGCCGTCACCGCCGGATCATTCAGATAACTGTCTGCCGTTCCCACTGAGAAGCTCAACCGCTTATAGACCGGCAGGATCAGCGAATCCGTCTCCCCAAACGAGTAAGCATGCATGTAATTCCAGGCCGGTAAATACTCAAGCTGCTGATTAAAGACCACACCCCCCTTGCCAAACTTGCGCAGGTAGTTCGTTGCAAACGTAGAACCAATCAGGTTCTGATTCTCTCCCGGCGTCGCATCAATGAAGCTCTGCTGCTCATACTGCACCGTGCCCTTCAGGTCCAGCATCTGATTCGCCTGCTTCACAATCGTCCAGCCCAGTCCGCCGCCATAAATCTGCTGCAGGTCCAGGCTCTGCGAAAAGTTATGGTCAAACGCAACCTGCCCAAGCGCAAAAAAACGCGCCGACAAAAACTCATCCTGCTCCGCATCCGCATGATAGATCGACGTCTTCACGGTAGGCGTATCCGGCTCGGAAACCTTTCCGTACGACCCGGTAAAGTGCATCGAAGTCCGACTGCTTGGATCAAGCCAACCCACCGCCGGTATAGTGCGAACCAGCGCAATCCCGCCGCTGAACGTGTCGCTATCCTGCGTCGCCTCCACCAGCGTCGCACCCGCCGTCGCATTGCCTGTCCACTCCGAAAAGAATCCCGGCTTTTGGCTCAGCTCCCTGTTAAGAGTCGGCTCGTCGATCACATACGCGACATTCGACACCGGGATCGGTTCCGCCCGCACGCCGTCGCTCGCGGTCAACTCAATTTGCTTGTTCTCGACAGTCAAGCTCCCATCAGGCAAATGAGCCGGCAGCGCCTTGCGCCCGGCATGAAATCCCTTCGCCAGCACAACAAACTTGGACGCCGAGTGAATCTCCTTCACCTTGTCCCAGCTCACCGTAATGTCCCCGGCCATGTCGCTGTGAAAGACCGCATTGCCACCGACAGAACGCAGAAACTTGCCGGTAAGCTGGTCGCCGTTTGCAAACACCAGCACATCCGGCGCGGGCTTTGCCGCAGCACCCGGCGTCTGACCCGCGGCCTGCTCATTGCCAGACAGCATCAAGCCCAGCAGTACCGCTGCTGAACCTGCACTCAGCCCACTAAAGAAGCGACGAATCGAGAAACTCAGCGTAAGGAACGGAAGAGACGAGGGGAAAGAACTTCTATGCGGGTGTTTCATGGGAAATGAAGCATCTCCTATACAAATTCCGATAACATCCTTGGATGCCAAGTCTAATGATCACGATAACTAGTCTACCAAGATGAAATGCAATAAGTGACTTCGACCAATGAATCCCAACCAACCTTCCTAACTCCCTCAGTGTCCAATCCCCGCAATCAGTTCCCTGCGAGCGTCCCGCGAGCTTCTACCCCACCGCAGGGGTTGCTGCGCTTCCTGAACACTACCTTCAACTCCCGTCTCCAATGCTCGCTCACCGCAATCAACTCCCACTCCACCTGCGGTGAAAAATATCGCAGCACCGGCTCATTCGCCGGATGGATCCGCAGCGCCGGCCCCGCCAGCAGCAGCCGTGGCGTGAGCGGTGAAACCTCCGCCCCCACAAAATATCCCTGCCGCTCAAACGCCGACAACGCCCGTCCTCCCGCAAGACTTTTACGATCGTCGTTCAGCGCCCGCACCCGAATCCAGTAGTCCAGCGCCTGCAGCGGCAAGTGCAGATCCTCATCCGCCTTCAGCTCAATCACCGCCAACCTTCCATTGCGATCCAGCGTCAGCAAATCCAGCATTCCCCTATCGCCGCCCGACAGCGCCGGCACCTGCGAATACAAGAGATCCTGCCTTAGCCCCGGCAGCAATTCCGCAATCCCATCCCTCAGTCGAGCCTCAAGCCACCGCTCCGGTTGCAATCGAAACAGCGCATCGTTATGCACTCCATCCGGACGCCTGCTCGCAAACAGCCTGCCCAGCAAATCCCTGCAAAGCGCCTCACTCTCCTCCGTCAGCGGCGTCTCATTCGCTCCCGCTCCAAAGCTGATCTCGTCCTTTTGCGTAAATGAGTTCGTCGCAAATCCATGCCGCACCCGTGCAAATTCCAGTCCATGCAAGTGCAACCCAACCTCGCTCGCCGACGTCGCCCTTACCTCCACCCGTTCCCGAGCCGCCTGCGGAACCAGTTCCATCAGCCGCGCAATTCCCTCCCCGCACCGCTCCAGCGCCGCCTCGCGAGAAAACGCATGCACCAGCCGCGACTCAAGATTCCCCGTATCGCGAAAATCCACCCGAACCAGTTCTTCGCTGCGTTCGTCCAGCGTGTAAAGCTCAAAGTCCGCAGCCCCATGATTCAGCCACGCCATTCGCTCCGCCGTAGTCCGCCACGCCCCCGCCGGCACCACCACCTTCAGCCCGCCAAAATGCCTGCGCACGTCGCCGTGCTGCCGGCAATGATCCAGCCAGAGAATCCCCAGCGTCAGCACCCCGTCCGCCGTAGCCGCCGACTCGGTCTCGCCCACTCCAATCACCGCGTCCGCGCCGGTCCCGCGCAGCAACCGTCCACGCACATACGCCGGCCCAAAGCTGTGCTCCAGGTCCATCGCCGACCGCATCCCATCCACCTTTGCGCCAATGAAGCTCCGCGTCAGCGCCCGCTCCAGCAGCCGCTGATAACTCCGTCGCATCGCGTCCTTCGCAGTCGGCGTTCTGCGATCGCTCGTCGGCGTCAGTTCCAGCGACTGCGGCTTGGCCATCCCCATGCGCCGCGTCGTCAACCGCAGGCACTGCGCGCGCTCCTTCGCTTCCACAACCGTGCGCATCAGGTTGCGCTCGTCGCTCCAGAATTGCAGAATGCAGCGCCCATGCTGCTCGCTCACCGCATAGCGCGCCGTCCGCATGTCAAACAAGACACGCCCATCCTCCAGCAGCGCGGCCGCCGGATGTTCCGCCAGGTACTCTTCAATGATTTGTGCCAGACGTTCGGGAGTCGCCGTAACTTCGCCAGCCAAGCCCCTACCAGCCCTGCCGTGCGCGTAACCCGGTAATATGCGCCGTGTGGTGGCGCGAGTGCCAATCGTAAAGCGCCAGCGTCTTGGCCAGATTCATCCGGCCATTCTCCGGGTGATTAAACCCCTTGTGAAAATCCTCTTCCGTCATCGCTTCCAGAAGCACCACCCAGCGCTGATGCAGCCCATCGACTAACGTGAGGGACACATCCACCGGCATCCCGCTGTCGGCAAGCCTGGCCCACGCTCCCTCGTCATAAGGTTTGATGGTGGGCCAGTCCTCGGTCAGCGCCAGCTTGAACCGCACATAGCAATTCGCGTGGCTGTCGAAGACATGATGAACCACCTGCCGCACCGTCCATCCGCCGTCTCGATACGGCGTATCGAGCTGCGCATCATTCAGCCCGCTCACAGCCGCGCGCAGTTTCGCAGGCAACTCTCGCAGCGTTTCAATGTGCGCGGAGCGAATACTTGCGATGCTTGCCGCCGGAGGATTGAAGCGGCCAACAGGATAGCGGAGGTCATCCAGCTCTTGCATGGGAAATACCTGACCGAGCTGCGCGACCGGGGCCAGTCGGCAGACATTCTAGAGCTGCGCCAGATGCTTCGGCCCCGGCTCTCGTGCCGCCTCGGGCCGCATCCGTCTTAGGTGTGTTTAACCGCTTTATGTTGGGCCGCGTGATGGTGCGCGCCGCCAGGGTGGTGGTGATGGTGCTTCTTGGCAAACGCCGGGGTTGCAAACACCATCAGAAGCAATGCAGCTGCTAAAAACTTTTTCATGGCCTGAATGTAACACGCTCATCCAAAAAACGGTAGACCGCTCTTTACCCCGCACCAAAGAAATCAACTGCCCATCCACGCCTGCACTCTCTGCCTGTGACACTGGCGAAACTGTCCCAGTTCCCGTCCACCGAACATCTTCCTCGATATCTCATTGCTCTAGTCCAACTTCAGGAGTTCGCTCATGCCGCCAACCCTCCGCAGCTTCTCAGTCGTTCTCGCCCTGACTCTCGTTTCGGCAACTGTCGCTCTCGCCCAGACCCCGGCTCCCGTTGATCTCCCCGCCGCAATTCCCGTCGAAAGAACCGAGTTGACAATTCCCGTCAAATCCCCTGCCGATAGCTGGCAAGTCGCCCAATCGGACAGTCCGGCCCGCAGCAGGATCCTCGTTGTCACCATCGACAAGCCCAACCACACGCAATCCTGCCGTGTTCAATCCTTCACCGGCGAAAAGATCGTTTGCTCCAACGCTTTCGGCGCCTCCCGCACCTACCTCAAACAGCAGATCGCCGCCCTCATCCTTCCCGGCGACGAAGCCCTGACGGCCTGGCTCTTTGCCGGGTTCAACGCTGGGCTCGGTGCCTCCATCTGGGGCTCAGTCGTTCTCGTGGCTGCGTGCCCGGTGTGCGCTGCAGGCACCGCTCTTGCTGCACTCGTGTTTTTTGAGCTTGCAGGCGTCACCGCATTCACCGGGGGTGAACCGGATACCCTCGTCTACCTCGCTCCTGACCAGAAACGGATTGCCTTGTACGGGTCCGGCCTCCGTTGACATCATTGAAGCCGCGATCTACGCGTCGATCGCGGCTTCAGCGTAAACTAAAATCCACGATGCCCAACCCCGCCGTTTCCCCCAGCGCGACCCATCCCCCCAGCCACAAACGCTATTTCTTCCAGAAATTCAACATCACCGAGCGCCTCCTCGAGCGCTGCCTCGGTGAAGCCCTCTCCGCCGGCGGTGACTACGCCGACCTCTACTTCGAGTCCGTCACCGCAACCTCCCTCGGCGTCGACGAACAGATCGTCAAATCCGCCTCCCAGGGCACCAGCGCCGGCTGCGGCATCCGCGTCCTCTCCGGTGAACGCACCGGCTACGCCTACACTGACAATCTCAGCCCCGAGCGCCTGCTCCACGCCGCCCGCACCGCCGCCCTCATCGCCTCCGGCCCCGCCAAGCAGCCCGTTCAAGGCTTCATCGAAGCCCCCTCCGCCGACCTCTATCCCGTCCCTCTCGGCGGATTCGATCTCGACCTCGCCGCCCGCCTCGAGCTCATCCTCCGCGCCGATCGCGCCGCCCGCGCCTTCGACAACCGCATCGTTCAGGTCCGCGCCGGTTACGCTGAAGAACTCCGCCGCATCCTCATCGCCGCCTCTGACGGTGCCTTCGCCTCTGACACCCAACCCCTCTGCCGCCTCAATGTATTCGTGATCGCCAAATCCGGCGCACTCACCACCAAAGGCTCAGCAGGCGGCGGCGGACGATCGGGCCTCGACCAGTTCACCGGCTCCAAAAGTCCCGAGCACCTGGCCCACGAAGCCGCCCGCGGAGCCATCCTCCAGCTCGGCGCCGTCGCCGCCCCCGCCGGTGAAATGCAAGTCGTCCTCGGCCCCGGCTGGCCCGGCATCCTGCTTCATGAGGCTGTAGGTCACGGCCTAGAAGCCGACTTCAACCGCAAGGGCACATCCGCCTTCGCGGGCTTAATCGGTCAATCCGTCGCCAGCTCCAAAGTCACGGTGGTCGACAACGGCACCATGGCAGGCCGCCGCGGTTCCCTCAACGTAGACGACGAAGGCTCCGCCACCCACGAAACCACCCTCATCGAAAACGGCATCCTCAAGGGCTACCTAACCGACAAGCTGTCCTCAAGGTTGATGGGATCAGCCAACACCGGCTCCGGCCGTCGCGAAAGCTATCAGTCCATCCCCATGCCCCGCATGACCAACACCTACATGCTCGCCGGCACCGACTCCCCTGAAGACATCCTCCATTCCGTCAAGCGCGGTCTCTACGCCGTCAACTTCGGTGGCGGATCGGTCGACATCACCAACGGCAAATTCGTCTTCTCCGCCTCTGAAGCCTATCTCATCGAAGACGGCAAAATCACCGCCCCCGTCCGCGACGCCACGTTAATCGGCAACGGCCCCGAAGCATTAAAATACGTCTCCATGGTCGGCCACGATCTAAAGCTCGACGAAGGCATCGGCACCTGCGGCAAAGAAGGCCAATCCGTCCCCGTAGGCGTAGGCATGCCCACAGTAAAACTAGACAAAATGACCGTCGGCGGCACTGGGCGATAATCATGGAGTGAGCAATGGCGCGAATGGTTGAGATAGAAGTCAAGAAATGGTCCAGTGTCGGGAAGGATCGCATCTTTGGATGGCAACTTATCTCCGTCGAAGACGGCTTGCGCCTGCGCGATGAGACATTCCGCTGCCCCGAGTGTTTTGGAAGAGTAAAGCTCATGTCCGAATCGAAAGAACCGCCCATGGCAGCGCACGGCGAACACTTTCAACGGAACAAGGGATGCAGTCTTGGATTTTGTTTTGATGGGGAGAAGCGCACTCACCATTCACCTCTCAAGTGAACGATGCAAATCTTCCCGTGATTTAGGCGTTACAAAGGAAGATGCAGTGCCCATGTCTCGCTTCTGAGACATGGAAAACGACGATGCCCATGCGACCATCCGCCGCACCGCAGGTGCCCGTCCCGGAGGGACCGGAGGATATTAGCCCCGGTCCAGCCCGAAGCGCAGCGAAGGGCGCAGCCCGGGGTTAGCCGCCCCAAATGACCTAGGCGTCCCTGGGGGACGCCGCGAAAATGCGGCCCACCAACAGCTCACATAGAATTGAAAAAGAAAAGTCCCGGTAGGGACACTCATCACTGAGCGCCCCCCGGACAGATCCGGACGAGCGGAATTACCGCATCCGGCTCCCACCTTGGGTGAGGACGCCGAGACGCACCAGAGGATAAGGATGAC
>JBEKET010000017.1:0-73013 GCA_050013695.1 Occallatibacter sp.
ACCAGGCTGCATGGCATGAGGACAGCCTGAAACAAAAACCGCCGCCGAAATCGCGGAAAACTCAAAACAAGAACGCCGCAGCAAAAGGGCAAATGGCGCTCTCACGCAGACACTTTAGCCCCACCCCCTTTCTCACCGGGCCCGCAAAGAATCAAACCCTTGTCACCCGTCTGAATATCCCGCACTCAAAAAATTTCCTGCTCTCCTGTGGCAACACCACACGTCTCATGCAATACTGATGTGGCATGAACACAGGAGCAGCAAATGGGCGACTCTAAACTCGACCTCCTCCAAGGCACCCTCGACCTCATGGTGCTTCAAACCCTGGCCGCCATTGGCACGCAACACGGCTACGGCATCGCCCGCCGCATCGAGCAGGTCAGCGGAGACGAAGTCCTCCTCAACCAGGGAACCATCTACGCATCGCTTGTCCGACTTCAACAGCGCGGCTGGATCGCCGCCGCCTGGGGCATCTCCGACAACAATCGCAAGGCAAAGTTCTACTCCATCACCAACGCCGGCCGTCAGCAGCTAGCCAAAGACGCCGCTTATTGGCAGCGCCTGTCCGACGTAATGGGCCGCGTGCTCTCCATGCCTCAAGAGGGAGGCGCCAGATGCACTCAAGTTCTTTGGGCGCACTAAGGCAGGCTCTCTTGCGTGCCCTTTCTTTCTTCCGCAAGCCTCCGCTCGACGCCGACCTCGAAGCCGAGATCGCCGCACACATTGACCTTGCCGTTGAAGAAAACCTCAATCGCGGCCTCACTCCCCTTGAAGCCCGCCGGCAGGCGCTTGTCCGCTTCGGCGCCATCGACACCGCAAAATTCCAGCAACGCGAAGCCAGAGGACTTATGAAACTCGACATTCTTCTCCAGGACCTCCGCTACACTCTCCGCTCCCTGGGCCGCGATAGCGGATTCACTGTCGTCGCCATCCTCATCCTGGCGCTCGCCATCGGCGCCAACATCGCCGTCTTCAGCGTGGTCAATACCATCCTGCTGCGCCCGCTGCCCTTCCATGACGCCGGCCGCCTGATGTGGATTGCGCCGCCTCCCACCAAATGCGGCCTTTCCTGCGCCACCTATTCCACTGACGCCTACGACGAATTCCGCATGTACACCCACACTTTTCAGGATGTAACCGGATATTACGCCTTCTCCAGTCCTGACAACCTCAGCCTCAACCGTGGCGGCACTCCCATTTCCGCCACCAGCATCGACGTCATTGCCAACTTCTTTCAGCTCCTCGGCGTTCAGCCTGCCATGGGCCGCGCCTTTCGGCCCGAAGACGGGCTCAATGGCGCAGCGCCAGTCATCCTCCTCAGCGACGCCTGGTGGAGAACGCAATTCAACGCCGACCCCAACATCGTTGGCAAAGCCTTCGACATGAACGGCCAGCAGACCACTGTGATCGGGGTGCTCCCCAGGTCCTTCGACTTCGGCGCGATCTTCTCCCCCGGCGCAAAGGTCGACGCCATCACACCCCTTAACCTCTACGGTCCTCCGCGCGATTATGGAAACATCATCACCATGGTTGGCCGCGTCAAGCCCGGCGTCACACTCGCCCAGGCGCAGGACGATGCCGCCGCCGCTGCTCCCCACATGTGCTGGAACAACAAATACCCCCAGTCCTGCGGAGATTACGCGGCACACAAGGGTGAAGGAGGCGTCGTTCCGGTGCCCCTCAAGGATTACGTCACTGGCAAGCTGCGCCGATCGCTCGTTGTCCTGTGGTCCGCCGTCGGCACCATCCTGCTGATCGCCTGCGTCAATCTCTCCAACCTGTTGCTGGCCCGCGCTGCCGCTCGCTCCAAGGAGTTCGCCATGCGCGGGGCTCTCGGCGCGAGCCGCATGCGCATTGTCGGCCAGCTTCTTACCGAAAGCCTCATTCTTTCGCTTTCCGGCGCCGTTCTCGGCCTCGGCCTTGCCTGGAGCCTCGTCATCTGGCTTGCCCATCAGGGAGCCATCGCCCTGCCGCTGCTGAGCACCTTGCACATTGACGGCGCTGCCCTCGCGTGGACGCTCCTCATTGCCGTCTCCGCTGCCATTCTCTTCGGCCTCGTCCCTGGACTCCGCATGGCTGGCGGCAATCTCCATGAATCGCTCAAAGATTCCGGCGCTGGCTCAGGCCACAGCCGCAGGCACGACCGCATCCGCTCCATCCTCGTTGTCTCTGAAGTAGCCCTGGCCTGCGTGCTGCTGGTCGGCGCCGGCCTGCTCCTGCGCAGCTTCCTCCACGTCCTCGACGTCGATCTCGGCTTCCAGCCCGAACGCGCTGCCGCCGTCAAAGTCCAATTTGACGACAGTGTGCCTGGAGATGACAAAGATGGCTCGCTGCACGCTCAAAAGCGCTCCGTCATCTTCCAGGAAGTGATCGCCCGCGTCAGCGCCATCCCCGGCATCGACGCTGCCGGTATTGCCGACTGCCTTCCCTTCGGCCAAAACCGCGCCTGGGGCACGCCCTGGCCCAAAGGCATCAAGCCGCCCGAGAAGTCTCCCTTCTCACCCCTCGTTTACGTCATTTCCCCCGGCTACCTGCGCGCCATGGGCATTGGTATCCGCGGTCGCGATTTCACCTGGGACGACGGACCTAAAAGCCAGAGTGTTGTCATGATCGACAAGGCATTCGCCAAATACCTGGCCGCATTCGCAAACTGGCCCAACGGAGACCCTATCGGCCAGATGCTCGACACCGGCGGCGACGGCTCCCGCATCGTCGGCGTGGTCGACGACGTCCACGAAGAAACCACCGAGGGAGCAACCGGGTGGCAAATCTACTATCCGATAACGCAAAGAGGCCCCCTCGGCGCGGAACTCGTCTTTCGCACTTCGCTGCCGCCCGCAACCCTGGCCGGAAGCGTTCTCCGCACCCTTCGCGAGATCAATCCCAAGCAGCCCGCCGCCGAGTTCAAGCCCATCCAGATGCTGGTAAACCGAGCTAACTCGCCGCGCCAGTTCTTCATGTTGCTGGTCGCCGCCTTCGCCGCGCTCGGCCTAACGCTTGCCGCCCTCGGCATCTACGGCGTGATCTCCTACTCCGTCACCCAGCGCACCCAGGAAATCGGCATCCGCATGGCCCTGGGCGCAACCGCGTCCAACGTGCAACTCAGCGTCATCGCGCGAACCCTGCGTCTCGCCATCATCGGCGTGGTCGCCGGAGCCATCGCATCCTTCGCCGTCTCCCGCGCCATCGCCGCGCTGCTCTTCAACACTCAGCCCGGCGACCCCATCACCTTCGCCGCCATGGTCCTGCTCATCTCAGGAGTAGCGCTGCTAGCCGGCTACATCCCCGCCCGCCGCGCATCGAGAATCAACCCCATGGTCGCCTTGCGCAACAACTAACCAGATGGGCAGAAAAACATCGAGGGTGCCGTCCAAACTACCCTGTAGGTGGGTGCCCACGGTCCCTCGCAATTGGGGACCGTGGAGGTTAGGACTCAAGTCTCCCGGGTGGGTCCCCATCCATTCCACTTCTTTTCGCGGAATGGATGGGATAGGTCCCGATTTTCCGACCTAGGGTATTCCTATCTAAAGCTCTTTATAACTCCGCTAACTCCGCCAACACGCGCGCAGCGCGGCTAACTCCGCTAGCGTCTATTCCGCCTTCTTCGCATTCCTAGCCCGCACCTTAAACCAGATCGGCGTCCCCTTGAACCCAAACGCCTCGCGAATCTGGTTCTCCAAAAACCGCTCAAAGCTGAAATGCAACTGAATATCACGGTCCGTAAACAGAATGAAAGTAGGCGGCGCAACCGCGGCCTGCGTCATGTAGAAGATCCGTATCCGCTTTGCCATCGGCACCGGCGCCCGCTGGAAATCAATCTTGTCCAGGAACCGGTTCATCTGCCCCGTCGACACGCGCTTACGCCGCTCCGCCGCCACGGCAACCACTTCGTTCAGCACCCGCAGCAGCTTCTTCGCGCCCGGTCCCGTTCCCTCAAGCGCGGATAGAAAAATCACCGGCGCGTAATGCAGATACTTCAGCACCGACCGCAATTGCTTTTCAAAAATCTCCCGGTCCGCCGGTGGCTTTCCGTCCGTGCGGCCCGTCGTCACCGCGTCCCATTTATTGACCAGGATGATGACGCTGCGCCCGCTCTCATGCGCATACCCACCGATCGTCGCGTCGGCTCCAGTCACACCCTCTGTGGCGTCAATCACCAGCAGCGCCACGTCAGCGGCCTCAAGATGCCGTCGCGCCATCACCACGCTCATCTTTTCCGCCATCAGGTGCGTCTTGCCTTTGCGCCGTATGCCGGCCGTATCCACAAACCGCAGTTGGTTGCCTTCAAACTCCACCAGCTCATCCACCGCGTCCCGTGTAGTCCCGGCAATCGGCGAAACAATCGCCCGCGTGGTCCCCGTCAGCGCATTCAGCAGCGTCGATTTGCCCACATTGGGCCGCCCAATAATGGCCACTGAAGTCTCGTGTTGCTCAAACTCCCCGTGCGTCCGATGCAGCGGGCGTCCTTCGTCATCCAATCCGTCATGCAGAGCCGGCTCAGGAGTCGGAGGCCCACCCTCGTAAATCTCGTCCTCTTCCGCCTGAAAATCTTCCTCTGCCATTCTTTCTTCTTCCACAACCTCAGGCGGCGCAGGCAGCGCGTCGGTAATCCCATCCAGCAGGTCGCCAATCCCCAACCCATGTTCCGAACTGATCGGGAAAACATTGCGAAGCCCGAGCTGGCGGAAGTTCTCCGCCCCCGCCGCCATCGCCTCGCCCTCAACCTTGTTCACCGCCAGGAACACCGGTTTCCCGCCGCGAATCAGCAGCTTCACCAGGTCGTAGTCGGGGCTCGCCAGCTCAGTCCGCGCGTCTACCACCAGCACCAGCGCATCGGCATCTTCAAGCGCCACCTTGGCCTGCGCGTAAATCTCCATCGGAATCAGCTCCGGATCGTCGGGAACAATGCCGCCCGTATCCACCAGTCGAAACCGCCGTCCCGCCCACTCGTATTCGCCGTAAATGCGGTCGCGGGTAATCCCCGGCTCGTCACCCACAATCGAGCGCCTGCTGCCCGTCAGCCGATTAAAAAGGGTTGATTTTCCCACGTTGGGCCGGCCCACAATGGCCACCAGCGGCAGCGCCGCCGCCCCCGGCTTGCCCGGCACAACCGATCTACGAAACTTCGTCAAAACTGTCTCCAACCCCGCTCCAAGCCACAAAATACGGCCTGTACGGCCGTGGCTTGAGGAAAGAACGCCTTCTTTCAGCTTAGTCCACCTTCGGGAGTCAATCCAGATTCAGGGCCTCGGCGCCCCTTCCTGTGAGTCATTTCTAATCTCGCCAATTCAGCTTTGGCGCAAAGATTGCTCCTCTAAGCCTCGTCTGGGGGAAGCAATGCACGTACACGGAACACAGCAAAATATGACACCGATCAATCCCTTCATCGCGGCAGCGGAAGTCGCGATGTCCAAGCAGCGCGCCGTCAAGGTTCGCAAGAAACTCGTCAAAGCCGCAGCAGCCATTGAATCCGCCAGCGACCCCGGCCAGACCCTTCTGATCAACCAATGGACTGGCGCCCACGACAGTCCATTCCTGACCGGCGACGAGTACCGCTCCGCAGCTTCCGGCAGGGACTCCGACCTCGGCTGAGCGCGCGCACCCGGTCGAAGGTCGTCGCCAGTTCGAGCCCGCAAATTCAACGGTCCGGCCAAATCACTATGATGGGAAGAGCACCTGGCCCTCCATGCCTCCCACCGCAAACTCAACCCGCGCGCTGCCCTCCCTGCATGAGTTTTTCTCTCCGGGCGGCATCCTGTCGCGTTCTCCGCTCCCTTACGAATACCGCCCCGGCCAGCTTGAAATGGCCAAGTCGGTCGAGCGCGCCCTCACCGAGCATCGCCATCTCATCGTTGAGGCCGGCACTGGCACCGGCAAAACCCTTGCCTACCTGCTTCCCGCCTTGCGCACCGGCCAGCGCGTGATCATCTCCACAGGAACCAAGGCCCTGCAGGATCAGCTCTATTTCCGCGACATTCCCTTCCTTGAAACGCTGCTCGGCTCGCTCCGCGTCTGCTACATGAAGGGCCGCGCCAACTACCTCTGTCGCCACAAGCTGGTCGTCCTCCGCGATCAGCCGATTCTCTCCGGCCTTGAAGAAATCGATCAGTACCGCCAGATCACCGAGTGGGAAAAGATCACTGAAACCGGCGATCGCGCCGAGCTTGGCGGCATGCCCGAGTCGAGTCCCTTGTGGAATAAACTGGACGCCCGCACCGAGGCCTGCCTCGGCTCAACGTGTCCGGATTATCGCCGCTGCTTCATCACCGAGATGCGCCGCAAGGCCCTCGAATCCGACATCATCATCGTCAACCACCACCTCTTCTTCGCCGATCTCGCCGTCAAGCGTGAAGCCGTCGGCGCCCCCGACGCCGGCATTCTTCCTGAAGCAGCCGCGGTCGTCTTTGACGAGGCGCATGAGCTTGAAGAAGTCGCATCCAACTACTTCGGCCTCTCCGTCTCGAACATCCGTTTTGAAGACCTGGCCCGCGACACCGAAACTCAACTGCGCGGCAAAGATGGAGCCGACAAGCTCCCCGCCGTCACCCAGCAACTCCGCGACCGTGCCCGCATGTTCTTCGCCGGGCTGCCCATGGCTGGCGACGGCCGCCAGCCCTTCAACGGCCGCGAAGAGTTCCTTGAAACCTCCGGCGACCTCTATCTTTCCGTCCGCAACACACTCCTCCGCCTTGAAGCCGAAATTGACGGCCTCAAGGAAGTCGACGAAGCCCCCGGCCTTCGCAATCGCGTCACCCGTCTCCGCACCGAGCTTGAATTCCTGCTCGAATCCAACTCCAGCAACATGGTCTATTGGATGGAACGCCGCGTCTACGCCGGCACCCAAAGGTCCGCGTCGCGCAGCACCTTCCTCCAGGCCACGCCCATCGACGTATCCGAGCTGCTGCGCGAACTGGTCTTCGAAGTCATTCCCACCGTCGTGCTGACCTCCGCCACGCTCACCGTGCAGGGGGGCTTTGAACACATGCGCAAGCGTCTAGGCCTCACTGAAGCCCGCGAGCTTGTCGTCCCCTCCCACTTCCAATACGGCAAGCAAGCGCTCCTCTACCTGCCGCCCAACATGCCCGACCCGCGCGAGCCCGACTTCCCAGAGGCCGCCGCCAATTGCATCCGCCGCGTTCTCGGGCTTTCCCGCGGACGCGCCTTCTGCCTCTTCACCAGCTACGCCCAGATGCGCGATCTCTACGAGCGCCTTCTGCCCGTCCTCGATTTCCCTCTGCTTTTGCACGGCACCGCCCCGCGCAAAGCCCTGCTTGAAGAGTTCCGCGCAACCCCCAACGCCGTCCTCTTCGGCACATCGAGTTTCTGGCAAGGTGTAGACGTGCAGGGTGAATCGCTGAGCTGCGTCATCATTGACCGCCTGCCCTTCGCCGTCCCCAGCGATCCCGTCGTCGCCGCGCGCATGAGGGCCATCGAAGAAGCCGGAGGCAAGCCCTTCTTCGACTACCAGCTTCCCGCTGCCGTGCTCACACTGAAACAAGGCTTCGGCCGCCTCATCCGCTCGCTCGAAGATCGCGGCGTCTTAGTCCTTCTCGACCCCAGGATCACCCGTCAGCGCTACGGCCAGACCTTCCTGCAAAGCCTCCCGCCCTACCGCATGACTGCCACCATCACCGATGTGGAATCGTTCTTCGAAGGCGACCCAAAGCACCAGCCTTAGCCCGCCTGCCGTCGCGCTATTCATGCCTGAGAGCCGCCATTGGCTCCAGCTTCATCGCCCTCACCGCCGGCAGCAATCCCGCTATGATCCCGGTAAGCAGCAGCGTTAGCGATGCTGTTGTCAGCGTCACGGGATCGGCAAACGAAAGCGCAAACAGCATGTTCGCGAAGACCCGCGAAACGCCGATCGCGCACGGCAGCCCAATACAGATCCCGATCACCGTTACCTGCATCGCCTCCCGCAAAATCAGCCTCAGAATCCCGGTGCGCTGCGACCCCATCGCCATTCGTATTCCGATCTCTCTGGTGCGCAATGTTACCGAGTAGGTAATTAGCCCAAACAGCCCAAACCCCGCCACCAGCAGCGCAATCGAAGCGAAGAACGTCGAAAGCGTCGCCGTCATCCGCTCGTTCACCAGGGTGTTATCGCTTCTCTCCGTCAGCGTGCCGATCATGGTTGAATACTCGCGCCCAAACGATTCAATTTCGCGCTCCACACTCTTTCCCAAATCCGCGCCGGCGCCGCGAACCAGCAGTGTCCCGGCCTCCAGAGGCGAGTTTTCCTGCGTCGATGGAATGTAAAGAAAAGTGCCATCGGCATCGCGAATATCCAGCAGTCTTGCCGATTGCGAGACGCCCACAATTTCCAAGTCCTGATACTCCGGCTGCACCCCGAAGCGAACGTGTTTGCCGATGGCGTTTTCCGCACCAAACAGCTGCCTCGCCAACAGGCCGTCGACAATGGCTACGCGCGGATGGTGCAAGTCGTCAGACCAGCTAAAGTCGCGGCCGGCGACGACAGGAAGTCCCAGGGTTTTGAAAAACCCCGGTGAAACAATGATGCGCGCCGTGGGAACAGGGTTAATCGGGTTGGGAACAGACACGCTTGAAACGGTATCCTTCCACGCATAGCTCTTGGTAAGAAGCGGCACATTTGAAAACGCGATGGAGCGAACCGAAGGCAGACTGGCAACCGCATCGGCAAGCTGTTTCCGATAGCTCTCCGCCTCCGCTCCGTCCATGCCGCGCGCGCTCGGAGTTAAATCGAATTCAGTCACGCTTGCCTTTTCAAATCCCGGATTGAACGACTTCAGCCCTTCCAGCGACCGCATAAAAAGCCCCGCAGTCTGCAGCAGCACCAGCGAAATCGCAACCTGCGAAATGATCAGCGCCTTTTTCAGCGCGCCTGCACCGCGTCCCTCCGTGCGCGCGCCTTCGCGCAACGCCGATCCAGGCTGCTGGCGCGACAGTTGCAACGCGGGAATCAGTCCGGTCAGCAATCCAGTCAACGCAGCCGTCGATACGGCATAGCAAAGCACCCGCCAGTCCGGCCTCACGTCGAGCAGGGCTGGCGTAGTCTGACCGCGCGTCATGAGAGCAATCAGAAACTGGCTCCCCCAATACGCCAGAAACAGCGCAACCACGCCGCCGATGGACGAGAGCACAAGCGTCTCAACAACGAACTGTCGAACCGCCCGCCACGGACTCGCTCCCAGCGCAATCCGTGTATTGATCTCCATCCTGCGCGAGCTGGCTCTGGCCAGGGTAAGGCTCGCCAGGTTCACGCAGATCACCAGCAAAATCAGCGCCACAATCCCCAGCAGCACGTTCAGTGGCTGGCGCACTCTGCTGCGAAGATCCCCATTGATTCCGCGCCCCTTTGCCACCGGATCGATCGCCAGCCCCATCGAAAGAAACGATTGCCGCCGGCTTCCTGTGCTCTGAGTTGGCACCGTTGCCTCAAGCAGCCGCGGCCAGATCGCATGCAGATTAGCCGAGGCCTGCGCGACCTGCCCACCGTCCGCCAGCCGCCCAGTCACAAACAGCCACAGCAGCGCGCGGTTTTCAAGCGCTTGCGGATCGATTGCCCCCGCCGGCACCGTCACCTCAGGCGGCGAGCCAACCGTCATCCCCGTGAACCACTTCTCCGTGACACCGACAATCGTGTAGGGCTTCCCATCGATGTGAATCGTCTTGCCGATCGCGCCCGGATCGCCGCCAAAGCGCTCCCTCCACAGCTGATAACCAATCACAGCCACCTGGGCGACGCGTCCATCCGCAGTGTCTTCCGGCCCAATCAACCTGCCCAGCAGCGGACGCACGGCAAGAACTGAATAGTAGCTGCCGCTCACCGACCGCACGTCCGACAGTGTCTCCCGCCCATTGATCTCCAGGCTGTAATCCTGTCCCGCCGTCCACGCGCAGATGCCGCTGAAGGCATGCTGCTCGCGTTCCAACACGGCATACATCGGGTACGAGATCGGCACCTGCGAGTGGCCCCGATAAACGCCAGCGATGCCTACCAGTTGCTCAGGGTGCGGAAGGGGAAGCGGGCGGAGCAGCAGTGCGTCGACCACGGTGAAAACCGAAACCGCCGCTCCAATTCCAACTGCAAGTGCAATCACAAAAACAGCGGCAAAGACCGGGCTCCGCGAAAACGACTTAAGCCCGTAGCTGAACCCTCTCAACACTGAACCCATGAAGACTCCAAATCATGACGACAGCAGTCTTTCTATTGCTCTCGCAACGCCTCAATCGGATCGACCAGCGTCGCCCGCCGCGCCGGCAGATAGCACGCACAAAGCGAAATAGCGGTCAACGCCAAAACCACTCCCATCAGCGTCAACGGATCGAACGGCGGAACATTAAACAGCATGCTGGCAACATACTTCGTCAGGAGAAATGTTCCCGCCAGCCCAATCCCAATCCCGATCAGCGTGAGTTTTAATCCCTGCCCCAAAACCATCAGCATCACGTTCTCCCGCGAAGCACCCAGCGCCATCCGCAGCCCCAGTTCCCGCGTCCTCTGCGACACTGAATACGCCATCACGCCGAAAATCCCCACCGCCGAAAGCACCAGCGCGATCCCCGCAAAAATGGTCAGCAGCACGGTGCGGAAGCGCGGCTCCGACATCGACTTTGACACGTTCTCTTCCATCGTCCGCACACCGGTAATCGGTTGCGACGGATCGATCCCATGCACCAGCGTCCGTATCGCATTCGTCTGCGCCTTCGGATCGCCCGTCGTCCGCACCACAAGCGACATCGTACCCACCGGCAATACCGCATCCGCCTGGTGAAAGGGCACATAGTATTCGTCCGTTGTGTCGTTGGCCAGCGCTTGCTTCACGTTGCCGACCACGCCCACAATCCGCATCCACGGGACTTCATCTTCCGGTATTGCGCCCACCTGGATGAACTTCCCCAGCGGGTTTTCATTTGGGAAGTAGGTGTGCACAAAGCTCGCATTGACCACCACCACCGTCGGCGCTCCAACCCGGTCGCCATCTTCAATCCATCGCCCCGCAAGCAGCGGCATCCCAAGCGCATTCATGTAGCCCGCGCTCACCACGCGGTACCCGGAAATCGTGTATTCCGCCGAAGACTTCGGCGGCCGTCCCTTGATGTTGAAGTGATACGCCGACCCCGTCCCTGTCACCGGCAGCACCGAAATCCCTCCAACCGCCTTCACACCCGGAAGCGCGCCAACTTTGTCGAAAAGCTGGTCAAAGAAGCCCAGCCGCACATTCGCATCGCGATAAGCTGCCGGCGACCTCACAAAATCCGCCACCAGCAAATGATCCGTCTGGAATCCCGGTGAAACACTCGATAATCTCTCAAAGCTCTTGAACAGCAATCCCGCGCCCACCAGCAGCAGCATCGCCAGCGCAATCTCGCTCACCACCAGCGCAGCCCGCGTCCGCAAGACTCCCGCCGAAGACCCTCCGCGATTGGTCTCGCTCAACGCATCGCGCAGATCCACCCGCCATGCATGACGCGCCGGCGCCAGCCCAAACAGAATCCCCGCAATCAGAGCCGCCAGCGCGGTAAATCCCAGCACCGAACCATCCACGCCCACGCCGCTGCTTCGCGGCAAACTCGTTCCCGCCAATCTCACCAGCAGCGGCATTGAAACCCACGTCAGCAGCAGTCCCACCACGCCACCGGCAACCGCCACCAGCAGGCTCTCGGCCATCAGTTGCCGAATAATGTCCGCTCGCCGCGCTCCCAGCGCTGTGCGCACTGCCATCTCCCGCCGCCGTCCCGCCGCCCGCACCAGCATCAGGTTCGCAACGTTCGCGCATGCAATCAGCAGCACCACTCCCACCGCTGAAATCAGCACCAGCAGCGCCGGCCGCACGTTCTTGACCATCTGTTCCTGCATCGGGTCCACCAGCGAAGAAACATTGGCGTCAAAAATCGGATACTGCTTCTTCAACCGATCGGCAATCACCGCAATTTCCGACCGTGCCTGCTCCACCGTCACGCCCGGCTTCAGCCGCGCAATCGGCTGTATCCCGGGATGCCAGTTGCGATCGTCCGGCAGCGTCCGCGCCCACGGCTCCAGCGGCAGCATCACATCCGCGCTCTGCTCCAGGATCTGAAACCCTGCCGGCATGACCCCGATAATCGAATAGCTTTTGTTATCCAGCATGATCGTCTGCCCAATCACGTTCGGCGACGACGAATACCTGCGCTGCCAAAGGCTGTGGCTGATCAATGCCACGTCAGCTCCGCCCGCCGAATCCTCCTGCGCCGTGAATGCGCGCCCCAGTTCCGGCTTCACCCCCAGCATGTCAAACAGGTTTGCGGTTATGTGCTGCGATGGAACCCGCTCCGCCTCCGCGGTTCCCGTCATGGTCATCAGCGCGTTGCGCACCGCTCCCACAGCCTCAAACGAATGGCTCTGGTCCCGCCAGTCCCGAAAATTCAGATACGAAACTGTAAGCCTGGGAAATTGCGGCCAATGCTCCGCCAGCAGCACCAGCCCTTGCGGGTCGCGATAGGGCAGCGGGCGCAGCAAGACTGCATTGACAATGCTGAACATCGCACTGTTCGCGCCAATCCCCAGCGCCAGTGTGAGCACGGCCACGCATGCAAATCCCTTATCGTTTCTCAGCCTCCGAAATGCGTACCGAAAGTTCCGCGCGACCTCGCCCATTCCGCCCTCCTGTTTTGTGTCACCCTATCCGAAACCCATCCACCACGCAAATCAATCTCAACCTGATCGGGAACGGCCTCTCTATTTGACGACGGCTGGTGCCTTGGAGTCTGCTCCCGATGTTGGGGAAGGTCCAGGCGCCTGAACCACTGCAAGGTTGCGGAAGTTCATCAGCGTATTGAACAGCATGCGGTACTCGCCCATGTTCTGCCAGCGCCAGGCGGGGTTGGTGGCAAACAGCACCACTTCGCCTTTGCCTTCCGGGGTCACCACGATCGCGGCTCGACCCTTGATATCGTCGGCGCCGTTGAAGAGGCCACTGAGCACAGACTTTTCTCCACCCGGAAACCGCATCAGCACATCCTTCTTATCCATCTCCTCTGAAAGCCTGAACAGCGGCCCATTCGCGTAGCGCACCGGCACAGTCTTTGCCGAGTAGCCGTAGAAAATGGGATTCTCCGGATGCAGAATGTCCGCGTCAACAACCGGGCCTGGAGCATAGAACTTCCCGGCGGGGTTGCTGGTGTCGATCGTGGGTGTTAACCCATATTCCGGCGGAAACGCGCTCGAAGTGCCCAGCGTAATCAGCAGTCCGCCGTCCTCGGTAAACTTCTGCAGCTCAACCACCCCCGCCGCACCCATGCCTCCGGAAATATCGTCCGACGAGCCATAGTCACCGAGGAACTTGAACTTGTCCGTCTTCTTGTACGCCAGCGGCTTGTCCGCCTTGGGCATATCGACGACCAGCGCCTTCGCGGCCCGCACCTGGTTCGGAATCAGAATCAGGTCGTAGTCTTTGCCGAGATTTCCCTGGAGCACGCGCTCTTTGAAAATCAAATCGTAAGGCACCTTGTACTGGTCAAATGTGTAGCGCACCCAACCCACGTCCTGCGTGCCTGCCCATGTGCTGAACATTGCCACGCGCGGCAACGCAGCGTCATGCGCGGCCACTTTCGGTGCAGCAGCCAGGCCCACAACATCCAGCCCGAGGCTTGCAGCGAGCGGCTTCAGGGTTGAGCCAGCGCCAGCGGGAACCAAGAATGTGCCTGCCGAAAACGTCCCGCCTTCCGCGGTAAACTGCTTCTCCGCAATCTGCACTTGGAAATCTTTCAGGCCGTAACGCAGCGTAACCATGTTAGGAGAGCCGTGATCCGGCACAGCATAAACAGACGCGGTTGCCGCACCCTTGAGCGTTCCCACCGGAGTGTACTGGTCCACCGTGTCAACGGCCAGCGCTTGCACCGCAATATCTTTCGTCGGCTTGATCACCGTGTTGGTCATCAGGCTCATCGTCCATGCGCTGTCGTCGTAGGTGGTAAGTTCGGGGTCGGGATCAACCTGCTTGCCCAGCAGTGTTTTCGCCAGCGGGCCGTAAGGCTGATTGGTTTTCACAACCAGCGACCCGGCGGGATAATCGCCGTCGCTGAGCTTAATCGCGGCCTTGGTGCGGCCCACTTCAATCCCCTGCATGCGCAAGATGTGAATGACAAACGCGACGCGCGTGGGGTCTTCCTGATCCGAGGGCAAAATAAAGCCGTAGGGCTCTTCCTTGGTTCCAGCTTTCACCGCATTGCGGCTCTTGTCGTAGAAGTTCTCCAGCACCACCTGCGGAAATCCGGCCACGAACTCAAGCGACGTCAGCACGCCGGTTTCCGCATAGTTGGTGTTGTTGCGCATGGACCAAAGAACGTGCAGATACGGCGGGTTTGGGCGGTACCACTGCCGCTTGGTCATATCTCCGAATGCGCCGCCACCGCCGCCCTGGATAGCCGCGTTGGGCTGGAAGAGCGTGCGGTCCATCGTCGTTGCGCCGGCATTGCCAAATATCTCGTAGAAGCGCATCAGGCCGTTGTGGTTGGTAGCCATGATGGCCACGTACCCCGGCGACCACGCGTCGACATAGCCGTGCGTCCATACACCGGGCATGCCGTAGCTGGTGAGCCGGCTCATGTCCCAGTTTGAAAGCATGGGCAATTCGCCATACACAATCGGATCCCACAGCGGGTTTTGCGGAGCCTGCCCGCTATAGACGTAGAGAAACGGCACCGACTCATGCAGGTCGTGCATGATGGGCGGATGCCAGTCCAGATACCACTTCAAAAAGTTCTGGTTCGCCATGCCGGCGTAGTTGATGTCGCGGTTGTCATCGTGCTTGGTGTACTTGCCCCAGTAAGGCACGCCGGTCATTTTTTCGTAGTCGGTGATGTCCACGTTGTGGGCGTAATACCAATCGATCGAGCGATCGCGGCCATCGGGATCGGCCACCGGCATGATGGCGACAATCACGTTCGATCGAATCTTCTGAATGATCGGCGTGTCCTCTGTCGCCAGTCGGTAAGCCAGCTCCATCAACATCTCCGGCGGCCCCAGCTCGGCGCTGTGAAGTCCGCCGGAAAGCGTATAAATCGGCTTGGTTTTTGCAATCAGGTCGTGTGCTTCCGCATCGGTAAGGCCGCGCGGGTCCGCAATCCGTGCAAGATTTTTGCGATTCTCTTCAAGGTGAGCGATGGAATCCTCAGAACCGACGAAAACGATGACAGAGTCCCGCCCTTCCTCGGTCTTGCCGATGCGGATCACCTTGATGCGCGGCGAGTGAGCGGCCAGCGTGTCGTAATAGCGCAGCACATCGGCGTAGTAGGTCAGCTCCTTGGGAGCCCCAATGTGATGGCCGAGCACGTCCTTGGGAGAAGGCACGCCGGCGCTCGCTGGAAGATGGTCAACCAGCGGGCTCAGGAACTCCGGCTTGGTGGTCCACTCCTTGACGCGTGCCGCGTAATCGGGATCCATCGCCTGCGCAGGTGGCTGGGGTTGCGCCGGGGTTTGGGCCGGGCCTTGGGCCTGTGACGCGGAGGAAAAAGCGGCAAAGAGTGCCATCAAAACCACGGTGCGACATCTGGACATTGGATAGGTCTCCGATCAGGGAATCTTCGACCCATAGTAGCGCACCGAAGTATGAACAGAGGAAACGATTGATCTGCGAAACTGAACGCGGGGGGCAAACGATGGAAATCAATTCGCACGACGTACTCCTGGTCATCGATGTGCAAAACGACTTCTGTCCCGGCGGCGCGCTCGCCGTTCCCGACGGCCATGCCGTCCTCGCGCCGATTCATCAGATCGCCCGGCAATTTGCCCACATCGTCCTCACCCAGGATTGGCACACGGCCAATCACGCTTCTTTCGCCTCCGCGCATCCCGGCAAAAAGCCCTTCGAGCCAATCGAGCTGGCCTACGGCCCGCAGACTTTATGGCCTGACCATTGCGTCCAGGGCAGCAAGGGTGCCGAATTCCATCCAGCGCTCAATCTCCCTCAAGCCGAGCTGATCCTTCGCAAAGGCTTCCGCCCGGAGATAGACTCCTATTCGGCGTTCTTTGAAAATGATCGCGTCACGCCCACTGGCCTCGCGGGCTACCTCGACGAACGCGGACTAACCCGCGTCTTCCTCGCCGGCCTTGCCTACGACTACTGCGTCGGCTATTCAGCCCTCGATGCACGCCGGCTTGGACTCGAGGCCGTTATTCTCCGCGACGCTTGCCGCGCCATTAATCTCAACGGCTCCGTTGAAAAAATCGAAGCCCAATTCTCAGAGGCCGGCGTCCAGTTGATAGACAGCGCAGCGCTTCAGGGCTAAATTGAACCTCCTGGCCGCGGGCTTGTAATAAAGTGGCATCCGCCGTAAGCTTAGAGCACCTTAAAAGGTGCTCGAGGAGGGCGCACATGATCAATATCGCGACGGATATTCAATCGCTTACAACATTTCGCCGTTCGTCCGCCCAATTCATCAAGCACCTTAAGAAAAGCAAGCGTCCCATCGTGCTCACAGTGAATGGCAAAGCCGCGGCCGTAGTGCAAGACCCACTGGCCTATCAGCGGTTGCTCGATATCGCCGCGCGCGCTGATGCCAACGAAGGCATTCGCCAAGGCCTGGAAGATGCGAGAAACGGGAGGACGCGGCCCGCAAGTGAGTTCTTCGCCGAGTTTGAAGCCAAACATGGCATACCTCGTTAACCTGGCGGCAAGCGCCGAGCGCGACTCTGCCGATTTGTACGACGAAATCCATGGTGAAGATTCCGACGCTGCAAACGATTGGTTCAAGGGCCTAAAAGAGGCGATATACAGCCTCCGTGAGCTTCCCCGTCGATGCCCGACAACCCAGGAAAATGATCAGCTTCGGCATTTGCTTTACGGCCACAAGCCGCACATTTATCGAATTATCTACCAGGTACTTGAGCAACAGAAGGTGGTGGAGGTGCTTCACATCCGCCACGGCGCCAGGCGCCGCCTCGATGCGCCAGATTCTGAGTAGGTCCCAGGCAGCCAGCCGCGTCCCGCGTAGAATCACCTAAGGCCTCGCGGATTTCCCACCACCACACCTATGTCCCGCAACTTCTACATTCTGGCCGGTACCCTCGGGCTCTTCGCACTGCTTTCCGGAGCCATGTCGCTGGTGCCATCGAGCTTTCAGCCCGGCCTGCCCGCCAACGCCTCTTTATGGCGAACAATCGCTCTTTTTCTCGCGCTGTTTGCACTGATAGCTGCGCTGATCGGCGTCATGAGCCACCTCTTTGAACAGGTTGATCGCCGCAGCGAGCAGGCGCGCATCGCCGCCCGAAACAAGCGGCGCGGCAGCCAAAAGCCTGAATCTGAATAACAATCTAAAATAGAAGCAGGGAATCTTCCCGACAGGATCGAGCAGACGCCGATGTATGAAGTTACCGTGGAGGCCGGGTTCAGCTCAGGCCACTATCTTCGCAATTACAAGGGCAAGTGCGAAAACCCGCACGGGCATAACTACAAGGTGCGCGTCACCCTGGCCGGGTCAGTGCTCGACGAGGCCGGCCTGCTGCTCGACTTCAAGCTGCTCAAGCACGTCCTGCGCCCCGTCATCGAGCGCATCGATCACCAGATGCTCAACGAGCTCGAGCCCTTCACTGTGCTCAACCCTTCGGCTGAAAACATCGCCAAATACTTCTACGACCAGACCAACGAGCAACTCGCCGGAATGACCGCGGGCCGCGTGCGCGTGAAGGACTGCACCATCTGGGAAACGGATACGACCACAGCTACTTACTACGAGTAGCCGCCTCAGTTCATCTGGTTGGATTTCGACCTGAGGTACTTGTCGAACGGAATCTCGAAGTAGAACAGCTCGTTGCCGTCGGCGTCCCGCAGCTCATGCAGATGCAGCTTGGCGCCCATCAGCGGATGATCGAGTTGCGAAACGTCGTAGAACAGAAAGCCGGCGCGCGTGGTGTGCGGCTCCACCACCAGGGCCTGGTATTCAAAGGTGTCAAAGTCCTGCTCGACATCCTTGTCGCTGGCCTTCGGCTTCAGCTTGATGGAGGGAATCGGACCGGGCATGGGAATCTTTCCGCCCTGGCGTTCTTTCTTGGTCATAAGCCGTTCCACGTCCTCCGGCTCTGCCGCCTGAATCTTCTGTCCCGCGGCGGTCATGAAGAGAATCCGTGCGTCCCGCAGGCTGATGGGCCGGCTGCCGTTGTTGGTCACAATCAGCCGCACCGGCATTACGCCATGGCTCAAATAGTCGATGTGGAAGATCGATTCCTTTTCCCTGGTGTCATAGGGCTCGGCGGCGATGGCCACCTTTTCGTCGTCGTGAACCTCGACCGCGGCAAAGCTGGTGGCCGGCTGCACAGGAGGCGGAGTGTGATCGCTGGCTATAGCCGGCAGCGCCAGCCAGAGCAGGGAGAGCGGAATTGCCCGCAAAGTCCTCATCGTGCTCGAAGGTATCATGGGAGACCTGCTTGTATCATTTGAGGGTTAGACCCGCGGACGGGAAGTTCTGTTACGCATGACCCTATTTTTTTACAATGTGGCACTTCTGGCGGCCTTGGTGCTCGGGTCACCCTGGTGGCTCTGGCGGATGGTGACCACGCAAAAGTACCGCGAGGGGCTGCTAGAACGGCTGGGAAAGGTCCGGCTTCATTTGAATTCGAATAAGCCGGTCATCTGGCTCCACGCCGTCTCGGTTGGCGAAGTGCTTGCTGTCAGCCGCCTTGTTGCCGAACTCGACCGGGCACTGCCTGGTCATCAAATCGTAGTCTCCACAACAACCCGCACAGGGCAAGCATTGGCGCGAGAACGGTTCGGCTCCGAGCGCGTCTTCTATTGCCCGCTTGACCTGCCCTGGGCCGTAAGCGCGTACCTCAACGCCCTCAAGCCCAGCCTCTTCGTCCTGGCCGAAACCGAGTTCTGGCCCAACCTGCTCAGCGGCTGTTTCCGCCGCGAAATCCCCGTCGCCGTGGTGAACGCCCGCATCTCCGACCGCTCCTGGCCGCGCTATCGCATGCTGCGCCGCCTTTGGGCTCCCTTTTTGGGCAAGCTCAGCAAAGTGCTGGCCCAGAGCGACTTGGACGCCGAGCGGCTAAAAGCTATCGGCTGCCGGCCAGAACGGGTTTCGGTCGCGGGAAACCTGAAATTCGATGTCCGGGCCGCAACGGAAGCTGATGCGACAATCCAGTTGAAAGCTCGCGGCACGAACCTGCGATTCATTGTCGCGGGCAGCACGCTGGAAGGCGAAGAAGCCGCGCTCCTCGAAGCCTGGCCTCGGCTCCTCGAAGCCGATCCGCAACTTGCCCTCATCCTCGCGCCCCGCCATCCTGAACGATTCGAAGCCGTTGCCGTCTTGCTAGACAAGTCCCGCATTCAGTGGGTCCGGCGCTCCAAATGGCAAGCTGACCCGCGGCCGAATCCGCCCGAGCCTCTACTTCCCGGCCAGATCGTCCTCCTCGACACCATCGGCGAACTTGCCTCGGTCTACTCGCTGGCCGCCGCGGCCTTCGTCGGCGGCAGCCTCATTCCCGCCGGCGGTCACAATCCGCTGGAGCCGGCGCAATTCGGAGTGCCCATCGTCGTGGGCCCCCACTACGCCAACTTCCGCGCCATTACCGACGACCTTATAGCGCACGACGCCATCCGCATCGCTAGCAATGAGGGCCTGGCCGCGGCCTTAATCGAATTGCTGCGCAACCGAACCGCCGCGGAAGCGATGGGCGCTCGTGCCAGACAGGTCTTTGACCAGCAGGCGGGAGCAACTGAGCGGTGCGTTAAGGCGCTAAGATCTCTCCTGCCGCCGCAGACACGCGCCGCACATCAGGTTAAGCCTCCTGATCCCGTCATCGAGGCAGAAGCGAGACGGCTTAGGTACGATGGTGCGGGCACCGAAGCGATTCTCAGGTACCTGAGAGCGAACGGCTGCGGCAAGATAGACTCCGTCATGGTCCTCCGGAGCGTCTACGGGTTTGGCCTCGCTCAGGCCAAAGAGATCGTCGACACCAGTGACGTCTGGAAAGACAGGCTCGCAGCCGACAATGCACTTTGGAGCGAGCTCGAAGAAGCCGCGCGTACTCCGGGTTCCGGAATCAGTGCGACTGAGTCCGGATATGTCATTCGGGTTGCAGACGATCCCGAGGAGAAGTGAATGTCAGACCGGCGGTCACTCTACCTACGCAGATACCTTCTCCCACTCACGCCTCTCTACGCCGCCGGTCAGGCTTTGCGCAATCTCCGCCTGGGCACAAGATTCCAGCCAATCGAACGCCTCCGCTGGCCCGTCATCAGCATCGGCAATCTCTCCACCGGCGGCTCAGGCAAAACACCCCTCACCATCGCGCTAGCAAAAGCCCTGACCGCCCGCGGCGTCCAGGTCGACGTCCTCTCCCGCGGCTATGGCCGCCAGAGTCAACTCCCCGCCCGCGTCGTTCCCAGCGGGACGGCCGAAGCCTTCGGCGACGAACCCCTGCTGATTGCCCGCCAAACCGGCGTCCCTGTCTACGTAGCCGCCCAGCGCTATCAGGCCGGCCAACTCGCCGAAGCCGAAATCCCCAACACGAACTCCTTCGCAGTTCATCTTCTCGACGACGCCTTCCAGCACCGCCAGCTCCACCGCGACATCGACATCCTTCTGCTCGATCGTGAGGATTGGCACGACCACCTGCTCCCTGCCGGCAACCTGCGCGAGCCACTCAACGCCGCGCGCCGCGCCACAGTCATCGCCATCCCCGCGGACGACCCAGACTTCGCAGACGAGTTGCAATCCTGGGGTTGGACCGGCCCCATCTGGCGTTTGAAGCGCACAATGGACGTTCCTCCGATCACCGGCCCTGTCGTCGCCTTCTGCGGCATCGCCCGCTCCGATCAGTTCTTCACCGGCCTCGAAGCCGCTGGCCTGACCCTTGCGACCAAGATCGCCTTCCCCGACCACCACCGATTCACTCCGCGAGATTTAGACCGTTTAATCGGCAAAACCACCAACAAATCAGCCGCTGCCATCATCACTACTGAGAAAGACGAAGTGCGCCTCGGCAAGCTCACATCTGCATTCCCGGAATTCCTCCCGCTCAAGACCGCCAGCATGCGCATCGAGATCGAGAACCAGCCCGCCGCCATCGATTGGCTGATTCACCGCCTGAACCCCACTCCACCTCAGCGACCCCTGTGAGAAAATCAGTATTTGCAAACGCAGTCCAAGTTTCGCTTGCTCGTGGTCAGGCTGGGCGCCATGGGCGATATTCTGCACGCACTTCCGGCGGTCACCGCGCTGCGCCTAGCCCATCCCTCCTGGATCATTGACTGGGTGGTTGAACCGCGTTGGCGCGCGCTCTTCTCCGCCGAGGACAGTCTTGGCCGCGTTGTATCCCAGCCGCTGGTAAACGCCCTTCACTTCGCCTCGACCAAGCAGTGGCGCAACAAAGCGCTTAGCGCGCAAACCCTGCGTGAAATCAGAACTTTACGCCGCAACCTCCGCGCCGCCAACTACGACGCCGTTCTTGATTTGCAAGGCGCCATCCGCTCCGCTATTGTGTGCCGTCTAGCCGGCTGCCGTCGCGTCATCGGCGAGGCCACGCCACGTGAGGGTATCGCGCGCGTGCTCTTCACCGAGCAAGTGGCTACGCACGGCGCTCATGTTATTGAGCAGGATATGGAGCTTGCTTCTGCCGTTGCCGGCGATGAGTTGACGCCCGCCATTCCACTGCTGCCGGTTGACCCCGCAGCCGAAGCGTGGGCCGAAGAACTTCTGGCTTCCGGCGAAAAGCAGCAAGCCGTCCTCATCAACCCCGGTGCTGGCTGGGGCGCAAAGCGCTGGCCGGTCGAGCGCTACGCCGCCGTCGCCAAGGGCCTCGCCGCCCGCGGCTTCCGAGTGCTGATGAACACCGGCCCCGGCGAGCAGCCGCTTGCCGACGCAATTCTCGCCAAGGAAGTCTCTGCAACACCCGTCACCTGCTCGCTCGGCCAGCTCATCGCCCTCTCCCGCCGGGTCGCCCTGGTCATTGCCGGAGACACCGGCCCGCTCCACCTGGCCTGCGCTCTTACCCGCCCGGTGGTCGGCATCTACGGACCCACCGACCCCAGCCGCAACGGGCCATTTGGCACCCGATTCAAAGTGCTGCGCAGCCCAGAGAGCCGCCGCGACCACACCCGCCACCAGGCTCCCGAAGCCGGCCTGCTCACCATCCAGCCAGACGAGGTACTCCAGGCTGCCGAAGAGTTGCTTGGCTCAGAGGTCGCCCAATGAAAGAGCCAAATCAAAAGGACTGGATCACCCGATGGCAGCGAGTTGCCCGCCGCATTCGCGTCCCGCTCGGCTTCCTTACCGCCGCGCTCTATCTCTTTGAGCTCTGGCGGCGCGCGCCCTTGCCGGCAGCCGTGGCCTGGAGCCTGGTTCTCGTGCTTCCCGGCCTGTGGCTCCGCGCCTACGCCGCCGGCTACGTGAAAAAAAACCGAGAACTCACCCAGACCGGCCCCTATGCCTACACCCGTAACCCGTTGTATCTGGGATCGATGCTCCTGGCGGCGGGCTTTGCGCTGGCGTTGCTCAGTTGGCCCGTCGCTCTGGCGCTTGCTATTGGGTTCTTTGCGATTTATGTCCCGGTCATCGCTTCGGAAGAGCGCTTTCTGCGGGCCACATTCTCCGATTTTGACGACTACTGCCGCCGCGTTCCCCGCCTGATCCCCCGCCTCATCCCGCGGGCGCGTCTAATGGAAAAGGGGGCCTCGGGCACCTTCTCGTTTGCCCTCTACCTGCGCCACCGCGAGTACAATGCTGCTATAGGGGCCGCGTTGCTTTACCTGGGCCTGATCTTTCTACGGCCTGCTCTAGCCGCGCTTTTCCATGGGCTGCATTGAGCGTTTTTCACACATGAAAGTCTGTTTCATTAAGGAGCCCTGCCTGCTGGTGAAGAAGCGCACAACCGGAATATCTCTCCTCTGCGCCTTTGCACTGGCCGCCCTCGCACTGGCCCCTGCAGCCAACGCCCAGCAGGTTGCTCCCCTTGCCCCTCCACGCACCGGCTTCAGCTTCCCGCCAAAGCAAACCCTCATCTACTCCGTGGACTGGCGCGTCTTTCCCGCCGGCACAGCCGTGCTCCACTTTGAGACAACCGGCGATCGCGTGCGCCTTACCGCCAATGCCGACACGGTAGGCGCCATCAACATGCTCTTCCACGTCGGCGACAAGTTCCAGTCCACCTTTGACCGCGATAAAGGCTGTACCTACGAATTTGACAAGCAGACCATCGAGGGCCGCCGCAAGATCGACTCGACCCTCAAGCTCGATTACGCGCAGGGCAAATCCATCCTCGATGAGAAGAATCTGGTCACCGGCCAGACCAAGCACCTTGAAGTGCCCATCTCCGGCTGCCTCACCGACCTGCTGACCGGCGTGTTTTACGCCTCGTCGCAGCCAATGGAACTCGGCAAGACCTTCGTCCTTCCAGTGGTGGACGCGATGCACACCGTCCCGGTAACCATGAAGGTGGAGGGCCGCGAAGAAATCAAAACCTCGCTCGGCACCTTCAAGACCCTGCGTGTGCAGCCCACCGCCGACGCCGGCGTGGTGAAGAATCGCGGCAACATCTGGATCTGGTACACCGACGACGACCGCCATCTCCCGGTTCAGATGCGCGCCCGCCTCTTCTGGGGTACCATCACCTTCCGCCTCACCGGAAACGACACAAAATAGGTCGTTTCAAGTGCGGGCGTCTGTGGCCCGCACTCGCATCCACCGCGATAAACCCCGTTCTCGAAGAGGCTCGTGTCTGGTCCTCGTGGATTGCCTTTGCACGGCTGGATTCGAACCCCGCTGCGCCCTGACACCCACTACCAGCGACCTGCCCGTCCCGTCCCGGTGTAAACTTCTCCTTCGCGCGGACGCGCTCAACTCCTCCGTGTGAACAGGAAAATCCCATGCGCAAATTCGTACTCGCCGTCATCGTTGCCCTTCTCGCCGTAGCGCCCTGTTGCATCGCCCAATCCAAACGCCCCATGACTTTTGAAGACATGATGAAGATGAAGCGCCTGGGCGAAACGGCCGTTTCACCGGACGGGAAGTGGCTTGCCTACTCCGTAACCACCGTCAATCTGGAGCAGAACACGAAGACTGCCGAGCTTTGGTTGCAGGCGATTTCCCCGTCTTCCGGGACCGGCAGCGATCCCTTCAAGATTGCGGTAACCAAGCCGGGCGATTCAGGCCCGCAGTTCTCGGCGGATGGGAAGCGGATTCTATTTCTCAGCAGCCGGGAGGGCGGCCAGCAGGTTTGGGCCGCGGACTTCAACGCTGCCACCGGCGCGACCAGCAACGCCAAGAAGCTGACGGCAATCTCGACCGAGGCGGACAACGCGCAGTGGTCGCCAGATGGGCACTCCGTAGTTTTCACGTCCGCCGTTTACCCTGACTGCCCGCCAATTACTGCGACAGACTTTGCAATCGGCGACAAGTGCAACGCGGATCGGGATGCGGCGCTGGGAGCGAGCAAGGTGAAGGCGCAGATTTTCACCCACCTGCTTTATCGCCATTGGAACCACTTCACAGGCGACAAGCGGTCGCACCTTTTTCTGCTCAGCGTAGACAGTGGCGCGGTCCGCGATCTGACGCCCAATGATCCCCACGACGTGCCGCCATTCTCAATTGGCGGCGGTGGCGGGTTTGCGATCTCGCCCGACTCGAAGGAGCTGGCGTTTACGGAGAATCCGGATGCGGAGCCTGCGATTTCAACCAGCGCGCAGATTTATACGCTTGATCTGACCTCTGGGGCCGCCAAGCCAGTGAAGGTGTCTACGTCGGCGGGAGGGAATTTCGATCCGGCTTACTCGCCTGACGGCAAGTGGTTGTCCTGGCGGTCGCAGGCGCGGGCGGGGTATGAGAGCGATAAGTTTCGGCTGATGCTGTATGACCGTGCGGCGAAGACGGCTAGGAATCTGCTACCGAATTTCGATCTTTGGGTCGATGGATTTACGTGGGCGCCGGATTCTGGAGCCATTTACTTTACTGCCGGCAACGTGGGAGAGGCACCAATCTTTCAAGTGGGCGTCGGGCTTGGCGTGATAAAGGTGCCTAATACCCCGACTCAGCTCACAACGGTCGGAGAACTTGGGGACGTACACGTTCTTCCCGACCTCAAGAGTCTGGTTGCAGCGGAACAGTTTGTTAACCGCCCGGGCGAGGTAGTTCAATTCGCCGATTTTGATCGAGTTGTCGTATCGATAAACACATGTGATCCGGTTCTCGGCAAAGAGAAAACGGCGAACTGTGGGTCGGGAGCCGAGTCGCACCATGAGGCATCCGGACCCTATCCGGTCACCCACCTGAACGACGCCCAACTGGCCCAACTCGATCTCCCCAAAATGGACTCCTTCTGGTTCAGAGCCGCCGACAAAACCAAGCTCCAGGGCTTCATCATTCGCCCCCCAGGCTTTGACGCCTCCAAAAAATACCCAGTCAAGTTCCTCATCCACGGCGGCCCGCAAGGCGCCTGGGGCGACTCCTGGTCCTACCGCTGGAACGCCGAACTGTTCGCCGCCAACGGCTACGTAGTGGTCATGATCAACCCCCGCGGTTCCACCGGCTACGGCCAGGCCGTGGTCGACGGCGTCAATGGCGACTGGGGCGGCAAGCCCTTCACCGACCTCATGACCGGCCTCGACTACGCCGAGCAGCATTACCCCTTCATCGACAAGAATCGCGAGTGCGCGCTCGGCGCCAGCTACGGCGGCTACATGGCCAACTGGGTCCTCGGCCACACCAACCACTTCAAGTGCATCGTCAGCCACGACGGCATGTTCGACGCCGAATCCGCATTTGGCTCGACGGAAGAGGACTGGTTCAACATTTGGGAATTCAAAGGCCACCCGTGGGACTACTACGGCAAGCCCGACACCGAGAATCCCTTCCGCAGGTGGTCGCCATCGCTCTACGCCAAAAACTTCAAGACCCCCACGCTGGTCATTCACTCGCAGCTCGACTACCGCCTCGATGTCAGCGAGGGCTACCAGCTCTTCGACACTCTTCAATTGCTTCACGTCCCCAGCAAAATGCTCTACTTCCCCGATGAAGGCCACTGGGTGATGAAGCCGCAAAACTCGCAGCTCTGGTACAAGACGGTGAATGACTGGGTGGATGAGTGGACGGAAAAATCAGCTTCTAGCCACTAGCTTTTAGCTGTTAGCTTGTTTGTTGCCACAAGAAGTCTTGATGCCTGTTTGTGGCCTTTGAAAACCAGGGTTGTGGAGCTCTTTGAATCTCGCCCAGATCCGTGAGCGCTCAGCCTCACCGCTGTCCGAGCTAGAAGCTAGTAGCTAATCGCTGGAAGCTGCCTTTATGCCTTTTCAACGCAAATCCGGTAAGGCCCGCGAACCGCTCAACGAGGCTGGCCTCTACAACTATGCGGTGAAGGCGCTAGGGCGGCACATGCGCACCGAGGCCGAGCTGCGCCGCCTGATGAAAACCCGCGTCGAGCCTGGGGAGCGAAGCGAAGCGGTTGCGAACGCCGTGGTCCAACGGTTGAAAGAGCACGGCTATCTCGACGACGTGGCCTTCGCCGAAGCCTACGCCCGCCTGCGGCAGGAGAACGAGAAATTCGGCGTCCGCCGCGTTCGCCAGGATCTGCAGCAGAAGGGTGTGAATAAGGAATTGATTACCGAAACCCTGGACGCCCGCTACGGCCAGACCAATGAGGAGTCTCTGGCCCGCGAGCACCTTGAGCGCAAGCGCATTCACAAGCCGGAAAATCCCAAAGAAACGGCACGCGTCATGCGGCGACTGGTAACGGCTGGGTTCTCAACCGGTGTGATCTACAAGATCCTGCGGCAGTGGGATGTGCCTGAAGAGGCGTTGGCCGCTCTCGACAACCTGGGAGAGGATACACACCAAGAATGAAGGAGCCTCGTGCTACTCCACTTCCGGCGGGTAGAAATGGATGCCGGGAACCTCGAAATCCTTGCGGTTGCCGGTAAACAGCAGGCAGTCATGGCGAATCGCAGTAGCTGCAATGATCATGTCGTCTAATGAATCCGTTCTGCCAACCTGGCGTCTTGCTGTTACCAATGCGCCGGCTTGCTGAGCCAACTCGCGGTTCAAGTCAAAGCAGGCGAGTGATCCCACCAGGGCATCGGTGCTGCTTTCTTCCCCAGGCCGGACGCCCGCATAGATTTCGGCCACGTTGATCGCAGAGGTGGCCAGTTCAAAATCGTCCCTGACGAGAGTTTTCAACGTTGCCAGCATTTCCGGGCGTCGATGCAAGACGTCGATTAGAACGGTCGTATCCAGCAAGACTTTCTTGCTCAAGTGCGCCATTAGTCCTTGCCTTCAATAGCCAATTCTTCAAGCCGCTTCTGCCGGGGGCTCGGCTCATGGCGCAGGTTGTGCACCCATGCCGCCGCTCCCACCGCGACAATGTCGGGGTGATTTTCTTCAAGCCACCCGGGTTGATCGCCCTCCAGGAATGCCAACAGCTTGCGCCGCCGCACTTCCTTTGCTGTGGTTTCCACAATGAAAGCGCTTCGCTTCCGAGGCCCGACAAGGTCGTCTATGTCTTTCGCCAACTGGGCAGGCAAGACAATGTGGGTTCTCTGTGTGGACATATATTAAGCCCACCCCGAATGGGCCTATTCAAATTATAGCGCGGCCCTGAGAAACCGGCGCAGAATGCCGGAACTCCCGAACTGCAATTACACTGATAAAGCCATGCAAATCAGATCAGGGAACGAGATTCGCGAACTTTTTCTGCGCTTTTTTGAGACGAAGGGGCACCGCCGCGTGCACTCTTCCTCGCTTGTGCCTGCCAACGACCCGACGCTGCTGTTTACCAACGCCGGGATGAACCAGTTCAAAGACCTGTTCCTGGGCGCGGAGCGACGCGAATATTCGCGGGCGACCACATCGCAGAAATGCGTGCGAGCCGGCGGCAAGCATAACGACCTTGAGAACGTGGGCTTTACGCGCCGTCATCACACCTTCTTTGAGATGCTGGGCAACTTCAGCTTTGGCGACTACTTCAAGCGCGATGCGGTGCAGTTCGCATGGGAGCTGGTAACCAGCCCGGAGTGGTTCGGGCTGCCCAAGGACCGGCTTTACGTCACCATCTTTGAAGGCGACCCCGCCAACGGCGTTCCGCGCGACGACGAGGCCGAGGGCTACTGGATTGAAGTCGGCGTGCCAAAGGAGCGGATCAGGGAGTACGGGCTCAAGGACAATTTCTGGCAGATGGGCGAGACCGGGCCATGCGGTCCGTGTTCGGAGATCTTCTACGACATGGGGATGGAAGCCGCAGAGACGCCGGGCGTAGACAAGCCGTTTGGCGAGGATGACGCGCGGTACGTGGAGATCTGGAACCTGGTCTTCATGCAGTTTGACCGGTCCGCGGTGGTCGATGCGGAGACGAAAAAGACGAGCTACAAGCTGACGCCGCTACCCAAGCCTTCGATCGATACGGGCATGGGGCTGGAGAGGGTTGCGGCGGTGCTGCAGGGGAAGGTCTCTAACTTTGAGACGGATCTGTTTACGCCGCTGATTGCGAGAGCAGCGGAGTTGACCGGATTAGCGGAGTCAGCGGATCTGGTAGGCAACGCCAGTCTCCGCATCATCGCCGACCACGCCCGTGCTGCTACGTTCCTGATCAACGACGGCGTGTTGCCTTCCAACGAAGGCCGCGGCTACGTGCTGCGCAAGATCCTTCGTCGCGGCATCCGCCACGGTCGTCTCCTCGGACAGGAACAGCCGTTCCTCTTTGAGATGGTCTACGCCGTGCGCGATTTGATGGAGGGCGCATATCCAGAGCTGGTTGATTCGGCTCCGCGCGTTGCCAAAGTCGTCGAGGCGGAAGAGAAGCAGTTTGATCGTGTGTTGAAAATCGGCGTGACGCGGCTGAACGAAGAGTTGAACGGAACCTTCACGGGTGAAAAAGCCTTTCATTTGTACGAGACGTTCGGCCTGCCGCTCGACTTCATGGTGGACGCTGCTCGCGACGCCGGCTTGGCATTCGACGACGCGGGCTTTGAACACGCCAAGGAAGCCGAACAAGCTCGTGCTCGTGCTTCGTGGAAGGGCGGCAGCCAGAAGTCAGCCAGCCCCGCGTTTCGCGAACTGCCCAAAACTTCATTCCTTGGCTATAAGCAGCTCAACGCCACCGGCGAAGTGCTGGCCATCGTGAAGGATGGCATCGGCGTACCGGCAGCGGATGCGGGTGATGCCGTTGACGTTGTGCTCGATCGCACCAGCTTTTATGGCGACTCCGGCGGCCAGGTTGGCGACACTGGTGTCTTCCTTACTCCGGACGGAAATGCTACCGTCGCCGAGATCACCGGCTGCGTATTGCCGGTGCAGGGCGTGCGCGCGCACAAGGCTCTGCTCAAGCAGCCGCTGGCTGTGGGTGATCATGTAAACACAGTCGTCGACGGCGACCGGCGCGATGCAATCCGCCGCAACCATACCGGGACTCATCTGCTGCATGCGGCGCTGCGCCAGGTGCTTGGCACGCATGTGAAGCAGGCGGGTTCGGCCGTGCATCCTGACCGGTTGCGGTTTGATTTTTCGCACTTTGCGCAGGTGGCCGATGAAGAGCTGCAGGAAGTTGAAGACATTGTGAACCGCGAAGTGCTGAAGAACGCGACGGTGGAGACGCTGGAAGACGTTCCAATTGATGTGGCTGTGAATGAATACCACGCCATGGCGCTGTTCGGCGAGAAATATGGCGACAAGGTGCGCGTGGTCAAGCTGTCTGATGGGTTTTCAACCGAGCTTTGCGGCGGCACGCATACACGCGCGACGGGCGAGATTGGTTTGTTCAAGCTGACCGGCGAGACTTCGGTTTCCAGCGGCGTGCGTCGTATCGAGGCAATCAGCGGCATGGGGTCGCTCGACGTATTCCGGCGCGACTTTGAGGTTGCGCAAGCTGCAGCGCAGTTCACTCCGGTCTCCGACGCAAACCTGGCCGATATGCTGCGGCAGGCGATGGCCAACAAGGAAGACGAACTGAAAAAGCTGCGGCGCGAGCTTGAAGAGATGCGGATGAAGTCGGCCGCGGGCGCATTGGATGAGGCGCTCAGCCGCTCCGTCGAGGTGAAGGGCGTGCGGCTGGTGACGTTACGTGCGGATTCGCTGGAGCGCGGCCAGTTGCGGACTCTGGTCGACAATCTGAAGCAGAAGCTGGGCGAGGGTGTGGTGGTGCTGGCCTCCGCTCAACCCGAAGCCAAAGTCGCGCTGATCGCCGGGGTTACGCCGGGACTCATCAAGCGCATTCAGGCCGGCAAGCTGGTGGGAGCGGTGGCCAAACTGGTTGGCGGGTCCGGCGGCGGCAAGCCGGAGATTGCCGAAGCCGGCGGCAAGGATCAGGCGCAGATTGACGCGGCACTTCAGGCGGCTCCGGCAATTGTTGGGGAGCTATTGGCGTAACCGCCTTGCGGTAGAGCAGGAGTTTCTTTCGTGAGCCCGGAATCCTGTTGCAGAGGCACAGAAAAACATCGATCTGTGCCCAATGCCGTAATCTGAGCGCATGGTGAAGATTGCCAAGCCGGATAACGACGAATCCACTCGACCCAGGCTTCGCCGAGAGCTGCTGGAGTGGTATGTGCGCAACCGGCGCGATCTTCCCTGGCGTCACAACGCGGACCCTTACGCCATCTGGGTTTCAGAGATCATGCTGCAGCAGACTCGCGTTGCCGTGGTGGTTGAACGCTACCAGGCATTTCTGGAGCGGTTTCCCACGCTGATTTCCCTGGCTCTCGCATCGGAGCAGGATGTTCTGGCGATGTGGAGCGGGCTGGGCTACTATCGCCGCGCGCGCATGCTGCACAAGGCCGCTCAGTTTGTGGCCGGCCAGCACAAGGGCAACATGCCGGTTACCGCCGAGGAGCTGCGAACGCTGCCAGGGATCGGCGTTTATACGGCGGCCGCTATCGCCAGCATCGCGCACGGGGAGCGGGTGGCAGTGGTGGATGGCAATGTAGAGCGTGTCCTCTGCAGGCTGGAAGGGTGGGACGCGGGTTCGCGCACCGGCGGCGGCGTGCTCAGGCGCAGGGTCGAGCACCTGGCCGCTCAGCTTGTGGACCCTGCGCAACCAGGCGACTTCAACCAGGCGCTTATGGAATTGGGAGCCACTGTCTGCCTGCCTCGTAATCCGCAATGCCCGAGTTGCCCGCTGGCCTCTCATTGCCAGACGCGAGGGGAACACAAGACTGCGCCCAGGCCCCGGATGCTGAGCCGCGAAGTTGGCCATGCGCTGTCAGTCAGAACCAGCAGGCGAAAAAGAAAAAAGTCCGGCAATGCCGGCCCCGAGGTACTGCTCGAGCAGAGGCCTGCCTCGTTCAGCGTAATGCCCGGCCTGTGGGAGCTGCCATTGCTGCTCGATCCAAACGTCCCCGAAGAAGACCTGCGCATGGCCGTCCGCCACGCCATCATGCAGACCAACTACTACGTCCGCATCCGCAATGTTTTTGAAGGCGACGTAGATGCGCTGACGGTTCCCGGCGGCGAACGGCGCTGGGTTCCGCTGGGCGAGGCTGCCCAGATGGCCTTGACTGGCCTTACTCGTAAAGTCCTAAGCCGCGCTCATCTGTTACCCGCCGCGCCACTCGACGCAATTGCTCCGAAAGCGGGATTAAAAGTAATCTGAAGGCTCTTTGAACTGACATGCGCATCGCAATCGTATCCGATATTCATGGCAATCTAACCGCGTTTGAGGCGGTTCTGGCGGATCTGCGGCAAACCGCTCCCGACCTTGTTTTTCACGGCGGCGACCTGGCTGACGGAGGAGCACGGCCCGCAGAGGTTGTGGACCGCGTCTGTGGATTGGGTTGGCAAGGGGTGGTTGGTAATACGGATGAAATGCTCTTCGACCCCGGATCGCTGACGGAGTTTGCAAGCCAGGCCTCACAGAATCTCCAACCTCTTTTCATCGCCATTGAAGAGAGGGCTGCGGCGACACGGGAAGCAATTGGAGAGGGGAGGCTTGCCTGGCTGCGCAGTTTGCGTCGCACGCAGATTCACGATCAGGTGGCTCTGGTTCACGCCAGCCCGAAGAGCCTGTGGCGCGCACCCGCACCGGAAGGCAGTGATGCTGAATTGGAAGGGGTTTATTCGCCGCTTGACCGGTCAATTGCTGTTTATGGCCATATTCACCGGCCATTTATTCGGAAAATCGCAGGAACGATTGTGGCCAACAGCGGCAGCGTCAGCCTGTCCTACGATGGCGACCGCCGAGCTGCGTATCTGCTAATTGATGAGTCAGGTCCGAGCATCCGGCGGGTCGAGTATGACGTCGAAGCGGAGATTAAGGCGCTTCATGATTGCGGTCTCCCCCACTCCGACTGGGTCGCTCGCATGCTCGGTGCCGCGAGCTTTCAAATGCCATGAGCAGGGCATTTTCCTGTTTTGCGGCGCTATTCTGCCTTGTGTTGGGATGGTTGGCGAGCGAACGGCCTCAGTCGCTGGTGTGGCTGCCGGGGGATGAGTTGGAGGCGGCGCGTAGGGCGAGCTCTACTCAGTAGTAGTCCGCGCAGCTAAGGTAGTAGCCGCATTGCGTGCAAACCAGCTTGCAATGGTGACCATAAAGCTGGTGGCTGCAGTTAGGGCAGATCTGGCAATGGTGGTCCACAGGGCGAGTCGCTGCCGGCTCACGATGTGAAATTCCGGTAGCAAAATCAGGATCGAGGGCGCTGGGCCGCTGCGGCAACATGCCCGACAGATTAGCATAGGAACAGCGGCAATCTGCTGTGGGTAAACTCCGCAGGTGCCCGATGCATCAACTGGTCTGGCGGCGTCGAATCTTCCCCGTAGCGGCGCATCGCATAAAGAGTTTTGAAATCCAACAAAATCCGGCAATCGGATCCCCCAAGGAGGGAATATGGCAAGCAAGGCAAGTGCGGTTTGGACAGGTTCACTGAAGGAAGGCAAGGGCACCATTTCGACGGCGACAGGCGTTCTGAGCAACGCCAACTACTCGTTTGCAACGCGCTTTGAAGGCGCTGACTCGGGCACCACGCCTGAGGAACTGATTGCGGCGGCTCACGCCAGCTGCTTCTCCATGGCCCTGGGCGCGCAGTTGGGCGGCGCCGGCCTGACGCCGGAAAAGATCGAGACTGCAGCGGCCGTCACGCTGGCCAAGACCGATGCGGGCTTCGCCATTACCAAGATCACGCTGACCACCACAGCCAGCGTTCCCGGCGCATCTCAGGAAGTATTCGATAAAGCAGCCGCGGACGCCAAGGCAGGCTGCCCGATCTCCAAGCTCTTCGCCAACAACACGGAAATCGTGCTCGACGCCAAGCTGGTGTAAGAGTCGCCCGCCAGGGCATACGATTTTTCGTTCTCCACGAGCCCATCCTGCACCATCGGAACTATTTCGGTGCAACAGGATGGGCTTGTGGTTTTTCATTCTTTTCTTCCTGCCTCAACTCAAATCTTGAACAAGCGCCAATTCCATGAGAAATTGGTCGAGATTCTCGTGCGCTCTGGAAGAGCGCGGTGCGGAGTTGGCGACGATGAAGAAATATACATTCAAGGCGACTATTCAAACCGGTGGGGGTGGCGGGGCCGGAGTGCTCTTTCCATACGATGTGGAGAAGGAATTCGGCACCAGGGGCGCTATCCCAATCAAGTCGACGATTGACGGCGTGCCGTACTCCGGCTCGCTGATGAACTGCGGTCTCGAGAGTCATACGCTCGGGGTGCTCAAGGGCGTTCGTGAAAAGATCGGCAAGGGACCGGGCGACACGGTTGAAGTGGTGATCTGGAAGGATGAGGACGTCAGGACTGTAGAGGTGCCGGTCGAATTCGAGCGGTTGATGAAGAAGCACGGCGTTCTGGCCACGTTTGAGAAGTTGAGTTACACCAACCGCAAGGAATATTGCCGTTGGTTAACCGGCGCCAAGCGCGAAGAAACGCGGCAAATGCGCCTTGAAAAATCGATAGAAATGCTGAAGGCCGGCATCAAGACTCCGGGCTAGTTGGCTCCCGTATTTGGCCCGGAGGAATTTGACACCGCAGCCCGCATTTGCGAGACTCAAAGATGCTGCCGGTTCAGCTTGAAACCGCTGAACTTGAGGTACCGTGCCGAAGTGGCGGAATTGGCAGACGCGCGTGGTTCAGGTCCACGTACTCGCAAGGGTGTGGGGGTTCGAGTCCCTTCTTCGGCACCAGAGATTCTTAAGTGATTTAGAATGAGCCGCCTTCGGGTGGCTCTAGTTATTTGGGCCGGTTTCCGACGCTCTCCGTCGGCTGCTAAGCGTCCATTTGATCACCGTTCCGCACTGTTGCGTTTACTTCCCCGGTCACGTTTACCTTTAGGATGGCTTGAGGAAACGCAATGGCACTCAAGAGCAACAAGCTGGTTCCCTGTCTCCTCGCGCTGCTGGCGCTACCTGCGGTGCTTCGGGCCGGCACCGATCTGCCTTTGCGCGATGGGTGGCGGATGCAATCGGGATGCAAATTTGAGGCCGCCGGCGACTCCATTTCCACGCGAGAATTCAAGACGGACGGGTGGCTGAAGACTTCAGTGCCCGCAACTGTGCTGGCCGCGCAGGTGGCAGCGGGGACAGTTCCCGATCCTTATTACGGAACCAATATCCGCGAAATTCCAGGCACCGGCTATCCCATCGGCCGCATCTTTGCCAACCTGCCCATGCCACAGGACAGCCCTTACCGCTGCGCCTGGTGGTACCGCACGGAGTTCGCGGCTCCCATAACGGCAGAGACTGTGCAGCGCTTCTGGCTGCACTTCGGAGGCATCAACTATCGCGCCAACATCTGGCTCAACGGCCGCAGGATCGCGGATTCTGGAACGGTGGCGGGAGCCTATCGAACCTATGACTTCGATGTGACGGAGCTTTTGAAACCGGGCAGGACAAATGTTCTCGCGGTGGAGACTTTTGCGCCCACCGAAAACGATCTCGGCATCAATTGGGTGGATTGGAACCCCTGCCCGCCGGACAAGGACATGGGGCTGTGGGGCGCGGTCGACCTGGTGACGACCGGCGCAGTCACCGTGCGATCGCCGATGGCGGTCACGCATTTTGAGGACAGCACATTGCACGCGGCGGACCTTACGGTCTATGCCGAATTGCGTAACGCGACCGATCATGCGGTGAGCGGCGTCGTTGCCGGGACGGCGGCCGGAGTGCATTTTGAGCAGCAGGTTGAACTGGCGGCGCACGAAGAGCGCACGGTTGCCTTCGCTCCAGAACAGTTTCCGCAACTGCGCTTTCGCGATCCAAAGCCGTGGTGGCCTTACCAGATGGGCGAGCCGCATCTGGAGCGGCTGACGATCCACTTTGTAGCCCAAGGGCATGTCACGGACGAGCAAAGCGTGGACTTCGGATTTCGCGAGATCACTTCGGAGCTTACCGCCAGCGGCAGCCGTCTATTCCGCGTAAACGGGAAACCGATTCTGATTCGCGGCGCAGGTTGGTCGCAGGACATGCTGCTGCGTACCGATGAGGGCCGGCTGCGCGACCAGTTCCGGATGGTGCGCGATATGCATCTCAATGCGATTCGCCTGGAGGGCAAGCTCGAGACCGAAGAATTTTTTCATCTTGCGGACGAGCAGGGAATCCTGGTGATGCTGGGGTGGTGTTGCTGCGATCACTGGGAACATTGGAAGAAATGGACTGCGGAAGACTTGACGATTGCAACGGCTTCTCTGCGCGCACAACTGCTGCGGCTGCGCCAGCACGCGAGCCTGCTGGTGTGGCTCAACGGCAGCGATGGTCCGCCGCCGTTCGATGTCGAGAGCCAGTACTTGAAAGTTGAGGCTGAAGTGCATTGGCCGAACCCGCTGCTTTCATCAGCCTCAGCTACGCCCACTTCGCTGACTGGTGCAACTGGCGTGAAGATGACAGGCCCCTACGATTATGTTGCGCCGAGCTACTGGTATGTGGACCAGCACTATGGCGGCGCGTTCGGGTTCAACACGGAGACCAGCCCCGGGCCGGCAATCCCATCGCTGGCCAGCCGCAGAAGGTTTCTTCCCGACCCGGAGGCGTGGCCGCCTTCGCCGGCATGGAGCCTGCACAACGGCAGCGGAAAATTCGCCAACTTGAAGATTTTGGACGAAGCGATGGGAGGGATGTATGCCAAACCGCAATCAGGCGCGGAGTATGAACGTATTGCGCAGACCATGGCGTACGACTCGGAACGCGCCATGTTCGAGGCATACGGCAGAAACAAGTATGGGTCCACCGGTGTGATTCAGTGGATGCTGAACAACGCGTGGCCGTCGATGATCTGGCACCTCTACGACTACTACCTCGACGCGGGCGGCGGATACTTCGGAGCAAAGAAAGCATGCGAGCCGGTTCACATTCAGTATTCATATGACGATCACTCGATCGTGGTGGTGAACAGTACGTATCAGTTTGTGACAGGTCTTCATGCCGTGGTTCAGGTTCACGACTTGGCATGGAAGGAATTGTTTCGCTCTGAGGCGGCGCTGGATGTGGGCGCAGACTCTGTGCAGAGCGTTTTCTCGATCCCGGATCAGCTCTATTCAGATGCGGGTGAAATCCTGTTCATCGAACTGACTTTGACCGATGCGACGGGCAAAGTTGTAAGCCGGAATTTCTATTGGACGCCGACCAAGCTGACCACTTTCGATTGGGCAAAGACGGACAATACGCATACGCCGGCCGCACATTACGAAGACCTGAGCGCGCTGACAAAGTTGCCGCCTGCTCGCATTGTTGCGCGCGTGGAGGCGAACAAGACTCCGCGCGGGCGCGAACTGCAATTGCATCTCGACAACACTTCAGCGGCATTGGCCTTTCAGATTCGCGGCGCGGTGCGGACTGGCTCAGGTGGGCTGATTGCGCCGGTGATGTGGAGCGACAATTGGATCGAGTTGGCGCCGGGAGAATCACGCACGCTGACTGCAATTCTGCCTGAGAATGCCAGCGGGGAACTGGTATTGCAGGTGGAGGGATGGAATATGGGTGCGCAAACCATCGCGCTGCCCGGTGTCAAAAAGAAGATTACTTCGAAGGATAGATAAGCGCTTTTTCTCTTTCGATTTCAAATGCCGCCAGCGATGCGCGCCAACCCTCCGCAATGCGCTGCGGATCGTGTCCCGCGGTCAGCTCATCAAGGACGGCTTGATTAATTAGCAAGGTCTTCATCTTCTCCAACTGAAATTTCTCCGGATACAAACGGTGCAGCGCTGAAGCGATTTCTATGCCCAACTCAGGCGCGTCGAGTGTGTTGCGATCGGTCACCAGCACGCGAATGCCGTGGCAGAGTTCGCCGGCATAGGGATACGGCTTTTGTGGCGTGAAGTCCACGGCGAGAAAGCGAACGCCAGGCAGAGAGCGGCGATTAAGCAACCGTGCAAGCGCGCGAGCGTCCATCCCTTCTCCTGCGATCCCCTGCTCTTCAATCCAGGGCGCGCCGAAGATTTCAAAAGGCGTGTCGGTACCGCGGCCCACGGAAATGTTGGTGGAGTCGAACAACCCCAAAGCGGGATAGAGCGTAGCTTCTTCAAGATCGCGCAGGTTGGGCGAGGGGTTGATCCAGGTAAGGCCGGTAGAGTCGAACCAATCACCGCGTTGCCAACCCTGCATGGCGACCACGGTGAGCGGCGCCTTGAGATTTCGTTGCATGTTGAAGAACCGCGCAAGTTCACCGAGTGTCATACCGTGGCGAACGGGAATCGGCATGTAGTCGATGTAGCTTTCGTGGCCGGGATCGGAAAGTGGCCCTTGCACAAACGCGCCGGTGATGGGGTCGGGGCGATCGAGAACGACAATCTCCGTGCCGGTTTTGGCCGCTCCTTCAAGGAAATATCCGACCACAGTTTCGTAGGTGTAGAAGCGCACGCCCGCATCCTGCAGATCGATGACCACTGCATCGAGCGTGCGCAGAGTGTCGAGCGATGGGCGGCGTTGAGCGTCAGTTGCGCCGTAGAGGCTGATGATGGAAATGCCAGTTGCCGCATCGACGGTGCTGGGAACGCCGGGCTGATCAAGCTGGCCGGCGATGCCATGTTCCGGGCTGAAGAGAGTTGTGAGTGCCAGACCGGGAACGGCCTGCGGTGCATCGTGAAAGAGCACATCGATAGTGCGGCGCCCCGCGCTGTCGATGCCGGTTTGATTGGTGAGCAGACCCAGGCGCAGCTTGCCGCCATGACGCTTCGCAAGATCCGCCAACTCGCTGAAATGATCGGATTCAAGCACGTCGATGCCGGTTTTGACATCGCCATTGCGCGCAGCCCAGCGACGAGTGCCGGAAAGTGATTCGTTGTAGCCGGTGATTTTCGCGGACAGTGCGCCGTTATCCGCATGAATGCCCAGACCGATGGCTGCCGCGTCGGCGACTTTACCGCGCAATGCAGTGATGCTTTTGGGGCCGTTCGGGTGGACGGAGTTGGTCAGCAACACAACATAAGAATCGCTCGTTGGATCGATCCACAACGAAGTGCCGGTAAAGCCGGTGTGACCGAAAGAGCCGGCCGGGAACAGTGTGCCGCGATTGCTGGAGTACGGCGAGTCGATGTCCCAGCCGAAGCCGCGCAGCGCGGTTCCGTTGGCAGGCTGTTCGGGCGCAACCATCTTCTGGAGCACCGTTTGTGATAGCGGAAACTTGCTGGGACGGCCGGCGAGGCGATCGAGAAGATTCTGTGCGTAAATGGCGAGATCATCGGCGGTCGAGAAGAGGCCCGCATGACCTGCCACTCCGCCCATGCGCCGCGAGGTTGGGTCGTGCACCACGCCGCGCAGCATGACGTCCTGATCGAATTGCGTGGGCGCGATCTCCGGTATCCAGGATGCGGGCGGCAAATAGCGTGTGTGCATCAGCCCGAGCGGTGCGATGATGAAGCGCTGCGCGTATTCGTCGAGCGTCAGGCCGGAAAGCTTTTCAACCAATGCGCCGAGCACAATGAAGTTGATGTCGCTGTAGACGAACTGCACGCCGGCCGGGTGGATTGGCTCCACAGCGAATGCGCGCGTCAGTGCTTCCTGTTTGCCCTGCCACGGGGCCGGGAGCGAAGGATCGGTGAGCGAGAGATCGGGCGGAAGGCCGCTATAGTGGGTGAGCAACTGGCGGATGGTGATGTCCTGTTTGCCGTTTGCAGCGAATTCAGGCAGGTACTTCGAAACTGGATCGTTGGGGCTGATCTTGTCTTGCTCGTAAAGCTGCATCACTGCGGTTGCGGTGATGAGCGGCTTGGTGAGGGAGGCCATGTCGAAGATAGTGTCGAGGGTCATGGGCTCCTGAGTTGGCAAGAGGGAGCGCTGTCCGTAGCAGGCGCGGTAAACGACCTTGCCCCCATGGCCGATGATGAGCACAGCTCCCGGAATCTGATGATCCTCAACCGCGCTGGTCAGGATACGGTCTTCCGCGGCGAAGCTGGGCGCGGTGGCGCTGGTTTGGTCAGCGCTTTGACCGGCGGCGCTACCACAGGGAACCAGCGCCAGCACCAGCATCGCAATGGCAGGACCAGAATTGAATGCGCGAAACATCTCTCCATATTCCGTTGTTTTTGAGGGGAAGTCCATTCAAGAGTTGAAGTCGGGAGTGCGGGTTGCCTGGTGCGAGTTTCATATTGATGCTGCGTGGGCAGCGAGCAGCGATGGGCTAGGATTGGGTCATGGCACCGCTCCTCGACATACACGACCTGCACATACGCTTTGGTTCAAATCAAGCTGTGCGCGGCGTGAGCCTCACCCTGGATGAAGGCGAAGTGCTGGGGCTGGTGGGCGAATCGGGGTCGGGCAAGAGCGCAACGGCGCTTGCAATCCTGGGGCTGCTGGGGCCGGCGGCGCAAGCGGAGGGAAAAATCCTGTGGCAGAGCGGCTATGCGGGTTCGGGAGCGGCTTTGACCGACTTGCTGAAGGAACCGGCGGGAGGCTTGCGGCGTTTGCGTGGACGGGAGATTGCGATGATCTTCCAGGAGCCGATGACGGCGCTGAACCCGGTGATGACCATCGGTAGGCAGGTGGCCGAGGCGGCCTCGGCGCACTTCCCGTCGTGGACAGGCCGTGAGGCGAAACAGAAAGCCATTCATGCGCTTGAGTCGGTCGCGATTCCCGATGCGGCGCGGCGCTACAGTGACTATCCGCATCAGTTTTCAGGTGGACAGCGGCAACGCATTTTGATTGCGATGGCGCTGATCAACAAGCCGCGCCTGCTGATCGCTGACGAGCCGACAACAGCTCTGGATGTGACCGTGCAGGCGCAGGTTCTCGAACTGTTGAAGGATCTGCAGCAGCAGCATGGGCTGGCCATGCTGTTCATTTCTCATGATCTGGCCGTGGTTGGGCAGGTGGCGAGCAGGGTTGCGGTGATGCGGGCCGGCGAAGTGGTCGAAACTGGGCCGTGCGCGCGGATACTCACCACCCCGGAGCATGTTTATACCAATAGCCTGCTGGCGGCTGTGCCTACGCTGCGGACGGATCGTTCAAAGCCGCTTGCTGTATTAGCTGGCAGCACGTATCTTAATGCCAAGACCTAAGGACGGCACCCTGCGACAGGCTCATAACCGGCAATAAGGTGAACCGCGCCCCGGCCACTCAAGCCGGGGCAAAGCGATCCACCGACCTTCCGATTCATGGCCACCCCTCGCTCGGGAGCGGTACAATTGCCCGACATTGGGTCTCGAAGTGGAGCTCCGGCCTAAGAAAAAATGCCAAATCTGAAGCAGTGGAAGTCCTTCGTCAAAAAGCTCGGATATGCGGAGAAACCCCGCGCGGAGAGAATGAGTCCGCCGGGATTCACTGCACGTCGCTGGAAGCACTCCACGTCAAATCCAGACAAGGTCAGCGATATCAGCGCGAGTGGTCTTCACGTGCATACCGAAGAGCGCTGGCCGGTCGGCGAGTTGGTCTCGCTGAGGGTTGAGGCGCCTGAGCTTTCGGAGAATTCCTCCGAGCCGCAGATCACCGTGCAGGCAAAAGTTACGCGCCACACCGCTGACGGGGTCGGATTAAAGTTTGTTCTTCCCGACGGGCTCGAGAAGGAAATCTGGGCCGCCTTGTTGACCAGCACAATTCTCCTGGAGGGTCAGAAGGACGCTCTCTATACGATGAAGCTGCTCCGCGCCGTCTTGTTTCTGAGCAGGCTGTGTAACGCTGAGGCCCGCGAGGCGATCATGCTGCTGGGCGGAGAATTGGATCAGCATCGAACTTCGAGAGCTCTTGAAATTGCGCATCTCGCGGAGGATCTGCTGGAATCGGATCCCGATGTCGACAAGTTGCGCGCCGATCCCCAGCTCATCAAGAACATATTGAAGCATGGTTCGTGGTCGGACGGTTTGACCAAGCAGATGTGGGCAGGTCTCCTGGCTACATCCTGCACTCCAAATGGGAAGGACGATTCCAACCAGGCCTTTGCCGACCTGGTGATCAACATCTCCAATACTCAGTGCCGGATCTTTCTTGCCGCATGCAGAAAGGCAAAGGAGCTCGGCATGGCTGCGGAAGATTCTGCCCCACCCCTGGTGACCTTTACGCCAAAACAAATGGTTCGGCTCAGCGGCATGGTGGATCTTGGAAGGAACGGAACAGATGTTTCCCGTCTCTTCAACGCGGGAATTCTCGCAAGGAATTTTGACTTTACGCTATGGAGCCCTTCGGAGAACTTTGATGTCACTCCCACCCCGCTGGGGATGGAACTGTACCGGCGATGCATGGGGGATCATATCCAGCTTGATACGCCGACAGACGGGACGATTGTCTCCCCAAGTTGGGCAAAGCAGGGCGCATAGCTGCTGGCTTTCACAATTCCCCTACTACACACATGGAATCCCGGAACGCTCGCAGTGCGGCGGACGCTCGCATGCGCGACGCTGCCCTTGCCCCGGAAATGTCGCATGAACGGACAGCTTTCGAGGCTCGTCCTGTTCCTGATGTTAAGCTGATTCCAGATTCAGATTGAGACTCAATTTCGCTCCGCACTCCGCTCCCGGACAGTTGCTTTCGGATACGGTTGTCCGGAAGAAGGCGAACCATGAACGCCATTGAGACGGTCGCGCTCACCAGGCGGTTTGGGCGAGTGGAAGCAGTTCGCGAATTGAATATGCAAGTGGCCGAAGGCTCGGTCTATGCGCTGATGGGACCGAACGGCGCCGGCAAAAGCACGCTCATCAAGCTGCTCATGAACCTGGTTGCACCCACATCGGGCAACGCGCGCCTGCTTGGCGTTGACTCGGAACAACTGCGCGGCGCGAACCTCGAATCGGTTGGCTACGTTTCAGAGAACCAGAAGCTGCCTGATTGGATGACGGTCGAGAGCTATCTCGCCTACTGCCGGCCTTTTTATCCGGCCTGGGACAGGGAGCTTGAACGGCGCCTGGTCAAGCGGTTCGAGCTGCCGCCGAAGCAGAAGCTGAAGCGGCTCTCCCGCGGGATGCGCATGAAGGCGGCACTGGCCAGCGCGCTTGCTTTTCATCCGCGGCTGCTGGTTCTTGACGAACCTTTGAGCGGGCTTGATCCGCTGGTCCGCGACGACTTGATGGCGGGACTGCTGGAGCTTGCCGATGAAACGACCGTGATGCTCTCGTCACACGACCTGGCGGAGATCGACAGCTTCGCCAGCCACGTGGGCTATATCGACCGCGGGCGCTTGTTGCTGTCAGAGCCCATGGGAACGGTGCGCGAGCGGTTTCGGCGCGTTGAAGCACGAAGCGAACAGGAGCTTCAGCGGCCCGCGGTGCTCCCACCGGAGTGGCTCCAGGCGGAGTTCGATGGAAACAAGGTGAGCTGGACGGAAATCGAGTACCAGCCGGAACAAAGCACTGCGCGGGCAATGGCGCTGCTCGGGCCTGTTGTTATGGAATCGCGACAGCTGACATTGCGCGAAGTGTTTCTGACCATGGCGCACAGGCAACGCGATCTGCTTGTGAAAGGCGGCGCGCAATGAAGATGATCCAGCACATCCTGTTGAAGGATCTCCGCCGCCATTGGATGGAGATTGCGGGCTTTCTGCTGGTCTGCTCCACATGGGCATGGCGCGAGGCGCATCCTTTCGAATGGAGGTGGATGCAGCAACGTGAGCTGATTCCGATTGCATTTTTTGGGCTTTGGATCATCTGCACCATCCGCTTGTTGCAGGGCGAATGCCTGGTGGGAGATCGCGAGTGGTGGCCGACGCACCCTTATCGCTGGCCGCAATTGATGGCTGCCAAGGCGCTGGCGCTGCTGCTTTGCCTGAACCTGCCGCTGCTGGTTGCGCAGATCTATCTGCTACATCACGCGGGCTTTCCGATTTCCTGGGCTCTGCTGCCGGGACTCGTGATTCTGCAGGGAACGTTGATCCTGTTCGTCACGTTTTCAACCGCGGTGCTGGCGTCGATTACAGCTTCGATCATGCAATGGGTGATCCTTGTGGTTGGGTTGATCCTGGCCGGGATTGCGATGTCATGGATTCCCTGGAGCAAGCTGCCCGATGGGCTCTCGGGTGGTGAAGATGTAGCCAGTTGGATCGGATTCGGGATCGTCATTCCGGCGATGGTGCTGGTGATTGTGTGGCAGTTTGCGCGCCGCAGAGAGACGCCGGCGCGTTGGCTGTTGGGGTTGTCTCTGCTGGCGATTCCGCTGTGTATCTATCTGTCCTCTACTTCAGTTGTGCGAGACATAGCGTACCCGCAGGCGCCGGCTGCGAATCCGGTGCAGCTCTCAATTTCAGAGAACGGGTCAGGCAAAAGGGAATTCCGGCGCGAGCACAATAGCATTGTTCGACCGTCGATCTCTATTCCGATTGTCGATCGCTCGCTTGATTCCAATTCGATTGTCAGGGTGGATGGACTCCGCGCAGAGTTTTCCGGTAAGGGCTGGCATTGGCAATCCCAGTGGAAGAGTCAGACGATCACTTTCACGCATGCTTCGCCCGGCTACTACCTAGCAGTCGATATGCCTGAGAAAATCGAAAACAGGATTGCTCAAGGCAACACTTCGGTAAGGATGGAGGTCGCATACAGCATTTTTCAACTCGGCCAGGCACAGATGGTGGATACCCGACCTCAAGAGTTCGATGTACCTGGAGTTGGGCGTTGTAAATGGTCGGAGGGGGATTGGCGCGATTTTTCGCGGAGCACGGCTTGGTGTGTTGCACCATTGAGTCTTCCGCCTGTCCGAGTGATCCAGGTGAATGCGGCGGACGAAACCTGCCCATTGCGAGCGGGTGAGGAACCTGTGCCGCCTGGGCATTTTTCGTATGCAGTAGAATTTGGGAGCTTCGACGGCCCCGATCCAAATCCGGTCCGTAGCTTTGTGTTGGTCTCATCGCCGTGGATTCCGGCGATACCCGATGTGCAATCGCCGGGTCAGGATCGCAACGCAGTATTCTGCCGGGGAACCCGCTTTACCGTTCGCACGGGAAAGCAGTTGCAGCAGTCGCGGGCGACGTTCGATCTGGGCGACATCGGTACCGAGGAGCCTTCGCCCAAACAAGCTGCCGATGACGACGAATAGGCCCTGAGGGCCCGACGCGAATTCAATACCGCATCCGGGCTATACTTCCTCAATGAAGCTCCCGCTGAGGACTGAAGCCGCATGACGCGCCTCAAGCATATCTGTGCAGTCGCGCTTCTGCTGGCTTTGCCCGTCAGTTGTGCACAGACCGCGCCTTCCACCCATCACGCCAAGACGCCCCCGAAGCCCGAGCCCACGCAGCAGGAACTCTTCGATTATGTGCGCGGCCAGCTTCTGACGCTGAGCCCCAGTGACGGTACCAATGACAACCGGGAAGTGACCTACAACATGACGACGTCAGTGCTTTCGGTTACGCGGCCCGACGGCCGGTGCGACATCTTTCTGGGACAGCTCGACAGCAACAGCTCGCTTTGGGAGGTCTTCGATCCCAGCGACAGCTACCGCACACGGGAGCAGCTGCTGCGCCTCACGCTGACGTCGTTGAATGGGAGAAAGGCCCGCACCTGCTACGACAAAAACAACCAGGTGGACACGACCATCGCCGACAACCGCGCGCGGCTTCTGTTCTCATTGGCAAGGACAAATGCCATCTCCGGCTTTACCGACAAGATGGACACGGCCATCAAGAAGCTGATCACGCTGGCCGGCGGGACGCCTGAGAAAGAAATCTTTTGAACTTGGTTTAAGCAGACACACATCCGCCCCTCGGCGGACCGAGAGGCGGCGTGGACATTCACAGGTTATTCGGCTACGGCTTCTTCCGCGACGGGCTCCGTCCCGGCTTCAGGGGCCGCTTCAGCCGCGGCGTCGCCGACCACCTTCACCTGGATGTGAGCCGTGACTTCACGATAGAGCTTGATACTCACGGTGAATTCACCAAGGCTCTTGAGCGGCTCGGCAAGCTGAATCTTGCGGCGATCGATCTCGAAGCCCTCGGTGCCAAGTCCGGCGGCGATGTCGGCCGAGGTAACGGAGCCAAAGAGCTGGCCGTTCTCGCCCGACTTCCGGGTGAAGCTGAGCACGACGGGCTCGAGCTTGGTGACCAACGCCTCGGCCTGCGCTTTTTCAGAGGCGGAGCGGCGGGCAGCGGCATTCTTCATCTGCTCGATGACCACCTTGTTGGCTTCAGTTGCCTGCATCGCCAGCTTGCGCGGCAGCAGGAAGTTGCGGCCATAGCCTTCAGCGACCTTTACCACGTCTCCGCGGTGGCCCAGGTTGACTACGTCTTCTTTCAGAATTACTTCCATGACAAACTCTCCAATTTTGCGCCGGGTCGCTCTTGTCATTGGACGAGAGCGGCGGTGCCTAAAAAGTGCCGCGCAGCGTCGGTTGCGCGAGCGTGAATTCGATCGCCGCCGTTAGTTCCGGAATGCCGGGAGATTCGAAAAGCCTCGAGCCTGCTGGCCGTGCATTTCGTCCTGTTTCAGGGATCTAAACTCCCGCTCCCTCCGCAACCCACGACGTTCGACTCTAGTGCCGTGTAGCAAACGGCAGCAGCGCGATGTTCCGGGCCTGCTTGATGGCGCGGGTCAGGCGGCGCTGGTGCGTGGTGCAGACGCCGGTGAGGCGACGAGGCACGATCTTGCCGCGCTCGGCCACAAAACCCTGCAAGAGTCGAACGTCGCGGTAAGGAATGGCGTCGATCTTCTCGGTGCAGAACTTGCAGACCTTCTTGCGGCGGAAGAATTTGCCGCGTCCGCCGGGTCCACCGGAGGGACGGCCGCCAGGACCGCCGGCGGGCCGGCCGCCTGAACGGGGTGCTGGACCGGATCCAGATCCGGATTCAGATTGTGGTGCTGCGCCGGTTTCGGGCGCTTTGGATTGAGTCTCTTCAGACATGCTGTTTCCTCTTTACTCTCTGCATTCAGGGGCCAAAGCCCACGTTGTTTCTTGCTGAACTGCCGGCATCCTTCGACTGCGCTCAGGACAGGCTATAAAAGTCACGCCCTGATACAAAGCAGGCAATTCTCAAATTGGCTGCTAGGCGCTGGCCTGAACCGGCTCGGCAACTTCTGCCGCCACGGGGGCTGCAACTGGCGCCGCGACCGGAGCCGCAACAGGCGCTGCCGGAGCGGCGTGTTCCGTGCTGACCTTGCGGCGTGTTCCGCGCAGAGCCTTCACCTTGGCCAGGCGCTTTTCTTCCTCGTCGATGCGCACGGTGATGAACTTGATCACCGGCTCAGTCACACGCAAACGGCGCTCAAGCTCAAGCACCACCGGACCGCCGGCCTCGATGGTCAGCAGAACGTAGTTGCCGTCGTTGAACTTGCGAACCGTGTAGGCAAGCTTGCGCCGGCCCATCTTTTCTACAGACTTGATGACGCCGCCGCCACCGGTGACAGTGGCGCTGAAGCCGGCGATCAGCTTGTCTGCATCTTCTTCGGCCACGTCGGGCCGAACGATGAACATCACCTCATAGACTCGAGACATCTTGATTCCTTTTCCGCTGGAATTTCTGTTCCAGCCCTGACATTGCTCACTTGCCGCAGGGGCCAAAGCCCCGATTTCCTTCTTACCCATTTGCGGCACGACTAAAGTCGTGCCTTTTCAAAACTCCAACGCTTTCAAAATCTTGACTTGTTCAGAGATCAGCAGCAGTTGCTTGTATTGTGGCTCCCTGTTCCCTGTTCCCTGTTCCCTAATCCCTGTTCCCTGCCTTACTCTCGGCGGTTAAACTCGTTCATCGCGGCTGACGGCCCGTCGCTGATGATCCGCCTGGTCGCAGTTGCCACACGGTCCAGCACCTCGTCCAGCACCGTCAAATCCGCCTTGCGCATCGACGAGAGCAGATAATCCCTGCCTGGCCGTCTGCCACCTGCGGCCGCAATGGCCTCAGGTGGCAAATCCGGTCCAACTCCGATACGCAGGCGCAACCACTCCTGCCCACCCAGGGCGCCGGTTATGCTGCGGGCTCCGTTGTGGCCCGCGGGCGAACCGCGCTCCCTGATCTTGAAGGTCCCCAGCGTCAGATCGAGCTCGTCGTAGATCACGAGCAGATCCTTCATTGGATCAGCCTCAAATTCTCTCACCAGGGCGGCTACTGCAAGCCCGCTCAGGTTCATAAACGTCTCCGGCTTGGCAAGGACCACTTCGCGCCCCGCTATGCGGCAGGTTGCGGTAACGGCCTTGCAGCGCCGGTTCTGAACCACAACGCCCTCTTGCACGGCGATGCGGTCGATTGCCATGAACCCCGCGTTATGCGGCGTCCACGTGTATTCAGGGCCGGGATTGCCGAGCCCGACAACAAGAAACGGACTACGACGAACCCCGATCTCACTTTCTCCGGCCAAGACTTACTTCTTCGCCTCGGGTTTCTTTCCTGCACCGGCTGCGTCTTCCGGCTTGCCCTTCTTGGCAACTTCAGGTTCTGCTGGTCCCGTCGCCGCCGCCACTGCTGCTGCATCAACTTCGGCCACCGGCGCAACTTCCTCGCGAATAGAGATGACGTGGGCTACAGTTGCATCTTCGGCGTTCAGATACTTGATGGAACCGGAGTGCGGCAGATCGCTGACACGCAGCGAGGCCCACAGTTCCAGCTTGCTGACGTCAACGTCGATGTGCCTGGGGATGTCGCCCGGCAGACACTCGATTTCAACTTCGCGCAACACCTGGTCGAGGATGCCGCCAGCCGTTTTTACGCCGGCAGGAACGCCCAGCAACTTCACGCGCACGCTGACTTTGATGGCCTTGTCCATGGCGATGCGCTTGAGGTCGATGTGGATCAGCTGATCCTTGATCGGCTCGCGCTGCCAGTCGACGATCATGGCCTTGGCTCCGGGCAAGCCCGCAACTTCGACATCGAAAATCGTGTTGTGACCGGTCTCTGAAAACAGGATCCGGGAGATCTGCTTGGGATCCACTTCAACGGCAACCGGGTCATGCCCCGATCCGTAAAGCACGGCGGGAATCTTGCCCGCGACGCGGACACGGCGCGCGGCATTCTTGTTGAACTTGCCCTCACGGGGCTTGGCTACGACTACTTCTGGCATTTGTTCTCTCGTTTCCTGGTATCGGGCACGGAAGGGCAGCTTCTAGCTGCTAGCCTCCAGCTTTTAGCTCGGGCTGCCGCTGCTGACCTTGTTGCTCCGCTCCCTTTGTGAAGAGCAGCTTCTAGCTTCTAGCCGCTAGCTTTTAGCTGCTTCGTTGAAGTTCCGCACTGACGCCGCTTGAAGATCGATTCAGTGCATTTCTCCTTCGTTCAATCACGAAGGCCAATATCGAGGACAAACCAGCTAAAAGCTAGAAGCTAATAGCTAGCAGCTGCTTTTAGTTAAACAGCGAACTGACGCTGGTTTCGAGGTGAATGTTCTCAATGGCCGTACCAATCAGTCCGGCGATGGAGAGCACTTTAATCTTGGGCAACTTCTGTGCCGCTTCGCGCAGTGGAATGGTGTTGGTCACCACCAATTGCTCCAGGCGCGAGTTGGCAATGCGGTCGATGGCCGGGCCCGAAAGCACGGCGTGGCTGGCGCAGGCGTATACAGTGGCTGCGCCGTTGGCAAAAAGTGCGTCGACTGTCTTCACCAGCGTTCCAGCAGTGTCGACAATGTCGTCAAGGATGAGGCAACTCTTGCCCTTCACGTCGCCGATCACATTCATGACCTCGGCGACATTCATATCGGTGCGGCGCTTGTCCACGATGGCCAGGGGTGCGCCGATCTTCTGCGCAAAGAAGCGGGCACGCTCTACGCCGCCGGCATCCGGTGAAACCACGGTAAGGTTGGGCAGGGCGAGTTCGCGGAAGTATCCGACGAGGACGGGGCTGGCGAAGAGGTGATCGACGGGAATGTTGAAGAAGCCCTGGATCTGGGCGGCGTGCAGGTCGACGAAAAGTGCGCGATTGGCGCCGGCGGTGGTGAGCAAATCGGCGATGAGCTTGGCGCTGATGGGGACGCGCTGCTTGTCTTTGCGATCCTGTCGGGCGTAGCCATAGTAGGGCACCACCACAGTGATCCTGGCCGCCGAGGCCCGCTTGAGCGCGTCAATCATCACCAATAACTCCACCAGGTGCTGGTCCACCGGATAGCAGGTGGGTTGCACCACAAAAACATCCACGCCGCGCACGTTCTCGAGCGACTGGAAGTAGATTTCGCCGTCAGCAAAGCGCTGAATCTTGGCTTCGCCCACGGTAACGCCGATGTGGCGCGCAATCTCTTCAGCCAGGGGCCGGTTGGCGGTGCCGGAGAAAAGCTTGAAGCGCTTGTCTTCGGTCAGGTTGCGGGTCCGCTTGCGCTCAGGAGCTGCCTTGGCGTCTTTCGCCTTGGCTGCCGGGTCGGATTTGGCAGCATCTTGCGACGCACCTTTTTCGGGCTCTTTGTGGGCACCATCCTGCGGGGTGTTCGGTCCGCTTTCTGGTGGTTGCTTGTCTTCCGCTGTTACCGTCAAAACTTCCGATCCCATCTCCGAAATCCTCCAAGCTGGTTGGCTTTGGTTGCTTTCCGGGCTTGCATAGTGCTGAACAAACTTGGCTGGGCGACTAGGATTCGAACCTAGATAAGTGCCTCCAAAGGGCACTGTCTTGCCATTAGACGATCGCCCAATACAGCAACCGAGGGCGAGTCTCTCTTGCGCAACGGTCCGCTGTCAATCCTCTTCTTGCAGAAGCATTTCGCGCCAATAGGCTGTGCGCGGCAGGGTGCGGGTCAAATGACTTTCCACCCCGGCCGAGCGCAGACGTTCGCAGGCTGCTTCTGCATCTCCGCGGGTCTGGTACAACCCGAAGAGTGCAGAGCCGGACCCGGACAGCGAGGCCAAAATTGACCTGGCAGGTAGGGCAGCCTCCGGAGTGCCGGTGGCCGCAAGAATGCGCTTGATTTCTGCAAGGGAAGGATGCTGGGGAAAGACGACGCGTTCAAAGTCGTTCTGGATCCAGCTCGTGATCCCGGTGCGGACAAGCGCGGACTCTAGAGGTCCGGCGAGGTTCTCTTCATAGGAGAGAACACCGGAGGAGCCGGTTCCCTGCTGACCTTCCGGAATGCTCCCCGCGAAGGCGCTGGCATAGGCGCGACTCAACTTGTTTAGTTTATCTGTACTTGCGTCCTGGGTCAAACCTTCGGCGGCGCAGAGGGCGTCCCAATCGCGAAACGCCTGCGGAGTGGAGACGCCGATGGCCGGAGTGGCGATGACGCACCAGGTCGGTTCGATGTCGGGGAGGGCCTGGACTTGCTGCCCGCGGTCGAGGCCGAGAACAGTTCCGCCGATGAGGAAAAGAGGGACATCGGAGCCCACCTGGGCGGCGAGGTCCAAGCGCTTTGATTCCCACGTTCCAGAAGCAAGCGATGGGGCTTCAAGTTCATGTTCCAGGCCCACCAGCGCCGCTACGGCGTTCGCCGATCCAGCGCCCAGTCCTCCCTGCACCGGAAGACGTTTGTCGATGTGAACTTCCACCTCCGCTGTCACCCCAAGCGCGTCCAAGGCCAGTTCGACCATCTTCCAGGCCGTGTTGCGGCTGTCCGTGGGCACGCGGTCGTCATTCGAGGTGAGCTGGATTGCCGTTGCAGCGGCGCGGCGTGCATTAACAGTAACAACGTCGTGAAGCTCGATGGTCTGGTAGGCGGTGACCAGGCCGTGGAAGCCGTCGGGGCGCGGCGCGCCTATATAGAGGCCGAGATTGATCTTGGCGTATGAACGAACGGCTGTGGGCATACCAGAGTCATTGTAGAGCGGAGCCCACGCGGATCGTTGTTCAGACCGTTCCTGCGCTTATGGCAAGAGCTTTCGCCGCCCGCAGCGTGGTCACCTCGTCTCCCGCCGGTAGAAACTCCATGGCTACGTAGTGACCGTACTTCAACTCTGCCAGCTTGTGGTAGATGTTGCCATAGTTGATTTCGCCTGTGCCGGGTTCGTGGCGTCCAGGGACGTCGGCAACGTGGATGAGGCCGATGACGTCGATGTGTTTGTCGAGCTTGTCGATCAGGTTTCCGAAGCTCATCTGCTCGTGGTAGATGTCATAGAGAAACTGCACCTGGGGGTGATTTACCGCGCGCACAATTTCAATCGCCTCGTTAGCCGAGGTGAGGTAGTAGTGCGGATTCTCCTCCAGATGAATGCACTCGAGCAGCAGGCGCACCGGCTGGCCGTCAATTTGTTTGCCTTCCACCAGCCCCGCCGCGCGCTTCAGTGTCTCCACGCAACTGGCATGCTGAGCCTCGCGAGCCATGCCCGCAATCACGTTCCCTGAAAGAACAATCATCGCCGGGCAGCTCAGCGTCTCCATCTGACTGAGCGCTCCTTTCAGTTCTTCAAGGAACGCATCCTGCGTTGCCGGGTTCGCCACACCATGCGCCATGCCCGCGGTAGCGTCAAATTTGATTCCCAGCCGTTTGCGCGCGGCGTTTGCGCGATCGAAGTCGGCCGGTGTCCAGTCCTTGTATTCACCCACCAGCTCGACATTGCTATAGCCCGCTTCCGCTACGCGCGCCAGCCGCTGCTCGAAAGGCAGCCCGCGAAAGACTGTCCAAAGCATGACGGAGAGCGGAAATGGAGAAGCCGGAGCGGGTGTTTGGGATTCGGCTTTCTCGACGGCGATTGTGGACAGGATTGGAAGCCCAGCGACTGCGGCGAGAGTTTGCGTGAAGGTGCGGCGATTCATCTGAGTCTCCTGCCTGGGCTGCGATGGTTCTAAGTCTTCTTTGCAGATTTCTTGGGCTTGGTCTGTTTCTTTTGCGCACGGCACAAATCTTCCCAATCCTTTTCCGTCTGGTCGGCGTAGAGCGCACCGAATTTACCCAGCGCCTCAGCGCAGCCGTCTCCGCTGCCAAGATAGCCGGCGATGACCTGTGGGTCTCCAGAGCGGGCGTGACCGCGCGCGAGCAGCTCGCCGCAGACTTCAGCAAATGCAACAAGCGCCCCGCCGGCCAGGTCTTCAAGATTGATCGATCCCTTGTGGTCGTTGAGCTGGCGGACCAGATATTGGCGGTTGCCGATATGGGTCCAGCCGAGGAACGGGTCGCTCTGAATCTGCATGGCGCGCTGGCCCTCGGCGACGCGCTGCCCGTTGTGATGAGGCGGATTTGCGTCGGGCAGATAAGGCGCATAGCCGGAGAGCGGCTCCTCTTTGATCTGGAGGAAGAGCGGATCTTCAGGGCCGTTGCCCTCAAGGTAGACGCAAAAATCGCGCAGGCCAACGGAGCCGGTGCCGACAACTTTGAAGGCCACGTCGATGGGTCGATAGAAGGAGAGCAGATGTTGCCGCTGCGGTTCAAGCATCTGGCGGTATGGAGCGAGCGAGGCGAGGACGGCGTCGGCCTGCGCGGCGGTGACGCGCGTGAGCATGGGCTTTTCTTCTTTGAAGCGGCGCTCGCCGCCGGACTTGGTTGAGGCTGGCACGGTGAGTTGATCGAGCGTGTGTTGCGGCTTGGCTCGCTCGGCTTTCAGCAGCGCATCGTGAATAGGCGTGACCTGGCCCATGCGGTGCACTTGATGACGGCCTATCTCGATCAAGGGCATGCGGGCAAAGATGTGCATCTGTGCGGAATAATGCTCAATGAAGTGCTCCACGGCCGCGCGCACAGCGGATTCTTTGTGCCCGGCGCCGCGGCCGGCGAGCGTGACGGAGGCAGCCATGCGCTTGAGGTCCCACTCGAAGGGCCCGCGAATGGTTTCGTCGAAGTCGTTGATGTCGAAGACGAGTCGGCCGTCGGGCGCGGCATAGGCGCCGAGGTTGCGCACGTGCGCGTCGCCACAGAGCTGGGAGACGATGCCGGTGTTTGGCAGCAAGGCCAGATCCGCAGCCATGACGGGAACTGCGCCGCGAAAATAGCCGAAGGGCGACGCTGCCATCAAGTCGTACTTCAGCTTGACGAGCGCGGGAATGCGGCCATGCATGGAGCGGGCGAGAAGTTCGAGAGGCGATTTCTTGCGCGCCTTGGGGTTGAATGCGTTGTGTTCCTGGCGGCCCACCTGCTTGCGCCGCGCCTGGCCTAGATTGCGTCGTTCTTCAGGAGTCGCCCAGTGCATGAAACGGACGATATACCCTTGAGCCCTTTGGTGCAAAGTGGCGAGCGTACACGGCTTAACCTTCCGGTTGAATGCGGTGAAGTGGTTGGCCACGAAGCCATTCAGTCGATGCGCGTGGGTTCTCGAAACATCACAGCTCAAGAGGAGGTTTTGTAATCTAAGAGTCCGGTGGTAAATGCGAGGCGGGAAATGGAAGAGCAGACGGAGGACGAAGTCCGTGCGTATCTGATTGCTTGCGAGCGGGCACTGCTCGACCCGGCGGTCCGGCGTGATCGCGCGCAGGTGGAAGCGCTCCTGGCAGACGATTTTCTGGAGTTCGGTTCTTCCGTGCGGGTGTGGGACAGGCAGACGATTCTGGATTCACTCGCGAGCGAGGAGCAAAGTCTTTTGGATGCCGAAAAGATGCACTGCGTCCTCATCAGCGCCGAAGTGGGGTTAGTGACTTATCGCGCGATAAGAACGGATTCTGCAGGAACACAGAGCGTGACGCTGCGCAGTTCGATATGGATTAAAGAAGCAGGGAAATGGCGAGTTCGGTTTCACCAGGGGACCAGGGCGGCCCGGGAAGTCGAGTGATTTAGAGTTCGCGGCGGCGGAAAAGATCGTCCTTCTCGCGGGCCGGGCAGTTGGAGCATCCCAGGCAGCAGACGAGCAGGACCGCAACACCCACGGTCACAAGGACTGCGAGCATGCTGCCGTTCATCGCGAGCCAATGAACTAGATTATGCATAGTCAGGGAAACCCCTCAATTCACTGCAATCCGTCCGCACACGCCCAACAAATAGACGAGTTTTTCGGGTCTCGGAGAGCCGGAACCCCTGCGCGATCAGTTTAGCATCCGAAAGTATTATCGGCACAGATTCGTTTTTTGAGCGTTTTTGATTGCGAGTAAGAGAATAAAAGGCGAAAATAGTTGCGAGATGGCGGCTGCTTCCAATCCGGTATCTGGTTCGCTGGTGGATCCGCATCAGCACAAGGACGGTGTAGTTGCGGGACTCAACTGGCTCTTCGTTGATTTGAACTCCTATTTTGCTTCGGTAGAGCAGGAGGTAAGGCCGGAGCTGCGCGGAAAGCCGGTAGCCGTCGTCCCCATGATGGCGGATACCACCGTTTGCATTGCCGCCAGTTACGAGGCCAAGGCGTTCGGAATTAAGACGGGGACCCAGGTCGGCGAGGCGAAGCGGATGTGTCCGGAGCTGACGTTGCTGGAAGCTCGTCACGAGATTTATATCGATTACCACCACCGCATCGTCGAAGCCGTGGAATCCTGCCTGCCGGTAACGGCAGTGCTCTCAATCGACGAAATGGCGTGCCGGCTGATGGGGCGCGAGCGGCCGTTGCTGGCTGCCATGGAACTGGGCAGGCGAGTGAAGGCGCGGATTCGGGAGACGGTGGGCGAGACGCTGAAGAGCTCAGTTGGCCTTGCGACCAATCGCTACCTGGCCAAGGTGGCCAGCGACATGGAAAAGCCCGACGGCCTGGTGGCCCTGCCGCTAGACATTTTGCCGGAGGCGCTGCGGCAGCTCACTCTGCGCGACCTGCCCGGGATCGGCCCGCAGACCGAGAAGCGGCTGAATGAGCAGGGAATTCGCTCGATGGATGACCTGCTGGCGCTTGGTTGCGAAAAGGCGGGAAGTCTTTGGGGATCGGTGTGGGGCGAGCGGTTGTGGCACTGGCTCAAGGGCGAAGACTTCGATATGTCGGAGACGGAGCATCTGAAGTCGATCAGCCACCAGCATGTGCTGGCGCCGGAGATGCGCGCGCCGGAAAAGGCATGGGCCGTGGCGCACAAGCTGCTCCACAAGGCGGCGATGCGGCTGCGCGCGGGCGGGCTGTGGGCCAGCAGCATCGGTCTGGTGATGGGCTACGGCTTTCCGGAATCGAAAGGAACGCCGGCGGTGGGGTTTGGTGTGCCCAAGAAAGGCTGGAAGGCGGAGCTGAAGCTGAGCGAGTGCCAGGACAATCAGACGCTGATTGCGGCGCTCCGGCGCTTGTGGGATAGCCAGCCCGCTGGATCGGCGTCAGCTCAACCGTACTTTATCGGGGTTCATTTGAATGGGCTGGTGCCGGACCGGCTGCACTCGCTCAATTTGTTTGAAGGCACTGAGGACGTGCAGAGCCGGACCAAGCTGCTGGAAACGATGGATGCGCTGAACAATAAATATGGAATGAGTACGCTGGCGCCGGCGACGATGCTGACGGCGTTCAAGGCTGCGCCGACGCGGATTGCGTTTCACAGCATTCCGGATTTGTTTTGAAGGCGCCTCATCGAATTATGAACGGACAAAATCAGAAAGCGACAAGGGTTGAGTTGCCTCATTTGCCGCGGGCAAGTCAGACAGCGGCAAGGGCTGGGCGCTCTCGGATATATCCAACGATGCATCAGTCTTCATGCGATACGCCTTGCAGCGTTCGTAGAGTTTCAGGCCCAGGCGAGTAGGAGTGATATCAAACGTGTCCATAGGAATGTAAGACGTAAAGTCAAATTGTTTTTCAATGAGTTCTGAATTGAAGAGATATGCCATATCTGTGGCAATTCTCGAAATATCATGCATACCGGTGAGTCGAATCATCTGTTCGGGAGTAAGGATGATTCGAGTCGAAGAATTGTATTCACTCCTCGACATGAGATCTAAAGCCCTGATGCATCCGGCAACAAGGATGCGGCTCTGATGATAAGTAACATTGACAAGCAGTTCGACAAAGGGAGCATTGGATTCGTCTTTTCCGTCAACGGTGCAGGATGTGGCCAGAAGGCCGGCCCACAGCTGCTCAGTAAAATCATCCGCCCATGCCCCGTGCTTAAGGATGCTTTCGACCAAAGGCGGATGGGCACGCATTCTTTCAGGATTTGGTTCTGAAGCCAGGAGCAGTTCCGCGCAATGCGTAATGTTCAGTGCTTTCTTTGTTCTGTGCTCATCCAGTTCGCCACCCAGCAGCAGAATGGCTGGGTGTGCTTCGGAGTGACAAAGCCGGCACAAGAACAATATGTTGCGGAGCATCCTGATCGTGTTCAGGATGTCTTTAGGGTCCTCCAGAAGGACGGCGTTTCTGAGCAGCACATCCCAGAGATTTGGATCGAGGCCCTCCTGGAGAACAAACGATAATCCGATGCCATCTTCGATGTGACGAACAACCCGCGCCTGCACTGCGATCTGAGGCTCGGAAGGGTCCTCCGACACCCGTTCCACCTGGATTGTCAAGCGGACCAAATCGCCAACTGGCCAGCGCTCGTCTGTCAGGATATGCAGTCCGGTGGAGCTGATATCTCTGATGGCGGCCGGTTTCGCAGCGGAGCTGTCCAGACGTCGGGCGGAAAACCCTGACGGGGTTCGCCTCTCAGCCCGCGGCTTTTCAGTGTAGCCCAGCCTGTGGATCCAGCTCTTCCATTGATTCAGCGAGTTCATCGTCTTAACCGGGACCTCCAGTTTCGGAGCCGATTTGAGGGAATTGTATCTCTCTTTAGACGGATTTGTGGCGTAAAACCTCACGATTGGCCTGAAGATAACCAGCGTTTGCTGAAGAAACGCATGACGATTTGCCGCCATGCTTGCGGTGTCCGCCCTAGTGAGGCTCCCAGGTTGAATGCGCCCGCGCCTATGATGTGAGCTCTTCCGGAAGCTGCAAGTCTCTTTTCGAACTTTTTTCTCTCCATCGCGTACTCTCTGCATCCCCGCGCGCAGATCCCTGCGGATAAGAGAGTAGCAGCGAAACTTATGGCCCACGGCTGGCATGCGGATTTTGAACAACTCGTGGACACACACCAGTCGATGGTGTTTTCGCTGGCATGGCGCATGACCGGAGACCGCGGCCTGGCCGAGGAAATTGCGCAGGATGTGTTTCTGGAACTGGACAGGAACCTGGGCAGGATGGAATCCGGTGATCATGCCTGCTTCTGGTTGCGGCGGGTTGCTATGAATCGTTCAACCGATGCCCTCAGGCGGCGAAAGGTGCGCGGTCTGGATCTATGGGTTGAGATTGACGAGAATCATGGCGCGCCTGCCGAAGAGAGAGGGTCAGGACTTGGTGCGCGGCTGGAACAACTGCTGGCCACGCTGCCTGAGCCGCAACGCGCGGCGCTGGTTCTCAGATACCAGGAGGACCTGACGCCGGAAGAGATTGCGGCCACGCTGGGTGCGCCACTGGCTACGGTGAAGAGCCATCTGCAGCGGGGATTGAAGCTGCTGCGGGCCAAGGCTCAAACGCATTTGAAGGGATTTGTAAGGGACAAGGAGCAGGTGCATGGAGTTTGAGCCTGGAAACGAATTTGAGCAGGAGCTGCGCCAGGCATTGGAACGGCGACCGGCGCCTCCGGGCCTGAAGCGCAGGCTGATGGAGAAGCGACAGCAGCGCCATACAGAACGAGTACGGACGCACACCATGATCTGGGAGCGGCTGGCAGCCGTGATCGTGCTTGCGGCGGTGCTGTCCGGCGGCGTGATGTGGCGCGAGCATGAGAATCGCCTGGAGGAACAGGCGAAGGGTGAAGCGGCCCGGCAACAGGTGTTGACCGCGTTGCGCATTACCAACCACGCGCTCAGCCTGATGAACAGACAACTCGCGGCCCACCGCCGCGATGGACAGGAGTAGGGAGAAAAATGAAGAACCGCATTCTTGTTTTCGTATTGGCAACAGTGGGGCTGGCGTCAGCCGGGCTTGCCTCAACCGGAGTGGCACAAACATCTCCATTGCCGCTACCGCCAGCGGTTGAGAAAGAGCTTGCGGCGCGCGCTTCAAACGTCACGGAGGTCACGCTGGGCAAGACCATGCTTTCGTTCGCTTCAAAGGTCATGAGTGGCAAAGACGGAGATGAAGCCGCAACGCGCAAGTTGATTGACGGGCTGGATGGCATTTACGTGCGCGAATACGAGTTCGACAAGGAAGGCGAGTACTCGATGGAGGAGATCGAGAAACTGCGCAGTTACTTCGAGACCAGCGAGTGGACGCCAGTTGTGAGAGAGCGCGAGCGCAAGAGCGGAGAAACCACCGACGTGATGGTGAAGCTGGTGAACGGCGAATCGCACGGGATGTTCATTCTGACGGTCGAGCCGAAGGAGTTGACGATCGTGCTGATTCTTGGGCCGGTCAGGATGGAAGACCTGGGCAAATTGAGAGGCCTCAGTGGGCTGGGCGATCTGGGCGATATCGCGCAGACTGAGCACTCCAGGGACAAAGAGAAAGCAAAATCGCTTGCAAAGGCAAAGGAACTGGCGGACAAGGCGAAAGTACAGGCCGACAAAGACAAGAAAGGCGGCAACGAATGAGACGGTTATGGTTAATTCCCATTGGATTTGTGGCGCTGCTGGTTCCAGTGGCGGTGCTGGCGAGTGGCGCCGAGGGCGGATTTGACGGTGTGGTGCATTCGATCGAAAGCCGCTATCACGTTCGGGCCACGCACATTCCCTTTCTCGGCCTGGTCAGCCTGGTTGCGCGCAAGTCAACTCATGACGGTGTCAGCAATTTGCATGTGGCGGAGATCGAGTCGTTCCAGGAAAAGATTGACGGGGACGAACTGAACCGCATGGTCGAGGAGAAGCTGGGCACGGGGTGGGAGCGAGTTATTCGCGATACCAGCCGGCACGGCGCCGACCAGACGCTCATCTTCATTCATCCCGAGGGTGACCGAATGGGCTTGTTTGTGGTGGAGAAAGACGGCAACGAGATGAACGTGGTGCAGGTGTCGGTCGATCCGAAGCACATCGACGATGATATCGGGCAATATCGGCACCATCACGAGAGCGGCGACGATGGAGCTGGCAGGAATCAGGATAAAGACAAGGACCAGGATAAGGACGAGTCGGATTAGGGAGTTACCATCGCCGGCGGAGCGGTTTGAAACTCCGCCTATACAGCCTCTTCGCAGCTGGCTACACTCATGGGAAGCATGGCCAGCAGCCTTTCATATAGCTTCTCGAGTTACCGCGGACGACTGGCGCCGTCGCCCACCGGGTATCTGCACGTGGGCCACGCGCGCACCTTCTGGACCGCTTTCCATAGGGCACGCGAGGCCGCCGGCACGCTGGTGATGCGGATAGAAGACCTGGATCCGGACCGCTGCCGCGCAACCTACGCCGAGGCCGCCATCGAAGACCTGCGCTGGCTGGGGATTCGCTGGCATGAAGGCCCAGACAAGGGAGGGCCGTTCGCGCCTTATCTGCAGAGCCGCCGGCTCGATGTCTACCTGGACGCCTGGCGCAAGCTGCTGCGGAACGGGTATCTATACCCCTGCCGCTGCTCGCGGAAAGACCTGGAGAATGCACTGGCCGCGCCGCATGAAAGCGCGTTGCCGAGCGTAGACGGCGATCCGCGAATCGATCCCCTGGATGACGAGCCGATTTATCCCGGAACATGCAGGCCCCAGCCCGGCAGCACACTCACAGCCAACGAATTGCAACAGGGTATCAACTGGCGCTTTCGGGTTCCCGACGGCGAGGTAATTGAATTTGACGATGGCAACCTTGGGCGGCAGGCCTTTGTGGTTGGGCGCGACTTCGGTGACTTTGTGGTGTGGCGTCGCGACGGTGTGCCCAGCTATCAACTGGCGTGCGTGGCGGACGACGCGGCCATGGGCATCACGGAAGTGGTGCGCGGTGCAGACCTGCTGAAGTCGACCGCACGGCAGATTCTGCTCAACCGGGCGCTGGGGTTTGAAGATCCAGAGTGGTTTCATTGTTCCCTGGTGGTGGATCACAACGGGCGGCGGTTGGCCAAGCGCCACGACTCGCTCAGCCTCGGCGCGTTGCGGCAGCGAGGGCTGACACCGATGAATATTCTGTCGGCGGAGCTGCCAATAGAGGTGTGATCACCGTCAGGGGCTAAATCAGAATACAAGCGATAGGATGAGTGCGCTTCATTTGCGTGTGTGGAAGCGGCAGCAGTGGAAGATCGGCTCGGAAGAGTGAGCCGTCGGTCCGCAGGCCGTTAAGAGCGACCTGCGGGCCGTGCCAACGCAAAGGAGGTGAGGACGAATGGATGAGAAATCGTCCTGGATGCGGGTGTTGATTACGATCGCCATTGACTGGCGGTTTGTGATCGCACTCGTGATCCTAGTCCTTGCGCTACTCACCAAGTAGCCAACTTCCCGGGAGGAACCACCCCTTCCGGGAACAAGCACAGTATAACAACAATCGGGTTTGCGCAGCGGCAATTTTGAGTTGCCCCTGCGCGGAATTACGTTACTTGTGGTGGATGAAGGTACCCTTGTTCAGTTCGTTCATTGCCTGGCGGAGTTCAGCCTGGGTGTTCATCACAATCGGCCCGTACCACGCGACCGGTTCTTCGAGCGGCTTGCCCGAGACAAGCAGGAAACGAATGCCTTCAGGGCCTGCCTGAACCACTATTTCGTCTCCGCGATCGAAGAGAACCAGCGAGTGGTTTTTGGCCTCGTAGACCGGCGGCGCATTGGGGTCGACGCCTGACTCGGTCAGCACCGCCTGCGGATCAGAAGCATCACGGAATGTGCCTGCACCCGCGAACACATAGGCAAAGGCGTTGCGCGTGGTTTCAACTTGAATACGCTTCTGCTTGCCCGGCGGCACCGAAATGTCCACATAGCGCGGATCGGCAGCTACTCCCTCAACCGGCCCCTTCTGTCCCCAAAACTCGCCGCAGATGATGCGTGCGCGCGTACCGTCATCCTCAGTGACCTCGGGGATGGCGGCGGCGGGAATGTCCTGGTAGCGCGGGTCGGTCATCTTGAGCGCCGCAGGCAGGTTAGCCCACAGCTGGAAGCCGTGCATGCGGCCGTGCGCGTCGCCTTTGGGCATCTCCTGGTGAAGAATGCCGCTGCCCGCGGTCATCCACTGCACATCGCCGGCAGTCATGCGGCCCTTGTTGCCCAGGCTGTCGCCGTGCGCCACTTCACCGGCCAGCACGTATGTGATGGTCTCGATGCCGCGATGCGGGTGCCACGGAAACCCGGCCAGGTAATCCACTGGATTTTCGTTGCGAAAATCGTCGAGCAACAAGAACGGATCGAACTCCTTTGTTTTTCCGAAACCGAAAGCGCGCTGCAATTTGACTCCGGCGCCCTCGATGGTCGGCGTAGTTTGAATGATCTCTTTTACGGGACGAAGAGACATGGTTGACCTCCTTTTGAGGTTACATTGATTGGATGCGCGAGGACGATATTCGTTGCAACGACTATTTCAGTGAGCAAGTGAAGAAGTGAATTAGTGAAGAAGTGATCGGGAGTACTGCCGGATTATGAAGCGTGGCCAAAAACCGTGGCCGCGCAGAGGGCCAAACCGTGTGCTACTGAGGTGAATTCATTGCCGGCGCGGATCCGGTCTTCGCCGAAACGCGTGGAAAAGATGCGGCGGACGGCGGGGACAAAAGACGTACCGCCAGTCAGAAAAACGCGGTCGACTTCCGCGGGATGGACGCCGGCTTTGCTTAGAAGCGAGTCGACGCAGTCCTCGATGGAGTGCAGGTCTTCGGCGATCCAGGCTTCAAATTCGGCACGCGTAACCGGAATACGCAGGTCGATACTGGCGTGGCTCTTTGGGGTGTCGCGGAAGCGGAATTCGGCGCGATCGATTTGCGAGAGCTGGAACTTGACCTGCTGGACGGACTGATGAAGCTGGTAGCCGAGATCTTCGTCGATGATGCTGATGAGAGCCTGAATCTTTTCAGGTTCGAGGGCCCGGATCCGCGCGCTTTTCAGGATTTCCCGCACATTGTTGGTGCGCAGAAAGGAAAGATAATGCCAGCGTTCGAGATTGGCATAGATCCAGGCGGGAACGGCGGGAAGAAGTTTGTTGAGCGAGCGTGCCTCGGAATCCGATCCAAGTGCCGGAGAGACAAGTTTGCGCACGATGCGGGCATCGAAAGCGTCTCCTGCCAGCCCGACTCCGCTGTTTCCGAGCAGGTCTTGCGGCGCGCGCCCGCGGCGACGGATTTCAGGCCCGGCGCGCAGCAGTGAGAAGTCGCTTGTGCCTCCGCCAAAGTCTCCGATCAAAAGCAGCTCGTCGTGATCCAGGGTGGATTCGTAGGCGGAAGCGGCCGCAACCGGCTCCAGCTCAAATTCAATTTGTTCGAAGCCTGCAAGCGTAAACGCCTCGCGCAGGCGGGATTCGGCGAACCGGTTGTCTTGCTCGGTTTCCGCGCCGACAAACTGAACGGGCCGGCCAACCACTGCGCGTCGAATGGGGCGTTGGAACTGTGTCTCGCTCTGCCTGCGGAGGTCGCCGATCAGTCGGGAAAGAATATCCTCAAGCTTGTGACGGCGGCCGAAAATCTCGGTTCCAGTGAGTTGGCGATTGGGCAAATGCGACTTGAGAGATTGAATGAGGCGGCCCTTTTCGTCGGCTTCAAGGTAGCGCTCGATTGCCACGGGGCCGGTCAGCGACTGAGTTCGGTTCAACCCAGACGGCGTCTTGAATTGCTCAAAATAGAGAACCGAGCGGAAGGATGGAGTTTGCATGCCCAGGAACTGGAATGTGGCAAGCTGGACGGAAGCGTCCCCTGCGAGCAGCGCTACGGAGCTGTTGGTGGTGCCGAAATCGATTCCGACAAAGTCCAACTGATTCTTCGGTTGCGGCATTCCCCATTATTTCGTACCAGCACCTGCGGTGCGACCAAACGCTCGCTATTCGCTCGCGCTGGCTTTTTTCCTTCTCATGACCCAAAGGCGAGTCATGGAGCTACCTGCTTTCAGTTCGCGGCTTCTGGGCTTCGGCTCTCCGGGATGACCGGGGCGGCAAGGGACAGCATTGGAGCTGTCTATCTGCTCACAGCCGAACCGCGCAAGTGGTAAGACAGCCCGACGTTCCACGACATTTCGTCAAGACCGGGATTACTGGGCACCACGAAGCCGTTGGAGGAGTGGAAGACTTCAAAGCCGGTTCGAAAGTCCCAGCGATCGGTCAGGCGAAACTGCATCCCGACGCCTTGCTGGAGGCTGAAGTTTTCGTACGCCGCATATTTGGAGAAAGCTTTGCTGGTGAAACCGCTCATGCCGCATTTGATAACGTAGTAGGGCTTGAAGCGCGTTCCGTCGCGCCAGAGGAGCCGCATGCCGATGGGAGAGATATTAACGCCGGGCACGGTTCCATAAGATTGAGATAACCGGTCTCCCCAGACGTCGGTCTTGGCGGGCTGGCGGAGGATTAGGACGGGCAGAATTTCGGCGGTGTAATCTCGACGGGCCCAAAGCATCCTGCCCCAGGAATGCCGGTCGTATTCGACACCTCCGGCAGAGAGATAGCTGTACCAGGTGTCGGCAAAAATATGGAAATGGCCGAAGGAATTCAGGCCCTCGAAAATGATTTCGCTCTCGACCGGAGCATGCGGGGTTGCAGGCCGGATTTCGGGTCCGAGGCGCGGAGTGAAGACTATGCCGGCGGAGATGCGGCCGAAATAGTTGGGCAGGCCGTTCATGTGATACGGAGCCGGGTCAGGCAGCGGGCCGACGGGGTTGAAGTTGGTGTGTTGGACGCCGCCCTCGATGCGAAACGCGGTGTGCGCGCCGATCGGAGTGTCAATGCCGCCGCCGAAGAATTCGGCCAGGGATGCTGTGCCGCCGGTATTGCCGTCCTTGTAGCCCGCGATGCTGCCTTTGTACCAGGTGCCGTTCAACCCGGCCTCGCCGACGAGGGCCTCTGCAAAGAACCGTTCGCGATGGAAGGCGATGTCGTATTGTCCGCCGCCGAGGATGAGGAAGGGGTGCTGAGGCGCGCTGAGATTGGTTCCCCGGAACATGGAGTAGTCGAGCTTGAAGCGGAGGTGATGCCACTGCGCAAAGGCAATGCCGGCGTTCCAGCCGTTCAAGGGATGGCTCGATCCGGGAGTTCCGTTGAGGGAATTGGAGAGCCAGGAGTAGCCACCGTAGAGCTGGTAAGGTGGGGCCGAATTGGACTGGGGTGCTGGAGCGGATGGCGGGCCTGGATCAGAGGGCTGGGTGGCATGAGCATAGGAACAGAACAACGCAAAGAGGAGGGTGCTCACGGACTTCATTAGCACTCCAGTGCGGTGGGGGGGCCGCTTTCATAGGATGCCGTCTGATGCTCAAGGGCAGCTTCCCTGTTTGAAGGGAAGGGATGTCTGGGCGGCGGGTGTCCGGTTATCCACCGTCCGGCTGCTGGGTCCGGCTTATGCTGATTGGAGACCTCAACGTGTCCGATTTTGCCCAAACCGTCAAGCAGCAGGCCGACATCGTCAAGGTGATCGAGGGGTACATCCGGCTGCGCAAGGCGGGGGCGCAGAACTACTCCGGACTATGCCCATTTCACAAGGAAAAATCGCCGTCGTTCTCGGTGCACGCGGTGCGGCAGTTCTACCACTGCTTCGGCTGCCAGGCTTCGGGGGACGTATTCAGCTTTGTAGGCAAGATTGAGAACGTCAGCTTTCCCGAAGCGGTGCGGATTGTGGCGCAGAAGTGCGGGATTCCGCTGCCGAAACGAGAGTTCTCGTCGCCGGAAGAAGCTGCGGAGGCGCGGCTGCGCGTCAAACTGCTGGAACTGCACGAGACCGCGACGGCGTGGTTTGAAGAGCAGTTGCAGGGACCCGAGGGGGCCGTGGCGCGCGAATATCTGGCTGGACGGGGAATGACGCCGGAGGGGATCAAGGCCTTCCGAATGGGCTATGCGCCAGACAGCTTCAATGCCCTGCGGGACCGGCTGAGCGGGATGGCTGACAACGAAACCCTGCGGGCGAGCGGTCTGTTCAGTTCAAAAGAGCAGGGCGACGGCAGCCTGGGGCCGATCTACGACCGCTTCCGCAAGCGGGTGATGTTTCCCATCGCGAATGAGAGCGGGCGGGTGATTGCGTTTACGGCGCGGACGCTGGAGACGGGCGACAAGGCTGGGGCCAAGTACATCAACTCGCCGGAGACGCCGCTCTACTCGAAGGGCCAGGTGCTGTTCAATCTGGACAAGGCGAAGGTGTCGATCCGGAAGCATGAGTTTGCGGTGCTGGTGGAGGGGCAGATGGACTGCATCTCAGTCTTTCTGCGCGGAATCCAGAACGTGATTGCAACCAGCGGAACGGCATTTACCGAGCAGCAGGTGGGGCTGCTGAAGCGGCATACCTCTCAGGTTGTGGTGAACTTTGACCCGGACGCGGCGGGAAGTAACGCGGCGGAGAAGTCAATAGCGTTGCTGACGGAAGAGGGATTCACGATCAAGATTGTCACGCTGGAGGGGGGACTGGACCCTGACCGGTTTATTCGCGAGCGGGGCGTTGAGGCTTATATGGCGGCTCTGCGCGGGGCGCGGCGACAGGCGGATTATCTGATTGAGCGCGCCCGGACAGCGTTCCCTGGGGCAAGCGCGGAGCAGAAGGTGAAGGCGATGAATTTCCTGCTTCCGCACATACGCCGGATGCCGGAAAAGCTGGCGCGAGACCAGTTTGCCGCTGACGCTTCGCAGAAGCTGGGGATTGATTCGGCGGTGCTGCGGGAAGAACTGCGCCAGGCGGCGCTGAAGAGGCGGGATCACGTTGAGGTGCGGGCAGTTGCGCTGACCGAGGTGGAGCGGGTGCTGTTGCGGGCACTGGCCATTACCGATCCTGAATTTGAACGCGGCCGAGGGTTGGCAGCCCAGGCTCTGACGGAGCAACCTGCGTGGTTTGAGCATCTTGGCACGTACCCGGCGATGCAGGCTCTGATCAACAGGCAGGCAAAAGACCCTATGGACGTGGTGGAGGACGAGGCACAGCGGGCGTTGCTAGCCGAGGCACTGCTGGCCGAGGTGAAGCCGCCGGAGGAAAACGAGATTCTGGGTGCTGTCCAGGAGATCCAGGAGCGGGCGATTGGGCACCGGCTGAGGGAACTGCGCGAGTTGATTGCCGAGGCGGAGCGGCGCGCCGACTTTGCCGAATTGGCATTGCTGACGCAGCAAAAGCTGGAGCTGGACCGGAGGCTTCGCAATCTGCACAACCACAGGCCGCCGGATGGGCGGCAACTCTGAACCTCTGTGCAACTCAGTGCAGGTGGGAGCATAATCGGTTGGTATGGGAATCAACGATTCCCTGGGATTTTGCAGGAAATAGGCGGGCATGGCCACGACTGTCGCAGATCTTCCCGAATTGCTAAAGGGATTTCCACCAGGGACGTGGGTTGCCATCTCTGAAAGGCAGAACACGGCACTCGCCCATGGTGACGATCTTCAGGTCGTGTTTGACGAGGCACAGCGGAAGGGCGAGAATCAGCCGCTGATGGTTCGTGTCCCCGACCGGCATCTGGCAATGTTTCTCTAAGCCAGATGCCAACCGCAAGATTTTCCTATCTTTCTTTCCCTTTGCTCCCTAACGAAGCGCATCCTGAAGGCGGTGCCTGAGCGCTTTGGGAAGCACGAGCCATGCATCAATTGAGGCGTTTATCGCGTCTAATGAGCAGGACTTGAAATGGCTGGAACAGTCGATGGCCCAGGCCGATTTGAAGCGGTCTCAAAGAAAGCCATAGATTCAGCGGGAATTTTGCTTGGGAAACCGGGTCGGATTGTGGTAATCTGTTGATCTCTGTGAGGATGCGCGCCCCTCTGCCCCACATATGAGCTCCGGCTCGCGGGCGAACCAGGTGAGACCTGAAGCGCTTGTCATCCTGTTCCGAGCAACTACGTGAGACCGCTTCTTTTTTGCGGGTGACCGCAGGTTTGCGTTCGCATGCGCGAAATTTTCCAGAACGTGTTTTCTGGAAATATTTTTTCGTGCCCGGACCAAGCCACGCGCCGGTGCGCAAACCGGCGCTTTAAACTGTTTTGCGCTAGAGAGCAGGATAATTTTGGCGATTGACGACAAATTCGAACACGACATTGACAGCCTGATCGAAGTGGGCAAGGAGAAGGGCTATCTCACCTACGGCGATGTGAACGACATGCTGCCGGAAGAGATTGGCTCCGCTGACGATCTGGACGACCTGATCACAACCATCGGCACCCAGGGCATCGACTTGCTCGACGGCCCGAAGTTTGCCGGCGACAAGGATTTTGAACTTGAAGAAGGCGAGGACGTCGAGCTCGACCTGACGCCCGGCACGCTTGAGAAAACCAATGACCCGGTGCGCATGTACCTGCGCGAGATGGGCACCGTTCCCCTGCTTACCCGCGAGGGTGAGGTTGAGATTGCCAAGCGTATTGAGCGTGGCCAACTGCGCGTGCTCAAGGCTATTTCGCGTTCGCCCATTGTGATCCGCGAGATCGTTGCGCTGGGCGAGGACTTGAAGCGCGGCGTACGCAACGTTAAGGAAGTCGTCGTCTTCGACGAGGAAGAACTCACCGAAGAAGTGGTGCAGACGCGCGTCAAGGCGACTGTCATCCGCATTGACGCGTTGGTGAAGCACCAGAAGAAGATTGCCGCGCTTGAAGAAAAGCAGGTTGCGCCCGCGAATGCGACCAAGGCGAAGGCCAAGGAAGCGCGTCATGCGCGCTGGCTGATTGCACGCGAGAAGGTTTTTATTTCGCGAATTGTGCGCGAGCTGAAGTACACGGCCCTGGAACGCAAGCGGCTGCTGGACAAGGTCAACAAGACCGTGGACACCATGCGCACGCTGGAGCGGCAGATTCGCTCGCTGGACCAGAAGCATGAAGCCAGCAAGAGCGAGGAGCTCAAAAAGGAATACCGCAGGCAGCAGAAGAACTGCCGTGTGGATCTGGAGAAAATCGAAGCGGACGCGGGCGTATCCATTGTCGAGCTGAAACGCACGCAGCGCGAGATGATCCAGGGCGACATGGACGCCGAGCAGGCGAAGCGTGAGCTGATTGAAGCCAACCTTCGCCTGGTGGTTTCGATCGCGAAGAAGTACACCAACCGCGGGCTGCAATTCCTCGACCTGATTCAGGAAGGCAACATCGGCCTGATGAAGGCGGTGGACAAGTTCGAATACCGCCGCGGGTATAAGTTTTCGACCTATGCGACGTGGTGGATTCGCCAGGCGATTACGCGCGCCATTGCCGACCAGGCAAGGACGATTCGTATCCCGGTGCACATGATCGAGACCATCAACAAGCTGATCCGCACCAGCCGTCAGCTTGTTCAGGAACTCGGTCGTGAGCCCTCGAGCGAAGAGATTGCGCGGCGCATGGACATTCCTGTGGCCAAGGTGCGCAAGGTGCTGAAGATCGCGCAGGAACCGATATCGCTGGAGACGCCGATCGGCGAAGAGGAAGACTCGCACCTTGGAGACTTCATCGAAGATCGCCAGGCCGTATCGCCTTCCGAGGCAGTGATCAGCGTCAACCTGAAGGAGTACACGTCGCAGGTTCTGCGCACGCTCACGCCGCGCGAGGAGCGTGTTATCAAGATGCGGTTTGGTCTTGAAGACGGCTCCGAGCACACGCTGGAAGAGGTGGGACAAAGCTTCCAGGTAACGCGCGAACGCATCCGGCAGATTGAAGCCAAGGCCCTGCGCAAGCTGCGGCATCCCTCGCGCAGCAGGAAGCTGAAGGCGTTTGTCGAAGGCGTGAAAGAGATGTAAGTTTGGCTGGAAGAATGGCCGCATTGAGCCGTAACCTTGGAAGGGGTTGCGGCTCTTCTGTTTGACGGAGGATTTTTTCGGATGGACGTGATGGATTACCTGCTCGACCTCGAGGGAAAAGACTGGGAAGAGCTTTTGTCCGGTTGGCGATTTCTGTTGCCGAAGTCATTCAACGTGTGGCTTGTGAATCGCGTTGGAGATGTGTTCGCTGTGTTTGAGGATGGCTCCGTTCACATGCTCGATGTGGGGCGCGGAACACTGGAACGCGTAGCCGATGACTGCGATCAGTTTGTCACTCGCATCGATGAGGATGACCACGCCAACACATGGTTGATGGTGAGCCTGGTAAATGCCTGTGTGAAATCCGGTATGAAGCCTGGGCCGAATCAATGCTATGGGTTCAAGATTCCTCCCATGCTGGGCGGGAGTTATGAAGTCGAAAACATGGAGCCGACGGACCTGTCGGTGCACTACCACCTGCTGGGTGAGATCTGCGAGCAGACCAAAGACCTGCCAAGGGGAACGAAGGTAAAGCGCATCGAGATCAAGTAGAGCTGGCGTAAACGCTCTTCGACGCAAAGGTCGAACTCCTCCAAACTGGCCGATACGGCAGTACTAATCGGGGGGCGCCCAGCGTAGTTTCCTTTTCATAACTTCCCCGTCAATTCTCATTTTGGTAATCTAAGTCCAGCTACTTGCACGGCTTGCTTTTTTCCCGGAGTCCTTGTTGAGGAATTCATGGCGTCGTAGGCCCTCGCTGCTTATTTCCACCAGCGCAGGGCTTATCTGTCTTCACGCCTTGCTCAACACGGTTTTTCGAAGCGCGAGTTTCGCCATTTCCTATCTGTACTGGAGTTCCTGGGCTCTCCTTGCCACCATAGCCTGCCTGTGGCGCGCTTTTCACTGCCCTCCTTCCATTCGCACCCACTGGCGGCTCGCTGCTGCTTCTCTCTTATTCATCTTCGCCGCCGCAGTCATTGAGGCACCGGCGGAGATCTTCTTCAAAGCCGTCCCCGCTTTCGCCTCCATCGGCGACTTCTTCTTCTTTTCTGCTTTTGTTCCCATCCTCCTCTCAATTTCGCTACCGGACGAAGGCGTATTCGACCGTTTCACCTTCCTGCTGGATAGTATCCAGGCCACTGCCTGCAGTTGCCTTGCCTACACGGTCCTCTTCGGGGCATTCCCATTCACTGGCCAGCCTGCGCAGGCCATGTCGTACGCGCCACTTGAATTCGTCTATGACACCGAGTACCTGGTCGTTGTCCTGCTCGCCGCGTTGCGTTTATTCCTCGGCACACGCAATGCATCCGACCACTATTTCTTTCGATTCCTCCTGCTTTATACCTCGCTCTACGCTGTGACCTCCGGCATCTATAACCACTACGTCGGCAAATACAGCCTCACCAACGGCATGGACGCGCTCAATGACATCCCCTCCGCGGCGCTCGCCCTCGCCGCCATCTTCGCGCCCTCCGCCGACGCCTCCCCGATACGGAGAGCCAGCCAACAAAGTCGGCCTGGGCTTGTTCGCCTCATCGACAACACGCGCCCTGTTTTCCTCTCGCTCGCGCTGATCGGCCTCAGCGCCATCGTTGCCCTCCGCAATTTTGCCGTTGCCTTCGGCTTCATCTTCGGGGCCTTCATCCTATACAGCCTCCGAGCCTCGCGGCTGCAAAGCAGAGTGGAATTCGCTCAGGCTGAGCTCGAACAATCAAACAGCCGCCTCGCCGAAATCGCGCTTCTCGACGGCCTTACCGGAATCTCCAACCGCCGCAGGTTTGACCAGTTCCTCTCGACGGAGTGGGACCGCGCCCGGCGCTCCCACCAACCGCTCTCCCTGCTGCTCATCGACGTAGACCATTTCAAGCGCATCAACGACGCCTATGGCCACCTGGCAGGAGACGAATGCCTCTGTGAAATTGCGCACCTGTTGAGCGCAACTCTTATTCGTCCCGCCGACCTCATCGCGCGCTATGGCGGAGACGAGTTCGCTGTGCTGCTGCCCGAAACCGGCTCGGAGGGCGCATCCACTGTCGCCGAACGCATCCGCTCAGCGATGGCAAAGGATGCTGCAAAAGCTGGGACCTCCTACGCCACCACCCTCAGCATCGGCGTCGCCACCTGGAATGCAGAGGAGGACTCAAACCCGGATGAGCTCATTGATGCTGCAGACCGTGCCCTTTACGCCGCCAAACACAATGGCCGTGACCGGGTCGAATTGTTTGATTTGCACGCTCTCGCCGGCGTGAAGGCCTCCGGATCGATTGGAAGCCCCGAATAAGAACCAACTGCCGGCGGAAGGGTTCCGTTCCGCTCAGAGGCTGCGTTCCGCTGCATTCGGTGACAGCGTAACGCCGCTCCAACCCACATCACGTCGATATGTGGTATATATTTTCATATATATATCAATATACAATTAGATATGAAATGCTCTAGGATGAAGACTGGACTTGCGAACGAAAGTCCAGCCTGTTTTGGAAGGATTGAAACCAATGCCCGTCGCTTCTCGAACCCGCCCTGCAACACGCCCCCGCAAGGAACGTGTCCTGATTGAGTTTCCGGGAGATTTGCTTAAGCGCGCCGATGAAGCCGCCCGCAAACTGGAAAAGAATCGGAGCGAACTGATTCGGACCGCAGTCGAGCAGCTCCTGGATTCGATTGAGACGAAGAGATTTGAAGAAGAATTGGCATCTGCCTACGCAGCGAATGCCAGACTGAGTGCCGAGATTGCCGATGAGTTTTCTCACGTTGATCGAGAGGGATTCTGATGGTGGGCAAGCCCTTTCGCGGGATGGTCGTAGAGGTCTCTCTAGACCCAGTTGTAGGGCATGAACAGGGCAGATCGCGGCCATGCGTTGTGGTGCAGAACGATGTAGGCAACCGCCTTTCATCGACGACGATCATTGCGCCATTGACGGACGCGGCGCACGTAAAGGTGACATCGCCAATATATGTCCTGGTAAAACGTGGCGATGGAGGCACAACGAAGGACAGCTATGTCCTGTGCGACCAGGTTCGCACCGTTGATCAGCGCCGATTTAAGAGTGTGTATGGAACGCTGGCCGCGGAAACCATGGCCGAGGTTGATCAGGCTCTCCTGGTGAGTCTGGGCTTGCCGGGGGCACCGTTCAGTCGGTCCGCGCGCAGATGACCCGGGTTCTTCGACACCTCAATGACATCGCGAAGTCGTCGATCAACAATAATTCTGATCGCTAAAACTCATCAGGCACCGGCGGTTATACTTCCGTCATCGCCACTGAAGGAGATCCTCCGATGAGCCGCTTTGTCCCAGTTGCTTCCCTGCTCATTGCCACGTTGCTGTCCAGCGTTGCCGTTGGGCAAACTGCTTCCGCAAAGACGCCGACCATCGATCAGTCGCTGGAAATGTTCAGCGTGGGATCACCCAAGATTTCTCCAGACGGAAAGCATGTGATCTATGAGCAGACGCGGACAAATTGGGACAGCAACGCGTTTGAAACCGACCTGTGGATTGCGGATGTGGCGACTGGCGAGCGGCATCAGCTGACGGTGGCGGCAAAGTCGAGCAACAGTGCGGAGTGGTCGCCGGATGGGCGGTGGATTGCGTTTCTTTCCAGCCGCCCAGCGCCCATGGCCGGCTCGCCCGCGGACAAGACGCAGCTTTACGTGATGCCGGCCGACGGTGGCGAAGCACAGCAGTTGACCAAGATGGAGCAGGGCGTCAGCGGTTATGACTGGGCGCCGGACTCGAGCCACATTGCCATCGCCGCCGAAGCGCCGGAAACCAAGGCGATGAAGGATCGCAAAGAGAGCTTTGGCGATTATCACGTGATTCATGCCGACTACGAAATGACCCACCTGTGGCTGGTTGAATTGCCGAAAACCGACGCCGCGGGCCGCACAGTTGCTGGACCGGAGCCGAAGCTGCTCACGCCAGGCGACACCATGAGCGTAGGCAGCTTTTCATTTTCGCCCGATGGGAAGCGAATTGCCTTCAGTGCGCAGCGCGACCCGGATTTGATTTCAGGATTCAGCTCCGACATCTATACCGTGACGCTGGCTGACGGCGCGGTGAAGAAGATCGTGGATACGCCAGGCCCGGACAACGATCCGCAGTGGTCGCCCGATGGGACCGAGATTGCGTATGTAACCGCCAACGCGAACAAGTATTTCTTCTACTCCAACCAACGCATTGCCGTGGTCCCGAGCGATGGCGGAACTCCGCGCGTGCTGACGATAGGCTTCGATGAAGATCCCGATCTGCTGAAATGGGCGCCCGAGGAGTCTGTTACGAAACTCCGGGGTCCTTTTTAAAAGAGCGCTCCCTTCGGGGAGCGTTCTTTGTTTTTGGGGGTTGGATTGGATCAGGCTGGGTTGAGTTGGCGGGTGAACTTCAC
>JBEKET010000018.1:0-72001 GCA_050013695.1 Occallatibacter sp.
GGACGGGGTTCGACCATGGTCGAACCCCGTCCGGCAAAGCACCTTGAACTGTAAAGGATGTGTGGAGACAACTTGTAAACCATGTCTGGAGACTGGACAACTGAAGTCGTGCCCTTTCGCACAGGAGTCGACGAGTATCAGCAGTTCGCACTCCCAGGTCTCAGATTCGAGACCTGGGGCACCCGGCCCACCCAGCCAACCGTAATCCTTCAATAGACCTGTACTTTGGCTACTTTTCCGTTGAGAAACTTGACGACCCAACGACGGCCGTCTCGCAGGTAGTACCAAGTCTCATGGAGGCTGTCGTCCGTGGTGTCTTCGACCTTCTTTTGGTCGGGCTCACCGGCGCTCCAAAGGACCATCTGGTAGGTCATTCCCTCGATGATGTCCTTGGCACGAATGGCCTCCTGGAACTCAGGCGGCAGGCCGGCGACATCCATCTTGTCGCGAATCTTGCCGGTGTCAAGCACGCGCGCCAGGAGGGGCATAAACGTGTCGATCTGGATGTCGAGGTCGGTCAGGTCTCTGCCGTAGCGAAAATTGATGCGCGATCCACCGGCGCGTTTGAACCCGGCGCCTTTCTTTTCAGCATTCTTGCTGGCACCGCGGCCCTCGCCGCCGCCTCCGAGATGAATCTCGACACGGTCGCTGTCAACCTTGACATCGGTGATGGTTACCCACTCATCGCGTTCGACGCCGACGCCTTTGTCTTTGAGGTATTTGGCCAGTTCCTTGAGGTCGAGGCCGCGATCGTCAAGGCTCTTTTCGGATTTGGGATAGACGTAGAGATCGAGCCCATCCTTGTAGGCGGGCATGTCGAGGAGCGCTTTGACATCTTTGCCGAGCAGAGCTTTGCCCAAAGCGGTTTTTGCCTGGTCACCGGTTTCGGCCATCAATTGCGTCTGGCGGGTGGGGAAGGTCAGTAGCAGGAAAACGCACAGGCAGTACTTCGTCAGGTTTCTCATTGAGAAGCCCTCGCTTTCGAATCCGGTGCGGCATGGCGCGATATTTCAAGGCGTGAATCGCTTCATGTTGCCGGTGAAATCAAGACAGGGTAGAGAGGCAGATTATCCCAAGCTGGATATCCCGCTGTCAAAGGCACCTGTGGTGCGGCAGACGCTCGCGGGAGGCTCGTACTGGGTTCATTTGCTTCTCACCCTTGCGGTAGAAAGAAACCGCAAGGGATTAGCACTGGACCGATATCGGCATAGTCGGCGTTTTCAGTGATTGAACGATTGGAGTTGCTGGGGAACCTGGTGCAGGTTGTAATTCAGCAAGTCAGCCCCCGCTACGCGGGGTTAGCGAGTCAGCAAGTCAGCGCGGAGTTGGTTGGATGAAAACTCGCTGAGCCTCAGATTTGTTCCTGCATTGGTTCTTCTGCTTGAGAACGAGCGGATTCCTTCGCTGGGTCGAGGGTGTGGAAGCCTTCGGACTTGGCGGCTTCAAGAAGCTGCGGCGAAGCGGAGACAAAGATGATTTCGGTGTTCTGGAACATGTCGCGGGCGACCAGGGCGGCGGCTAGTTGGAGGGTGTCTGGCCAGCGCAGAGTGGTGCGGTCGAGCAACTGGCGAGCAGCCTCAAGAACCGCTGGATTCAACGGTTCCTGGACCATGCGCGCGGCTTCGAGGCGAAGAATATCGAGCGCGGCGGAGGCATCTTCAGGAGAGATGTCGCCGGCACGCTCACGCCGGCGAATGGCGGCATAGACTTCGAGCGGGGCGGAGGCGGAGATGAGCTTGCGATTGTCCTCGACGGCCTCCATGAGGCTGATCAGGGCGTCTGTTCCCTGCTCCTGGACAAACAGCTTGGCGAAAGCGGTGGACTCAAGGAAGTAGCAGCTCACAGGTTGCCACGCTCCTCTTCAATGGCCTCGGCAATGGAGTCGCCGTGGACGGCGACGGGATGGAAGCGCTGGGCTTCCTCAGGGATGCCGGCTTCAGCACGGTTGAGGCGAATGGTGGTAGTGGGATAGGCCGGGGTCTTGGGGTTGGCGATTTTGCTGGTGAGCACGACACCGCGCTGGATGGCCTCAGCGAGCACAGCCTGGCGCGACTCGGGGTGCTGATTCCAGCGGAAGGATTTACGCGGCAGAAAGGAGTCGCGAAACCACTTGAGAGCGATAAAGGCGTGGCCACCGCGCTCGGCTTCGGCCAAGGCGGCGCACAGCTCTTTGACGCGGGCGTCGAGATCGGCGGGAATGACCGCTTCCTGGCCATCATCATCTTCATCGTCCTCGTAGCCATGATCGACGGGAGTGCGCGCGGCACGGGCAGCGCGCGGAGCGGACGCGCCGTCGCCGATGCGCTCGAAATAGATGCGCACCTCGTCTTCCTCTGGCGACCACGATTCCGCAAGGGAATTGCGGCGCTTGCTGCGGCCGTTTTCGGAGCACAGTTCCACAATCGCCTGGTAACCGGGAGGGGCCAGGAAATGGAGCGCGCGGGCCAGGCCAGGGTCGGGAGAAAATGCCAGTTCGTTCAGGGCTTCTTCAATAATCTCTTCCGCTTCGGGAACGCTTAGGGTGCTTAGATCTACGCCGCTCTGCGCAGCTTTTGTCGATTTCATAATTTCCTTCTCCGCTCGCCGCGACTGATCAATAGCGCGCCGCAGCGTTTTCTACGAGACTGCCTATTCTTCAGAATTGCCGTTGCACGGTGCAATGCGGATGCTTGAGAGCAGCCGTGCGTTCTAAAGTTCCGCCATTACCCCGAATGAATCGTGAGCCACGGCGGGCTTTGGTGAATGCAGCTTGAAGTGGTTCTTTCAGGAACTAGTTCTTTGAGGAACTGGTTCTTTGAGAAGCTGATTTGGTGAAATCCTGCGTTGAATTTCAAACAAAATAATCCGACGTCTGCGGCATTTCCCGGTTCAACGTAAGGCGATTGATGGTATGCATACGGCTCTTAACAGAATATGAGCCATTTTCAACTTCTCTCATCTACCCCACAAGGATACGAGAAACACTTTAGCTAAATCCCTGTTGCAAAACTATACAAGTGACAGTGTACCCGATAATGCAGGCACGTGGGCTGATTAGAGCCTGAACGAACATGTTCTGTCGTCCAAGAGACCCGAAAACTGCAAATAAGTTGCGCGCAGACACAACTTTTTTCAGTCGCCTAACTTCGTACAATGGAGATATGCGTCGTTTTCTGCCACTGCTGTTTTGTCTCCTGATTCCAACTGGTTTGCATGCCGATGGGCCGGCCTTTGACCTTTCCGGGCCGAAGGTGGATGTGCGTGTGAAGCGGGGCGAGGTTACGCTGCCGATCAGTGAAACACCAAACCTGGTGGCTGGAGACCGCTTGTGGATTCACCCGGACCTGCCGGAGAGCCAGTCGACTCACTTTGTGCTGGTGGTGGCATTTTTGCGCGGGGCTACCAATCCGCCGCCGGAGAACTGGTTTACGCGCGTGGAGACGTGGACACGCGAGGCACGGGAGGAGGGTGTGTTTGTCACGGTTCCCGACGAGGCCGAGCAGGCTCTGATTTTCCTTGCGCCGGAGACGGGCGGCGACTTCAATACACTGCGGAAAGCGGTGCGCGGACGGCCGGGGGCTTTTGTGCGGGCTACGCAGGATCTTGAGGCCGCCAGCCAGGACCGGATGAGGCTTGAGGCTTATCTGGCCGAGGTCAAGACCACATCGCAGACTGATCCTAAACTTTTAAAGGAGCGCTCTGAACTGGCGGCACGCAGCCTGGGCATCAAGCTTGATCAGCAGTGCTTTGACAAGCCAACGGATCAGCAGGCTCCATGCCTGGTGCAGCACACGGACGCTTTGGTGCTGGACGACACGAACGCGCAGTCGATGGTGGACCAGCTTGCGAGCGGGTCAGCGGGCGACCTGATGAATCAACTAAGCTACGCGCCGATGGCGGGAGGAGGCGTTTACAGCCCATACGTCGGCGCAATCGTGGATACGGCGAAGATTCTCGCCTCGTTGCATACGGCGCATTTCCAATACATTCCGGCGTTGGCGCTGCCGACCGAGGACACATTGAACCTGCGGCTGAGTGTGGCGCCGTCCTTCAGAGATCCGAAGTCGGTAGTGGTGGTTGCGCTTCCGCCGATCGGGCCGGCCAAGCCGCCTCCTTTGCGTCCAGTGAATTTGACGGAGAGCTTTTGTGCCGAGAAGCCAGGGCTGGCTCTGCTTGCCGAGGGAGCGCCGCTGGTATTTGCGACCAAGCTGACGCATGAGCTTGTCTTGCACATTGAGACGGCGAGCGGACCCGTCGATCTGCCTGTAGTTCCGGTTCCATCGCTGGGAGGACTGGTCTTCGAACACCCTGCGCCGACCCTGCCGGGGGGCGACCTGACCGGGGTACTGCGCGGCAAGTATGGCTTTGATGACTGGGAGGGCCCGCGCTTTCACCTTCATTCATCCCAGGCCGGCAAGTGGACCCTGGCGGCAGGCGACCAGTCTGCGCTGGTGGTGGGCCGTGAAGACACCATTCACCTGGAGGGGGACAGTTCGCTTTGCGTGGAGCGGGTGGAGGAGCAGCCCATGGTCGGCGATGCGCTGAAGCTCACCTGGAAGTCGCCCAAGGCTGAAAGCATGGAAGTGGCAGTGCCAATGAAGGACGCGGTTGCGGGCCCGGTGACGCTTGAGATTTACCAGTTCGGGATGGACAAGCCGGACAAACTGCCATTGAAGGGCTATGCCGAAGCCGCGTCGCTGGAACGGCTGACGCTCAACGCCGGAGACCACAACGCACAGTTGAGCGGGACGCGGCTGGATGAAGTGGCCCAGGCTCAATTGAATGGGATTACGCTCACCCCGGGCGCTCTGGGCCGCGTGGGGGATTTGGATCAACTGACAATGAACGCCGATTCTGCCACTGGGGATCTGGATCCGGGAAAGCACTACGTTGCCAATGTGCAATTGCGCGACGGCCGGCAACTGAAGGCACCGGTGACTGTGGGGGCGCCTCGCCCGCAGGTTACATTGCTCAACAAGGGCTCGCAGGACGCTTTTTCGGCAACGCCCTCGCCGGTGCACCTGGGTAGCGCGGATGATCTAACGGTCAGCGGACGGCTGGTTTTCTTCCTCAGGTCCAATGTCCCTGCGAATTTTCCGCGCAGCGAGAAGGTTGAGGTAGCAGCAGTGGATGGGAGCTTCCATACGATCCTGTCGCTGAGTGACGGCAGCCTGATGCTTGAGGACACACAAACCGCGATGGGCAAACTGGATCCGCTGGACCGCTTCGGGTCCTCAGCCTTTGGGCCGGTACATTTGCGCGCCATGTCAGCGGATGGGGTGACCAGCGGCTGGCTGCCTCTCGGGACCCTGGTGCGCGTTCCAGAATTCAAGGAACTGCGGTGCCCGCGCGCCGTAACCAAGCCCTGCATGTTGACTGGAACCGATCTTTTTCTGGCTGCGTCAATCGGAGCCACGCAGAATCAGGACGATGCCACCGAAGTTCCGCCTGACTTCACGGGAACCCAACTGAGCGTGCCTCACCCCGTAGGCGGGGTGCTTTACCTTTGGTTGCGCGACGACCCTGACACGGTGCAGACGTTGACGTTGCCGATTACGCCGGGCAGCGCGCAATCGGCGCAGAATGCTGCGGTGCCTGTGCAGCAACCCGCTGCGCAGGCAGCCCAGAGTACGCAGTCTGCACCGCCAGCGTCGACTGCGGTCCAGCCGAATGCGCCGGCCACTGCATCAGCGCCCCCGCCGGCAGGAAAACCAGAACCTCAGCTGCCTTGAAAGTGGCCCTTGCGACGAGAGTTGTCATCGCAACGCCTTTTGCCGATTCTCGCTAAGAAGCTGTCTTATAAATGTCGTTGCAATTGAAAAGCGTCCCTCAGGGGCTAAAGCCCAGCGTTTTTTGGGTCGTTTTCGGCACGACTAAAGTTGTGCCCTTTCACACATCCATTTATGAGACCCGTTCTTTGCGAGCGGCGGAGCGACAGAGCCTGGGTTACTGGAAATAGGCTCTGTTCTTTTCGGCGAAGTGCGCCTTGTCGGCGGGCAGTTCGTCCTCCGCGAAGATTGCGTTCTGGGGGCAGATTCCGGCGCAGTTTCCGCAATCGATGCACTCATCGGGGTTGATGAACAACTGAGACACAGTTGCAGCGGCGGCATCGTCGACGGTGGGGGCAATGGCGGCGGTGGCACAGTCCGCAGCGCAGACGAAATCCTTGATACAGGCATCGGTAATTACATAAGCCATTAGAAGACCTTCCTCATATGTTGTCGGGATCGGCGGCTGCCGCGGTGAGCGCAGTGCGTCCTTTACCTTGAGGCTAGCGGGGTTTCTCCAGCGCTTCCGTGACTCGAGTCACAGGTGGGGATTCGAGTCACAAGCAGCGCAGAATCTATTTGCATGGGACGGAGATTGTAAGAGCCACACTTTAGCGCCAAATTGACCTTCATCCCGGTATTCCGCGATATGCTGTCTGCATGTTGAAACTGCGTCTCTCTCTTCCTCTGTTTTCGTTTGCATCGATGGTGCTTGGGGGCGGCGTGCAAGCGCCCGCTTCAGCCCAAACATGGACATTCGCCGTCTCAGGCGACAGCCGCAACTGCGGGGATTTTGTGATGCCCGCCATCGCCACGAAGGTCAAGGCAGAGAAGGATGCCTTCTATTGGCATCTTGGCGATTTCCGGTGGATGAGCCAGCAGGACGAGGATATAACGGCGATGTTGCCTGCCGGGAACCATCCAACCCTTGATGAGTATCACGAGCGGGCATGGGACGATTTCCTCGAACACCAGATGGTTGCGTTTGGAACCTTTCCGGTTTTTCTGGGCCGTGGCAATCACGAGAACGTGAAGCCGATGACGCGTGAGGGTTACATAGCGAAGTTCTCCGGCTTTCTGAACCGGCCTGAAGTTATTGCACAGCGCAAGGAAGACGGCGATAGCGCCAGTCCGATTCAATCGTGGTATCACTGGACGGAAAACGGAGTGGACTTTATCACACTCGACAATGCCAGCAAGGATGAGTTCACCGACGCGCAACTTCGCTGGCTGCGCGGAGTGCTTGACCGAGACCTCGCGCCTAAATCGGGCATTCACACCATCGTGGCAGGCATGCACGAAGCGCTGCCCCATTCGACCACGTCCAATCACGCGATGGATGACTGGGAGCTTGGTATTCGCTCCGGAGAGACGGTCTACGAGTGGCTGCTCGGCGCGCAGACGGCCGGGAAACATGTGTATATCCTTGCCAGCCACTCGCATTTTTACTCGCCCAACATCTTCGACACGCCCTACTGGAAGCAGCATGGCGGCGTGGCGCCCGGGATCATCATCGGCAGCGCAGGGGCGCGTCGCTATGTGCTTCCCGCGGGTGTGGACAAGACATCGAAGACCAACATCTATGGGTACCTGCAAGGCACTGTTCATGCCGATGGCACGATCGACTTTGGACTGCATGAATTGACCGAGAGCGACCTGGTTCAATCCAGATGGCCCAACGCGCCGCTGGATGCGATTCATGAGTGCTACATTCATAACTCCGAGGCCGGATCAACAGCGAAGTAACTAAGCATTCCCCTGGGTTCATGCATTCCCGGATCCCGATGAGGCCCTTGCGCCGTAAAGGGTTACTGCAAGCGGCAGAGGGGATTACCCCCTATGAGCCAAATCGCTCAGACACCCGAGTGGAGGGGTGCAATGCTTTGTCAGTGTGCGGATTCACGCGTTTTATGGAGCGGAGCCGCGGACAAAGCACTGTGTGTACATGCATTCATTCAATCGGCAACAGACAACCATGCTGGAGGGAGAAAGACCTATGGACGAAGTCACGAGGAGACACTTCGATCCCGCGGCCTTTCTGGCCACCGAAGGGGCTGGGCGAAAGATCATCCGTCTCAAGCCCAAGCAGGTGCTTTTTGCACAGGGTTCGAACGCGGGGTCGGTGTTCTATGTGCAGACGGGGAGAGCAAAACTCACCGTTGTTTCCAAAAAAGGCAAGGAAGCCACAGTAACTCTGCTTGCCGCCGGGGACTTTGTGGGCGAAGAGTCGATGGTGAGCGCAGATGAGCGTCGAACGGCAACAGCCTCGGCCATAACTATCTGCCTGGTGCTTGAGATTCATCGGGAAAGGATGCTTCGCGTTCTGCACGAAGAGCATGCATTCTCCGATTTCTTTATGCAGTTCATAGTGAACCGCGGGATACGAACCCAGGCCGACCTCATCGATCAGTTATTCAATTCAAGCGAACGGCGGCTGGCGCGAATCCTGCTCTTGATGGCGGAGTTTGGCAATGAAGCTGAACCGAAGACAAAGATTCCGCCGGTGACTCAGGAAACTCTTGCGGAGATGATCGGCACAACGCGGTCGCGCGTAAGTTTTTTTATGAACCGTTTCAGGAAGCTTGGTTACATCGAGTACAACGGCCATATTGAGGTTCACAAGTCGCTGCTCAACATGGTTCTCAGGGATCAGCTTCCGGAAGAAAACGCATCGAGGCCGAAGCTGCTCGATCCTCCGCCGAGTAAGGCGCGTACAGCCAGACGTGCGAAGTTCGCATCTTAGAGTAGGCGGCTTTATCGAGACCGCCGATCCGCGAATCCGGATTCGGATTGGACTGAAAAGATTCAAGCTGGACTGCAAAGAGGAGGTCTTATGTCTTTTGGAATATACGCTGCCGGTTTCGCAATCCTGATTGCCGGATTGGCTTATGCGGCTCACTTGATGCATGTACCCCAGAATTGGATTATCGCGGGCGCAATCGTGTTGATCGGCATGGGAATCCTCTCGGCTGTGAAGGCCACCCGCCCGAAGGACCCGGCCTAGACATTAGATCGCGGTTAACACAAAAAATCATCGCCAAGCTCTTGTGACGGACGGATGCATGGCACTAGAATCCTTGGCATGATGAAGACCATTCCCCAGGTTCTCAGAGTCTCCTCCGCCGTCCTGCTTCTCAGCTTCGCAGCTTTGACCCTTCACGCGCAGGAGTGGGCCAAGGCGCGCCTCGAAGCATCGCCTCGCCATCATGAATACGTGGCCCTCAGCCACGGCGGTCGCACTCTACAGGCCTTTGTTGTCTATCCGGAGGTCAAGGGCAAGGCGCCTGTGGTGATTCTCATTCACGAGATTTTTGGCTTGACGGACTGGGCTAAGGAGATGGCCGATGAGCTTGCCGGTGAAGGCTTCATCGTAGTGGCGCCCGACCTGCTCTCCGGCTTCGGGCCCAAAGGCGGCGGAAGCAGCGAGTTTGAAAGCCAGGATGCCGCCGTGAAAGCTGTCTCCGCGCTCGATCCAAGTGGCGTGAATGCGGATCTGGATGCGGCAGCCGATTATGCAAAGCACATTCCGGCGGGGAACGGAAAAATTGCGTCGATCGGCTTCTGCTGGGGCGGCGGAAAATCGTTTGCATTCGCTACTCATCGCAAAGACCTTTCGGCGGCGTTTGTGTTTTACGGCCCCGGACCTGCGGATGTATCCACGATTACTGCTCCGGTATATGGCTTCTATGCCGGGAACGATGCGCGCATCGGGGCCACGATTCCAGGCACCGTTGCAGCGATGAAGGCCGCGGGCAAGAAGTATGAACCTGTGACGTACGATGGTGCAGGACATGGCTTCATGCGGGCTGGAGAGGATCCCGGCAACACAGTGCCGGGCAACAAGACGGCCCGCGAACAGGGATTGGCCCGCCTAGTGACGCTGCTCAAGGACTTGAAAGCCGCTCCGAGCGCCGCAATCACAGGCGAGGAACCGACATTAGCCGACAAGAAGGCGACGCCCGTGGCAGCGTGCCACCAAGCCAGTTCAGTCAGAGCCGCAACTATGTAGTTGCGGCGACGGCCTGCGAGAATTCTTTCACTACCACCATTCCATAGAGCGGGATGAGCCTGTCTTTACGCCGGTCTCAGGCTTGACTGAGCGAAGCAGCAAAACCGGGCACTGTACCAGCTTCACCACCTTTTCGGCCACCGATCCAAATACCAGCGGATGCCAGCCGGAGATGCCGTGCGTTGAGATCACGACCATGTCAATATGCTCGCGGTCGACTACTTCCATAATGCTTCCCGACACGTCATTCCCTACTTCAACACTGGATGTGGACTTAATGCCGCGGGCATGGAGCGTTGCGTTGCACTTGGCCAAATGGCGCTCTGCGTGAGCCTGCGCTTCCTTAAGGAAGTTTTCTTCCGGAACAAAATCGGGAAGAGTTGAAGTTGGAAAGAACGGGATGACATTGACCAGATAGAGTTCGGCATGAAAGTGCTGAGCAAGGTCGGCGGCCGTTTCGAGAGCTACTTGTGAGGATAGGCTGAAGTCGATCGGCAACAGGATTTTCGTAGGGCTAAAAGGAATTGCAGTCATAACTCTCTCCTTGCCGCGCCAGAAACGTGGCAGGAGACTTATTTTCCTCCGTCACGCGAAGGTGGGCTGTGCTGTTTTGGACATGCCTGCAACGTTAAGAGTTTATTCATAAAGCGGTTTGTCCTCATGGGCTGATAGCTCACGCATTGATGGTCAAACGCAAGCGTTGCTATCGCGGGCTGACGCTTACGTCGACGAATTCCGGAAGTACCCGACCATTGAGCAAGAGACGAAGAGAGATACTTTTGCCCCATTAGCGGTTTGCGCCGGAGCCAGGCTGCAAAGAGCAATAATGATCAGCTTTAACCATCGCATTCTGGAAGAGTTGAGAAGGGTCATTTTCAGATTGGGAATGATGCAAACTGCACTGAACATCGGTTCGCTGTGGCTATTTGCAGAGACAGGAAAGAGGCTGGCTTTCCATGATGCAAACAATCTTTTTCTTAGAGATCCGCATCCAAATCGCCCAGAAGGAGTTGCGCCTTGAAGATCAGTGCAATGATGTTATCGCTCGTGTTCATCGCAGCTCTTCCGGGACTGGTTGAGGCGCAAGCACTCTCTGATACGACAGATGCCTCGGTCACTGCTGTAATTCCAGTGGCAGTGCGTACTGACCTGACTTACATTCGTCCAACACAAGCAACGATGTTTCATAACTACCTATTCGATGCGTTCGGGCCGTATCCAATTTTCGCCGCGGCTCTCACGGCCGGCTTGAATCAGTTCACGAATTCGCCACCCGAGTGGAGACAAGGCGTTGAGGGGTATAGCAAACGCTTCGGTTCAGACTTTGGCATAGTAGCGGTCGGGACGACGGCGCGGTATGGGCTAGCGGAGGCATTCAAAGAAGACACGATGTATTACCGGTGTGAGTGCAGGGGCTTTCTTCCGCGTTTGACTCATGCCGCGGTTTCCACTTTCACGGGGCGTCGTGGCGAAGACGGCCACCGCGTGTTTTCCATTCCGTCATTCGTGGCGCCCTATGCGGGTACATTCGCGGCTGTCTACGGATGGTATCCAAATCGCTTTGGGGCGCGCGACGCTTTCAGAATGGGCAACTATAGTTTGCTGGGATATATGGGCGGAAACGTGGTACTCGAGTTTTTTTACAGCGGGCCACACTCACTGCTCAGTCGCATGCACTTGAATAACACGCACGGATCTCCGGACGCGGGGCCAAATAATTGAGCAGCGACGGATTCAGTTCGATTGCAGGGACAAGCGCGCCGCACTCAGGACGAGAGGCCAGTCTGGTGTCATCGATATTTGGGCCTGTCGCCGAGCTGGTAGTTGGATTCTTCGAGTGGTTTGGAAGCCTGGGTGTTTTTTCCTGGCAAGTGCTGCGGGCCGCGGTTACACCGCCTTATGAATGGCGCGAGTTGATTCGACAGCTCGATGAGGTTGGATCGAAATCTCTGCCCCTGGTGGCGATGGCGGGCGCAGCGATTGGCGCAGTGCTGTCGATGGAAGCGCGTTCAAGTCTGACTCGATTTGGGGCCAAGTCGATGCAGCCCTCGGTGATTGTGTATACCGTTGTGCTGGAAATGGGCCCGATTATCACAGCACTCGTCGTCGCCGGACGAGTAGGGGCAGGCATTGGTGCGGAGCTCGCGTCGATGAAGGTGACGGAGCAGATCGATGCGATTGAGGCGTCGGCGATTAATCCTTATAGGTTTCTGGCGGCCACTCGCATCGTGGCATGCATCCTGATGGTGCCTCTTCTGACTCTGGCGGCGGATGGGTGCGGCGTGCTCAGTGGTTGGCTTACCCAGACTCTCGCTGCGCCAATCTCGTTCCAACAATTCATCAATAGCGGCTTTAGCGGTGCTACCTTTAACAACTTTCTTCCGCCCACATTCAAGACTGCGGTTTTCGGCCTCATCGTGGGGCTGATCGCTTGTTTTCAGGGAATGCGAACGCGAGGCGGCGCAGAGGGAGTGGGTCGCGCGGCAACGAACTCAGTGGTGCTGTCCTCCCTGTTTGTCATTTTGGCCGATGTGGTGCTGGTGAAATTCATCCTGGTCTTTTTCCCATAATTGGTGATTGAGCGGAAGGCGAGAACAGCATGGCAACAGCTTCTGACACTGCGACGCAACACGGCGAACTCGAAGAACGCGACAGCATGCCTGCGATCGCCGTCGAGAAGCTGGTCAAGTCTTTTGGCGCACAAAGAGTTTTGAACGGGATCAGCCTGAGCGTGGGCCGCGGCGAGACTTTGGCAGTGCTGGGGCGTAGCGGAACGGGCAAGAGCGTGTTGTTGAGAATCATTGTTGGGCTGGAGAAGCCCGACGAGGGTTCAGTCTGCATTCATGGCACAGACATTGCCGGGCTGGCGCTTGATCAGCTTGGAGATACCAGGAAGAAGATGGGGTTTCTCTTTCAGCATGCGGCGCTTTACGACTCGCTGACTGTGGCTGAGAATGTCGCGTTTCCTCTTGATCATCATCGCAGGGAAATGTCGCGGTCGCAAAAGGACGAGCGGGTCAAGGAGTTGCTGGCCGAGGTGGGCATGGATGGCCATCTTGGGAAGATGCCATCGGACATTTCGGGTGGAATGCAGAAGCGCGTGGGATTGGCGCGCGCACTTGCGCTGGAGCCGGACATTCTGCTGCTAGACGAACCGACTGCCGGTCTTGATCCGATTAGTTCGGGAGAGATTAATGACTTAGTGCTCAAACTACAGCAGGAGCATCACATGGCGTCCATCGTTGTAACTCACGACCTGCACAGCGCCAAGACCATTGCCACCCGCCTGGCTCTTCTGGATAAGGGCAACGTGGTGATTGAGGGCAGCTTTGAGGATCTTCAACAAAGCAACATCGAGTTCGTTCAGGAATTCCTGAAGCAGTCTTAGGAGGGCTTATGTCGAGAGTGGCGCGACTGGGAATATTTATCGTAGGAGCACTGGCAATTCTCGTCGCCGGAGTCTTCCTGATCGGGAACAGGCAATACCTGTTCAGCCCGACCTATCGGCTTAAAGCGCAATTTGACAACGTGGCAGGCCTGTCGAGCGGCGCCGATGTTCAGGTGGGCGGTGTTCACAGCGGCACGGTGCGCAGCATTGAGTTGCCGCACAAACCGGGCGAAAAGGTGACGGTTATCATGGACCTCGATAAATCGACACACGAGATTATCAAGCAGGACTCTCTGGCTTCAATCGAGACTGAGGGGCTGCTGGGTAATCAATACATGGCGATTTCATTCGGTTCCGAAGGGCAAGCGGACGTAAAGAGCGGGGACACGATCAAGAGCATTCCGCCCTTGATCATGTCAGACATGTTGAAGAAGGCCAGCGGAATTCTCGATTCCGGTCAGCAGGCAATGTTGAACGCTACTGAAGCGACGGCACATTTGAATTCGGTGAGCGGAAAAATCGATAGCGGCCAGGGCACCGTGGGAGAGTTGATTAACGACAAGGCGCTGTACAGCAACCTGCAGCAGTCCACGAGCACGTTGAATGACACGATGACGCACGCGGAGGCCGGGGTGACAGACTTCCAGGAAAACATGGAAGCCCTGAAGCACAACTTTTTCCTGAGCGGCTACTTCAAGAAGCGGGGATATGAAGACGCTTCTGATTTGGCGGCGAACAGCATCGACGGGCTGCCCCAGGGGGCGCCTTCAAAGACATTTACCTTTGCCGCGAAACAGATGTTCGACGGCCGCGATTCAGCGAAATTGAAAGACCAGAAGGCTCTCAAAGAAGCCGGTGATTTTTTGGCGAAGAATCGGTACGGGTTCGCGGTGGTGGTTGCATCTACCGGCATGGAAGGTGACACACAGAAGGACCTGGTCCTGACTCAAGCAAGAGCCATGGTGGTGCGCGAGTACCTGGTTGAGAACTTCGGCTTCGACGATAGTCAGCTTAAGACACTTGGGATGGGCAAGCAGGCGGGCGCGAATATGGATGCCGATTGGGGTTCAATTCAGATTCTGATTTTTCCGGAGGGGACGCAGGCGCCGGCAACCAAACAACAATCCGGCAACGTATCTAAAGATGCCGGCAAGCCTGTTCAGGGCGTTCCGGGCCCTGCTCAGAATCAGTAATTCGCGCAGTGGATGAGCCAACGCGATGTGCAAATCAGGACAGATGTTCGAGCAACTGACAAGAAACAATGACCATGGATAAGAGCGGGCGCTCGGGTGCAGAAGATTGCTCAGGAGCTAGAGCCAGCTCCACTCATGGCGATGTTTCGTGACCCGTCGCACAGCGGGGAAGTTTCCCTGTCACACTCAATGAATCGGAGAAGATGATATGCCTCTTGTTACTGTTGTTCTCACACTCCTCGTTGTAGGCGTTCTGTTATGGCTGATCAACCGTTTCATCCCCATGCAGGGATCGATCAAGGGTATTTTGAATGCCGTCGTGGTCATTTTTGTCGTCATATGGCTGCTAAAGGTTTTCGACTTGCTGCACTACGTTACCCAGTTCCAGGTCGGGAAGTAAGGGGTGAATCATGATTGGGGCTTTATTGGTCTTGATTCTGGTTCTTGCGCTTTTTGGCGTATTACCTCGATGGCCGCACAGTAGAAACTGGGGCTATTATCCGACCGGAGGAGTAGGCCTGGTGCTGGTGATTGTTGTTGTACTGCTGCTTATCGGCCGCATTTAATCTGTGCGCCTGGAGCACTCACGCCATGCCTCAAAGGCTCTTGAGGTCGATGCCGAGCTGCTGACATTTTTTGTAGAGATGGCTTCGTTCGAGGCCGAGCGCCTTGGCGGTTTGCGTGATGTGCCGTTTGTGACGCTCCAATTCCTTGAGCACCTCAGCGCGCTCGAATACCAGCACTCGCTCTGAGAGCGCGCTGTCGGAATCTGCGATCGAGTCGCTTGACGCCGCGAGGGTCCGGGACGAGTGGGAAGCGGGCAGCGCGAGTTGGACGGCTTCGGCGTCTACGACATCACCGGCAAGCAGCAACAGACGCTCAACCACATTGCGCAGTTCGCGAATATTGCCCGGCCACACGTATTGCTTGAGCGCATCGATGGCGTCAGGGGCAATGGGAATGGGCTTCCAGCCGTTTTGCGCGCTCACCTGCCGCGCAAAATGCTCGACGAGTGCGGGCAGGTCTTCGGAACGCTGGCGCAGCGGGGGCAGCGCAACGGGAAACACGACAACGCGATGGTAGAGATCGCGGCGGAACCCGCCGGACTCGACGAGTTGCTCGAGGTTGCGGTGCGTAGCGACAACGACGCGCACGTCGACGGTGGTGGGTTTGTCGGCACCGATGCGCTCAACCTCACCCTCTTCAAGCACGCGCAGTAGCTTGGCCTGCATGGAAGGCGGCATGTCGCCGATTTCGTCCAGGAAAATTGTCCCGCGATGCGCCTGCTCGAATTTGCCAGTGTGGCGTTGCGCGGCGCCGGTGAAGGAACCTTTTTCGTGGCCGAATAATTCACTCTCGATCAGCTCGACGGGAACAGCGGCGCAGTTTAGAGTGACGAAGGGGCCGCTGGCGCGATGGCTTTTTTCATGCAGCGTTCGCGCTACCAATTCCTTGCCGGTACCGGTTTCGCCGTAGATGCAGACGCGGGCTTCGCTGGCGGCGACGCGCTCAATCTGCGCCATCACGCGCCGCATTGTGGCGCCGGTGAATACCAGCGTGTGTTTGCCGACGCGGGTGCGCAGATCCTGATTTTCGGTTTCGAGGCGGGTGAGTTTAAGAGCGTTTTCGACGGTGACGAGGAGCTTCTCAGTGGAGAGCGGCTTCTCAAGAAAATCGAGAGCCCCGAGGCGCGTGGCGCGAACCGCCATCTCAATGTGTGCTTGCCCACTCATCATTACGACCGGCGCGGTAACGCCTGCTGCTTTTAGATCTTCAAGCAGCGCGAGGCCGTCGCGGCGGGGCATGACCACATCACTGAGGATGAGGTCGAAGGGCTGCGTGCGAGCCAACTCAAGCGCACGCGGCGCGTTGTCGCACACCACTGCTTCGTGGCCTGCAAGCCGGAAGGCGCGGGAAAGCGAAGCCAGCGTATTGGTCTCGTCGTCAACGATGAGAATATTTGCCTTGGTGGTCATGTTGTTGTCTCACTTGGAAGAGGCAGCGTGATGACAAATACAGCGCCGCTACCCTTGCCGCTTTCTACCGCGATGGTTCCGTTGTGGTCGGCAATGACGGACTGAACGATGGCGAGTCCCAAGCCGGTGCCGTGTTGTTTGGTTGTGTAGTACGGCGTGAAAAGGCGCTCGCATTCCTCGGGCGTCATACCGGCGCCGGTGTCCGCAACACGAATCTCCACTTTGTCCCCGAGGCGCTTTGCAGCGATGGTCAGCGTTCCGCCGTCGGGCATGGCGTCCATTGCATTGAGCACCAGGTTTGAGAGAGCGCGGTGCAGGAGTTCCGGGTCGGCATCAAGCGGCATTGGTTCGGCCGCTAGATGAATTTCAAATCGGATTTTCGACGGTTGCTGATCGGAATCTGCGCTTTGCACAGCTAGCGCGCCTGCGGTTTCGTAGAGGGCACGCACGCGCTCGACGGCGTCTTTGGCATCGATGCGTTCGAGTTGAGGACGCGGCATTTTGCTGAAGTCGCTGAAGCGCCCAATGATGGTTTTCAGATTGGCGATCTCCATGCCCAGCGTCTGCGTGCTTTCGCGAAAAACTTCATCGAATTCGGCGGGCGAAAGTTCTCGAGAACGGACAAGATTTTCAACAGTGAGCTGCAGTGGGAAGAGAGGGTTTTTGAGCTCGTGCGCAAGGCGGCGGGCGAGTTCACGCCAGGCGGCTACGCGTTCTGTTTGGACCAGGCGCTCGCGCTGGCTGACGAGCTGGCTGGTCATGTGATTGAAGCTGCGCGCCAGCACGCCGACTTCGTCGCGTCCACCGGCATGCACCTGCGTCTCCCAGTTTCCGCTTGCGACCTCTTCCGCTGCACGCGCAAGTTGTTCGATCGGGCGCGAAACCTGCGCCGCAATCCAGAGGCTGCAAAGGATGACGAGGAGAATGCCGCCGGCTGCGACGCCGTAGGCGATGGCGCGAATGTGCTGCTGCGCTTCAACCATGCTGCTGCGCGAAATGGAAACGATGAGGACGGCGAGCACGGCACCTGTGTCGCTCTTCAGCGGAATTGCAGTTGCGCTCACGCTATCTTCGCGGCGAGCGGTGAGATAAAGGATGCCGCTCGCGGGCTGGCCGGTCTGGCGTGCGGAGTCAATCAGAGGCTGATAGCGCGCCGCGCCTGGAACGTCGCCGGTGGCGCTCACCATGCGCCTGGAGTCAACGGGGATGGGGCTGGTTGACTGGGCGGCAGCGGGCTGGCTTGCGTCGGGAGCGGCGCTCAACCCGGAGTCACTCGAAAGGCTCACTTGCATGCCGGGCGCAATTGGGAGATCGGCGAGAAAGCTTTGGTCGAGGCGCTTGCCGCCGACCAGCTTGACCGCCGGCTCTGCGCCGCGAATGGCGCGAACGGCGAAGATGCCAAGCGCCGTGCTTCCATCGGGCAGATCTTCGCGCTTCAGAAATGTTGTTGCGGTTGCGGCTGCCGCGGCCTCAGGATAGCCAAATCTTGCAGGCCACTGGGCAGAGCTCACGACGTTGCCATCAGGACCGATGACCTCAAGGAAATCGAGCTGGGCGTCCTGCGCGAGGGTTTGCGCCGCGTTCAAATATGGTGAGGTGTCGCCTGACTGCACAATCTCAAAGGCCATAGCGCGCACGCGCTCGCTGGCGGCAATGCGATTAACGGCTGCGGCGACTTCAGTGGAGCGTTGCTGAAACTCGCGCTGAAACTGACTGACGAAGAGCGCTGTCTCTTCGCGGTCGCGCTGCTCGAAGACGACGCGGATGCGCACGAGAACCGTCCACGTGACGGCAGCTACGGCGGCGGTAACGGTGAGAGAAAGCATCAGGAGGAGCTTTTGGCGGAGGCTCATTGGGCGTCCTCCAGTGAAGCTGCGGCGAGGAGTGGCACACCGTCTGCGCTTAGGCGCAGATCGCGAACACGGCCACCGATGGCGTAGGCGCGGGGAAGATAGAGCAATGGAATCAGCGTGTGTGTTTCAAGAAAATCGTGCTCGGTTTTGAATAAGCCTGCCGGAGTTTGGTCGAGCACTGGATTTTCGACGCCGACTTGGCGCATGAGCAGCTCCAACGCGGCCTGCGGGTCATTTGATGCGAGCGTGAGGCGCAGGAGGATGAGGTCAGTGTGCTGGCCGGTTGCGGCAACTTGCACGTTGAATCCGGCTTCGTGCAGGTTGAGCGCGATGCGCTGCGCCGCCAATTGCATGGCCGCGCCGCCTTGTGCGCTGAGGGTGAGCGGCGGCGGAGTGAGGCCCCCGCGCACCTCGCGCGCCTTGTTTATGTCGCGGTCAGTTGGGAACAGGAATGAGTAGCCAGTGAGCGCGGAGGGCAGCAGACTGGCGGTGATCTCGCCCTGCTTTTGAAAGATGACATTGGAGAGCGAGTTGCGATCGATGGAGTACGCAATGGCAGCGCGCAGATTGGGGTTTGAGAGCGCGCCGCCATCGGCAACGGCGAGGGCAAGAAGTTCAATGGGCGGAGACTGAACGACGGTTAGGTGTTCCTGCTGCGCGTGGCGCAACTCTTCAGCGGGCACTTCGACGACGTCGGCGCGGCCCACGCCGAGGTCGAGCCACTGATCGCGAATTGATTTGTGTCCCTGGATTTCTATCTTGTCGAGGAAGGGACGGCCCTCCCAGCAGGAGTCGTTCGCGACGAGGGTCAGGATGCCGTTAGAGAAACCTCCGTTCTGAAAGGCGCCAGTTCCGATAAATGGGCCAAGAATGGAGCCGGCGGGATAACTGATGAATCCGGGATGAGCGATGAGGAAGTCGTCGCCGGCGAGCAAGGTGGGGAAGTTGGGCATCGGCGCATCGGTGGTGAAGACGATGCTGGAGCCCACAGCGTGAACCGCGGTCCAGGGACAGGTGGCGCCGCACGAACTTGTCAATGAGGACTCGACCGATGCCGAGGTCAACGCGGAGCCATCGCTGAAATGAACTCCGGGACGCAGCCAGAACTGCCAGCGGTGATCGTTGTCCTCCGATGACCAACGGACCGCTAACGCCGGCTGAACCATGCCTTCAGCGTCCGTGCGCGTCAGCCCGTCGAAAACAAGCCGTCGCGCGAGGCTGCTGCTCTGAGCACGATTCAGCGACCATGGATCGCCCTCTATTTCAACGCGCAATGTGCCGCCGTAATGCGGACGGGTGCGCGCAAGCGCGGGCAACGCTAGAAGAAGCAGAAGGACGCTAGTTGCAGCTTGCCGTAACACGGTCCACCTCGTATTTGTTGGCTGCGATTCGCACTACAGCGAAGAGGCTCTTGGCGTCGGGCGCAGGCCACAGCGCGGTGACGGTTCCATCCATGGCTAACGGCGCAGAGGCCGGAATGGCTTCCTGGCTGGGCAACTCATAGGCGCGAAGACTGTCAGTGGCTGCTTCTCCCGAGCCAGAGGCTACGATTTGAGTTCCCGATCCGCAGCCGGTTTTGAGAGCGGCAAAGTCACTGCCCCAGTCGCGCGTGCCGGCGACCGATCTCAGTTTGTTATTGGTGACGATCTGCACTTTGCTGTCGATGCCACCGATCAGCAACCCAGCTCCGTCGGCGCGGGGGATGATTGCGACGGACGAGAAGGGCGGAAGATCTACACCTAGACTCGGTGTGACTACCCCGGTGAAATAATTGCGCGCGGAATTGTAGAAGGCTTTGAGAGACGGAGGATTGGACGTACCGGACGGCTGAGGGATCGATTGCTGAATGATCGGCCAAGGGTCGTCACTCTCATGGCAGCGTACGGTCCATTCGCCTGTTGGCTGAGAAACGCCGTTACACATGGCCCCGGCAATGAACGCCTCGAAGCCCAAGCCATCCGCGCTGGGAATGATTTCGCCACGAGAGTCGCGCGACAGGGGTCTGGTCTGTCCGATTCCAGTTTTCTTCTTCACTTGCCAGCCATCCGCGGCATGATCGTAGATCAGGACTTGCTCCGGCTCGATCACGACCAAGCCAGTTGCGGTCTCGAGTGCGGCAAGCACTTCATTGCTGGAGGTGAATACAGCCTGTTTACGCAGTGTGAGGCCACTTGCGGGCTGCGCCCGCTGGGGCGTGCCTGGGTCCAAGCGCACCATTGTTACGCGGGTTTCGTTGCCTTCGACCACTTCAGCAACCCACAGGCGCTCGCGCACGTTTTCACTGAGTGTTACATGGATGGCATTGGCGCTTTCCGCGCCGGAGGCGAGCACTCCATGGGTCTTCAGGTTCTGCTCAAGGAGTCGGCGAATCACGGGGATTTCGTCTGTGGGGATAGTGGAAAGGTTGCGAATGGTAAGCCGTGCCTGGCCCGGGCCCAGAGTCTCCGCGATCTGTTCGGCAAGGCTTGATGCTGGCTGATCCCATGGGCCGGGTGCGGCAGCTGCCGCCATCCGGATCAGTCCAATCAGAATTGCCCCAACCAGCCAGAACCGCTTCATTCGCTTCATCTCGATTTCATCGACGCGTTTGCGCGAATTATATCGTTCGACGCTGCTTGATCGTGCGCGTTGCCGCGATCGGACACAAGAGTGCAATGGATGATCAACTTTTTGGGAGCCTGTTGTTGGCGAGGCATGGCTGGGCGTTCCATTCGCGATGCGCGCGGAGTAATGATTTTAGCTGCTCGCTTGTGTTGATCAATGCTGACCAGACTGGTCACAGATGCAGAAAACAGCGCCCAGGCATTGCGATTGGAGGCGATGCTGAGCCGGTCGAGGGCTCCTGGAGTGAGGCTACGCGGAAGAAGGATCCTTGTCTTTTTGTTGTTTATCTTGAGGAGCAGGGAATTGTGCGGGGCGGCGCTTATGTCGATGACATGGCCGTTGCTGACTGTTGTAAGTCGCAGGTCCGCGTCGATTGGAGGCTTTGCGGACGACCAGGCTGGTTTCCATGTGGCTCCGCCATTTGAGGTAAAATATTCGACGGATGAGAGATCGTCGCGACCGGGAGTCTTTACAAGGGCAGTGAGGACCGCGCGGTTCTCAGTTGAGAAGTGGGCGCTGTCGACATGAGTGGAGATGCAGCCCGCACAGATCGCGGGCGAGGGCAAGTCAGCTGCAGCCCATGAGCGGCCGCCATCACGCGTATGCCAGACTGGCTGGTCGCCATTCGGACTCGAAATCGTGAGCACACCGTTGGACGCGGAACTGAAGCTGATGTTTCCATTCATGGGCAGCGAGCCGAGGACGCGCCAGTGACATCCCGCATCGGAGGTGGCGACAAGTGCGCCACTGCGAACACCGGGGGATGAGGTGTTGACGAGAATCCATCCATGCGAATGGTCGCTGAAAGTCATGGAATCAATCGACGGCATCACCGCGGGGTCGATCGGAATGTGCGATAAGTCGACTGTTACGAGTTGCCACGATGCACCGCGGTCGTTTGTGCTTTCGATTTCGAGAGAAGCTGGCTGATTCTCGACCGCGTTGATCAGCAGCACCCATCCATGAAATCTGTCAGTGAAGTGTGCGAGTTGAATGGGCTCGTTCTGCGATACGCGCGGAGGCGTGATATCGCGCCAGCGGTGGCCATTGCTGGCGGTCCAATAGAGATGAGTGGATGAAGCCGCCCAGCCTGTGCCGGGTGCTACGAGATCGAAGCCGGCGATGGGCGCGAAGTTGCCGGACGATTGGGCAGCGACTTTAGTGGCGGATGCGCTGAGCACGATGATGATCGATAGAAGAACTACGATCGATGCGAGTTTCACGATCTCCCTCCTAACAAGAAGCAGCACGGAAGGCCCGATGGCCAACGGTTGGTGTTTGTGGTCTCCCACCCATTGAACAAAAGGACGTTCAATGGGTGGGGCACGGGGCGTCAGTCTCCATGTAAGGGACCAATTGGACTCAACTGACGCCGCTCTCGTGGTGAATGACTTAGTGGCCGGGCTTCGGCGCGGGGTCGTCCTGGCTGTCCATCTCCTGCTTGATGACGGGGTTGTTGGCCATGCCTTTGAAGACATCGTTGGCGAAGAAGAACTTGCCGTCGGATGGGACCATGAGGACCTGGATCTTGTCAGAGAGGCGCTCGGCCACGATCTTGTTGATGAGCAATGGCGACTTGTTAAGAAGTTCCGCTTCGCTGGTCATGCGTTCGGCATTGGCTGCGGCCATGAGGCGTACGCGGCTGGCTTCGGCATCGGCCATCAGGTTGCGCCGCTGGAGTTCAGCCTTGCTGTCGATGACCTTTGCCTGCGCATCGGCTTCGGCGTTCTGAATGGTGGCTTCCTTGCGGGCTTCGGCTTCAAGCTTGCTTTGCTCGATCTGCTTTTGCTTGAGCGGCAGCGTGTATTGCATGGCGTCGGCTTCGCCCTTGGCTTCAACGACCTTGGATTGGGCATCGCCTTCGGCCTGCTTCACTTTCTGCGCGGCTTCTGCTTCAGCTTGTAACTCGGCGATCTTCACCTGTTTCTGCTGCATGTCGGTTTCAACGCCCATCTGATCGTCCTGCTGCTCCTTGAGCAAGAGACCCTCGAGACCTTTGGCGTACTCTTCAGGAAGTTGAATGTCGGAGAGCATCACTTCTTCGACGACAATGCCGTCGGCGCCAAGCTCGCGGGTGATGATGGCTGCGGCTTTCTCACGGACCTCTTCACGCTTGGAACTGAAGATTTCGCGCACCGTGTATTGGGGCGTGAGTTCGCGCCATGCAGAGGCTACTACTGGAGGAACGAGCTCCTTGTCGACAGGCTGGGGCATGTGCGCCTGGACGCTGTCGAGCTTACTGGGGTCGAGGCGGTAACGAACTGTCACTGCTAGGCCGATGTTCAGGCCTTCGCGGGATTGCACGCTGAGGCCGCTCTTGGGGGTGACGGTCTTCGCGCCTTCTTCAATGATACCGGCGGTGAAGAGGTGATCGCGCAGGTCGAAGGTCTGGACGCTCTCGACCAACGGGGTGACAAAATGCACGCCGGGGTAGAGCGTGCCTGGCAGAGTGCCGCGAACCTGGCTTACGCGCACGCCTCCCATTCCGCTGGGCACGACGACAATGCTTGCCGCGATGAGCAGAGGCAGGGACGCGACCAAGATCAGCGCGACCGAACCGCGCCACGCTATCTCTTCCGGCGCTGTGAGCTCCGTTTCGCCCGCGGCTTTGCGGCGTGCGTAGCGAATGCGAAGATAAAGCCCGTACAGTGGAATTCCCAACGCGGCAGCCAGCAACAAGACTCCCGCGACCGTCAACAACATCTTCAATGCGAGCATTTTCCTTCTCCTTTTTGGTTGTTGCGCGCCACGCTGTTTCTGGACCCCGGCCTTGGAGCTACCAGCAGCCGGACCAGTCCTCCATACGTCAACTCTTCCAACAGCAGCGCTGCCGCTACCGGCAATAACAACGCGCCTAATCGGGTCATCGCTTCAGCCAGCAGGATCATGACCGCGCCTCCTTAGAGCAATTCCGCAAGAACCATTGCTGTTGCGATGGCGGGCGTTGGGGCGATCGGCTTGTCAGTGTTGGTTTTCTCAGGGCCAGTCGCGTTGATCGCGGGTATGGGTTCAGGAACCGTCGCGGCTGCCATTGTTGTTGCCTGCGTGTTTGTCGGCGCGGATGGGTTCTGTCCGTCGCCAAACAACTGCGCGGTTTCTTCATTGCGCTGGCCCACCAGTTCCACGGTGTCGCCTTCGGCAACGAGCGGGTAGAGCTCTTCAAGATCTACCCTGGCCATACGGATGCATCCGTGCGATGCGGCTTTGCCAATTGAGCGGGGTTCATTGGTTCCATGGATTCCGTATCCGTGCTTGCTCAATCCCATCCAGCGCGTGCCGACTGGATTTCCTGGCCCCGGCGGTACCGTTTTGCCCTCGTGGTGATAGGTGGGGTTGGCCACGCGACGTTCGATGGTGAACGTTCCGACCGGGCTGGGAGTTGAGGGCTTGCCTACAGCGACGGTGTAGACCTTCTTGACCTGGCCGTCTTCAACGAGCGCGAGCTTGCGGTCCTCAAGGCTCACGACGATCACTCGCTTGGTTGTTGCGGGAACGGAGGCTTGCGGCTGAGAATTCTGGTTTGCTGCGCTCTGCGCCTGAACTGCTAATGCCATCCCTGCCACTGCAACCGCTGCCAATCTGCTTAGTCTCGAAGCTGTCATCGCGTCCCCCTTGCCCCAGTTGCCTACGCCCGGACAAAGTGCAAACGGGTCGCCAATTGCTGGCAATTGAAAACAAATGAGTTAGTGATCAGTTGGAATTGGGGATTTGTGTCAGCTCAGACACTTTGTGTGTGCACTGACACGCGCGGGGAGGGGTGTATCGAGGTCATGCGGGCCGAGTTTGCGGAGTGCTTTTTTGTGGGCGGATTTGAGACAGGCCTCGGGATTACTGCGCGCTTGATTTCAGGTCTCGAGCGAGCAGGCGATGGAAGAGGTGTTCGCCGGCTTCGCGACGCACGGACAGACGGCCGGCTCCGTATGCGCGCGATGCCAGGCCCTTTTGCACGGACTCGCAGATGGCTACATCTTCGTCCTGAACCTTGTCGCTGGTGGCGACACTTGCGGTGTTGTATGCGTCACACTCAGGTGATACATCGGCGAAGTAGAAGTCGAAAATCACGCGGCATTTATCCGGGCCGTTGGGGAGGACTAGGTTGGTGTCCATGACGCCTTCATAGATGTTGATCATGAAGTTGGGATAGAGCCAGAAGTACCAGGCGCGGTCGCCGGTGCGCGTGGTGGAGACTTGCGCATCTTCACTTGACGCGACCATCGGGCTCGATTGCAGGCAGTAGCGTTCACCATTCTCAATGGTGTAATGGGTGTAGTCGAGGACGCTGTTGAGACCCTTGTGCAAGTGAGGGACGTGGTAGCCGCCGTCGAGATAGTTATCGACGTAGACCTTCCAGTTGCAGTTGAGCGTGTAATCCCGGCGGGAGTGGAATTGAAGGCGGTCAAGCCCAAGCGGCGTCACGCGAGGAACAAGATCGCCCAGGTAATCCGTAAGTGGCGCTGGGTTCGTTGTCAGATTTACGAAGACGAAGTTCTCCCAGGTGTCGACTGCGACCGGCACAAGTCCGTTGGCCGACCGATCGAAGTTGCAGACGCCGGCGAATTCCGGCATGCCTTTGAGGCTGCCGTCGAGCCCGTAATTCCAGCCGTGATAAGGACAGCGAAAGGATTGCGCGTGCCCGCAGGGGGCGGTGGCCACAGCCGCAGCATGATGGCGGCAGACGTTGAAGAAGGCGCGTAGTTGGCCATCAGCGCCGCGCACGGCGAGAATCGGCTCGCCGGCAAACCGCGCGGTGAAGTAATCGCCGGGATGAGCGACCTGGTCAACGCGGCCAATTGCCTGCCAGTTCCCGCCAAACACGCGCAGCTGTTCCTCGGCCAGAATCGCCGGATCGAGATACCAGGGCGCGGGGATGGTGTGCGCCACTTCGAGCGGTACAGCTTCGTTGTAGAGGGCGAGAATCGAGACCAGCTTTTCGTCCATCGCGAATATCTTCCTTGTTGAATTGAATCGTTATTCCGGATTGCGTTGCATGATTGAGGTCGTGTTGGCTATGGTTGCGTGGGTCTTCGGGATCTGTGCCTGCCTGCGTTTCCCCACAGCATAATTGACCACGCCGGCGGCGAGCAGGACGAGCGTCATGCCTACCACTTTGATCACTGCGAGGGTCTTGTTGGCTTCGTCATCGGACGGCAGCACGGATAGGCAAATGGTGATGCTGGTGGTGATGAGCCCCATCATGGCGAGTGTAATCGCGACAATTTTGCCGCCGGGGACGCGGATGACCTCTTGGCCGACTGGTTGTTTCTGCACGGCGATCATGGAGGCAAAGAGAAACAGGTAAGGGATGAAATAGGTGATGATGCTCATGCTGACCAGGACATCATAAGCGCCCTTTACCGAGGTCGCGGCCTGGCCCAGGAAGGCAAACAGCATGCCTGCGAGCCCATAGAAGAGCACGGCAACATAGGGTGTTTTCCACTTGGGATGAATGCGGCCGAACGCGGCGGGGAGATAGTTGTCAATGCCGGCCATGAAAGGCAACCTTGAACATGCCGCCAGGTAGGCGCCCGCAGCTCCGACACAACTGAGCGTGACCATCAGCGCAATGACTGTGACCATCCAATTGACGCCGAGGTCCTGGCACATCTGTGCGATGGCGGTCATCAAACCGCCAAGGCCGCTGATCTGCTCGCTGGGCATGGCGATAAGCATGGCAAGAGTCCCGAGGATGTAGCCCATGGTGATCAGTACGCCGGCGAAGATCAACGCGCGGGGAACCGTGCGGCGAGGGTTTTTGATTTCACCGCCCATGAACGAAGCGCATTCAACGCCGCCAAATGCGAAGAAGATTGTGGACCAGAAGATGGCATTTTTCATGCTTGCGTGAGGGACCATTGCCGCGAGGGTGAAGTGGGTTGCGCTCCCCGACCGTTGCCATGAGAGGCCGGCGAGGACCACGAGGACCAGAACCGGAATCAGGTTGCCCATTGCGCCGGCGTTGTTGAGCCATTTGCCGGGCCTTACGCCGCGGATGTTCAAGAGGATGATGCCGCCCAAAACAACAAGCGAAAACGTCATGAAATATACGCTGTCACTGGATAAATTCAGCAATCTCCCACGCGAGCCTCCGACGAAGAGAGCACTACCCGCCGCAAAATAAAGTACAGCGGAGAAATACGGGAGGTTGCTCATGGAATAAGTCCACCCGGCAATGAACCCGGAGAAATCTCCAAGGCCGTGCTGTGCCCAGACGTAGAGTCCGCCTTCCTGCGGATAGCGGGAGGACAACTCCATGACGCAGGCGGCGAGTGGCAGAAAGAAACCGATCCAGGCGAAGATCCACACCACGATTGAGCTGGGACCGGACGCCGCGGCAGTGGCGATCCAGCGCAGACTGAGCCCGCTCACGACGTAGAAGAGGGTGAGGTCGAGGACGCCAATCTCGCGTTTCAGATTGGGGTGCGGAGGTTCGGAGCCTGTGGTCGCTGTTGAACTGGACGCCGCGGCCAATGCTGCCTCCTTCCCCGCTTCTGGAGTTTCTTCACCTGTCAACCAGTGGACTCATTAGAGCATGCTGGAGAAGCGACCGAGTGTAAAGAAGGATTGGCAGGTGGGGCTAAGAAGACTACAGAAAGCCTAACTTTCGGCCAGATTCCGTGAAAGGCGTCCCTCAGCGGCTGAAGCCGGCGCTGAATCTATTGCGTCTACGGCACGATTAAAATCGTGCCCTTTCGCACATGAAAGTAAATGCGGAGTTCTTTAGAAAGCAAAAAAATGACGTTCGAGGCGGAAGTTCATTCCGTCTCGAACGCCAGGTTGGGGAGGGCCTAGAACTGGATGCGCGCCACGAATTCGATGACGCGGCCGGCATCGGCGCCCTGCGCGTAGCCGAAGGTTGCGCTCTGGATGTTGGCGCCGGGATTGGCGTTGCCGTTGGTGATGGGCTGGAGTTGAAGAATATTGAAGATGTTGAAGGCATTCACCTGAAAACGAAGCGTTGTCTGATGGTCGAACTTATCAAGCACCACTTGCTTGCCAAAGCTCATGTCGGTATCAAAGAAGCAGGGACCGCGGAAACTGTTGCGGCCAATGCCAGGGACGTAGGTAGGGTTGCTCTCGGAGGTTGGCTCGCTGGTCTCAAAATAATGCGGGCCGCCCAAGGGGAAGTTGGAGCCCGTCTTGAATGCGCTATTGGAGCAGCTGGAGCCGGCGCCACCGTAATAGGCCAGCGGCCGCGTTGGGCCAACCACGTTTGCGCCTGGAACGAGAGGGCTGGTGGCGAGGTTGTAGGTGACGGGTGTCCACGGAAAAGCGGTGTGATAGGTCATGACTCCATTGACCTGCCAGCCATTGGCGGCGGCTTTCACAAAGCCATTGCTGGAGTGTACGTGGGGCAGCTCATAGGTACCGCTGAGCGTGATGTGCTGGCGCACATCGTAGTCCGACGGACCCCATTCCGATTTGTTGTTGGCAGGATTGGTCTGGTTGCCGTTTGAATCGGCCAGATCGCCGTTCGACACCTGGTCCAGCGATTTGGAATAGGTGTAATAGGCGGCGAGATTGAGGCCGTTGGTCACGCGGCGCGTGAGGCCGAGATTGAGAGCGTTATATGACTGATGTGAGTCAGTCTGCGCGAAATAGGATGCGTAAACCGGTGTGAGCTGCGTTGCACCGGAGCAGTTGACTGTTGCAGGAGAGCACTGCGAGTAAATGAAGTTCTGGTTCACCAACCGTGCAAAATCATAACCGACGCTGCCGGTATAGCCAATGGTGGCGACCATGTTGGATGGCAATTGATACTGAATTCCAAGAGCGTAGAGAATGCTCACTGGCTGCTTGATGTTGGTGGCAGCGCCGTAGACCTCAAAGTTCTCTCCGTTCGCAACGCAATTGCTTTTAGTGGATCCGTATTCGCAGGGGAAACCGGTGGCAGGGTTGGTGCCCAGAGCGAGTGCGGGGTTGAAGGGGAAGCTGGAGGGCGAATTGCTTGTGCCCATATCGTATTGGACGCCGGCGCTGTTGCCATTGCCGGCGCAGCACAGGCCGAAGCTGGCGACACCGGGGCCATCTTCGAGCGCGTTTTCGAAGAGAGCGACATCGAGGTGGTTAAAAGCGACGGCGGCGCCGCCTCGCACCACGAGCTTCTGTTTCAGGACAGGAGGCTGGTAGGCAAAGCCAAACTTGGGAGCGAAGTTGTGGGGCGAAGCGCCCCAGAGGTGATTGCGCAACTGCAAGGTCAGGCCGCTAAGCTCCTGTCCAGCACCTCCAAGCACAGGGTAGTTGATCTCAAATCCCTTGTTGCGCAGTGGAGTGAAATACTCCCAGCGCACACCCAGGTTGAGAGTGAGATCAGGCAATACTTTCCAGTCATCCTGAAAGTAGGCGGCTATATCTTCAGAGCGGAAGTAGCGCTGGGTGAGCGGGGTGCCACCGTTGGCTGGATTTGCTTCGATGGCTTCGTAAATTGCAGCATCGTTGGCAAATGTCCAGAGACCCTGCATGGCATAAATCGGTCTCTGCTCGCCGGACAAGTTGTTGTTGTCCTGCTCGAGCCGCAACTCGCCGCCCATACGTATCACCTGCGAACCCCAGGTATGCGTGACCATGTCGCGCGCTTCGTAGGTATTCTCCGCGAAGATGGCGGGGGTGGTGCTGCCGTAGTTTGCGCCGTACTGAATGGCCCAGGGCAAGGTTTGCACGTTAACGTACGGGATGCCGAAGTCAACGGAATTGCCTGCATCCCTGATTCCGTTTTCCGCAAAGCGTGTGCCGTTGGCGCGGGCTTCATTGAGCCAGGTGGGCGAGAAGGTGTGAATATAGATGGCCGTTGCCGCGGAGTTGAGCGGTTTGAAGGGCGCATCGGCCTGGGGACGGGAGCCAGCTGTACCGGTGGTGCCGTCATTATCGAGCTTGGTGAAGTACATGGTGCCCGCAACCTGATCCTTCGACGTGGCAAACCAGTCGCCGCGTGCATTGAACTGGTTTCCGCGGCTGTGGCTGGGGACGAAGAGCTGGGCGTTTTCAACGTCGGCTACGCCGTCAAGGCCACCGCCAAGCTGTGTGTTTGCTGGGAAGACACCGATTTGCGAAGTTCCGCCCGGGGTTAGCGAGCCAATATCAAGACCCGGACCGCTGCTGCCGGTGACGACGTTGCAGTTGGTTCCGGCGGTCAGCCCAGCGCAGGAAGGCGTCAGGATGTCGCGAATCCTTGGAATCACGCCGGGGTTAGCCAGAATGCCTGCAGTCACGCTGCCCGCGCGGTTAGCGATGACGGACTGCCGAAACTCCGGCGTCTCGACATAAGATTCAACCTCGGTGTTGTTGGCGGTGGTGTAGCCCTCGTAGGAGGTGAAGAAGAAAATCTTGTTGCGCAGAATGGGTCCGCCGAGCGAAGCGGCGTAGGTGCGGGCCTTGTTTTCGACGCGTGTCGGCAGTGCGCCGGAGGGTCCGCCCCAACGGTCGTATGCATTCAGGCCCGGCTCGTCGTACACGCCGAACAGCGATCCGTGGAGCGCGTTGGTGCCGCTCTTTGTGACGACTTTGATTTGCGCGCCGGAGTTGCGGCCGTCGGATGCGTCGAAGGAGGTGGAAACGATGCTGATCTGACCTACAGCTTCCTGGTTGGGCGAAACGACGGCGGCTCCGCCATAGGTGAGGGAGTTGACGCTGACACCATCAATCATGAAGTTGTTGTCTGCCTGACGCTGGCCGTCGGCTGAAATCTGAACCTGGTTTTCGGTTTGGAAGATGCCGGAGTTGGAACCGCCGGGGCCGGCTCCGTTGGGCAGAAGGAGGGCCTGGCCGGAACCACTGCGCGCACCATCTCCGGTGATGCCCGGAGCCAGGCGCAGGACCTCATATGGATCTGCTCCATAGGTGGGTAGTTTCTCAATTTCCTCCCCATCGATGGTGGTACCAACACTTGCGTTGGCGGTTTCCAGCAGGGGGATCTGGTCTCCCTTGACTTCGACGGATTCGGTGGAGCCACCGGGAAGCAGGGTCACATTCACACTGCGTGGCGACTCGGCCTCGATCTGGACATCTGTAAGATCGCTTTTCTTGAACCCGGAAGCGGTCACTACGAGGGAATAATGTCCGGGCGCCAGTTCAGCAAAACTGTATGCGCCAGTGGCGTTGGCCGTGGAAGTCATGGTCTGCTGGGTGGCCAGATTGGTCAGCGTCGCGGTGGCTCGGGGTATCACCGCGCCGGATTGGTCGAGCACGGTGCCCGCCAGGCTGCCGCCGAATTGTGCATGAACAGTGGCGGCGAAGAGGACGAGGAGCGAGAGCGCCCCAATCCGAAATGGGTTGAAACGGAACAGAGAACTGAGAGTTCTCCCGAAATGACTTGGCGATTTCCTTAATTCGATTGTTTGCATGGGAACCTCCTGGAGAAATGCACGCTACGTTGCTTTGGGTCGTTCGCTTTCTTAAAAGTGAAACGCCGTTTCGTCCGCGTTTCAAAGTCGACCTGCGCAATGGGGGAAAGTGGACTCACTGGGGAGAATCCGCTGTTCACTTCTCCGTCACGATCCTGGGACTGAAGTCCGGGGAACAAATCGGAACGGATTAACAAAGACAGATTTACGGTATACCCGACGCATCCCGTTGTATACAGGAGCCCTACGGGTCGTTGGATGTACCAAATTGCACACAGTTTCGAAAAATGTTTCCACGCAGCGCATTCGATTGTGCAATGGTGGTCCACGAAGACCGTAACCCAGTTAAGATACAGGGCTTCGCCCGCGCTTTTAAGGTGTGTTAACGGAATGACTTACCCCCATGTGAAGGGTGCAGCGATGGTACCCAACTTTATCTTCCCGGCCCCGGCTCCAACCGCACCACCTGAACTTTTCGGCTTGCATTTCCAGCCGGTCTGCTACCCTGTCCGCATGCGTTCTAACCTGCTCACCCTCTCCTCTTTGTTCCTGGCCGCTTCCGCTCAATTCGTTTTTGCTCAGGCGCCGGCCTCCGTTGAATCTCGTCTGGCCGCCCAGAACGCGCTCTTCGACGACTCCTGGCAGACGAACCTGAAGATGAACCCGACGCTGGCCACCGCGGTGGGGGACTACCGCTACAACGACCAGCTCGGCGACTACTCACTGGCTTCCACGGCGGCACGCCACGAACGCGATATCGCCGAACTGGCGCGCATCAAGGCGATCGATGACACGGGCTTTCCCGAGCAGGACCTCATCTCGCATGACCTTTTTCTCCGCCAGTTGCAGCAACGCGTCGAGGATTACGACCTCAAAGAGTATGAGATGCCACTTAGCGCATCTGGTGGCGGCGGAGGCATCCACGCCAACCTTGCCGACCTGCCGCTCTCGATGCCTTTCGATTCCGTCAAGCACTACGAGGACTACATCGCCCGGCTTCACCAGATTCCCAAAGCGTTTCTCCAGGTTGAGGACGTGCTGCGCGCCGGCGTGAGCGATCACCTGGTTCCGGTCCGCTTTATCGCCGAGAAGATTCCCGATCAGGCCAATGGAGTCGTCGCGGCCAACCCGTTCTTCATCCCGTTGAAGAAGTTTCCCGCAAGCTTTTCTGACGAAGACAAGAAGCGGCTGACGGATGAAATCACTTCAACTGTGAACAACGAAGTGTTTCCGGCCTATAAACAGTTCGCCGCGTTCATTACCACGGACTACATCCCCAATACGCGCACTACGCTCTCCATCAACTCGCTCGGAGGTGGCAAGCGCCGCTACCAGGCCACGCTGCGCCGCTTCACGACTACAGACCTCACTGCCGCGCAGATCCATGAGATCGGACTGAAGGAGGTTGATCGCATCACTGGAGAGATGACTGCGCTGGCGAAGGCCAACGGCTACAAGGACCTGGCCAGCTTCAGGGATCACGTCGAAAGCGATCCCAAGTACCAGCCAGCCTCCGCGGACGCCATTGTCGAGGACTTCCGCAAGTACATCGCCCAGATGCAGCCGCACCTGCCTGAGCTTTTCGACCTGCTGCCCAAGACCGCGGTGACCGTCGAGCCCATCCCGCCCTTCCAGGCAGCTGCCGCGACGCACTACCAAGGGGGAACGCCCGATGGCAAGCGTCCGGGCCGCGTCTCGGTTGCTGTCTCCGACCCGACGCACCGCAGCTTCATCAATGACGAGGCGGTTGCCTATCATGAGGGTGTTCCCGGCCATCACCTGCAGATCAGCGTGCAGCAGTCGCTCACCGGGCTGCCGGAGTTTCGCAAGCATGGCGGCAACTCAGCGTACACCGAAGGCTGGGCGCTCTACGCCGAGGCGCTCGGCAAGGAGATTGGTTTCTACCAAGATCCGGGCTCGGATTATGGACGGCTTCGCTCGGAACTGTTCCGGGCTGTGCGCCTGGTGGTCGATACGGGCATTCACGACATGGGCTGGAGCCGTGATCAGGTCGTCGAGTACATGCGCAACTCGCATGCTATTGACGAACCTACGATCCAGGCGGAGACCGATCGCTACATCTCCGGGCCAGGCCAGGCATGCAGCTACAAGCTCGGCCAGCTCAAGATCCTGGAACTGCGCGAACGTTCGAAACGGGAGTTAGGCGCCAAGTTTGACCTCAAGGCCTTCCATGACGAGATTCTCTCCGGCGGCGCTCTGCCGCTTGACATCCTCGATGCGCGCGTCAGCCGCTGGATCAAGGCTCAGCAACCCGCGATGGCCAGGAACTGACAGTCGAAGCGAGCATGCGGCCGCACGAAAGCTTCTGAAACAGAAACAACTGGCCACGATTAAAGAAGCGCAGCTCTCTCGACTTGATATTGAGCCGCTTGGCCTCTCCCGCGTACATAGCTCGGAATAGGGCTGCCGCTTTTATGAGACCGGTTGTAGCCTTCCCCACGTTGCGATGGACGCAGTTGGTTCACAGAGCATGCGCTTTCTCTGCGAATCAAATTGCCCGGGCAAGCACGAAAGCCAGTTCCGCCACACGCGGAAGCGTCCGTCACCGTAGCGGCTTCGTTCAAGTCGGCCAGTGTTTACAAATCCAAACCACCTGGCCGAAAGACCGGCTACTCTTTCCTATTGTCTTTTTCGAGTTAACGCCCTGACAGTCAACTGCAAGGTAATCTGCTACCGCATGGATTCAGAAATGCCGGGGCCGAACCGAGCGAGCGTAACTGGAACACTCTTCTCTTGACTGAAGAAGCGGGTTGGGCTATACATGCTGGAACAGTTACTTAGGCCTGATTCTTGATCATCCCCCGTTCAACCATTCAGTGAGGAGTAACTATGCCCAGGTTATCGCTACCTGTCGATGCGATCCAGAGCCACTACGATGTGGTCGTAATAGGATCTGGATACGGCGGAGGAATTGCCGCATCGCGGATGTCTCGAGCGGGCCGCAAGGTGTGTGTACTGGAGCGCGGCAAAGAGTTCCAACCTGGAGAATATCCCAACACCGAGATGGAAGCATTGGCGGAGATGCAGACGCATCTCCCTGATGGTTCGCACCTGGGCGACCGGACGGGTCTCTATGACCTGCACTGCAACCAGCAACTGAACGTCATGGTGGGGTGCGGGCTGGGTGGAACCTCGCAACTGAATGCGAACGTCTCGCTCGAGGCCGACCCGCGCGTGTTCGACGATCCACGCTGGCCAGCCGAGGTGGTGAAGGATATTCCGACACTGCTCGAGCAGGGGTATGAGCGCGCACGCGAGATGCTGAAGCCGACGTCGTATCCGGTGGGCGAGCCGCATCCCGATCCCAGCCTGGGTACGTGGCCGGCGCTGCCGAAACTCGACGCACTCGAAGCCTCATTCAAGGCGTTGGCGAATCCCATCGGGAAATTCTATCGCCCACCCATCAATGTGACCTTCGAGGACAAGGTCAATCACGTTGGCGTAGAGCAGAAGGCCTGCACCCTGTGCGGAGATTGTTGTTCCGGCTGCAACTACGGCGCCAAGAACACCGTGATCATGAACTACCTGCCCGACGCCGTGAATCATGGCGCGGAAATCTTTACGCGTACCGAGGTACGGTTTGTAGAGCGGGTGGATGGCCGGTGGCTGGTGCATTACCAGTTGCTGGATTCCGGCCGGGAAACATTTGACGCACCGACACTGACAGTGTCAGCGGACATCGTTTTCATCTCCGCGGGAACGCTGGGATCGACAGAGATCCTGTTGCGCTCGCGGGCCAACGGCCTGACTACCAGCGATGAGCTGGGCCAGCGCTTAACCGGCAATGGCGACGTACTCGCTTTCGGCTACAACGGAGATCGCGCGATTAATGGAATCGGTTTTGGACACAAGGCTCCCGCAGGCATGGAGCCGGTGGGCCCCTGCATCACCGGCATCATCGACCTGCGCGCGACTCCGGTGATGACCGACGGCATGGTCATTGAAGAAGGTTCAATCCCGGGCGCGCTGGGACCGGGAATGCCGTCTGCCCTGGCCGATGCGTCGGTGATTGGCGGCAAAGAGGAGCAGCCCGGATTGCTGGAGCACGGGAGGCAGGTGCTGCGCGAGCAAGAGAGCCTGATCGCGGGACCGTATCACGGGGCGGTCCATAACACTCAGACTTATCTCATCATGTCGCACGATAAGGGGAATGGCCGCATGTACCTTGCCGATGACGCGCTGCGCGTCGATTGGCCGGGGGTGGGAACCGAGCCCATCTTCGCCAAGGCGAATGAAAATCTTTTTGAAGCCGGCAAGGCGCTCGGTGGGCGCTTCGTGAGAGATCCGCTATGGACCCGGTTGTTCGGAGATCAATTGATGACGGTGCATCCCCTGGGCGGTTGCGTTATGGGCGCAGATGCGACCCACGGCGTGGTCAACCACAAAGGGCAGGTCTTCTCCGGCATCAGCGGCGCGACTGTATATGAGGATCTCTACGTCAGCGACGGCGCAGTTATCCCTGTGTCCCTCGGCGTCAACCCGCTGCTAACCATCTCGGCCATGGCGGAGCGTTCATGCGCAATCGCCGCCGCAGACCGCGGTTGGACCATCGACTACACCCTGCCATCAGCACCCAGCGCTGCGCCGGCGCCGCTCAAAGCCGGTATGCAATTCACAGAAACCATGTCCGGTTACTTTTCGCTGCAGAATACGACCGACTATGAGGAAGGCGCAGCGCTGGGCAAGGCCGGCGGATCGACAATGTTGTTTACTGTTGCGGTGATGTCGGACGACCTGGCTGCGATGCTGACGGAACCGGCTCACCTGGGATCGATTGTTGGAACGCTGAGCGCCCCCGCCGTTTCTCCCGATCCGCTGACCGTGACTGAAGGCGTGTTTCATTTGTTCATCGACGACCCGAACGTGGTTGGACAGCGATTGATGACCTACGACATGCCCATGACCTCAAACGATGGGCGCAAGTATTTTTTGCATGGGTTCAAGCAAACTCACAGTGATACCGGGCTCAACATCTGGGGCGATACGTCGACACTCTACGTCACTCTTTACCAGGGCTGCGATGCCACCGGTTCTGTGCTGGGCAAAGGGATTCTAAACATTCTTCCGGCAGACTTCGCAAAACAGATGACCACCATGAAGGTCACGAACGCGACCAGCGAGGCCCAGCGTCTCGAAGGCCTGGTCAAGTTCGGGGACTTTTTTGGCAAGACCATCTTCGACACCTATGGTGGCGTGCTGCGGCCAGATAGTCTCTTCAACCCCGATGCGCCTCCGCGCAAGAAGCGTCCCCTGCGTGCTCCAGTCCCGGAATTGCATCCATTTGCAGCGCTCGATGGTGTCCCGCTTTTGCTGACACGTTACCAGGGCGGCAGCAAGGGGCCGGTGATTCTCTCGCACGGACTCGGGGTCTCAAGCAGGATATTCTCTACAGACACGATCGATACCAACCTGGTCGAGTTCCTGGTGGCGAACGAGTACGATGTGTGGCTGCTGGACTATCGGGATAGCATCGCGCTGCCGGCTTCGCAACAGGAGTCGACGGGCGACCAAGTAGCGACGCTCGATTACCCCGCGGCCATTGACACGGTGAGAAGCGTGACCGGCGTCGAAACCGTGCAGATGCTGGTGCACTGCTACGGCTCTACCACCTTCTTCATGGCGATGCTTGCCGGCCAGCAGCATGTACGGTCAATCGTGTGTTCGCAGATCGCCAACGACGTGATTGCCGTCCCGCTCACTCGTTTCAAGGCCGGCCTTCACACGCCCAACGTGCTTCAGGAACTCGGGTTCGAATCTCTTACCGCCTACGTTGCCGCAAACAGCGACTGGAAGGCCAAGCTCTTTGACGACGCGCTGCGGCTGAATCCCATCCAGTTCAAGGAGTTCTGCACCAACCCGGTGTGCCACCGCATTACTTTCCTCTATTCGCTGCTCTATGAACATGCGAAGTTGAACACGGGCACCCACGACGCCATGCACGAGTTATTCGGCATCGCCAACATCGCCTCGCTGGAACATCTCTCGCTGCTAGTCCGCACCAAGCATCTGGTGAATGCCAAAGGCGAAGAGGTGTATATGCAGCACCTCGACCGTTTGAAGCTTCCTATTTGCTTCATTCACGGAGAGCTGAACGATTGTTACCTGCCGATCAGCACCGAGCTCACATTCAATAACTTGGTCGCTGCCAACGGTCAGGACCTTTACGAGCGCCACGTCATTCCGGGCTACGGACATATCGACTGCATCTTTGGCCAGGCCGCGGCGCAGGATGTTTATCCATATATGCTGGCGCATCTGGAAAAGACGGCAACTGAGAATTAGCGCGCAAGAAGGAGATCAATATGACGACCTATGCGATCGCACCGCCCAACGCATGCTCACGATGGTTCAGCGTGGTTGCGTGGCTTGGGATTCTGTTCAATCTTGCATTTGTCGCGACAGAAATCTTTGCGCCGAACCTGGTGAATGTTAACTTCGGCGTCCCGGTTACCGCGGTTACGGTGTGGAACATCGCACATGCCGCGATGGTGCTGGCGCTCACGCTGCTCTATATTCCCGCCGCGATTGCACCGCTGCGGTTTCCCGCTTACAGCTGGATGATCGTCGTCTCACGATTTCTCGCAGTGGTTCTCTGGGCCAGCCTTATGCAGTCCACCCCGGGATTCGTTCAGTGCCTGATTTCCGATGGAACGTTTGGCGTTATCGAGGCCATCCTGCTGCAGCTTGCCCTGCCGCAGGAGGACCGCGTCGGCTTCAAAAACCTCGGGCTGGGCCTGGCGGAGTTTTGGCGTTGGCTTACCGGGCGCCTCGCGCTCACGTCTGTGAGGGTTGGGATTGCGGTCTTGGTTGTGCTGGCTGGGGCGCTGGGATACACACTCTGGGATAACCTGCTCCGCGCATGGCCGGACACCTACTATGCTTCCGTGGAAGATCACTTTATGCACGGAGCAATCGGCCTCAGCTCCGCAAACCGCGTTCCCTACTGGATTTGGAAAGTGCTTCCGGATATGTTTCCGGAGAAGCTGCCGGGCCCAAACGGATGGGCATCGCTTGGCCTGATCGTTCCCGACGGTGCGGACCTGCCGGTGGGTTTTGCCAAGCGAAAAATTGGATTTGATTCGGTTGAGGCCAACTGCTCGTTGTGTCACTCGGCGCAGTTTCGCCGTACTCCGGGCAGCAAACCCGAGATCATTCTTGGCGGTCCGGCTCATACTCTGGACCTCGAGGGGATGCAGCGTTTTCTTTACGGCTGCGCCGCGGATCCTCGATTCACTCCGGACAACGTGATGACAGCGATCAACAAACTTCACAAGCTGGGATTTGTTGAATCGATCATTTATCGCACCCTGATCATTCCTGCCACCAAAGAGGGGCTGCTGGAGCAGAAGGTGGCTTACTCCTGGCAGGACAGTCGTCCGGATCAGGGCCGCGGCCGCACTGACACTTTCAACCCAACCAAGATCAATGTCTTTCACATGCCTGACGACGGCACGATCGGGACTGTCGATCTTCCCCAGATATGGAACCAGAAGCCGCGCATCGGCATGTATTTGCATTGGGACGGGAACAACAACAACATTACGGAGAGAAATTACGCGGCGGCTATGGCCATCGGCGCTACGCCCCAGTCGGTCATTCAGTCCAGTTTCACGCGCGTAACTGACTTCCTGCTCACCCTGCAGCCTATGGCTTACCCGTTTCCCGTTGACAGCGCTGCAGTAGACCGCGGGCGTCCTATCTTCACTGCGCACTGCGCGCAGTGCCATGCGTTTGGCAGCAGCAATACCGGCCAGGTTACCGATATTGCGACCATCGGCACCGACCGCCATCGGCTGGACTCGTTTACGCAGGGCCTTGTCGACAGATTCCATGCCATCGACACCCCGCCGTTCGTGTTTGGCGCTTATCGAAAGACCAATGGCTACGCGAATGTTCCTCTCGATGGGATCTGGGCTCGAGCCCCCTACCTGCACAATGGCTCCGTTCCCAATCTTCACGCGATGCTGCAGCCTGACAGTGAGCGGCCGTCGACTTTCTACCGCGGGTACGATGTATATGACCCGGCACAGATGGGCTTCATCTCCGATGGGCCGGATGCGCAAAAGGTGGGCTTCCTGGTGGACACAAAGATTCCGGGAAACAGCAATCAAGGGCACAACTACGGTGTGAACCTCACAGATAAGGAAAAGAACGATCTAATCGAATTCCTGAAGACGCTTTAGAGCGGCGGCGGCAAGATATAGCCGCTCGATCCTGCATCGAAACAGGGTGCTCTCCCATCGTCCGCAATGTTCACTCGCGCCTCGCCGGTAAGTGGGGCTGATGGAGCCGTTATGAGCGAATTGAAGCAGTTCCGCGGCCGAAACGCCTCGTTGTGGCAATCCGCCGTGGACCAGGTGCTGTCCAAGCAAAGTGCCGGAACGGTGGTGACCGCAGCCGGGGTTCCACCAGGAACAGTGCGGCTCAACCGTCCCGATCAGACTGCGCCTGAGGTCCAGAGCGCCAATCGCATCGCTGCATCAATAGACATTGCCGCGCCAGTGCCGCTGGCGCCAATGACGGTGCCGCCGGCGCTCGCTCCCGAAGCCGCGGATAGCAGTCCCGCCGTTGCCAGCAGTCCGTCGAATACGATTGCATTTTGCGCGAGGACGGCCTTCCAACTCGCGGAAGCGCAGGTTCACGCCACCCTGACCGGGGACAACAGCGCCCTGACTGAACTACATGCGCAGCTGGACACTCCGTTTGGTCAGTGCGATCCAAAATGGGGCGAAGTTCTTGCGGTCTACGCGGCAAGCAGGTTGGCGGACAAGACCATCCCGTATCGGCGCTATGACTCGCTCCAGGACTTTGTCATTACGGACCGCCTGCCCGCCCAGGCGACGGTGGTAATCGTTGCCGACTGGGGAACGGGTCAAGATCCGGCCAAGTTGTTGCTCTCCAAGGTAGCCGCGCACTCGCCCGATGTCGTCATTCATCTGGGAGACGTCTACTACTCCGGCACACAGTGCGAAGTGCAGAACTATTTCTATTCCATCTGGCAGGAGACGCTGGGAATTCCGAATGTTCCATGGGGTCAGAAGCTCACCGACTTCACGACAGGACCGGCCACCTTCCATCTGCCCGGGAACCATGACATGTACTCCGGTGGCCAGCCTTATTACACGGTCATTGACATGCTGGGGCAACCGGCAAGCTACTTTTGCCTGCGTAACGACGACTGGCAATTTGTTGCGATGGACACCAGCCTGCATGACTGCGACCCGCTGACCGTGGATGACGCGACCTTCGTCGATCCACTGGAGATTGTCTGGATGAAGGACAAGGTGCAGAACTCCGGCGGACGCAAGACCGTGCTGCTCTCGCATCACCAGTTGTTCAGCGCGTTTGAAACGATCGGCGGCCAGGCGGTGAATCAGAACCTTCTGCCGCAGGTGCAGGATATCCTTCCGGAACTCACGGTTTGGCTGTGGGGGCACGAGCACAACCAGGTGATCTACCAGGATTATCTGAACGTCCTGGCGCGTTGCATTGGGCACGGCGCATTTCCGGTTTCAAGCACGCCTCCCTATCCAGCGCCTAATGCCGGCGTGCCGTTGGAGAATATCAATCTCGATCTGGATCCGATGAACTTCTATCGCCACGGATATGTGCTGATGAAGTTGGATGGTCCCAATGCCGACGTCTCCTATCTACAGGTCAACGACGAGACGGGACAGGAAAATTGCCTCTTTCACGAGGTCTTTCCGAGTGCGGCAGCCGCTGAATAGGCGGTGCGGAATCATGCCCTGCCGTTCGTGCGATTTCATTGCATAAATGGCAATGCGATTGTCACGCACCAAGAAACTGTAGATTCCGATCATTGGAGTTGGAGACGAGCAGTCAGCTCGGCACTTCTTGCACGCACCATTTACTCGCGGGTCGAAATCGCTCGCACCACGCTGCTGATGGTGCGGCGTGTCCAGGCAGACACATTGTGTCTGTGCGCACACATTTGGCCCCCACGATCATCGTGCAAAGCCTTTGTTTTCTGCTGACAAAGTTTGGTTCGCAGTGTGCAATGTTTCCTGGCATCGGACCTCGCGCCCGCAGCCCAAATGCTTTTTCCCACTGTTGAGTTCGGCCTCTTCTTCGTGTCAGTGCTTCTGATTGCCTGGAGCTTGCATCGTTTCAACGGGCTGCATAAGTTCTTCCTTTTGCTGGCCAGTTACATCTTTTACGGCTTCTGGAACTGGCGCTATGTTCCCCTTCTCTTCGGAATTTCGCTGTTCAGCGGCCTCATCGCGCAACGCATCCAGGCAAGCGAATCGCAGACCCATCGCAAGGCTTGGCTTCTTTCCGGGGTAGTCGTTTGTCTGGCTACACTGGGGTATTACAAGTACACAAGCTTCTTCTTCAGCATCGTTTTGGAAGTTTGGGCACGCGTGGTTCGCCCACCCGTTATTCCGATTCCATCGCCGCTGCTTCCGCTTGGCGTTTCGTTTTTCGTGTTCCACGCCATCTCGCTCATGATGGATGCCTACCGGGGAAAGCTGAAGCAAGCGGTGCGCCTCGGCGATGCACTCCTCTATGTTGCCTTTTTCCCGCAACTGATTGCCGGGCCCATTCTGCGAGCATCCAGTTTTATTCCTCAGTTGACTTCACCGCGGGACCCGGCCAGGATCCGCATCAATCGCGCCTTTCTGCTTATTATTTCGGGATTATTCAAGAAGGTCGTGATATCGAATCTGCTGGCAACTCGACTGGTTGATGGGGTGTTTGCCGCACCTGAGACTTTCAATCGCGGCGACATCCTACTGGCCATCTACGGATATGCGGCCCAGATTTACTGCGATTTCTCCGGCTACACCGACATCGCGATAGGGTGTGCCATGCTGCTCGGCTACCGCTTCCCGCGAAATTTCAATTCACCCTACACGGCAACTAATCCGCAGGATTTCTGGCGCAGGTGGCACATCTCTTTATCGAGTTGGCTGCGCGATTACCTTTACATTCCTCTCGGCGGCTCACGCGGCTCGGCGCTGCGCACAAGCTCGAATCTCATGATCACAATGCTGCTTGGCGGGCTCTGGCACGGGGCGGGTTGGACCTTCGTTATGTGGGGAGCGCTGCATGGCTTCTATCTCATCGTGCATCGAATCTGGAACGCTGTGCCGTGGACACCGTTGGTTCGTATGCGCGCTATTTCGGCGTGGCGCTGGGTAGCGCGCTTGCTGCTGTTTCATGGGGTCTGCCTGGGGTGGGTGTTCTTCAGGGCGCCTTCGTTTGCCGTTGCGTTCGCGCTCCTTCACCGTCTGACGATTCCGGGGGCCGTCACGCTGGCCACTGTGCCGGTGATGCTTGCGTTGATTCTCGGCTTGGCAGGTCAATATCAGCCTCTGCGCTGGCGAAAGATCCTTGAACGTGAAGTTGGCTGCTGGCCAGCGCTGGCAAGAGGTGCAGCGTTTGCTATCGCCATCTTCGTCGTCGAATTGCTGGGGCCGTCCGGCGTGGCCCCTTTCATCTACTTCCGGTTCTGACAACATGCGAACATTCAGATACAACACGCTTCCGCAACTTGCCACCGTGATGGCTGGCTTTTCGCTTACAATCCTGCTGCTCGAGTCCGAAGCCCTTCTCCGCTGGGCGCAGCGGCTTGAAGTGAGCAACGCAGCCATCGTTGCCGTTCAAGCAACTGGAGATCTTCATCGTGTTCTGCAGCCACTCCACATCGAATGGGCGCGGAGGGAAGGCCTCGCCGATCTCGATCGCCTTGGTTGGGGCGACGATCCGGCACGCCTGCAAGCGGCGCAGAGTAACTCAGGCGCCAACGCGTCCGGTCGGGTGCAGCCATGCACCGCATTGGTTGCTGGCGCGAGCCTGCCGATTTCCGGACGTGTGGTGACAACTCTTCCACACCCGGCCCTCATTCCTCTCTCGGTATCGACTCCTGTTTCAACGGCCCTTCCGCCGTTAGCAGCCGTCTCCAAAGGACAGCCGCGCGTGGTTGCCCTGGCTGGCGACTCAATGATGGCAGTTGGGCTCAGCGATGTCCTGCTTCGCGAAACGGCGGCCGATCCGAATGTCCGGGTGATCAAGGCTTTCAAATCCGGAACCGGCCTGGCGCGACCCGATGTTTTCGATTGGATGGAGGAGTATCCAGCCATGATCGGGACGGAACACCCCGATGCAGTAATTGTGGCCATCGGCGCCAACGATGGACAGGGCTTCATCGAAGACGGAAAAGTACTCGCCTTTGGAAGCGAAGCCTGGATTCAGGCCTATCAGGACCGCGTCGCTGCATTTTTGAACCTGCTCACTCAAAATGGAGCAACAGTTGTCTGGGTTGGTTTGCCGCCGATGAAATCTCCGCAATACGACGAGAAGGCCACGTTGATCAACCGCGTCGCGTATACCGTTGTGAGCAGAAATCCGCAGGCGACATGGTGGAATCCGTTGCCGTATATCGGAGACCAATCGGGACGATATCGCGAATTTCAAACGACGACCGACGGCCGAACCACGCGTCTCCGCGCCGCTGATGGAATCCACCTCTCCGACGAAGGCGCCACGCTTCTGTCGTCTGCTCTCATCCAATGGTTGAATGCCCCAGCGCCCTCGGTCACCGCCCAAGCACCGTCTCAAGGAACTCCGAAAGCCAGAGCCCGGAAAGCATTTCGAAGGAAGACTCGCACTTGAAACTTGATCTGCCCCTACCTGGCGGTGAGGTCCCTTGAAATGGAAACGCATCTTGTCCGCTGCAAGGGCTACCCGTTCGGCTACCGGGTTTATTTGAAGAGCGGAGCGAGGCCCATTCCGAGAAGCCAGAGGACAACAATCACCCGAATAAACAGCGTGAAAAGGCGCATGCCATTCGCGCGGACTTTTTGGCTCCAAAAGCGTTTCAGGAAGAGCCTTCTGCGAGTCGATCCGAAGCCGCGCCCGTCCTGCTGGTGCGCAAGCCGGACCGCGACCGGAAGGTCGTCGACAAGGTACTCCAGGGACTTCGGGAAAAACTCTCCCTTGTCGGGCAGCCCTTCAAAGTGGCGGGTGTATTTATCCCAGACAGTGGTGAGACCCGGCTTGTCGCCGGCCAGGGCGCAAGCTTCCGCTTCCATGTATGCGAGGTAGCGGGCACAGTGGTCATGAGGCAGTTCAGCCAATGCATCCCGGCAGGTAGCAATCACTTCTTCGAGGTCGACGCGGCGCAAGCGGGGAATGCACAGCAGATAGTTGGCCAGGACCCACATCCCGATTCCAGTGCGCTTGCGCCAACCCTGCATCAGTTCTCTGCCTGCGCGTTTTTTCTTCTGGTTCACCATAGCGCGACCGGCCTGGGCCCATGCGTCGCTATTGGACTCGAGACCCTTGGTGCGCATGCGATTCCAGCAGGAAAGAACAAGCCGCTCATAGCCGTTGTGGTTGAGGGCCGACATCAGGTCCGCGATATAGGAGCTTTCCATCCAACTGCTCTGCTCAACGAGCCGCAGAAGTCTGGTGATCTGGCGGGTTGCGTAGTTCAAAGGGCTAAGGCGAATCCACTTGGGCGCGCGCGGCGATCCCTTCCTGCTCAGTATCTGTTCCGCATATTGCACCAGGGCTCGGCGAGTTGGACGAGCGCCCTCCCGCAGCCTGGCATACAACCTCTGCGAAAACTCCTGAGCCACTCCAGCTTTGCGCATCTGGTCCCACACCTGGTTCACAGGCCAGGGGCTCTGTTCAGTGGCTGCGAAACAGACCATCAGCGCATGATCGAGCGCCTCAGAGTATTTCTTCTCCTGGCACTCCACCCTGACAAGGCGGGCCAGCAGGTAGACATTTTCCGGAGCCATCGGGATTACGCGGCGCAACACGGACGCGGCGTCGGCCGGCTGCCCTGCTTCAAGCAATGAGTCGAAGCGTCTGAGGTGAAGGCTGACGTCTTCAGGAAAGTCGGAGAGCAGTTCGCTCCACTCCGAAGCGCAGGATGATAAGGCAACCTTGTTTTTTTCGAGAAGCAGCAGACGCCTTTGCCGAAATGCCAAATCGGTCAACATCTGGGCCGGAACTATATCAACCAAATCTCTGCATGATGCCCAGTTCTCGTCTTCTTCAAGCCAGGTGAGTAGCTGGTTCCAGCCCCATGTGTACCACGGAGCTTTGCGCAGGACGGCGGCGAGATCGGCAACTGCTTCCTGTTTTTCTCCGCCCCGCCGCTTGATCCACGCAAGCCGTCCAAGCGCCGGCGACGAGTCCGGCATCTCTGACTCCATCTCGGAGAGCAGATCGGCCGCCTGCTTGTACTGATGTTGGTCCACCAGGAGCATAGCGAGCCAGTCGACCGATTCGTACAAACCGCGATTCAAACGCAGGCTTCGGCGCAGGCACGATTCGATCTCGCGCGGAGCGGCAAATTGCGGTGCATCCTTCAGTGTTTTACCCAGGAGCAACCAGAGGTAGGCGCCTCGAGGGAAGGCCCGCGTGCCCTGGCGAGCAGCTTCCACGGCCTGCTCGGGACGATCGCATTGCATCAACTGTGTGATCGCGCACTCGATCATGCCAACAGAATTCGGGAGTTGCCTGAGACCATCCTGCAAAACTGATTGCGCCTCTTCGTGCCGGCCACTTTCCATCAGGATCTGGGCGCGGGTTTCGATTGGACCAGTATCCTGGGGCTCCTGCCTGCTTGCCCGGTCCAGGATTTGCAACGCAAGTTCCGTTTCGCCCTCCCGCTGCTCAATCCACGCCAACTGCGTAAGCGCCGACGTGTTGTCGGGGTGACGTCGCACCAGCTCTTCGAAGGCCTTCTTTGCTCCCGCACTGTCACTGCTAACTCGGCACGCGCGGGCCAGCGAAAAGCGCAGCCCGGTGTGGTAGGGGAAGCGGTCAACGGAGGCGCGCAGCAATTCCAGCGCTCGAATGGCATCGGAGCGTCCATGACCATGATCCAGGAGCAAGTCGGCCGCAGCTTCAAGAATATTGGGATCGTCTGGTCGCCGCTGCCGCCATCCGGCGACAATCTGCTCGGCTTCGCGTGGGCCGAAGCGTTTAGCCAGCAATCGCATCATTTCGAGCGCATTTGGCAAATGACATGAGTTGTCAAGATAGATAGGCTCGATATCGGCCCACAGAGCGCGCCGCTCCTGGTCTGAAAGACGCGACGAACATTCCCATGCACGCCGGTAGGCATAAAAGTGATCGGGCTCGCACCGAATTGCTTCCAAGTACCGGTCAACAGCGCTGCGCCAATTTCCATTGGCCTCCATCCACAACGCGTGAGCGCGAATGGTGGCAGAGTTGCCTTGTGCCACGCGGTCAATTTCGGCAAGGTCGTGTTCGATCCGAGGGCGATGGCGGTTCCTGCGTTTTTCGTCCCCCATTTCGAAGGCGGTGATGGCGCTGAAGGCGAGCTCGCGCCAAGCCCAGCCGTCTTCAGGGTTGCGCATCACGCGGTTTCTCATGACGCGAATTTTTCTCCAGTGGAAGCTGTTCTGCGCGTGCTGACAAAAAGCCTGTTCGAAATCCTCGTTGGCCGGATGCTCCCGCATCCACTCGGCAGCACGCGCGGCGGCGGCGTTCTGGCCATTGAGGGATGCGATCAAATCCAACTGCGCGTAACGGGCCTGCATCGAGCGGGGAGCCTCATCCACCCAGGCTTCCGCATGTGTGAGTGCTTCAGCATTCTGGCCGCCCATGCTATGAAACGCAACCGCCGCCTCGTGAAACTCGCCTTTTGAAGCACTCGCTTCGAGGCTGCGTAACTGCAACCCGGCTTCTTCCCAGCGTCCCATACGAGCGAGAAACGGTACAGCAAACGCAAGCAGTGGAGTTGCGTCCCCATGCTGCCGCAGCGCATCTTCGCAGGCGGCGATGGCCCGCTCAGGATATCCCTTTTCCTCCAGCACCCCAATCCAGGAGATCCAGGTGCTAATGCCCCGTGCCGATTTCCCCATTTCGCGAGCACGGTCTTCCAGCCACTCGAATCCTTCTTCCGTTCGATGGCACTGGGCGAGAACATCCACGTATGCACGCGCGTAGTGCTCGTTGTGCGGAGCCAGAAAAGAGGCAATGGAATAGGCGACCAGGGCGCTGGCGAACTCGCGGCGTTCCCAGCGAAGATCGGCCAGCACATGCCATGCGCTGGCAAAGGCCCAGTTTCGCCGCAGGACAGAGCGAAGCATGCTCTCGGCGCGGTTCCTTGTCTCCTCCGACATCCGCATCATGTCTGCCAACTCGCACACGTAGCGTGGGTGGGGTCGAATCCATTCGCTATGGGACTCGACTCCTGGAACAGAGCCGGTTTCGACAACCGAGTGCAGTGTCGCGCGCAACAGGGCCGAGTCTCCCATGGCGCGGCAGGCAAGCATCAGGCGAATGCGCACACCTGGCGCGTTCGGATAACGGTTGAAGAGATCGCGGAAGGCGTCAAGCGCGCGGCCCAGTCTGCCCTCTTCCGCGTCCTGGATCGCCTGCAGATATTGCGTGCCGGGGTGCATTGGAAAGCGCGCGGCAATCGCGGTCACGACCGGAGACGAGGCCGACGGCCCGTGGAGCGTGAGCGCCTGCTGCTGCGCTTGCGCTGCCTCCATTAGTTCAGCCTCGGCAGGGAGCATCTCGTCCAGTTCCCTGGCACGCTCCGGCTTAACCGCGGCCATGCCCAAAACACCAAGCGGGCTTGCGGCGGGATCGAAGACGCGCAGCAGATACTCAGTGCTTCGAAACGAAGTGGGATCGTGTGCTATCGCGATTCCCGCAACATGATCGATGCCGACGATGGCCACTGCGTGTCCGCTTTCGTCGTCGTCCCACGAGACAACAAAGCCGATGCCCGCCTCAATCAGCCGTGTCGCAGTTTCCACGGTCGCTGGAAAAAAGCGCACGTGCAACCCCTTGTTACGGAGCCAGTCCGCGGCCGCCCACTCCGCTGTGCCCCCGAATGTTACATCGGCTGCCAACTCTTCCACGGAAACGTCGATCCCAGTCGCGGAAAGAGCCGAACTCACACTTGTCGGCACGCATTCGGAGTGTTTTTGGATAGCCCGCCGGTAAGATAGCCTGAGGGCCCGTCCGCTGGGATTGGCTTTCAGATTGGCCAGCACCTGGCGGTGGAACGGGGAACGCGCCTCCCCTGCCCAGCGCTCCATCTCCTCGTGGTCGCCGGCCAGTTGAGCAATGTCCAGCCAGGTCTTCGCCAGCCCGACCTTGAACTCCCGATCACTGAGCGGCGCCATTGGCTCAATGCGCAACGCCAGTTCGCGCGCCTTTGCGAGCGCCTCATTCCGCTCAGCGCCTTCCATCGCCTCGGCAATGGCGCATTGATACCAGCAGGCAGTTTGCACCAGCTGCGCCGACTGCGTGTCTTTAATCGCGAATTCCAGGCGGCTCATGGCCTCGTGAACTTGTTCCAGGTTCATCAGTGCGGTCGCAAGGCTCGTCGCTGCCCAGGGCGAACTGGAATCAAGTTCCCAGGCGCGCTCCGCCGCGGTCAGTGAGGCGTGCCAGTCGTCCCCAAAACCAAGGATGTCCGATTCTACGGAATGAAGCCAGGCGCTGCCGGGAAAGAGCGCATGGGCTTGCTGCATCAGTTCATTTGCTCGAGCTTTGTTACGCAATTTCGCCCAGGTATACGCATGGGAAGCGAGCCAGCTAGCCTGGAGTTCCTCATTGTTTCCGCCCAGGTCCGGGTTCGCCTCAAATGCAACCAGTTCGTCGAGCAGAAGGCCGCGCGGCTCGTCCAGATGATTGGTGAAGTAGCGTACCAGAGGGTGCGCTGGTTCGCGCTTCCGCGCCTTCCAGAACAGACTGCGCGAAAGACGAAGCCCGCCCAGGCGAACCGCCAGCCGGCCTGCAAAGACGAGTTCCTCGACCGAGAGAGTTTCCAGATCGGTCGACGGCGCCCACATATCCGAACTCGCATGCCAGGCATCCAGGAACCGGTGCCGATCATACCTGGCCTGCAACTCGCCCAGAAGCGGCTTGACGACCTGATCCGAAAGCGCATTCGAACCCATGTAGTCTCTTTCTAATCTCGCAAAAAGATTCGGAAGATGAATTATATCGAGACGGCCAGTCACTCAATGTCCCGCAAGCCCTGATGCGCCATGCTGATATTTCGACAGCAATGGAATACAGTGAGGCGCCGATTGAGAATCAGCGTGAGGCGAACAGCATCGTAGTGCGGGAGATTCTGCTGCGGAAATCGTCACTATGAAAGCCAAAAAGCCAATCAAATCCACCTGGTTTTGGACCCTTGTTAGACCCAGGTTTCAGTAAAGGCGAATCGCAGTTGATCGTACAAAAGCCGAGGGGTACAGACGTCACGACATCGCGAATCTTTCAATCAGACATCAGTCTTGGCTGATACAGGATCAGTAGCCGCATTCTGAGCCAGTGGAATGTTAGTCTTCGACTCCTCGAGGTTGATCAACTTGAAGATGTAGAGGTGCCAAAAGAACCCTTGATCTTTGTTCAAGGAGGAGCGCGCATATCTCCTGAGGTGTATGATTGTTCTCTTCCGCATGGAGTTAGGTGCTTCGCCGGGCCTCCTCTCTTTCAAAGCAAGTTCTATGCCGCTTCATGCCCTCAACGATAAAAAGGCACTTCTTAATGATGGGAAGGGATGACACCGGAGATTTGGGCGAGGGTTCGCGCGCTGGTTGAAGCGGCAATGTGTTTGCCGCCGAGCGAACGTGCGGCCTTTCTGAACGCGGAGGCTCCCGCCAAGGAGGTCCGCGAGGAAGCGGAACAATTGCTCGCATTCGAGAATGAGGCCGGCGAGATCTTCTCGACAGTGCCGCGCCAGCCGAGCCTGACCACAGCCAAAACAGAACCCAGCCTCGCTGGGCGATTACTCGGCGACTACCGGTTGATCGAAGAGATCGGAAGCGGAGGCATGGGTGCGGTCTACCTGGCCGAGCGGGCCGACGGCGCGTATCAACAGCGCGTTGCGCTCAAGATTCTGCAGGAAGGCATCTTCACACCTCGTCTTGTCGAACGCTTCGAGGAGGAGCGGCAGATCATGGCGCGCCTCTCACACCCCGGCATCGCCCGTCTGCTGGATGGTGGCATGACACCGGAAGGACGGCCCTTTCTTGTTCTTGAGTACGTTGAGGGACGGCCGATCGACCAGTACTGTGAGGAAGAAAAGCTGGACACGCCCGCCACGCTGAGGCTTTTTCTCAAGGTGGCAGATGCTGTTCAGTCCGCACACCAGCAACTTGTGCTGCATCTGGACCTGAAGCCCGCAAACATTCTGGTTACCATGGCAGGGGAACCGCGGTTGCTCGATTTCGGGATCTCGCGTGTGTTGGCGGAGGGTCAGGCGGGCGCAAATCAAGCCGCGGCGACTCTCCGGCTGCTCACACCGCGTTATGCCAGCCCGGAGCAGGCTGAGGGTCTTCCGCTGGGAGTGGCGAGCGACGTATTCTCGTTGGCTACTCTGCTCTACAGGCTGCTCACGGGACGGCTCCCTTACTCGATTGAGTCTGTATCACCTGTGAACGCGGCGAAGATCATCTGTGAAGCTGCGCCGTTGCTGCCAAGCAAGGCGGCACGGCCCGAGGTCGCCCCGGTCTTGCGCGGCGATCTGGACATGATCCTGCTGAAAGCACTTCGCAAGGAACCGGAGCGCCGGTACGGCACTGTATTCGCCTTTGCAGAAGATGTGAAGAGGCATCTTGCTTCGAAGCCGGTGCATGCGCATCCTGACAGTCTGCACTATCGATGGACAAAGTTTGCACAACGTAATCGTGCTGGCCTGGCTGTCGCCGCCATGGTCCTGATCGTCATTGCGGGAAGCGTTGCCGCGGTGGTTCGTGCCGCCGTAGTTGCGCGCCGCGCAAGTGAGGTTGCGGAACGCCGCCTCCAGGACGAACGGGAACTCGCACACAGCTACATTTTCGATCTGGACCCGAAGCTCCAGGAGATTCCCGGAACTGCGCCCGTGCGTGTTTTTATCCTGAAACACGCGCTGAAGTACCTCAACGCAATGTCGCAGGAGAAGATGGGAGACGACGAACTGGCACAGGACGTCGCCGGCGGTTTCGTGCGTGTGGGACAGGTGCAAGCCGACGTCGCAGTTCCAAGCATGAATGACCGCGCGGGCGCCTGGGAATCGATGAATCGTGCCCACGCTATACAACAGGGTCTATTCGACAAGCATCCGGAAGACCTGGCGCGGCGCGGAGTTCTGCTCAGAACGACGTTTCTCATGAGTTTCCTGGCGATGGATGACGGGGACATCGCGCGAGCCGACCAGTTGGCGCAGCAAGCCTGGGAGTTGGGTCAACCGATTGTTGCGGCCGGCCCAAAGACCCCGCGATACTCAACCATGATTTCAGTGGCCTGGGACCTGGCGAATAATCGGGGCGGAAATGGCGGTGAATGGAATTTTGCGGACCCCACAACTGCGCTTCCCTGGTTGGACAAAATGCATAGCTTGATCCTGATCTACAAAGACTCCATTCAAGGGCAGGCGCCGACCGGCACGGCGCCGACGGACTACCTGGAAAGGGAAGCGATCGCGCGCGCCGGCGTGCTCTGGCAACTGGGCCGGAAAGAGGATGCGCGCGGTCAATTCCAGCAGGCACGTCAGCTTTCACGGGGCGACACCAGCCGGAGCCTAGTTGAAACCGAAGTGCAGTTGGTGATCCGGTACAACTATGCTGACTTTCTATTGAATGCCCACGAAGTGAAGGCCGCTGAGGCGATGGCGCCACCCCTGCCGCCTCCACTGCCCCTCAGCGACAGCAATCGGTCGGAGATTTCGCAGCGCGCCGATATGCTCGGCCAGCGGGCCCGCATCAACCTGGAGACCGGGCGGGTGAGCGCTGGAAAACACATGATGGATGAAGCTTTGAATAGCTTCGAAACGCTTTATCGCGGCGATCCGAATGACGCCACAAGCATGGGCGAGTTGGCCTACACGAGCTTCGACCTGGCTGAAGAACCGGTGCTTGACCCGGTGACAAGAAAGCGGCTGTACCTGCGCGTAATTCAGGTTACAAACCCTTTTGAAGCGAAGCATCCCGAAGTGCTGAGCGCAACCATGCTGATCGCGAAGGCGAATCTGGGTCTGGCCCAATTGACGAAGTCCTCCACCGGTCCAGAGTGGCGATCGACCTATGCACAGCCAGCCGCCGATGGCTTTTCACGTATCCTTGCTGCGCATCCATCGCAGCCTGAAGCGAGCAGGCTGCTTGCGCAGACGCAAGCGCTACTCAGGTCTGGTTCCCCCGGCACCCACTGAGATTGGCACACCTCAGTTTTTCGAGGACTTGAGTTCGCGAGCAAGCCACAAGCGTCCTGAAATCCAGTCGCGGTGGACGGTGGCAGTGGAGACGCTAAGGAATTCCGCAGTCTCTTCGAGCGTCAGGCCGCCGAAGATGCGTAGTTCCGCCACCTGGGCCTGGCGCGCATCCAACGCCGCCAGGCGGTCAAGCACCTCATCCACATCGGAAAAAGCGACGGGTGCAGCACCGGCAGGCTCGGGCGAATCTGACAGACAGAGGATAGTCACCTCGCCTCCACGCTTGTTCGCGCGACGCTTCTCCTCATGCGTGCGAAGGATGCGCCTCATCATCTGCGCAGCGACACCAAGCAGATGAGCGCGATTTGAAAAGTCCACACTGTGCTGCGCAATCAGGCGAAGGTAGGTCTCGTTGACCAGGGCGGTCGGCTGCAGGGTGTGACCGTCCCGCTCATTGCGCATATAGGCTGCCGCCAGGCGGTGAAGCTCATCGTAAACCTGCGGAAGAACCGAATCGAGCAGTATCTTCTTACCCTGGCCGTGGCTGGAGTCGCTCATAGGCGTACCTGAACTAACAAAGATTATCTCAAGAAGGAGGTAGAAGCTGTTTTTTTCACCCGGTGGTGAGAAAAAAGCAGGCGGTTTCCAGCGTTACCAGTGTTCCCCAATTCCGGCCTCTCGCTGCAAGGCGCCGGAATCCGCCTCTCAAATGAGGGGGCAAGCATTGAAAGGACTCAACATGCGAACCGTTTTCGCCCAGGCTCACTCATCTGCCACCTCTGGAACCGCGCTGAAGCGCTGCCACCATGTCGACAGCAGCAGGTCTCGCTTACATCCCCGCTTGCCAGCAATCATCCTGGCCGTGTGGTGTCTCCTTTTGCTGGCAGTTTCAGCCCGGAATGTTGCCGCGCAGACCAAGAGCTTTGCAGACCCTGCAGTGCCCGTGGCCCTTGTTCCTTCGGCGTTTTACTCGCAGATCTATGTCCTGAATCAGGATCGCACCGTGAACGAATTCGCGACTGAGAACGTTCAGAATCTTGGATACTCCTGCACCGCGGCCCCAGGACTGGCGGCGCAGACTACTGCACCGCATACGCTCGCCTACGACGGATATCTGTACGAGATCGGCCCCAGTTCCGGCAATTCCAGCTTCGGCGTCGTGGGGATTTCAACTCCAAATTACAACGGATGCAAATACTCCCCTGAGATCGACATTCCCGGCAATCCGACTACTGTAGCGGCGGCTGTGGGCGATGCCCGGTATCACAGGCTAATGGTCTTAACCCAGGACGGAGGCAACACTGCGGACAAACTCACCGGGTTCAATACTTCGCAATTTTTCTTTTCAGGAACCGCACTGCTGCCTCTCGGACAGGCCTCGCTCGACCAGGGGGCACAGTACACTGCGCTCGTCGCCGACTTCGATGGCCTTGGTGACACAGTGATCACGGAACTTTCGACTCCCGACAGTCCCGGGAATCTGTGGATCTACAATCCCTCGACTGGAACCGCGATGAAGGTGCTCGCTCCCGGAGGGGGAAATCTGCCTGCGGTTGCAGCATTCATTCTTCATAATCCAAACGACCTGGGTGGAGGCCTGCTGGTGTTGGCGAATCAGGACGGCCTGACCGCCGCAAACGCCAGCGCTCCGCCGCTCGATACCACGCCCTTCAGCATCATCGATCTAGGCCAGCTTCACACGCTGATTGCCGCTCAGCCCGCCGGAACAACTTCCGTGACTCTTCCTTTCATCACGACGATTCCGGCTACATTGCCTTACTACGCAATGCTTGGGGCCGCATACAACCCGATCAACCACCTGCTCTATGCCGTTGTGGGCGGTGGCACCAGCGATACCGACGTGTTTCGCAATGTCATCAGCTACGACCCCACCTCACCTTCATCCCCATCAGAAACCGTTGTGGCGGACGTCACCACGATTCCAATCATTCCCCCAGCCTATCCCCAGCTTGCCCTCAGCGCGGCCTCGGGAACGCTCCAGTTTCTGCTTGCTGATCCGAGTGCCGTTTATTCCGTCGGCATCACCGCCGGCGCAGCCAACACCGTTACGCAGATCACTGGCGCCAGCTTCCCGAATGATCCCGGCTTCCAGCCCACCGCAATGGCCGCACATGGCTTGGTGGGCGATACATACATCGCGTCGCAATCCGGTTACGTGGACACGCTCACTCTGACCACCGGAGCGCCCCACGAGGCCCTGCTCGATTTGACCGGCTCGCTTGCCCAGGCGACGGTTGGGGATGACGAGTCTATCGGTTTGTATGGCTATTTCTACGAAACCAGCGACACCAGCCTCAGCAGTACGCAAATTACCATCACGGCCACTCCGCTGAATCCCTCCGGCCCTCAGTTCACCTTCGCAATGGTTCCGTCCATCGGCGCCCGGGGCGGCACCTCGGTCGACGGTACCTTTACTCACGCGGGGCTTTACGCGCTGGTCGCATCCTTCCCTGGCGACAGCTTCTTTGCTCCCGTAGTTTCGAGCCCCGTCAACATCAGCGTCGCCGAGGCGCCACTACCCACGCAGATTTCCCTGACTGCGAACGCCTTCAGTGCAACCAACGCGATTGTCAATGTGACACTGACAGGCACAAACTACACACCCACCGGAACAGTTACTGTTATCGACGCTGTTTCGGGTCTCACAATAGGAACTCACACACTTGTCGGCACCCTGGCAACTCCAATCAGCTTCTACGCCACTCTGGCCAGCACAACCACATCCGTGCAGGCAAGCTACAGCGGGGACTCGATCAATCAACCGAGCACGTCAGCTCCATTCAATTTGGGCCCGGCCGCACAGAAGCCGACACTTACCATTTCCGGCCCGGCGACTGGAGCGAAAGAATCCACTTCATTCTTCACGGTACTTCTCACTTCAACTTCGACAGTTGCTCCCACCGGAAACATCACGGTGACAGCAATTCTGCAGGGAACAACAACCCCGCTGACCTTTGATCCAATCCCTGCTTCGTCCGCGTTTGCTGCCAAGGGCACGGGCCTTAATTTCAATCCTCCCTCCGCAGGGACGTTTATCTTCACTGCCACTTATCCAGGAGACACCAACTACCTATCCGCCAACGCCAACGCCACCATCGTGGTCGCGGGAAGCCCAAGCACCCTGGTTCTCACTCCAGCACTCAATCCAACCACCGCAAGCCCCTTCAATGTCAGCATCGCGCTCAACTCTATCGACAAGTCTGTGCCTTCAGGAAATATCACATTGACTGCGCAGCTTCCGGGCTCTGCGGCCGTCACTGAAGGAACTGCTCCCGCTCTCGCCGCCATCCAGTCAGCCGGAGCGAACATCAGCGTCGGCGTCAGTGTTCCGGGGACCTACACCCTCATCGCCAGCTATCCCGGCGACTCCAACTTCGCCGCAGTAAGTGGATCGACGACCGTGGCTGTGACAGGCGTGTCTCCGTTGCAGGTGTACCCCAGCACGCTCGGCTTCGTTTCAACTCCTCCAGCTCCAAGTGGGACGCAAACGGTCACATATACCAATAAGGGCACATCTCCACTTTCGCTCTACTCCATCTGGGTGACCGGAGCCGCGTTCTCTCAAACGAACAACTGCCCCCCCGCTCTTGCGCCGAGCGGGTTCTGCACCGTGACAGTGACTTTCACTCCCGCCTTTCCCGGACCATTCACTGGTGTACTCGCCGTCTTGCCGACCGGTTACCCCGAACAGGACGTTCCACTCACCGGCTCGGGGGTCGGCTTTCTTACCCTCGTTTTGCCCCCCATCGCCTCCTTCATCGACCAGACGGTCGGCACAACCACGGTGCATCCGCAGGTATTCACTTTGACCAACGGTGGCACACTGCCGCTTGCAGTGACAAACATCGTGGTCAACGATACCGATAACTTTGACGTGCACGACATGAATTGCTTAGGACAGAGTCCGCTGGCTGCGGGAGCAACCTGCCAGTTCAATGCGACTTTTCACCCGTTGACTACCGATGGAGGAACCGCAGGTGTAATTACCGGCCAGATTCAGGTGTCTACTTCAGATCCGGCGTTTACCGGGCTGATCACTGTCAGCGGTCAGGCTCTTGCTCCCGGCGCATGCCTGGATAGCGACGGCGACGGCCTCTGCGATGACTGGGAGAGCAACGGAGTCTACGTTCACGTCAAGGGACAGGTTGATAAATTCATCGATCTCCCTTCGATGGGCGCTGACCCGATGCACAAAGATATTTTTCTGCATATCGACTACATGGCAAACGACCCCGCGGTGGTTGGGTCGCACTCGGACAAGCCAAAGCTGGATGCAATGGCCGCCCTTCAATCCAACTTTGCCACTGCACCGGTCAAGAATCCCGATCTCAAACCAGGCATTAACGTGCACATCGATTGCGGATCCGACTGCATCATGAATCCGGTCACAGGAGCGCTCTGGGGAATGGCGTCCAAGGCCGCCGCGCTGACGGAGACAACTCCAATGGACACCGTGGACGCCGCGGGCACTGTCTTCACCAACGGTTGGACGACATTCGATACACTCTCGACCGCATTCAATGCAACTGGACGATCGATTGCCTTCCACCATGTGATCTTTGGCCACGATTTGTGGACCGGCAACAGCACCAGTGGAATCTCAAGAAACGGCAGCGATGTAACCACGGGAGCGAGCGACCTGGTCGTCTCATTGGGATCGTGGAATACCCCAGGCGGCACATCGATGCAACAGGAAGGCACGCTTTACCACGAACTCGGGCACAACCTGGGGTTGCTGCACGGTGGGCGCGACCAATTCAATAGAAAACCGAACCATCTAAGCGTGATGAATTACAACTTCCAGACCTATGGAATGATCATTGACGGCAAGAACGGCGAACTCGACTACTCGGAGTTTGCTCTTCCTTCATTGTCTGAACTTTCTCTTCTGGAAGTCTCCGGCATAGCGGCGGACCCGACTGTTTATCTGCCCACAGTTGGCTATACGATCGATCATTTTGGCACGCTTTGGTTCTGCAGCGGCGACAATCCTTCAAAGGTGCCACCACACCTGGTAACCACAATCGATGCGAACATCGATTGGAACTGCGATGGAAAGATCAGCGTCACGCCTGTAGCCACAGACGTAAATATTGACGGCACTTTCGACACGTTCGTCAGCGTGAAGGAATGGCCGATCCTCACGTTCAGCGGCGGCGCAATTGGAGGGAATGGAGCCGGGGGCGCAATATCTTCCGGGGTTCCCGAACTCACCAACGATGAAGACAGCCTAAACGTTCCGCTCTATGGCGTCTCGGTCACCAGCATGGGAATCGTCACCAGTGCGCCCGGAAACGCGACGAAAATGCGCTATGTCGTCCAAAACGTCGGTCAAACTGCGGACTCCTACAATCTAACTTCTCTGTCCGAACTGGGATGGGCCGGCTCTGGCCCAAGCGCGACATCCGTTGCACTGGCTCCGGGCGCGAGCACTGAAGTGGATATCACCTACACCGTTCCTGCCGGTACAGCGACGGGCACAACCGATCTGCTGATCCTCAAAGCGAGCAGTGTCAACGACACGTACATTCACGATTCGGCGCAGGTTTCGATCTACGCTACTGCGACTCCCAACCCGCTCTCGATCTCAACTGCCATGCTCACTTTCGGCACTCAAGCGACAGGCGGTACAGGCAGAACAAACTCGGTGATCGTTACAAACACAGGCACAGCTCAAGTGACTTTCAGCGGTATTTCGACCACCGCCGAATTCTCACAGACCAACAGCTGCGACACAGCACTCGCTGTTGGGGCGAGTTGCTCCATCTCAATCAGCTTTTCTCCGGCGGCTACCGGGGTGCGAACAGGAACCCTCACCATCGACGGCTCCGGTTTGAGCGCACTGCTGACGGTCGCGTTACGTGGAACAGCCGTCACCGTAAACAATCTCCCCCGACCTGTGATTTCGTTGACGGTCACACCCGCGTCTTCCTTCGCCGGCCAAACGGTTTCCATCGTGGCCAATCTGGCCGGCGCCAATGGAGCAGCGGTTCCAACTGGCATCGTTACTTTTACCAGCGGCAGTGACGGCACAACCACCTTTGGCCAGGCCACAGTCGATGGATCGGGAAACGCCACGCTCAATCTCACATCGCTTTACGCTGGAACATACACAGTCTTTGCGCAGTACCCCGGTGACGCGGCCTATAACATCGGCTCATCGCCTGTCACGCAGTTCACCGTAAGCTCCATGGCGGCTACATTCACCACGCTCGGCGTCTCCGGCACAACCGTGCAAGTGGGTTCTGTGCTGACCCTGTCCGGAACGATTACATCCGCGTTGGGAGTTCCGGTTGGCAGCGTCAACTTTCTCGACGGCACGAACTCGCTCGGAACTGCAACCCTCAACTCCAGCGGCATCGGGACAATGTCAATCTCGAGTTTGGCGCTGGGTGCACACACGCTGACCGCTGAATACGCAGGCAGCGGTATGTTCGCCGCAAGCGTCTCATCGGCAATTCAGGAGAGCATAGTTGCCGCTCCTGACTACTCGGTGAACGCGACGCCAACTTCGCTTACGATTCCTCGCGGCCAGACCGGCAAAGCCAGCATCGCGATGGCTCCGCTCAATGGCTACGCGGGAACGATCATGTTGAGTTGTGGAACTCTACCGATTGATGCGACATGTTCATTGAGCCCGGCTCAGATTGTCTTCACCGCAGCGTCGCAGTCCGCGCAGACAGTCACGCTTACCATCGACACTTCTCACACGCTGGCGTCGCTTCATCTGCCGGCAAGCAAGCAGCAAGGAGGCGGGATTCTGGCTCTGGTTTTCTGGCTGCCAGGTTCGCTTCTAAGCATCTTCGCGCTACGGAAGAAGGCGGGAAAACGGCGTCTGCGTGGAATCGGTCTGCTTCTGTTCCTGCTTTTTGCATGCGGCTTGTTCTCGCTGAGCGGCTGCATCTCCAACGTGCCAACGACGCCGGTTGGCAAATACACAGTGCCGATCAATATCACCGATGGCACGATCAACCATTCCATCGAATTCACGGTCGTCGTGCAGTGAGCGAAACACTTCTTTCGATGATGTAGAGTCGATTTCTGTGCTCTGAGTTTCTGCTGGCCAAGGCCAATCGCAATTTCACTTAAGCGGTTGGCCGGGCAGTTCATTCCGGTTATTTTGCGTGCTGAGTCAGAGAAGTTACATGAAAGGAGCGCCAGGTGAACCCAAACAGATCAGTTCTGGGCAGACGGATTTCGCGTATGCGTGCAAACGTCCGGTATATGGTCGAAGCACCTCTCCTTGACGCGTTCGACTTTGCCGGAGTAGTGTCTGGGGACTACCAGTTTTCACATCCCATGAATGTTTGCGGAGACGCTCTCCGCCTTATCCGGAATTCCATCCGGTGCCTTTATGAGGGCTTTTCCTGCCTTCGCATCAACGCTGCGACCTGCGGCGTCCGGGCTCTGAATTTCATTGTCGAGAATCGGCGGAAGATTGCGCGGATCGGGTTGATGAACCTGAATCGAGCGAATCGCGTTGGACAGGGGGCGGGCTTCGTACCCCACGCGGAATCTTCCGTCTTCGTTGCGGGATCTCCTTTCGGCGACTGCGCCGCTTCGAGGCACCGCTCCCTAATTCTGCCGGCTAACCGCAAGGCCTCCAAGGAGTCTGAGTCATGATCTTGTCCGATCGCATGCGCCCTTTGGCGCTTTGTATCTTCGTCCTTTCGCTCCTCGCACCGTTTGGCTGCAGGAGCGCCGATGGCCAGGGCGCGGGGCAGAGTGGAGCCGGCATTTCCGGGCCGCTCACAATGCTTCCCAAGTACCAGTCGCGGGCGCCCCGTACTTGCGCCAAGGTGACAAGTCCGCCGTCGGCTGCAGTGGCAGCCGTGCTGGTGCAGTGCTCAATGGATGCTGACACCATGTTCGGTGTTGGGCTGATACAGGATGAAAATCTTGAGATTGGCAAGCCGAGACCGTTTGTATACGCGACGGATGCAGAGATGCCGGGAATCGATTTGGATGCGAAAGTGTATCCGGTGCAGGGCAGTTATTCGGCCTACATGTGCAAGACGATCACCACCCAGACGCCGGCGGGCCGGAACTGCACCAAGATGGTCTATCCGACATCGACGGGATGGTGCTACAAGACATCGTTCGGCGACTGGAAATGCAGGCTGGTTGGGCAGGCGGGGCAAATCCAAATGGGGCTGGCGCCGCCTACGACGTTCTGAGCGGTGCGCAGTGCGAATGGAGCGCGCGGCGTCGTTCGATCTGATTTGGCGCGGCATTTCCTTGCGATGAAAGTATCGGCTACGGGTTCCGCTATCCGATCCAGTGGTTTTCTCAAAAGGTTTCAAGAAAGAGTGACGAGTATGTCTTTACGCGCACGAAATATGGTGCTTTGTGCTTTCGGCCTCAGCCTTCTCGCGTTTCCCGGCGGCCTCCGCGCAGTTGTTGCAGGAGCAGGCCAGATGGATGGAAGCGAGCTATCCGGTCCTCCACAGATCAACATTGCATATCATGCGAGGGATCCGAGACTGTGCAAGAGCCTGTCTACGCCGCCAACTCCGGCGCAACTGGTTCCGGTGATCCAGTGCACGATGGAGTATTCGGCTGCGAGCGGCATTTACCTGGTGCAGGATGTGACGGCCGCAATAGGCGCGCCGCGAAGCTTCCAGCAGAACCTGGACAGCAATCTGAAGGAAGTGGATATATCGTCGCCCATATATCCATTGAGCGGCAGCCTCAAGGTGTATTGGTGCAGCCCGGTGAGCGCCGCATATCCGGCGGGGCAGGGTTGCAGGATCAGCCCGATGCCAGAGGCGGCTGGAAAGTGTTGGAGGACGACTTTCGGGGATTGGAGGTGCAACCTGACGGGACTGACCCCCAACTCGCGTACCGGACAGCCGGGACCTCAGACATACTAACGCTCTTGATGTTGGGCGGCGCGCGGCCTCTGCTTGCGCGAGATTCCGCATTCTTAATGCGCAGGCTAACGCAAAGGATTCCAAGGAGTATCGATGATGAGTTCTCTCATTCACACACGCCCGGTGGCGCTTGGTGTATTTGTTCTCACGCTGCTCACACCGTTTGCTTGCAAAATCGCCTGGGGGCAGAGCGGCGCAGGCATTTCCGGGCCGCTGACAATGCTGGCTGAGTACAATGCACGAGCGCCGAGGACGTGCTCATCTGTGAAGAGTCCACCGTCGGCTGCGCAGGCGGCGGTCCTGGTTCAGTGCACGATGGATGCGGTTTCTTACACCGGATTGGGGCTGATTCAAGACGTGAAGCTGGAGATGGGTTCGCCAAGGGCGTTCGTCTATTACACCGACGCCGGGTTGGCGGGGATTGATCTGAACGCAAAGGTCTACGAGTTGCGCGGCAGCTACACGGGTTACTTTTGCAACCTGGTGAGCGCAAGCCTGAATGGCCCCGGGAAAAACTGCACCAGGAGCGCGGTTCCGGCGGCCCAGGGTTGGTGCTGGAAGACATCATTCGGCGACTGGAAGTGCAAGATGCAGGGAGGCGCCCCGGATATGGTCGACAAACAACCTGCTCCCAAGACGTTCTAGGGCATTGCGATGCGCAACAGAATGTGATTGACCGGATATGAGGTGGAGTTCGATCTGTGAGGAGATTTTCAGCGGCGAATGCGCTGCAATGGAGATTTCGCCTTTCTATCACGCAGGCTCACCAAGCAATCCAAAAGGAGAATCGAATATGTATTCGTCCGATCGAATACGTCCTGTGGCGCTTTGTCTATTTCTTCTCATGCTGACCACTCCGTTTGGGTGCAGGAGCGCCGTTGGCGAGGGCTCCGGGCAGACCGGAAATGGCAGTCTTTCCGGACCGCCGGTGATTCTTCCCGAGTACCAGGGACGGGCTCCAAAGAAGTGCGCAAGCGTGACGAAGACGCCTTCCGCCGCGCTGGCAGCAGAGATGATTCCATGCACGATGGACTCGCTTACGTCGATGGGCTTGACGCTCTTTCAAGACGTGAAGGTCCAGATGGGCACACCCAGACCGTTCGTGATGGCGACGGACAATGGGCTTTCGGAGATCGATATGAACGCGATGGTGATTCCGCTCCGCGGGAGCTTCACAGCCTACGGCTGCCGCTACATCAGCAATATGGCGCCCGCTGGGCAAAGCTGCGGAATCAGCCCTGTCCCAGAGGCCAAGGGTTGGTGCTGGAAGACTTCGTTCGGCGACCGGAAGTGCAAATTCGATACGATCTTTCCCCTGGGTTGGGGCAAAGGGCCAGCCCCGAAGACGTACTAGTAATTGCAAGGCCGAGCAACACTAATAGTTTCTTTGTGGAGGCCTCCAGCAGCGAAATCGCTGCACGAGAGTTTCCGCTTTAACGTTCTGGTGGTTTACCCAACGATTTCGAAGGAGTGTCAACCATGCCACAGTCTTTTCGCACACGTACTTTGACGTTCTGTGCTGTTGGAGCAATCATTTTTGCTTTCTCTGGTTGCCCAGGCGCGGGCGGTCAGGCGCCTGTGTTGCCTGACGGGAGCGAACTTTCCGGGCCGCCTCAGACCAACCTCCAATACCAGACAAGAGAGCCGAGGCTGTGCAAGGCTGTGAACTCGCCGCCTTCACTGGGACAAGCGGCAGCCCTGGTGCAGTGCACGATGGATCACGATCGCGCGACAGGCTTGTTTCTGGTGCAGGAGGTGGCGATCACGATGGGCGCGCCGCGCGCGTATGTGGTCGACCTCGACGGAGAGTTGACTGAGATCGACTCGACAGCGCCAGTCTATCCGCTCACCGGCAGCCTCAAGCACTACTGGTGCAGCCCGGTAGGCGTCGGGTATCCGGCGGGAAAGAACTGCACCTTGAGCCCTATGCCGCAAGCCGCAGGCAAGTGCTGGAAGACAACATTCGGCGACTGGAGATGCAACTTGATTGGTCCCACTCCAAACCAGCGGACCGGGATGCCAGGCCCGACAACTTATTAATCAATTCAATGGCGGAACTCGCAGAGGCTTGGACGAGGAGCTCCAGGGGAGTGATGCGAACAAAGACAACGCGCAGGCAGCCTGTTCTCCTTGGCTTCTTTTTCCTGGGCATTTGCTGCGCTTATTCGCAGCAGGCGAAGCTCACGGATGGTGCTGAGGGAATGGAGCTCGTGCGCCATCTCAGCCCGGCTGCATCGCTGGATGCAGCCGCCGACGAGGCCGCCTTCCGGCGCTATGGTTTCGAACGGAGTGAAAAGCTTCTGCTCGCAGTTGTATCAACCGGTCGAAACCCGGCTGCAACCGCTGACGACTGGGTTGCTATGCATCGAGCTATCGATGGCCTCATCGAACTCGACATTGACCGGCAGCAACTCTTCATGGCCAGTACCTACGCCAACATGGAGGACTCCGCCTATCGAAACTACGAAGGCGACTATGTGGCAGCACTCGCGGCAGCACGTGAGGCGCTCGATCTCCAGCAGCGGGCCGGTGTTACCGCTACACTCTCCGATCCCTGGCAGAGAGTTGGCGCGGACCTCATCCATCTCGGTCGAATTGACGAGGGAGCGTCGGCTCTCCTCAAGGCGCAGGAGCTTATTCAGGATCCGACTTCATCCCTCGCAGCCGATATCTGGAGAGAGATTATCTCGATCGAGTCGTCGCGAGGCAATGCTGGTCTCGCTCATAGCGAGTCCGAGGCTTTTCTGCGTGCCGCCGGTCCATCTACACCCGCAATCTTCCGTGCCAATGCTCTTCTCACCGCGGCGGGCGTGGCAATGGATGACCATCGCTTTGACGACGCTGCTTCGCGTATCCATGAGGCTCTGCATGCAATCAAAGGCTCGCCAGACGCCACATTGTTTGCTTATCAGGCTATCGACGCACTCGTGTCGCTCGGGATGGAAGCGATGCAGAGCCTTCCATACGATGAAGCTCTCAGCATCTGCGCTCGATTGGACAAGGATTTTCCGGGTTTGCCCGTCTCGATCGCCGACTTCGGCCACAATGTCTCAAAACATCGCCGCCTCCTGGCGGGTCAATTCGACGAGGTGCTCCGCGAAGACTCAGCCGAGCTTGATATCGCGCGCGCCGACCACGATCTCTCCGGGCAGGTCGGCGCGCTCATGTCCAGCGCAGTCGATTATGCATACCTGCGTGATACGAGCCAGCAGATCGCCGCGCTCGAAGAGGCCTCGAGTATCCTGCACACGCCCGGAGGCGATGGAGTCTCGCCGCTCCTCCGTTTCCGCTTGATTAATTCCCTCGGCACCGCCCAGCTCGCCGGCGGCGATCGCCGGTTGGCTCGCGCCGCATACACTGAGGTGCTTACCGGTATCGAAGCTATCTCTTCCGCACAGATGCGGACGCAACTTGGCGGCCTGTATGCCGAGGCTCAACTGGGGATGGCGGCTGTCATCGAGCGTGACGGAGACTTCCAAGGTGCACGCGATCGCCTGCTTCAGATGCTCGCCGCACCAGCTGGTTCCCTCGGACACTTCACCCGTTCAACCGTCTTGCTGCAACAGGCCCGGCTCGAACAGGCCGCCGGCGAGAAACCGGAAGAGGCCAGTCGCCTTTACCTCGAAGCCATCAAAGCGCTTCATCAAGAGAAGGACGTCAACACCGAGATCTATGCACGCCTGCAACTTGTCCAATATCTCGCGGAGAAAACGCAGCACAACGCTCCACACGAAACATTGACCGCAACACCGGCAACTGAAACGTACGCGCTTATGGCTCGTGAGCAGCTTGTTCTTTCGCGCACGGCTTCCACTTCCATCGGCCTGGCAGACTCTGCCTGGCGCATCGAGCTCCTTGAAGGGATCCTCAACCAGAACGCCGGTGACACCGCTGGAGCCATCCGCTCTTTTTCAGCCGCGGCAGACGCTCTCGATCGCATTCGCGCCGGCCTTTCCGATGAGGAGGAGCGCCTGTCATTTATCGATGGCGCATCGGTGCAGGAACTCTATCGCCGCCAGATTGGATTGCTCACCGCCGCCGGCGACCGTAACCGGGCGTGGGAGTTCCTTGAGCGCAACAAGGCTCGCAGCTTTCTTGATACATTGCAAGGCCGCCGCTTCGCTGCCGCGCCTTCATCCTCCACGACATCTTCCCTCAAGCGATCCGCAGTCCAACTCGATGCGATCGAGCAGGAGATCGTTTCTGCGCGGGTCTCCGTCTCTCCGGAAAACGAGTCTGCGCTCCGCAATTCAGGACGCCTGCCGGAGGTCATCCGCGCTAAACTCCTCTCCCTTGAAGCTGACTTTGCGCTGGCCCGTCAGCAAAAGTCTCTTGCCGAATCTCGCGTCACGCAGCCACTCGCGCTCCGTCCGATCACTCTGGCAAGCGCTCAAGCTCACCTGCCGGCCCACACTGCATTGATCGAGTACGCCGTGCTCGACCACGAACTGGCCGCATTTGTAGTGACCCACCCCTCTTCGACGGAACTGCATTGGCCGGCAGACATCTCCGCTCTCAATATCCAGCTTGGCAAACTGAGCGACCTGTTGTCATTGAACCGAGGGTCTGAGGAAGTCATCAATGCGCAGATGGCTTCGGCATCAGAGATTCTCCTGGCATCTGTTGTCCGAGTTCTCCCGGCCGATACGAATTCGCTCATTATCGTTCCCACACAGTCGTTATCGTTGGTCCCGTTCCAGGCGCTTCCGATGCCGATGAGCAGTTCCCGAGTGCGTGGCAAGATCAACGGCCGCACATCGCTCAATTTGATTGAACGCAAACCCCGCATGTTGGTGATCGACCGCTTCGCTGTCGCCTATCTTCCGTCCGCCTCCACTTTTCAGTTCCTGCACTTCGGCCCCTCCAGCGCTTCGCCAGACCTATTCCTCGGCGCAATTGGCGATTTGTCAGTCGAAGGCCTGCCGGCGCTCCCGGGAACGCTCGACGAGACCGCGGCAATCCAGAAACTTTACCCACGCGCAACCCGGGTCACGGGCCTTGCATTCACGCACGATGTCGCTGTCAAGGCGCTGCTCGGGCACCGCGAAGTTCATTTTGCCACGCATGGGATCTTTGAAGAGCGGGCTCCTCTGTTCAGCGCACTCATAACAGCGCCCGCGCCGGCGCAGCCATCGCGCCTCTCGTTATATGAAGTGATGGACCTCGACATGAAGGCCCGCCTCGTCATTCTCAGCGCCTGCGCGACCAACCGGGGCCGGATGACCGGCGGAGACGAGATCGCCGGCTTCACACGCACCTTCCTCCAGGCTGGCGCGGAGAACGTGGTCAGCAGCATGTGGAGCGTCAGCGACGAATCCACCGCTCTTCTGATGGATTCTTTCCACGCACATCTTCGAGCTGGGGAATCCACAGCGGTTGCCCTGCGTCATGCCGAGCTCCTGGTCCGCCGAAAGTTCCCGCGGCCCTTCGACTGGGCGGCCTTTGCAGACACTGGCGTCCGATAGTGCGTTTAACAGAAATTCTAACCATGGAGGATCTTATGACAAGAAAACTGTTGTTGATCGTGGCGGCTGTGCTGGTATTTGGATTGCCCCTGGCCAATGCCCAGGAGGGCGCAGGGAAGCCGTTTGGATCGCGTGACCCACGGACGTGTGCCTCTCGAAAAGAGCCGGTAAAGGGCGCGCCGACCGCGGCTCAATTCAAGCAGTATTTCATCTGTGATTATGAAATCGTAAATAGCGCATGGAATCCGGCTACGATCAACCTCATTACCGGCGTCACTCTCGAAGTAGGCAAGGGCCGGCCCTTCAACATTCTGCTTGATTCATTTCCCAGCATCGATCCGACGCAGTCGGTCTATCCCATCCAGGGCGGCTTTACCTTGTGGAATTGTGGCGAATTGGGAAAAGGCGGGAATGAACCCGGCCACAGCTGCGGGATGAAGTATGAGAACGACAATGCCGAGGGGATTTGCTACAAGGACTCGTTTGGCGACTGGCACTGCAAGTTTCTGGGGAAAACACAAAAAATAACCAATGCGTGCCCCGGTGCGGGTGGAGCGACAATATGCAGGCTTCCGCCGCCGACTTCCTATTGAAGTTCGAAAAGGGAAAAGAAAGCCCATCAAGACGCCCAGGCATCTCCGTCATAGTTGTGAAACTTCTATATAAGGGTTTCATTGTGGCTAAGAAGGCGAAGGCACATCCTCCGCATCTGGTTCCACCGGTCTGAGTTTGGCCACCTTTTCATAGAAAGCCAGATAAAGCGCGGCCTTCGAGTACAATTCCGCTACGATCACCGCAATCACCAGCGGGATCATGGCACCCCATGCCGCGAAGCGATGGAACAGAATCCAGTTCGAAGCCACGGACAACAAGGGCACCATCGCCAGCGACACCAGAAATGCCATCCGAAACTTCAGCCAGTGGTATACAGCCAACGTAGCCAGACCGCCCATGACCAGGAGCAGTCCGGTCGTCCATCGGCTCGCCGAGCTGATAAACGTGCCGTCAATCTCCGCCGCTGCAGCCTGAGCCACAATTTCGCAGCCATTCATCAGCCCTTTTGGCGTGGTGAATTGGTCGCGCGCGACCCGGTATGTTCCACCGACTACGACTACTTGTCCCGCGAAGAGACCGAGCTTTTCCCAGGTGCTGGAATCCGCGTCCTGTACGAGGTCCCGAGCCCTGATCGGTACAAATCGATACCGATAGTCGAGGAAGTGCATCTCCTCGCCGTGATTCTTCAACTCTTCTGGTACGTGCCCTTCGGCCATCCGTGCTGCCGCATATCCTGGAGATTCAATTGATCCGCCTGTCTCCAGTGGATACGTATGCCGGTACCCGCGCACAATGCCCCGGTCATCCTGTGGCACTGCCGCAAGAGCCACCACCGAACCTGCCGGCATCGCCTGCCCGCCAAGCGGTGCGTCAACACTGAACTTGCCATCCGCCAGTTGCTCGCCGGAAGCATTCCACACAGTCGGAATTTGCGGCGCTCCAAGGCTGCTGAACGACGCATCCGAAGTATCGATGTCCACCACGATGGCGCGCGGATGACCCTTGGCTACCGCAACCAGGATTTTGGCGAGAACCGCCGGGTCGAGCGGACTGCGGGAATGAAACATTGTCGCGTAGTCTTCGTTGTCGATTGTCACCAGTCGCACCGAAGGAGCCTTCACTGGTCGCTCTACGGCAATCGCGGCATCGAGAGAGCTATTCGCCAGCGTTTCCGGCAGGTTCCGCATCTGGAACAGCAGAACCATGATTGCAATGACAAACAACCCCGCCTTCGAGTTGGACAGACGCCTCAAGAAAGAGAATTTGCGGTTCTCGATTAGATGCTGCAGCCGCGCAACTTCGCGGTCGAGAATGTCGTCTCCTGTCAGCATGCCGGGCACTCGGAAATCAGGAATGCTCGCAGGAAAAGATGTTCATCGGCTCGCGCGCCCGGTCCCGACCAGGTTGCCGTGCGGCTCTTCATCTCGTCGAATTCTGCTCGCAATGCCTGATAACGCGCGACCGGAACCACCAGAAGCATTCCATCGGCCACCCGCTCTCCATCCGCGCTCGCGATCGCAACCTCGTAGAGGCCGGTTGCTTTCATCGGCATTGGCTTCCATGTACCCTCCGAGGTCAACACCGCCTCTTGTTCGGTTCCTGAGGACGCTTCCCCGGCTCGCGCAATGGAGACGGTATACCGTCCGGCAGGCATCTCCGCCGGAGCCGGTGGGAGCACAAGGCCCTGTGCGGGATCAAGTACGGCAACATCCTCCCACTCACGCACTGTCTCACTGCCGCGCGTCAGCATCAGGGCATAGTGGCTCCCCATCGCTGGAGGCCTGCTCAGCAACACCGCGATCGCTGTTTGCACCATGTTTTTCAGTTGGCCCTGGTTGGAGGGCGCAGCAGCAGAGGCTCCTTCAACAAGGATAGGATTGCGGCATGGGTTCGTCGCAGTGCCATCGCAGATCATCCGCTGCCGCGACATGTTCTCGTCGCGCACGATTGTGATGGCATCGCCCGCCCGGTTTGATCCAGCCGTAATCCTGGCGCCGGCAATCAAACCTTCGCCGCCGGCTAACAGCCCAGTTATTCCCTGCAGACGCCACTCTCCCTTTACATCCAGGACATGCGCAACCACTGGCTGTTGGCCATGCAGGTCCGGGGCCGCCGCCCAAAAACTCCAAAGCACAAAGACGGCAAGAACGATGAGATCGCGGCGCATGACCGAAACGATATCACACGATGGTGTTTGCATTGTGGGCTCAAAAGCTCACGACACCTTGAACCGGCACCCGGCCTCTGTTCACGGAAGATCTGGGAGTTCCCGGCGATCCATTCAGGTGGCACCCGGAGCAACTCGGCAATCACGGATGGTGGCTGCAGAGGTTGTCTGTTTTCGCCGCATTGATCGGGAAACTTTGAGCTCAATGTACGACTCCGATTCGGCAACGGAGAGAATACTTCACACAAACGTTGTTCGGCCCTGGAGCGAGTGCAAAAGGAGGCTGCCAGCCGGTGAATTGAGGACTACACTCATGCAGAAGCGAATGCAAGTTGGGTAATCGATCGAAAATGTTGGGCATCCCGTTCGGAATGAGGAAGTAATGAGAAGAACTCTGGTAATGGTCGTTTTATCGATTCTGCTTTTGACGTGCGGTCATTTGGCTGCGGCTCAAGTGAGTCGCGAAGAACTGAACGTACAACTCATCGAAGCCGCCAAGACCGGAAATACCGCGGCGGCACAACAGGTGCTCCCTTTTGGCGCAAGCGTCGATGCAAAAGACGAAAACGGTGTGACCGCATTGATGTGGGCAGCCGGCAACGGAAACATCGGGGTGATGAAACTCCTCCTGGGAAAGGGCGCCAATATCGGTGCAAAGGATAAGGACGGCCACACAGCCCTTGACAGGGCGAAGGCCAACGGTCGAACCGAGGCCGCTAACATGCTGCGAAAGGCTGCATCTGTCCAAGGGAAAGAAGGCGCCGGACATGGTCATGTTTGAAAACAGAACGGCTCTCTTCACGTTGCAGGAAACATCCTGGTCAGGTTGGGGTGGGGACGGCTATTCCATCATGACATCGGCAACGCTGCGGCTGAAGAAAGGAAGTGCGTTAACCCCTGAGACCCTCGGCAAGAGAAAATCTGACTATGCAGCGGTCGAATTCCTGTTCTATGAAGTACTGGTGGAGCGGATCGTCGAAGACAGGGTTGGTTTCGCTTACCGCGATCTCGTGATCGAGAACCCCGACGGCACAGTGAATCTAACCGCGCCGAGAACAGGGAAATTCATTCTGCGGCGTGGAGAAAGCATGAAGCTCGATACGCCTACCATGGACATGGGCACGGGCGTCTCGGTGACTCTCAATGACATCCACTAATTGCTCTCGGCTTGCGCTTCGCAAGTCGTCGATTCTACGCTAAGCAGGATCTATAAAGACAATCATGCAACGAGTGTTTGCTTCTGTGCGAACTTTCACGGGCCGTCAGTGCTCAGCTGCAGTCTTTAACGAACTCGACACGAGCCAGCACGAGTTGCAGCACGGTCGAGGATTATCGTGGCTCTCCACCATCGTCTGCTTTTCTGCAGCATTGCAGTTGCACGCAAAAGCCGCGAAGCGGCGCGCGGCGTCAAACAAAGCCAGCGCGCGAGGGGGAAATGCCATCCATTTCAATCCCGCTATGAGACAGAGGAGAAAAACACAGTAATCGGTGACAGGAGAGAAATAGGAAGACAGGCTTGGCCATCCCGCGAGCAGCGTCTGGTGTCGAAAAGGGCATGCACGACAGACCCGGAAGATGCAGGCAAAACGAGCCAGTTTCAGGTAGGAATTCGTCCACATCCAAAAAGTAAAACTGTATGTTTTGCCTGTGAATTACTATAGGGTTCGTTGTCCCCGATTTGGCCTTTAAAGTGTGCTTTAATTCCCACAGGTTTTAGGGAGATCCCGGGATCTCCCGAGGTTGGCGATACAAAAGTGCCAACCTCGACAGGAGGCCGAAACCGGTCTCTTTTGAGAACACGGATCACGAAAGTAACGTAGGCCTTTTCAGAGGGTAAAAGGAGCGGCCTTGAGGGCCGCGACGAGGAAACCGGCGGCGAAATCAGCAGAACTCAACACAGGAATTCATCTCTATATCAATCTCCCTATAAGGCAGAGAAAAATACACTGATCAGTAAACTGACAAGAGATACATACATGCCTGCCTCTCGACTGCATCAATACCAACACCAAACGGCAGGCATCGAGGCATCGAGCTATTGAAACGGTGAGCATGGCCGTCCCGTGCTCCTCGGCAGCGGCGGCGCTGTGAGTGAGGGCAGCCCGGTGAGTAGGGGAGAGCGCTTCCGGCGCGGGCGCGCGAGGTGTTTTGTGTCCGGCAGGACGGAGAGACCTAGTCTGATCTTCTCGTATTCAATCTCGGGCTCGGTATCTCCCTGTGCCTGTTGGACTACACGCTGCCTGGCGTTGTGGTACTCACGTGAGTACGGAGCCACATCTGCCAGTATTGCCATCTTGTGGATGTCAGGATGGCTTTGGTTGTGTGCCGCCATGAGCACATACTGATCCCTGTAATCAAAGTCAACCGTATCCCTGGATTTAGTTGACAAGGGTGTCGCGAGGATCATTGTGTATATACGTATGACAATTTACGTTCAAGATGACCATCAGGTTGCCAGCAGCGAGTCGTGGGGCCGGATCTTCGGCGCCTGCACAGAGAAGATCCGCGAAGCCAGCGGCCGTTCTCTGGAGCAGGTTGCCCGTTTAAGCGGCATGGAGACATCCGAATGGATGTCGATCGAGGCAGGCTTCGTTCCTGAACCGAGCCAGTTGCAGCCCATGTCCGACGC
>JBEKET010000019.1:0-92829 GCA_050013695.1 Occallatibacter sp.
CTCGCTCGGCCTTCCGCGGATGTTGATCGCAACCTAGCTCAATCCTCCGAACCGCCGGATGCGGACCCGCTTGTCCGGTGGTGTGGCAGGGGAGGAGAGGTGACTCTCCCCCCTATGCCGATCGTTGGACTTGGCTATGCGTGGCTCAAAAGTGCACCTAGCATTTGGGGCGGGGCCTTTTCCGGGAGGAGCGGCAAGGCACGGGCTGGGTGGATGGACTTTCGATCAGCGGCCTTGGAAGCGGAACGCGGGGCGCTGGGCAGGCCGATGGCTTGAGCGAGGCCGAGGACACAGACTGAGCGGTGCATTTGGAGTTCGCTGCGAGCGCGCTCCATCTCGACAACGTCATAGGCGGCAAACCTGGAACTGACGCTCGAATACAACGACGAACGAGCCCTGATGCACTCGGTGTTCCAACCCTCAAAGGTACGCTCAAGACGCTTACAGACTGGGCAACCCATAACTTCTCCTTCCGGCCTTAAAGCCAGACTTGTGATACCAGACTTGCGATAAGTGATAAGTGAGGCGAGGCTATCTCTAGCGCTGGAGAAGCTGATGCTCGGCGTGGAACCAGTCCTGGACGTCGCTGCCGGGATTGCTGCCGCGGCTTTGATAGATATGGAATGCGCGCGTTCTGATACTGTTTTGGATGGTGTCTTGCGAAGCGGGGAGTTGCGACACAGGTAACTTGCCGGCAGGCGAAGTTTGGGCTTTGGTCTGCCGTTGAGCTTTGGAGACTGACATTAGAAACCCTCTCAGATATCAAGGGCTAAGAGATAAGATACTTCAGAGTAACTGCCTTAGTTCAGCGAACCTGAAAGGGGAGAGTAACTCAACCCTAAGTTCAAGGTTATTCCTATCTATCGTCGGAGTCAACCGCCTTTGGCGGGGGCGGCAGGGGCCTGGGCCACCCGCCGCCCTTTCTGTGTTTGGACCTATGCAGTGGGCAGATGCTTGTTACTTCACGCCTTTGGCGGGGTCCCAGACGCCCTGGAGTTTGCGGACGTAGAGGATTTGGCCGATGTGGTAGGCGTTGTGGGCTCCTACGTGAGCGATTAGGGAGGCTTTTTCGGCGAGCTTCTGGTCGTCGGCGGTTTGGACGGCAGTTTCCCAGTCGGCGAGGACCTGGTTGAGCTTTTTGACGAGATCGTCCCATTGGGCGGGGGTGAAGTTGTCGAAGGTCTCGTTGTTGTTTCCGTCGAAGGGAGCGGGCTTGCCGCCTTTGAACTCGGTCAGCGCGCGGTCGTCCCAGTACCAGATGTGATAGGCGAGCTGGCCGACGGAGTGGTTGCCCTTGCCGGGGCTCCACATGGCCTGCTGGGCGGTGAGGCCCTGGACGGCGATGTTGGCGGGAACGAACCAGTCTTCTGAATCGTGGGTGGTGTGGAGCTGCTCAAGGAGGACGCCGCGGAGAGTGGTGGGCGGCTTTTTATCCTGGGCTGGGGCGGGGGCTGACGTGGCGAGAGGGATGGCTAGAAGCAGGAGGAGCGCCAGTTTTTTCATGGTTGGACCTCGGGGATGAGATGACGGCAGTATATCTCTGAGATCAGGAGTTAGTTGTCAGCGGCCGTTCGAGGGATGCGCGGTCCCAGTTGCCTAACGTTGCGCCGGCGGCGTAGGTGGTGCGGCAGAAATCGAGGAGGGTGGCGGCGGGGGAGTCGGCCGTGCGGAGGTCGTCGTACATTAACAGGAATTCGCCTAGCTGGGGGTGGTAGTGAGCGGCATTGGGGCTTACTGAGGCGGATTTGAAGCCGGGCGGCTCGGGGACGGTGTAGGAGTAGAAGGCTGGGCCGGAAATGTCTCCACCGCCGGGCCAGAAGCCAACGCTGCTCACCTCGTGGGAATAGGCTTCGCGGGTCATGGCGTCGGCGCCGGGGCGGTCGGGTGCGCGGCGGCCGGAGAAGCGGCTGACGGCGAGGTCGAAGCTGCCCCAGAAGAAGTGGACGGGGCTGGATTTGCCCTGGAATTCGGAGCGGAACTGCTGGAAAACCGTGTCAACGGAGAGCAGGATGCGCCAGAAGAGCTCGACGGCGGCTGGATCGTAGGAGGCGTGGACGCGATCCTGGTCGAAGGGGATGGGGTTGGGGATTTCGACGGGCATGCGCCAGATTTTTACTTCGATTCCGGACTCGTGGAGCATGGACATTACTTCGCGGTAGAAGTCGGCCACGGGGCGCGGGGTTAGCGGGAGGGTCTTCAGGACCGCGTGGCAGGTTTCGAGGACTAGCTGGTGGCTGAGGAAGTCGAAGCGGAGTTCGAAGGAGTGGTCGCCGTAGGGGATGCGGGAGGTGGTGAGGCCGCGGGCGGAGACGTAGAGCGGGACGTTCCACCAGTGGTTGACTCGTGGTGTGAGGGCGAGGCGGATTTTGCCGATGATCTGGGTGTACATGTGCAGGGTGGCCAGGGTGTCTTGCCAGGGGGCTAGGGGCAGGGCGGGCCAGAGGGTGGGGACGGGCGACGGCATGGTTGGAATTGTAGCTAAAAGAACAGTGAAAAAGTGAAGGAGTGACGAAGGGTACCGTTGGGCTCGTCACAATTGACATGGCCGTGGGATAGGAACAGTATCAATGTATTCCGTACGCTCGTAGGCGAGCATGTACCCCGCAAACCCCGAGGCGAGAGCTTCGGGGTTTGTTTTCTGCGGCGGGATGGCAAGATTGCTAAGGGGCCAGGGCGGAGCGAGGGCTGTTTATCTGCTTACTCTGACCACGAAATAGGCGCGTTATGAATGTGTTTATTGGCGGATCGCGGGCGGTTTCAAGGCTGAACGAGACGCTGCGCGCGCGCATTGACGACTTCATGCGGCGGGGCGACACGATCCTGATTGGCGACGCCAACGGCGCGGACAAAGCAGTGCAGGAGTATCTGGCGGCGAGCGGCTATCGCAATGTGACTGTGTACTGCATGGAGGAGTGCAGGAACAATGTGGGCCTTTGGCCGACGCGGAACGTGAAGCCGCCGGGCGCGCGGAAGGATTTCAGCTACTATGCGGCCAAGGATTCGGTGATGGCGCAAGAGGCGAAATGCGGCGTGATGCTGTGGGACGCGAAGAGCAAGGGCACCCTCAGAAATATCCTGAACCTGGTGAGCGCCGGGAAGAGGACGCTGGTGTACTTTGCGCCGACGCGGGATTTTCATGTGGTGGCGACGGAGCAGGGTTTGCAGGAGCTGCTGGCGCGGTGCGAGGGGCGGGATATTGAGACGGCGATTCGCGGATTGGGGCTGAAGCTGCCGATTGACCAGGCGCGGTTGCCGCTGTCGGTGTCCGGGGTGTGAGGCGCCCGGTGCGTAATGCATCAGAGACGAGCCTTTACTGCCGCCATTAGCTTGCCCACAAGTCGGATGCGTGCTTGGCGGTTTTCGTATTCAGTTTTCGCAGCAAGGTCGCGTGGGCGGCAACAGTCTCCGTAATTGTCACCGCTCCAGCACCAGCACTGATCGTCCGGCTTTATCGTCGCGAGGTGAGCCATTGGGCCCGCCGGCGCGGAGCGCCCCGGCCAGTAGCCAGCATAGAACAGGCCCCGAGAGCGCTGCTGCTCGGTCAGATGGACCGTTCCTGTTTGGATTCTTGATAGAACTGGCTCCGGGCCATGAGAAGTGCTCCGGCAAAGCTTCCGGGTGCGGAGCCAGATTAGGTATTTGGCCAAATAGGTTGCGGTTTGATCGAGGAACTGCTCCAATCGGCTTCGGTCGGATTCGTATTGGTACAGGCTTCCCGAGTAGACGCACAGCGCTGGATATGATTTGCCGTCTATTTCGACGGGCTTATCCGTCCGCAGGTGTGGACTCTGGCTCAGTCCCGGGATCGTTGGCGGGTCGAGCAGAAACGCCCGTGGGTGCTCTGTCCCGGAGAACTCAAGCAGCAAAATTGTGAACGGAACGGTCATCCCGACCAGAAGGTCGTCGTACTTGTGAGGCTTCAGCACTGTCGCATATGCCTCAAGGCGTCCGCCTGAAACCTGCACGGGGAGTTCTTCTTCGAAGGCTTGTAGCACGCGGCGGGCAGTGGCGTCGTCGGAGAATGGTCGTATGAATCCCTTGTATGCGCTGCGTGCGCCGATTTCGTAGGGTACGCTGAATGCCGTGAACTGGGGGTAGTCAGCTATGCCAGACGCCGCCGGAAGCGGCGTCTGGGATGAGAGCGGATCTGGAAGGGCTGCCATTTAGCGCTGCCAGACGCTGCCGTGTGAGGCTGCAGGAACGACGTTCCGCGGCGGCGCGATGACCTTATGCTTGGCAGGGCAATCCGGCAGCCAGTCGAGGTTGTTCGGCCGCTCGCCGTCGGGCCGCGTCTTGAGGAACTTTTCGCCGAGCTGGTGCTCGACGATGATTTCCGCGACGTGACCGTCCGGGCGCTCGGAGTAGAAAGTGTCTCCCTGGTTCTCGATGCGGTCGATGACTTCCGCTTCGCTGAACTGGTGGAATGTGTTACCCGGGCCGTAGCAGCCGAGGCTGACGATGTGCTCATGTTTTTCGCGTTTTTGGGTGCACGAAACCCTGTACCTAGGCATAAATGGACCTCCAGTGAGTCCTGGTTTGGTCCGCCTGTTGAGATGGTTCTTGCCGATCCCGAATATGTACGCCATAATCGGGCTAGGGTGCTATCCGGTAAGAACGGGTGGCCGGCGGAGTTTCGCCACCAGCCGGTTGCGGTTGACGCCGCAACCGGCTTCATCATTTATCAGCCGAGCGATTTCTCGTAGGTGCCGATGCGGTAAGTTGCGGCTTCCAAAGAGACGCCGAACGTTTCTGTGAGAGCGTGGGCGCTACCTCTTCCAAGTCTCCCAAACAGCTTTTCAACTCCTTTCGCGGGCATCAAGATCGCGCTACCGAATGCGTTTGCTTGCCACTCGGTGTCTTGGCAGGCGTCGTGCAGGCTGCGGCTTCTGTGAAGTGCGACTTGGGAGCTTATTGACATATCGCCCAGACGGATGACCTGCTCCGTGTGAAGGCAGGCATGCCCGGCTTCATGTGCCACAGTGTATTGGGCTCTTGGGTGGCCTTCTCTCAGCTTGGAGTAGGTTCGCTCCGACAGGGCAATTTCAATGCGCGCTGCAGACGAATCCCATTTGGTTCGGCCTTCCTCTTCAAAGTCATCAATTGCTTCGCAGAGCGGAATGCTTCCTGCGCCGCATTCAATTGTCATTTCTGGGACCACATTTTCAAAGAAACTCAGACCATCAAATCGGTCGAGCGGCCCGAGGCCCAACATGGTGCGCAGGTCCTGGGCAATCTCCTCGATCGCGTGGTAGCTATATTTCCTGTCAGCGCGGATTCCAGTGAGGGTTCGGATCATGCATTTTTCTCCTCTTCCTAGAAAATCTCCATTTGTTCTTGGCCTGCGATTTCAAGAATTTTCTCAAGCTGGCTGTCGGATAATCCTCCCCGCGCGAGCGCCATCATCGCTTCGATCGTTTTCTTGCTGGCAGTAGCGGGGTCCAATTCAATCATTTTCCTTTCCGCCCACGCAGCAGTTCTGAGATCTTTCAAATCGAGATCGAGGACTTTTGCGAGTGCTGGTAATCTTTCAGCAGTGAAGGGGGGTCTTTTTCCTCTCTCCACCTCGGAAACGTAAACTACGGAAACATCGAGCGCGTCGGCTACATCTTGCAGCGACCTGTTCAGCCTTCTTCGACTCGCCCTAATGAGTTCTCCGAAGGACATAGTTCCTCCTTGTGATTCTTAATGTGATTTAACCTCCTGCCTTAAAATTACACCTCCTGCCTTAATTTGGCAAGAAAAATCTAATGAGAATTCAAATTCGGGCGGGGAAATATGGATCGCGCCTTGCTGGCGACGATGTGATTCAATAGTAGAGATGGGTGTTCGGAAACGAGATACGGTGCGGGGGCGGGCGGTTGCGGCTCGACGGAAGGTCCGCGAGTACGCGATGGTGGCGAGAGCGCTGGCTTCTACTTCGCATCCGGTGCTGGCGCAGATTGTGCCGGCGCGGTTTTGCAATTTGAGCTGCGGGTATTGCAACGAGTACGACAAGGTTTCGGCTCCCGTTCCGCTGGATGAGATGTATAGGCGGATTGACCACCTTGGACGGCTGGGGACGGCCATGATCGGCATCTCAGGCGGGGAACCGCTGACACATCCCGATCTGGACGACATTATTCGGCGGATGAGAAAGACCGGCGCGATTGCCGGGATGATTACAAATGGCTACCTGCTGAATGTGGAACGGATTGAACGGCTGAACCGTGCGGGGTTGGATCACCTGCAGATTTCGATTGATAACCTGGTGCCGGACGAGGTTTCAAAGAAGAGCCTGAAGGTGCTGGACAAGAAGCTGGAGATGCTGGCCGAGCATGCCGAGTTTCACGTGAACATTAATTCCGTGGTGGGCGGTGGATTCAAAGATCCGAACGACGCGCTGGTGATTGGGAAACGGGCGCTGGAGCTGGGGTTTGAGTCGACGATCGGGATTATTCACGATGGGAGCGGGCAACTGAAGCCGCTGAAGCCGGAAGAGGCGCGCGTTTATTTTGAAATGACGAACCGGCGGAAGAGCAACTACGCGCAGTTCGACAAGTTTCAAGAGGCGATTGCGGAGGGGCGGCCGAATGATTGGCGGTGCCGGGCGGGGTCGCGGTATTTATATATTTGCGAGAACGGGTTGGTGCATTATTGTTCGCAACAACGCGGGTACCCGGGGGTGCCGATTGCCGACTATACAACCGCGGACGTGAAGCGGGAGTTTTTGACGGCGAAAAGCTGCGCGCCGAATTGCACGATTGGATGCGTGCACCGGATCAGCCATATCGACCATTGGAGGGCGCCGCAGACGAGCACGATCTCGCCGGGAATGGACGGGGCGGGGTTGGTGCAGATTGGGGTTCGAGAATAGGGAACAGGGAACAGGGAACAGGGAACAGGGATTAGATGCGGGTGCGTTCTTTATATTGATTTGAAAATTGGATTGCCTGGGGCTGAAGCCCAACTCATTTTATTGGCCTTATTGGTGTGACTGAAGTCATACCCTGATACGGAGCCTTTGAGATTTGCCGGCTGAGCGAGTTTTTCAGCAAGCTTCGAAGCCGCGCGCTCTCGTGCGGGGATTATTGGGGTTGACGCTTCTTTCTTACGACAACAAAAACTATGGCGGCTAGGATTAGTGCTGCTGCGGCGGCGAGGGCCCACATGTATGCGGGTGGGAAGCCGGCGGAGGGATGGTCCGTGGGGGGCTGATCGCCGGTGGGGGCTAAGGGGGTTGTTGGCGGGGCGGTGGGGGTGGTTGCGTGTGGCGGGGCTGGGGACGCTGGAGGTGTAGATGCTGAAGATTGGGGCGGTGGGGCTGCAGAGGTTGAGTCCGGAGTGGTGGGTGAGGCCGCTGAGGCGGCGGGGGTGGATTGGGGGCCGGGGGAGCCGGTGTCGGCGAGGGCTTCGTCGATGACGGTGTAGAGATCGGTGGCGGGGCGCTGGACTTCAATGAAGGGGCGGCCTGTGCTGCCGGAAGTGACGATGAAGACGGTGGGGGTGTGGTCGATGCCGAGGCGGATACCGATGTTGTTGTCGGCCTGGAGTTCAGCGAGGAGCTTGCCCTGGGGGTCGATGGAGAACGGCAGGGCGATGTGGTGGGCGGCGGCAAAATTCTGGGTGAAGTCGTGGAGCAGGGCGGAGTTGTTATAGAGGGTGGGCTGGGCGGCGAAGACGGCGTCGCGATACTCGTCGCCGAGGGCTTTGGATTTGAGATCGAACCAGCGGGCGTTGGTGGCGGCGATGGGGCTCCATGCGTGGGCGGGGATGAGGAAGTCGTGGCGGATGAGGGGGATTTTGTACTTGGCGGCGGCGGCTTCAACGATGGGGTTGGTGCTGGCGCAGACGGGGCACTCGAGATCGATGAATTCAACGATGGCGACGCGGGCGCCGGCGGGGGGATGGAGGGCCGAGGTGTCGCGGACCTGGGTGGGGGGCGAGGAGAACTGGGCGTGGGCGGAGGCGGCGAGGATGAACAGGGCAGCGAGTAGGGAAGTGGGTCTGGGCATGGTGGTTGGACGGCTCATCTTGGGACATTGTAGCGTCCAAGTGCGCAAAATCTGGTATGGGAAATTGGCGAGCTGGCGTCCGCTCAAACGGACGTGGCGGGTTGGCAGGTTGGCGGGGTTTTGCTGAAGTGGTTTCATTGAATACTGCATTTCAGAAACTGGATGTGAATTACTCGACGCAAGCACGGTTCACGGCGTCTCTCTGGGACGCGAGGCTACTGGTGGGCTGGTTTCCACGGATTTCATCCGTGGCAATTTTCATCCGGCCCCTCCGGGGCGGGGACGAGAACGAAACAGAATGGGAGATGCGATAAGCCCGGTTCCGATGGTTGGACATTGAGGTCTCCCACCCATCGCAAAAAGCGCGATGGATGGGGCACGGTGCATTTTAGGGTCTTGGAAAAGCCTGATTCCGCTGGCGGGATTTAGCGGGGCTTGGGGGTGGCGGTTTGGGCTATGGCTTCGTCGATTAGCTGGTAGAGCTTGGTGCGGTCGACTACTTCAACGAAGGGAGCGCCCTTGGTGTTGTTGGCGGTGACGACCCAGATGGTGGGGGTGTGCTCGATGCCGATGCGCTGACCGAGGGCGTAATCGGCTTTGACCAGGGCGATCAGTTTGCCCTGGGGGTCGATGGCGAAGGGCAGCGCGATGTGGTGGTCGGCGGCGAACTTTGAGGTGAAAGTGGCGAGGGTCTCAGGACTGACGATGGAGGGCTGACTGGCAAAAACCGCGTCGCGGTATTCGTCACCGAGGGCCTTGGATTTGAGGTCGAACCAGCGGGCGTTGATGGCGGCCAGCATGCTCCAGTTATGGAAGGCGAGCGGGAAGTCGTGGCGCACCCAGGGGATGTGGTAGGTGGCGGCGGCCTGCTTGAGGATGGGGTTGGCTCGGGCGCAGTCGGGGCACTCGAGATCTTCAAACTCAACGATGGCGACGCGGGCGCCGGCGGGGGGATGAAGCGCGCCGGGGTCGTGGACCTGGGTTCCAGGCTCAGGCGGGGCGAACTGGGCGTGGGCGGCTGAGACCGAGAACAGCGCGGCAGCGGCGAGGGCCAGGAACAGGCCGGCACGGTTGGGGCGAGCGAAAGCAGGCTTGGCAAGCGAAATAAAACGGTGCATAGAGGTTGGACGGCTCCCTATTGCACATTGTAACGGGAGGATTAGGGATTAGGGATTAGGGACTAGGGAATAGGGACTTGGGACTGTGGGACTAGGGACTGAGGGACTGAGGGACTTGGGACTGAGGGACTGGCTGGGGACGGTGCTATTGGCGGTCGCGCTTGCGGGCGGCGATCCATTGACGCCATTTGTAATCGGCGTAGAGGGAGGCGGCGATCAGGATGGCGGCGATGATGAGGAGGGCGAGTTTCATAATAGTGGTCAGTGATTAGTGGTTAGTTGGTGGGATTTGAGGTTTCCCAGGTCCCAAATGCGGGACCTGGGGCACCCGAAATTGATGCGCGCTATCAGGCGATTTTTAGCGGCCTGCTACGAGGATGGTGAAGCTGCCGGGCAGGGCTACCGGACGGGGATGGGGAACGGCGGCGGTGGCGGCTGGGGGTGGGCCGAATTCAGCGGTGACGAGGTAGATGCGGTCGGAGGTGGGGTCATAGGCCATGGTGCGGGCGCCGCGCTGGGTGGGGAGGGTTTCAATGGTGGGGTAGGCGGCCTTTGCGGTGTCGACTACGGAGAGGACTCCTTCACCGCAGGAGGCGAAGGCTAGTTTGTGGGCTGGGTCCCAGCCGGCGGCGTCGGGACCGTCGCCGATGGCGGGCGTGGCGATGGATTTTCCGGTTCTGGAGTCGGTGACGGCCATGGCTTTGTCACAGACGGAGAAGAGGCGATGGCCGGGGACGTCGAAGGCGAGACCGCTGGGGCCTTCACAGCCAGTGAGGGGCCAGGTGGCGGTGATCGCCTTGGTGTGGGCGTCGAGGCGAACGATTTCGCTCTTGTCTTCAATGTTGTCGTAGACCGTGCCTTTGCCATCGACGGCGGGGAATTCAGGCTTGCCGGGGAGGGGGATTAGGGCGAGGACTTTGCGGGAGGCGGCGTCGATGACGGCGGCGTCCTTGCTGCGGCCTTCAAAGGCCCAGACGGTTTGGGTTGCGGGTTCGAAGACGATGCCATCGGGGTTTTGGCCGCCGGTGGGGATGGTGGCTACGGTCGAGAGAGTGGCGCGGTCGAAGACGACCACAGCGTTGCCGCCGCCGTCGGAGATGTAGCCGAATCTGCCGGCGTTGTCGAGGGCGATGCCGTGGGTTCCATGAAGGCCGGTGATGGCGCCGATCTGCTTGCCGGTATTGGTGTCGACGACGACGACCTGGGGACCGCGGGTGATGTAGAGGCGATGCGCGGGCGGATCCGCGAGGAGGTAATCCCAGCCACCTTCGCCACCGATTTTCCAGTGGTCGATGATTTTGTAGGGTTGCTGGGCGGTGAGGAGGGATGGGGCGATGAGGAGGGTGGTAAGGGCGGTGATGGCGAGGAAGTTTTTACGCATTACATGCTCCGGGTTGAGGTCGGCAAACAGGGAAAGGATACCACCCACTGGCCGTGGGGGCGGGCGCTCGCTAATCGCTCGCACCACTGGCCGTGGGGGCGGGCGCTCGCTAATCGCTCGCATGGGCCTTCGTGCCGGTTTGCGCCGGAAAAAAGGCGCAAACGTATTTTCACCGCGTCCCTTCAGGACGCGAGGGATTTGTGGGCATGGTTTCCACGGGTTTCACCCGTGGCTATTTTCATGCGGTCCCTCCGGGACGGGAGGCATTTGCTGGGCAGCTTTCCACGGATTTCATCCGTGGCTATTTTCATCCGGTCCCTGCGGGACGGGCGCACGTGGATGGTTGTACCCATTATCATTCGATCCCTCCGTGACGGGCCACTTCTTCGGGACGGTCGCATGGGAGGGGTGATGGATTAGTCTCTTAGCTAGAAACTTCACAGGCTTGGAACCTCCTTTTGCGCATTGTTCTTTCGAATATCGGGACGTTTGGCGATATCAATCCTCTGATCGCGATTGCGCTGGAGCTGAAGCGGCGCGGGCATGTGCCGGTGATGGCGGTGCCGGCGGTGTTTGGTCCGAAGATTTTGCCGCTGGGACTTGAGTTTCACGCAGTGCGACCGGATATTGACCCCAACAACACGTTGATGGCGGAGATGGTTTACGACGTTAAAAAAGGCACGGAGCGGGGACTGAGGGAGTTTCTGTTTCCAGTGCTGAGGCAGACGTATGCCGATCTTCTGGATGCGGCGACCCGGCCGGAGCGGGCTGATCTTTTGCTGCTGGGTGAGCTGAATTATGCCGGGCCGCTGGTGGCTGAGGTGACGGGGATCAAGTGGGCGAGCTATGTGCTGGCGCCGCTGAGTTTCTTTTCGGCGTTTGATCCGCCGGTGCTGCCGATGTATCCGCGGCTGGCGCGAGCGGACAAGACGGTGCCAGGGATGGGGCGGGCGATCAAGCGGCTGGCGCGGTTTGTGAGCCGGAAGTGGCCGCAACCTATATATGACTTGCGCAGGGAGTTGGGATTGGAGCGGGGACGGAATCCGCTGTTTGACGCGAAGCACTCGCCGGAACTGGTGCTGGCGCTGTTTTCAAAGGTGCTGGGGACGGAGCAGAAGGACTGGCCGGAGCACACGGAGATTACTGGATTCTGCTACTACGATGCGGACGCGGGGAACGCGGCGCTGCCGGCGCACCTGGAGGAGTTCTTAAAAGCAGGGCCGGCGCCAGTGGTGTTTACGCTGGGATCGGCAGCGGTGTTGGCGGCGGGAAAATTCTATGAATTCTCTGCGAAGGCGGCGATGCGGCTGGGAGTGAGGGCGGTGCTGCTGATTGGATCCGATCCGCGGAACCGGTTGAAGCAGACGCTGCCGGATACGATTTGCGTGGCGGAGTATGCGCCTTATTCAGCATTGTTCACGAGAGCGGCGATGGTGGTGCACCAGGGCGGGGTGGGAACTACAGCGCAGTGTTTGCGGGCGGGGAAGCCGATGCTTATCATGCCGTATTCGCACGACCAGCCTGATAATGGACGGCGGATGCGAAGGCTGGGCGTGGCGCGGGTGATTCAGCGGGGAGACTATAAGCCGATGCGGGTGGCGCGGAAGGTGGAGGGGATGCTGGAGGAGCCGCGATTTGCGCTGCGGGCGGCGGAGGTGGCGGCGATGCTGCGGCATGAGGATGGGGTAAGGGCGGCTTGCGATGCGCTGGAGGGGCTGTTTCGGCGGACGCGGTAGGGGGGGACTTTCACAGCGTCCCTCCAGGACGCGATGCTTCTGTTGGCATGGCTTCCACGGGTTTCACCCGTGGCTATTTTCATCCGGTCCCTTCGGGACGGACACCTGCGGTGGTGTAGTCGGCACCTGCGGTGCGGCAGACGCTTGCGGGAGGCTCGCACGGGCGTACTGCTTCCCACCCTTGCGGAAGAAAAAAACCGCAAGGATGGGGCACCCAGCTGTTTTTGGTCTGACTGAGTTGATCAGGAAAAGAACAACGACAAAGGCAACCGCAAAGGCAACCGCAGGTCCTTCGACTCCCTGCGGTCGCTCAGGATGACAGATTTTTTGGGGAACCTTAAAACTATTGCTGTTGCAACTATTGATGCTTTTTTGCTGCGGCTAAAACTACTGCGGCTTCGACTACTGCGGCTACTTTGCTGCGTACACTTTGGTCTTGCTGGTGCGGGGGTTGGTGATCGAGAAAGTGCCGTCGCGGGAGACTACTACTTTCAGATATTCGCCGTCAGGGCCGCCTTTTAGATTGGCGATTAGAGGTTCGGGGCTGTTGTGGGCGGGGTCGGAGTCTTCGGCGGTGTGGAGCATCCAGAGGTCTTCGAGGCCGGGGCTTTCGTGGACGGTTTGCCAGGCTTCAGGGCTGCCGGCTTTGTGGGCGCCGTTGTCCATGATGGCGACGCGGGGATGGATGGCGTCGACAAAAGCTTTGGAGTTGGAAAGGTTGAAGCCGTGGTGGTTGACGAGGTATAGGTCGATGGCGCCAATCAAATTGTTGGGGCAGACGAGGGGAATTTCCTTGGCCTTGGTGAGGTCGCCGAGATCGAGGAAGCGGAATTTGCCGTAGGTGATGAGGACGCCGGCGGAGCGGGGATTTTCAGTGGTGTCTAGATCCCAATGGGGCTCGGCGGCGCAGTAGGGGTTGGGCGTGGGACGGACGCCGGGGACGGCTGCGATGTGTTCGCCGTCGGCGGTGAGGACGATGGCGGAGAGGCCGGGGATGTTGATGGTGTCGCCGGGATGAACGATGCGACGGGGCTTGCCCTGGATGGCTTTGAGGTAGGCGGCGTAGTCGTGGCGGGTGATGTCGGAGTCTTCGCGATTGGGACCGTGATCGATGAATTCACCGATGGGGACGCGCTTAACGAGCTCGGGAACGCCGCCGACGTGGTCGACATGGAAATGGGTGATGAGGAGATGGTCGATGCGGGTGATGCCGGCGTCGCGCATGGCGGCCTGGATGCGGGTTGCGTCGCGGGCGGTTTGTGCGGGCATGCCTGATTTGACCAGGCCCTGCTGAATGGGGTCGGTGGATTGGGGGTCGATACTGGGCCAGCCGGTGTCAATGAGGAGAGACGCACCAGAGGGGGAGACGATGAGGGTGGACTGGCCGCCTTCAACATCGATGGCGTAGATGAGGAGATGCCTGGCTGGCGGCTGCGCGTGGGCTGAGTGGAGCGGGAGCAGGGCGAGGCAGCAGACGGCAAGCAGAGTGCGGGCCAGGCGTTGAAGTTGCGGATGGCGGAGGCGGGGTGGGAGTTGATGGGCGATTTGCATTGCGGGGACAGTGTATAGGGATCACGGGCTCGATGACAAAGACACGTTGTGGAGGGGAATGCTGGTGTAAACTAATCAAGACCCCTGAGCCGGCTCTAATCTGAGCCGGCTCGATTGTGTCGGGACGTGGCTCAGCCTGGTAGAGCACTCGCTTGGGGTGCGAGGGGTCGGCAGTTCAAATCTGCCCGTCCCGACCATTAAACACCTGGTTTCCAGATGGCAAAATGCCGACATTGATCGTCGGCATTTTGCTTTGACTCGTCCAATTGCGACGTAATCCATCCTCAGGGACAAGTATTGGTGCCGCTGCCGGCGGTGATCGGGTAATATGCCGGGCCATCGCCGCTTTGTGCGTTCCACACTTTGACGTAGAGCGAATCACCTGGCTTGATGCACCCGGCACTGGTTCCGTAGGAGCCAGCGAAACCGGTGAGCACGATCTGCGTGTCGGTCCACGAAGAGACCGCGAGCGTAACAGCGTCCCCGGGGTAACCCGCGTACCAGGGTGTTCCGGTGGGGTCGGCGATCAGGATGTTGCCCAGGTCGCCGGTGTAAGCGGCATGTGTGCCGAAGCCATAGCCGTTGATGGTGATGGTCTGCGTCTGCTGCGGAAGGATGGCGCTCACCGACGTGATGGTTGGAGTCAGATCGCATGTATTGGTGCCGCTGCTGGCGGTGATGGGGTAATACGCCGGGCCAGTGTTGCTTTGTGCGTTCCACACTTTGACGTAGAGCGAGTCGCCCGGCTTGATGCACTCGGCATCCGTTCCGTAGGAGCCAGCGAAGCCGGTGAGCACGATCTGGGTGTCGGTCCAGGAAGAGACGGCGAGGGTAACCGCATCTCCGGTGTAACCCGCGTACCAGGGAGTTCCGGTGGGGTCGGCAATCAGGATGTTGCCCAGGTTGCCGGTGTAGGCGGCGTGTGTGCCGAAGCCATAGCCGTTGATGGTGATGGTCTGCGTCTGTTGCGGAAGGATGGCGCTGACTGACGTGATGGTTGGAGAAACATCGCAGGTATTGGTTCCGCTGCTTGCGGTTATGGGGTAATACGCCGGGCCGGTGCCGGTTTGTGCGTTCCACACTTTGACGTAGAGCGAATCGCCGGGCTTGATGCACCTGGCATCCGTTCCGTAAGACCCTGAGAAACCGGTGAGCACGATCTGCGTGTCGGTCCAGGAAGAGACGGCGAGGGTAACTGCACCTCCGGTGTAGCCCGCGTACCAGGGAGTCCCGGTGGGATCGGCGAACAGGATGTAGCTCGAGTCACCGGTGTAGGGGGACTGCGCGCCAAAGCCCGAACCGTTGATGGTGATGGTCTGCGTCTGCTGGGGAAGGATGGCGCTGACGGAGGTGATTGTTGGACCCGCGACACATGTATTGGCCCCGCTGCCTGCGGTTATCGGGTAATACGCTGGGCCACTTCCGGTCTGCGCGTTCCACACTTTGACGTAGAGCTGATCGCCAGGCTTGATGCACATGCCATCGGTTCCGTATGCGCCGGTGAAGCCGGCAAGCACAATCTGCGAGTCGCTCCACGAAGAAACGGAGAGGGTAACTTCATTTCCGGAGTCACCTGCGTACCAAGGGGTTCCGGTGGCGTCCGCAAACAGGATGGAACTGGAGTCACCGTTGTATGCGGCGTGAGTGCCGAAGCCTGAACCGCTGATGGTGATGGTCTGCGTCTGCTGCGGAAGGATGGCGCTGACCGACGTGATTGCCGGACCCGGAACACAGGTATTGGTTCCACACTTTGAAGTAGAGTTGATCGCCGGGTTTGATGCACATGCCATCCGTTCCATAGGCACCGGTGAAGCCAGTGAGCACGATCTGGGTATCGCTCCACGATGCGATGGAGAGAGTCACCGGATTTCCGGCGTCGCCAGCGTACCAGGGAGTCCCGGTGGGGTCGGCGAACAGGATGAAGCTCGAGTCGCCGGCGTAGGCAGACTCGGTGCCGAAGCCTGAACCGCTGATGGTGATTGTCTGAGTCTGCTGCGGAAGAATTTGGCTAACCGAAATGATTCTTGGAGTGATCGGTGAGGCCTGCGTGGCGGACCCGTATAACTGCACGACACTCTGTCCACTCGCGCCGTAGATTCCATTCAGCGTGTTGCTGGACAACGAAAGGCTGGCTGAGTAGGCGCCGAGATAGCCGTTGTTATAGGCTCCGGCGGTGAAGCTGAAGGAGGAGTCACATGCAGCTCCGGCGGCCAGCGTGCCGGCCTCGGAGGAACCGGAGCTCACCTTCGGGCAAGTCGAAGAAGAGCCGCTCACCGGCTGGAAGCTATTGTTCGTACCTGGCGGATAGTTCATCACCAGCGAAGGGTTGTCTCCGGATGCCGGAACCGTGATCGACAGCGGTGCATTGCCGATGTTGACTAGCGTCAGCGTTTCCGGGCTGCTGGTGTAGCCTACCGGCGTTGCGGGGAAGGTCAGTGTCTGCGGATCGACCACGTCCATCTCAACCACGCGCTGGTTTGCAGTGTCGGCAATGTAGACATTGCCGCTGCCGTACACAGCCAAGCCCTGGGGGCTGTTCAATCCGCTGGCGACCAGGATCTGGGTGTAGACGCCGCCCGAAAGAGCTTCCAGCAGCGTGCGGTTATTGCCGGTGTCGTCGATATAGACGTTACCGCTGCCATCCACACTCACGGCCTGGGGCTGATTCAGGCCGTTGACGACCACGCTCTGCGTGTATGTGCCGCCTGAAAGTGCCTCGATCAGCACCTGGTTGTTGCCGGTGTCGGCGATGTAGACATTGCCACCGCCGTCCACGGCTACCCCGGCGGGGCCATTCAGGTCGCTGCCGAGAGTGCTCTCGATGTAGCCGCCATTCGAGAACGTCTCCATCAGCACTCTATTGTTGCCGGTATCAGCGATGTAGACATTGCCCGCGCCGTCCACGGCTACACCTTTTGGCCCGCTCAATGTGCTGGTGGCCAGCGTGCTCTGCGTCCAACTGGGAGTGGGGTTTTGGTTGTTGATTCCCAGGCCGTTGACCTCAGAGAGCGTTTCTTTTAAAACGCGGCTATTGCCGGTGTCTGCGATTAAGACGCTGCCGCTGCTGTCGACGGCAATTCCCGTTGGACCCGACAAACCATTCATGGAACTATTCGCAATCACAATCTGATTGGAGGCGCTGTTGCCGATGGGGTGCACCAGAACCTGATTGTTGGCTGTGTCGGCGATGTAGATGTTGCTTTCCCCGTCGATGGCGAACCCGGTCGGCTGGCTCAGGCCGTTCGATGCGGCGTTGAATGGAACGCTCTGGGTACCGGGGTAGATTACTGCCTCGGATGCTAATCCCGTGCCTTGAACGTAGCTGGTTGCAAGCACCGTTGCCGCACTGGATTTGAGTTCTACCGCTCCATACCTGGCCCCCGCAAAGGCTGGGGTGAAAAACACGTCGACGGTGCAGGTATCTCCAGCGTTGTAGGACATGGACGATGCGCATGACCCAGTTCCGCCATCGTTAAAGTCATAAAAGCGTCCACCGTACCCAGACGAAACTGTGTAGCCGCCAATCGAGCCTGCAGCGTTGAAGGTAAAGATGGACGAAAGCACGATTCTCGAGAATGCCGGTGCAGGAAAAGTCCCAGCATAAGTGGAGCTGAGAGCCGTGTTCCCGATGTTATTTGTCGAGGGAGACACGCGCCAGACTGTTTGATTGTAATAATCCACGGTGAAGAGGTTGCCGTTCGGGTCGGTGGCAAGACCGGTCACGTCAGGGCCCGGCCCGGTGATGGAGGCGGTCAACACGTACCCACCCCCGGACGGCGAGTATTCGAATGCTGCGGGTCCACCTGACAACGCCGAACCGAAATAGAGATTGCCGGCTGCATCCACGCACACAAGCTGGCCGCCACCCGGGAGAGTGCTCTCGGTATAGCCGCCGGACGAAGGCGTGAATTTATAACCTGCAAAGACACCGGTTCCGGAACCTACGCCTTTGTTTGAATAGACGTTTCCACTCTGATCAACTGCCAGGCCGGTATAAGGACCGCTGACCACCGTACTCAGCGTGTAGCCGCCTGAGGCCGGCGTCGCCATGACGATCTCATGGTTTCCTGGGTCGTTAATGTATACGTTCCCGGCTCCATCCACTGCGAGCCAGCCCGCACCGTTCCCGAACATACCATTCCATGAGGCGACAATGCTTTGCGTGTACCCGTTTGCCGAGGGAGTCTCTTTCACGACCGCTCCGGCGTCGTAAAGGCCCACGTAGACGTCGCCGCTTGCGTCCGCAGCAAGGGCTATTACATGGTCGCTATTGAGTGGTACCACAACACTCGGGGTATATGTGCCGCCCGACGGCGTCCACTTTAGAACACCGGCGCCTCCGGTCGCATCGCTGTTGCCGGCGGTGTAGAAGTTACCGCCGCCATCGAAGGTGATTGGGGATCCGCCGCTGGGGTCGCCTGCGACGGCATCTGTGAATCCACCGGGAAGAGAGCCGGCGCCTGGTTGGGGGGTGACGTTTACTACGATCCGATAGCCGCTCAAATTCACGGCCCCGCTTGACGCGATCACCGTCAAGGGCACACTGGCCGTCGCGGTGGTGTAGTCGGTGGTGTCGTAGGGTGTAAAATTCACCGAAAGCGTCTGGGTACCAAAAGGAAGTACCGTTCCCGCTGCCGGGGTGTAGACAAAGGTTCCCGAAGTATTGGCAGTCGCATCCAGTTGAGTAGCGCTCAGTGCCGTGCCGTCCTGGATGGCCGCAGGCGCAGCCCAGGTGATGGTGGACGTTATCTGGTTCACCTGGAGCGTAACTATCGCTGTCGTCGTCGCGTAGTCGGTTGTGTCGGTGGGAGTAAATGTCATCGACAGCGTTTGTGAGCCCGCGGTGAGCACTGTTCCCAATGCGGGCGTGTAGACGATTGTGCCTGCGACGTTGGCGGTGGCATCGAGTTGCGTGGCGGTCAGCGCCGTTCCATAGGGGATGGCCGCCGGCGTGGGCCAGGTAATGACGGGGACGATCAGCCCATCGCCGTGGAGAGAGATGGTTTGGGTGACGTTTGTTCCATTCAGATGATTGTCGGTCAGAACCAGCGACTCATTCACGGCATCTGCGGTTGTCGGTGTGAAGCTGATGGACAACTCGCAGCTCGCGCTTGCTGCCAGTGTTGCTGCCGACGCTCCGGAACCCACCACCGGGCAGGTGGAGGGCTCGCCGCTGTTCAACGTGAAATCAGGGCCGATGGCTGGGTTGTCTCCGGATGCCGGAACCGCAATCGACAATGGCGCGTTGCCGATGTTGACCAGCGTCAGCGACTGCGGGCTACTGCTATTGCCTACCTGCGTGACGGGGAAGGTGAGTGTCGGCGGATCGGAGACGTCAACCAGGACCACTCGCTGATTGTTGGTGTCGGCAATGTAGACATTGCCGGTGCCGCTCACCGTTACGGCCTGGGGACTATTCAATCCACTGGCCACCACCATCTGTGTGTAGCTGCTGCCCGAGCCCAATTCCAGCAGGACGCGGTTGTTGCCGGTGTCTGCGATGTAGACGTTGCCGCCGCCATCGACCGCAACTCCCTGGGGCTCACCCAGGCCGCCAACCAACACGCTTTGCGTGTAGACGCCCGCCGACAGGGTTTCCTTGACCACGCGGTTGTTGCCGGTGTCTGCGATGTAGACATTGCCGCTGCCGTCGACTGCGACACCAGCCGGGGCAACCAGGTTAGTGCCAATTGTGGTCTCGGTGTAGGTGCCGTTCGAGAGAGTCTCCATCAGCACGCGGTTGTTGCCAGTGTCGGCGATATAGACGTTGCCGGCGCCGTCGACTGCGATTCCCTGTGGCGCGCTCAATGCGCTGGTGGTCAGCGTGGACTGCGTGTAGCTGTATCCGCTGCCGGGTTCGATCGCAGTGCCGCTGGGATTCGAGAGCGTCTCCTCGACAATGCGGCTGTTCCCGGTGTCGGCGATGTATACATTGCCGGCGCCATCCACCGCTGTGCCCGCGGGGCTCGCCAAGCCGTTTGAGGCAGCGTTGGCCACTACGATCTGGCCGCCGCTCGCTTGCGCAACCACCTGGTTGTTGGCGGAGTCGGCGATGTAAACGTCGCCAAACCCGTCCATTGCCAGGCCGCCGGGCGCACCGAGGCCGCTGGACGAGGCGGTGTACGGCGCACTTTGCGTGCCGGGGTAGATAACTGCCTGGGGAGCTACGCCGGTGCCCGCAATGAGAGTGGTTCCAGCCGTCGCGCCACTAACAATCACACCCTCGGCGCCTTGGCGTTCGCCTGCCTTGGTGGGCGTGAACTGCACATAAACATAGCAAGGGCTGTATTGGTAGTAGTTGCCGCACGAACCGTCTGGGTAGCCGTTGGGGTATGCGGGATATCCATTGAGAGACCCCACGCTTGTCGCTGGAATAAAATCCTGGCCTGCCGCTCCCTGAGTCAGCGCGGGCGAGGGGCCTGAAGGGGTGCTCCACCACTGAAAATTCAACTGGATTGGAGCGCTGGTGGCGCCTACATTGACCGAGCCGAAGTTTACCGGACCGGTGTGCCTTTCGAACAGATAGTCACCGCCGTAGGGAAAGCCGATATAGAGATCTCCGCTGGCATCTCCGGTGAAGGCATTGACTGTGGGGCCCTGAAGGCTCTGGGTATAGGCGCCACCGCTCGCGGGTACGAACTTCCACAGCCCGCCGTCGCCGCTAGCATAGATGTTGCCGCTCCAATCCACCGCCACGGCGTAAATGGGGCCTGGAAAGTTGGTGGAGATTGTGGTTGCGGTAAACGCCCCACCCCCAAGAGCGGTGTACTTCGTCAGGCTTTGACCCACTATCGTGTAAAGGTTGCCGCTCGCATCCGCGGCAAATAAAGGGGCGCCGGGGTTCCCGCCCAATTCCTGGGCGACAGTCTCTGGTATATTCGTGGCGGTGGCCGTGTAGGTGTTGCCCGAGAGCGTATATTCCATCACCACATACGGGCCGTCGTTCGGGTACGCGTAACAATCGTAAACATTCCCGCTTCCATCCACCGCAATCTCAGAGCAGATGTTGGGCATGATTGTTTCAATGCAATCGCCCGGCGTCGAACAGGTGAGATCAGTGGAAGGCACTCGGACGAAGGTGTAGAAATTGGAAACTGGGCTGGAGTACCAGTTGGAGTAAGACATCTGGATGAAAACGTCTCCGCCGCTGTCCACCGATACAGAGACCGGTTGCATCAGATTTAAATCGCCATCGTCATTGTGAGCATTGGAGTTGTAGCTCGGTGCGACGTTTATGCAGTCACCGGGTGTGGAGCAGGTGGGATCCGAGGGCGGTATCTTGAGGACGACGCCGGTTATTCCCGGGATGACGGCAGAACTTAAGTTGTTAACGACATAAAGATTGCCGCTCGGATCCAAGGCAATAGAGACCGGCCCAAAGACGGAGCTGCCGCCCACGGCAGTTGTCCAGTTGACCAGTTGCGCCGTTTGCGCCTGGGCCCCAACCAGGACGCCCAGAACAAGCACGAGGATGCCTGCGCAGCGGAAACGCCATCCAATTCGACGGAATGCCGGCATAAACGACAAGCCATGGCGGCGCGTTTTGAAGGTCATCGCGGCCAACGCCGCGGCGGCTGGAGCGCTCGAAACCAAGGACTGCTTGCGGACGGACAAACTCTGCATCGATCCCTCCTGATAAGTTTGCATGAACGAAGAACGCGAAAGTTCAACCATTCCGTTCAAGAAAAAGGGCCCGGGGCGTCCCGTTCATCGGACTTCTTGCCGGCTTTGCGGCCGGTGCTGCTTTGAGAATTTGAGTGGGGGAAGACAACCAGCAAATGTTCTTTCAAATTCTGAGCTTCACGCAACCCCATAAAACCTTCCCTGAACCTTCCCGTCCAAGTTGTTGACAAGCAATAACCTATTTGAAATACTGAATCGCCAATTTCCCGCTCGAAAAACTGACCCCAGGATGGCTGCAATGTTGAAAGGCAGCGAGCGCGCACGGTTCTCATCCTATGAATTCGTCCCCAGGACGGGGGAACTGTCCCGGAGCGGGATACGCCTGCGCCTGGAGAGCCAACCGGCCCGCGTGCTGGAAATGCTGATCGAGGCTGAGGGGGACCTGGTCACGCGGGAAGACCTTATCGCTGCACTTTGGCCGGGAGAGGTGGAGGGACACTTTGACCGGCGGCTCGACAAAGCCGTTGCCAAGCTGCGCGCCAGCCTGAACGACGATGCAGTGAAGCCGCGCCATATCGAGACGCTGAAGGGGCGCGGCTACAGTTTCCTGGGCAAAGTGACGATCGAGTCTTCCGGCATATCTGAGGGCACTGCAATTCTGCCGCCTGAGGACGAGCTTCCTTCACTGGCGTCGGATCTGGTGACGGCCATCCCCAGTGTTGAGCAGGGGCCGCACTCTGCTCCTGTTTCAAAGAACGCGCGTTTCAGGAGACGATTTGCCGTCGGGGAAATCGCCGTTGCCGCCGGTCTGATTGTGGCCGCGTCTGTGTTTGCCGGGTGGTTGATCGGCAAGCCCGGCGCTGCTGCTCGCAGCCGACCCGTGGTGTTGATCCTCGGCATTCGAGATATTGCGGCGACTACCGAGGACGCATGGATATCGCATTCGGTTGCCGAGTGGCTCTCAAACGACCTTGGCGCGGGAGGCGAACTGGAGATTGTTCAAGGCGGTGAGAGTCCCACTCTACAGGAGCGAGCGGCCGGGAATGGCTGCGGTGACTTACCCCCGCACGTGCTTGAAACGGCGCGCAGGGCATTCCACGCCAACATGGTTGTCTATGGAGACTTTTCCGCATTAAAAGATGGCGATTCAGGAGATCGCTGGCGCCTGGATGTCTGCCTGAAAAACGCGCGGGACCAAATGAGCGCTGACTCCCTGACGGTGATCGGACCCAAAGGCGATCTGACTCAACTGGTCGTCAATGCCGGCGACTCGCTGCGAGCAAAGCTTGGTCTGAAGCAGCTATCAAGCCAATCAATGGGTTATCTGCGGGCAACGCTCCCTGTGAGTCTTACGGCCGCTCGGCTCTATACGGAGGGTACTTCGGCCTTGCAGCACTTTGAGCCTCAGGAGGCCAGTGTGCTGCTCACCGAAGCTGCCCAGATTGAGCCGATGCATGCTGCCACACATGCCGCTCTTTCCGACGCCTGGGCGGAACTTGGGTATGAGAAGCGGAGCCAGGATGAGGCATTGCTTGCAAGAAATCTGGCCAAAGATCTGTCTCCCGTGCAACAGATCGAATATGAAGGCCTGGCCGCCTCGGCGAGAAACGATTGGACCGCAGCGGTCAACGCGTATGCAAGGCTGTTTCAGCTCGATCCAGAAAACGTAGACTACGGTCTCAAACTCGCGAATGCCCAGATCCATGCGAGCAACGGCCAGCTTGCCCTCGCGACCTTGCATACGCTGCGTGACCGGAATAAGTCCGCCCAGACAAGTCCTCAAGTCGACTTGGCGGAGGCATCGGCCGATTCCGCGATCTCTGATTTTCGAGGGGAGCTTGCTGCCGGGATCCGCGCCCAGGGTCGCGCCGCAGCACAGGGTTCAGACCTGATGGTGGCTGATGCGCTCATGGGTCAGGCCAACGCGGATGACAAATTGGACAATTGGGACGAGGCGCTGCGCCTGTGGCGTTTGGCCGGGGAGAAATATGAATCGATCGGCGATCGACGGGGAATGGCCGATGCCTTGAATCACCAGGCGCTGCTGGCGTTTAACAAAGACGATGCGCCCACCGCCACGCAACTACTTCAGCAGGCGATGAGCTTGAGCAAGTCGATTGGCGACCAGGCTGGAATTGCTTATTCTCTGACACTCCTGGGAAATGTCCACCTGTACGTCGATCCGGCGAATGGTGGAGATCTCACCGCAGCGTTGAAGCTCTTCAACCAGGCTCAGACTATTTACCAGGAAACTCAGAACGTGGCGGAAGAGGGCAACATTCTCAGTCTTTTCGGAGATGCAGCCATGGGCCGCATGCATTTCGAAGAGGCAAAAGCCTACTACCTCAAAGCAATAGCCATGAGCGAGAGCGCCAACGATAAAAGCAGAATTGCGAATCGCTGGCAGGATATCGGCATCGTGGCGGAGTTTGAGGGCAAGAATCAGGAAGCGGAGCGAAACTTCACGCAATCGATTCAGGACTATGAAGCATTGGGACAGCAGGATCGGGTTGCCATCGTCCGGGAACGCCTTGCAGTGACTCTCGTCCGGGAAGGAAAACTCAACCAGGCAGCGCTGATTCTCAATCAATCGCTTGCCAGCATGAACGCAATTGGCCGAAGAATGCAGGTCTACGAGGCGCGCTGCGATATGATTCGCCTCGAAATGGTGCGAAATCCGGCGAGGGCTGAAGACTTGGCGCGGCAGAACATTGACTTGAGCAGGACCGTTGCACGTGTCGGCACTACAGGTGATCCGACGGCCTTTGCGGATCTGGCCGAAGCCGAAGCCAGGCAAGGCAAATTAAAGGAAGCGAAACAGGCCATTCAGCAAGCGTTCGCTCGAGGAGAAGGCTCGCTGGCCAAAGGTTTTCTTCAGGAGATGATATTGCAGCGCGGCTATGTGCATCTGTTCAGCCATGAGTACTCCGGGGCGAATGCCGATTTTCAGCGCTCGCTGAAGATGAGCGTCGAGCATGAACAAGGTTTTGCGGAGATGGAATCGCGGCTGGCCCTGGCGGAACTGCATGTGTGCGAGCATGGGAAATCCGCCATGCCGGAGCTCGATCGAGTCAAGCACGACGCCGAGCAGTTTGGCTACGGCATCGTCCCTCTTGCGATCACGGCGTTTCTTCATTCGGAGAGCGATTCCCAACCGGGGGAGATGGCTGACGCCAGGCACTAAATTGAATTTCTGGTACCGCGATGACCGCTAATTCGTTTTAGTGAAACGCTGGTTCATTACCGCGTTCGGAAGTAACACCCAATAGGGAGATCTTTCTGGATTGGCGACAATGCGACAGCAAATCCGCCGTGAACACTTCAATGCTGACAAATGTCGAGGAGATTGGATGTAGTCTATCCAGCGGTCGAGGATGAATCGGTGATATAGGCCTACGGCGCATTGGCGCTGCCTGCAGTGGAGTGCTTGGGCGGGCGCTTTTTAACCAGGTCCACCAGCCGGATTCAGACCCACGAAGCCGGCTTGCAGCTGCGGACGATACTTGTCGAGTTCAACGGCTATGAGAATGCGCTCGCGGCTCATCAAAGCAAGGCATACCAGAAGGCGCTTCAGGCACTTGGTTGCGGAGCGGAACGCGACTTTCGCATCGTCGAGGATGCGTAAGGTCCCCCTGAAACAAGCCCCTTTTGGTCAGTCCAATTCGGCGTGGACCTGACATCATCGCTGCCCGGTTCAATCCCGGGAGCCCAACTGTTCACAGATATCGATTACTCCCCAGTTGTAGGCTTCTTCAACGTGTTCCGAGGTCTCGATGGTGTTCAAGGTGGAAGACCTGCAATCCGGAAGCTGGCTTTTCGTTAATGCCCAAGACAGCGGAATGCGAGAGGCAACCAATTGCTCGGGATTTTGAGCTAAAGGGCGATCATTTGGAGGATCTGCTTCGAATAGTTTCGATCACCCGGGGCGCGGTTGAATAAGGCTCTACTGCGGTCCAGACGATTTAAATGGCGCAGAGCATTGCCAGCCGATGGCCATGGGGCTCACGCAGGTCAATTCTGCGGCGACACCGGCAATACATTCACTACGCGCAGGTCCAGTCCTGGGTCTGGCTGCGACCCATGATCTGCGGGCAGGATTTGCGGGCATGATCTGCGGGAACATTAAAAGATGCAAACCCGATATCACATGACAAGCAATCCAGCATCACAGTCTGAACCGCAAAGGATTGCTATTCTCTGTGCAACTTCCGGACAGCAAATATTGATGCGTTTGCCCGGGTTCTGTCAGGGACTGTCCGAAGAGCCGATAGGGGGATCATCTGTGGATCGTTTTGACGCTTTCTTTCTTGCATACCCATTGATGGCGGTGTATTTTTTTGGCGGTTCCGAGGCGGTTGGGGCGATGCTGATCACGGGCATGCCGCGCTCCGCGGTATGGTTTGCGGCCAGTGTGGCGGTGGCTGTGGGGGTGGCCCTCCCGGCAAGCGGGCTTTTCCAGCAGGGATCTTATGCAGCTGGACTTCTATCTGGCTGGACAGGATAGGAGGGTGAAAGCAAGGAGCAGACAGGAATGGAGACATTCCTGATCCGGATGAACAAATTGGCCGGAGCACGGCTGGCCTACGCTTGATCTGGCGTTGAGTTGTCGCGGCCTTCCGTTCTACGCAGGCCTACGCGGTTGCGACCCTTCTCATTTTGGAGAAGCCATAAGGCATGGAACAAATTCACGAAAGCACGGTCGTAGCATTCGCGGCATCGGATTGGAACTTGCAGGATGATGAGACGCGCGAAATCAAACCCGCGCAGCCTGGATGAGCGAAATCTTGTAGAACCACAAAGCGAACACTTCATAGAAGGCAAACTCCGAGGCATGAGCGAAGTTGTGACTCGGTGAGGGAAGAAGCATTCTGTGTCGTGCTGATGAATGCAGAATTACAAGCTTTGACTCTAATTTACCACGGAGAGGCTTTGCGGTTTGGGACCGCGGGAGTTCGTTCTCACTTCATAAGATGAGGGTGTGAACCGCGAGCGTGGGGTGGATTCAGGTAAGTAAGGCAATGAAAATGAGTTAGCTCAGCGGGGTGTTCAGCGGATTTTCAGGGCTCAAGATGGGAAGAGCGATCCTGAGGTGTTGGTGATCGCAGTCATGCGCGGGCGGCGGCGAGTCTCAAGAAGAACCGGCGAGGCGAGCAGGCCGGCAATCTCGCGCAACTCGGCGCGGGCGTGGCCGATGGCCGCAGCAACCGAATCGAGGCGCAGGGTTGGATTGGCAGCGAGGAGCGGGAGCCGGGACTGGGGCTCTGGCTGGGCTTCGCGCTGGGTGGACGGATGGAGAACCAGTTGAGGCTCGGCCGCTTGTGGTTCAAGGGGCTGGGGCTCGAGTTGATTGGGTGAGGAGCGATGGCCGGCCTGGTCGAGCGCCTGGCGGGCACCGGCGAGCGTATATCCCTGGGCGTGGACTAAACGCTTGATTTCAACCGCGGTTTCGACGTCGCGGCGACGGTAAAGCCGCTGGCCGGTTCCACTTTTATTGGGCTTGAGCTGGGGAAACTGGGATTCCCAGAAGCGTAGGACGTAGGTCTCGACACCGCAGATGCGGGCCACATCACCGATCTTGAAGTAGAGGCGATCGGGGATGGCAGGCGTGGTTTCGAAGGTGCGCTTGCGGGCGAGATGCATGGCCATAAGGCGTCGAGGAGCAGATCATCAAAATGGGTATGCTGCGCTCAATCTAAGCGCAGTATAGGACACACATTGCGTTCAAAGTGAGCAAAACCAGCCGATTTTGCCAATGGTTACCGGGAAAGACAACAGGGGCGCGCTGCATGTTCTGGGTATGATGCAGGATTCGGGATTGGAGTTCAGATGGGAGAGCCGGTTTGGGAGTGGATGCCCACCGAGTGCCGGGTGAAACGGGCTGTGGAAGAGGGCAGATTTTCGTTTCAGGGCTCAAATACATCCCGCAGGGGTTGAAGCTGAGTCATTTTATTGGGCTTTATCGGCACGACTGAGGTTGTGTCCTTTCGCACATCTACGCTAAAGCATGGAGTTTTTCTGCGGCATGTCAAGTCGTGCCCTTTCGCACACTGAGGCAGAATTCGAGTCTTTCACCAAGCTGTGAAGTCGTGCCCCTTGGCACATCTACGTTAAAGAATGGAGTTTTTCTGCGGCATGTCAAGTCGTGCCCTTTCGCACATCTGCGTCAAGCGGGAGCTTCTTCGCAGCCCGACCAAAACGATGCTACTGCGCTGGCTCGGGGCGGGTGAGCGGGGTGCGGGCTGGGGAGTGTTGAGGGGCGGCGCGGAGGTATTGGGGCGGCCAACTGGCGAGTTCGCCGAGTGTGGCGGCGGCGTGTAGGGGCCAGTAGGGGTCGCGGAGCATTTCGCGGGCGAGGAAGACGAGGTCGGCTTCCTGGCTGGCGATGATGGCGTTGGCCTGGGCTGGGTCAGTGATGAGGCCGACGGCGGCGGTGGGGATGCCCGCTTCGCGGCGGATGCGGGCGGCAAATTCGACCTGGTAGCCGGGGGCGACGGGAATTTTGGCGTTGGGAACCATGCCGCCGGAGGAGCAGTCGACGAGATCGACGCCGTGCGAACGAAAGAGCCGGGCTAGCTGGACGGATTCTTCGATATTCCAGCCACCGTCAAACCAATCTGTTGCGGAGATGCGGACGAGGAGCGGGAGGTGGTCGGGCCATGCGGCGCGGACGGTGTCGACAACCTGGAGGGCGAGGCGCGCGCGGTTTTCAAAGCTGCCGCCGTAGGCGTCTGTGCGCTGGTTGGCGAGGGGAGAAAGGAACTGGTGGAGCAGATAGCCGTGTGCGGCGTGGATTTCAACGAGGTCGAAGCCAGCGGTGAGGGCGCGGAGGGTGGCGAGGCGAAAGGCTTCGATGACGGCGTCTATTCCGGCCTGGTCGAGAGCTGCGGGGACGGCGTAGGTGGGAGAAAAGGCGATGGCGCTGGGTGCGACGGGCTGCCAACCACCTTCCGAGGGCTGGAGCAGGCGTTCACCGGAAAAGGGCGCAGCGAAACTGGCTTTGCGGCCGGCGTGAGCGAGTTGGATGCCGGCGCGCGCACCCTGGGAGTGGATGAACGCTGCGATGTGCTGAAGGTTGGGGATGTGCTCATCCTTCCAGATGCCGAGATCGGCGATAGAGATGCGGCCTTCAGGAAGGATAGCGGAGGCCTCAAGGATGACCAGGCCGGCGCCACCCTGGGCGCGCGCGCCGAGATGGACAAGATGCCAGTCGGCGGCGAAACCGTCTTCAGAGGAGTATTCACACATGGGCGAGACGCCGATGCGGTTGGGGAAGGATACGGAGCGGAGTTGGAAGGGTGTGAAAAGGGGTTGAGCCATCAGTTGAATTGATGATTGCGGAAGGATAGAGATTCAAAGGCAGTTTTAAGTTGTCAGTTTTGGGTTCGGGCGGCGGGGTTCCAAGGCAGGCGGAAGGGTACGTTCACAGCGTCCCTACGGGACTCGAGATTTCTTTTGGGTGGCTTTCCCCGGGCGTTGCCCGGGGCTAATATCCTTCGGTCCCTACGGGACGAACGCCTACTGCTTTTTGAGGACGGCGTCGCCTTTTTCGTCGGCTAAGATGGCGCCTTCGAAGTGGCGGAATGCGGCGGCCTGGGAGGGTGGGAGCTGGACCTGGCGAACGTCGTATTCACGTTCGTAGTGAAGGACGTTGCCCTTGGCGGTGATGGAGGAGTGATAGCTGGCGAAGTCGAGGTCGATGTTGACGGGATCGGGGGTTTCGTCGACGACGTAGCCGGCGGGGAGGGTGATGTCAAAGGTGTCGTGCCAGTGGCCGGTGGCGACGAGGTCGATGGGCACGGTGCGGGGCTTGTCGTTGAACGGAATGGCGTGAGAACCGACCACGCGGGGACGAACGAGAAGAAGCGTGCCGGCCTGGTGGGCGTACTGGTGAGCCGTGACCTGGTAGTGGAATTCGAGCGGCTTGTCGAGTTCACTGGGCTGAACGAATTTGAAAGTGTCAAGGGTGACGCCGGGGATGGTTGCGGCGATGTAGCTCTCCCACTGCTCGCGCCGCTCCTTTTCATCGGTGTACTTCAGGAATTCACGAAAGTCGCCGCCCTCGGGGCCGGAATGGGAGGTATCGACAGCGCCGGTGAGAGTGCCGTCGGGGGCGAGGGTGAACTTTCCGATTTGCTCAGTGCCGTTGGCATCGGGTGGAAGGACGGGCAGGGCGATGACCTGGCTGGAGGCGCCGGCGGCGAGAGTGGCGAAGCTGCCCTGCTCGTATGAGGGCAGGTTGCCCACGGGGGTGCGCTCGTTGGTAGGGTCGAAGATGAGATAGCGCTTGCCGTCCTTGGTTTTGACGATGGCCTTGAGGCGCGGGTCCTGGACATCCGCTGGAACCTCAATGGCGGTGATCATGTGGTTGCCAATCAGAGAGGGGAAGTCAGGATCGACAATGCCGCGGCGGTCGTCGAGGGGCACATAGAAGGCCTGGATGCCGGCGACCTGGAGCATAGAGATGAGCAGGGTGGTCTTGTCTTTGCAGTCGCCGTACTTATTGCGATAGATATCGGCGGCGTGATTTGCCTGAAGTCCGCCGATACCGCGGGACACGACGAAGTAGCGGATGTTCTTTTGAATGGACTCGGTGATGCGGCTGAGTTTGGTGTAGAAGTCGGGTGCGCCGGCGATGAGGGTCTGGACCTGGGCGGTGATTTCAGGTGAGGGATTGGGCCGGTCCGCTTCAAGTTTGGTGACCCATTGGCCGATGGCGCGCCACTGATTGTCTTTTCCATCGACGGCGGCATCGCCCCACTGGGTGGACATGCGCGCGACGAGCGCGGCAAATTCGGGCCGCGAGGGAATGTCGCGCAGATTGAGGGCAGGAGTGTCTTTGATCTCCCAGCGCCAGTGATTCGGAGCGACTTCAACCGCCTTGACCTGGTCGTGATTGTGCCATGACTCGGTGTGGGCGCGGCCTGCGGGCAGGTCGATTTCGAGGGCCTGGAAGACGACGGGAATGCCGGTCTGGAAGCTCCAGACTTTCTCCTGGCTATAGGGCTCGAGCAATTCCTCCGATTCACAAAAGATGGTGGCGCCCACATCGGCCGCGGGGGGATGGGCGACGCGGTACTTGCGAGTGGAGAGCATGATGGGGATATCGGTGCTGCCCTGTTCAGCAAAGTCTGTATCTTTTGCCGGATACAGCTTCTCGTCGGCGGCGATGGTCCAAACGCGAAAGTAATTGATTTTTTCGTCTACGTCGTAGTTGACTTCGCAGGTGTTACCGCGGCCCTGGGGCTTGAGGATGCGGATGGCTTCGCGCTCACGTTCAACGGCGCGGCCCTGCCCGTCAATGGTTTCAACATATTCATCGAAGAGGATGACGGCTGGAGAGTCTTTGGCGTAGTCGGGGGTTCTGGTTTTGGCAACATCCACAGCCCAATCCGGTAAGGGCTTGTCTTTGTTGAACCAATCGGCGTGGATGGGCGGGGCGGTAATCAGAAAGATGGCAACAAGCGGAATGAAGAGCGGTTGAAGCTTTGAGTTGTGCGTATTCCTCATGATCAGTTCCCCTGAGCGGCTGGAGTGCGGGTGAGGACGAGCGGTTGTTGATCGGCTGCGGCTACTTTGAGATAGAAGTCGTGGAGGTCAGAGTAATTCTTTGGATCAAGGATGGTGAAGTTGTGGGCCAGGGTGCGTGAAACAGTGATGGAGCCGTCTTTTGCGCTGGAGTGGATCTTGAGTATGGCATGGTCGGGCCACACTGAGTTAGCGTCCTGCGGTGGGCTGTCAACTTTGAATCCTGGCGGTAGAGTGTAAGTCACCTCATCGTCTTCGAACATGGGATAGTGGACGTCAACCGGGATGGTGCGCTTGTCGTTTGCAATGAAGGGATGCGTGGCGCGGGATTCAAGAAAAAGGCCGGGCAGGAAGAAGCGTTTGCCGGTTGCGGTGCCGATGGATCCTGAAACCTTGACGGTAGCGACGAGGTTGGTATTCGAGTCCTGAAGGCCGATGAAGCGGTCGAAGTCGGCCTGCACACCTTCAGGGAGATAGGCGCGCACCAACTCGGTGAATTGCTTCTTTAGTTCATCCTCGTCGTTTTCGAGTCCCAGTTGGCGCCAATGAAGCGCTTCAGGGCCGGTCATGACGAAGCGAACCGTTCCCGTTATGTCGCCGGTCTCGTCGATGGTGAGATTTGCCACTCGCTTAACCGCCGACGCCTTGTAGGTAAGTGCGGGAGTCGTTTCGAAGTCGGCGCTCTTATCGTTGAGCCGAAAGCCGGCTGTCAATGCGTGCTTCCAATGGAGCTGGCCGAAGGGGCACATCTTCTGTCCGGGGTCGAGATAAACGTCTTTGCCGTCGAGCGAGACGATCACGAGGTCATTGTCAAACTGCGAATTGGAAAGATAGCTGCGATCGAATATCGCCCGGTCGCGATTGACAACATAGACCGGCGAGACTTTGAGGCCGGCGGCACGGGCCATGGAGGCATAGAGAAGCGCGATATCGTTGGCCGAGCCACTCTGATTTTTCCAGACATCTTCCGCTCTATCTATTTCCTTGAGCTTTTCCTTTTTGCGCTCGGCTTCAGACTTGGTGCGGCTGAAGTCGGTGTTATCGAGTTTCTGAACGGCGGCGTAGAGTTTTTCCGCCTTTTGTTGATCGGTATCGCCGGGGGCAACGATTTGTGCAACGGCATTTTTGATGGGGCCGGTGGGATTGGTGAAGTTCCTGATCCAATCGGCCCAGGTCTGGCGGGTATTGGTCCAGAACTTATCGGAATTGTCGGCCCAAAGGGAGAAAAACTCCACGCGCCAGCGGAGGGTGTTGATGGGTGGCATCCAATCGTCGTCGGGTTCGGGCGGCACATCTTCGATGTCCAGCGTTATCCAGTCCCCTTTGCCCTGAACCACCTTGGCGATGGGGCCTACGTGTGAGGAGACCATCAGGTGCTGGTTACCGCCGGGACGGAATCCGTAATGCGCCTTGCGGACGAAGTACTTCCTCTGTACCTGCCAGGTGGGCACGTAGGTCCATTGGTCGTCGCGGCGCATTTTGACACGATATTCGAGGATGCTGCCGACCTGGACGTCGGGCAAGGTGAAAACGGCTGAATTCAGCTGGTAGTCCTTGGTTTTCAGTTCAGTCAGGTCAGTGGATTTTTCAATCAAGGGGATGACGGTTCCGTCGGCGTGGATGGTTCGGCCCTCGATGGAGGCAACCTTGTCTACGCCGCGCTCATAGGGAAAGCTGACGGTGGCGAGTTCCTTGCCTTTTTCGGTGAGGACCTTGATGCGCTCGTAGTGGGTGCTGGTTTGCTGGATGGCGTCGGCGATCTCTTCATAGTAGAGATAGACGGCGGCTGCGCCGGGGGCTTTGGGATCGGCGGTCATCTTCAGTTCGTCGGCGGTGGGCTCCTGAAACTGGGCGCGGAGGAGAGCGGGAGATGCGGAGAGGAGGATCAGGAGGGTTGCGGCGAGCCAACGTGGGGACGGTGCCACGCATGGCTTGAAGAATGCGAAAAAAGGCCTGATTTTGGGTGAAATTGAGGAAAGGCATACCTCAGGGGCTAACGCCGGGGCGTTATTTTGTGGCGTTTGCGGCACGACTGAAGTCGTGCCCTTTCGCACATCTACGTCAGATTGGAGTTCTTCCGCAGCCTGTTTAGCTTTGCGGCCATCGGGCGATGGAGACAGAGATCCGCGAACTGGACTTCGGGCAAACCTGCGAGCGGTGATCATCAGTTTCCTTTGGCGGCGGGAGCGCGCGTGAGGACGAGCTGTTGTTGATCGGCGGTAGCGACTTTCTGGTAGTAGTCGTGGAGATCGCTGTATTCCTTGGAATCAAGAATGGCGTAGTTGTGGGCGAAGGCGCGGGACACGGTGACATCGCTGTCCTTTGTCACCGAGGAGATTTTGAGCATGGCGTGATTAGGCCAGGATAGGGTGGTGGGCTGAGGGGCGCTTTCCACGGTAAACCCGGGCGGGAGGTGGTAGACGACCTCATCGTTTTCCATGCTGGCGTAGTGAACGTCGATGGGGACTAAGCGCTTGTCCTGGGCGACGAAGGGATGTTTGGCGTGGGATTCAAAGAAGAGGCCGGGGAGGAAGAAGTGCTTGCCGGTGGCGGTGGCGAGGTTGCCGGAGACCTTGACGATGGCCATGAGGTTGACGTTGTAATCGTCGAGGGCAAGGAAGTGATCGAAGTCGACGTCGACGCCGTCGGGCATGTCGGCGCGAATGGATTCGTTGAACCGCTTTTTTACCTCGTCGGCATCGTTTTGGAGAGCGAGTTGGCGCCAGCGGAGTGCCTGGGGTCCGGTCATGATATAGCGAATGCTGCCATCGGTGCTGCCATCGGCCGCAATGGTGAGATCGGCGTCGCGTTGCATGACGGCGGATTTGTATGGCTCCGAGGGGGTGGTGGCGAAGGCGGCGCCCTTATCGGATAGGCGGAAGCCGCTGGCGAGGGAGTGATTCCAACTCAGGGCTCCAAAGGGGCACATTTTTTGGCCAGGGTCGAGAAACACATCTTTTCCGCCGAGGTCGAGGACGGCGATGTAATCGTTCAACTGGTCAGAATTGAGATAGAGCGGGTCGAAAAATGCTTTGCTGCGGTCGACTACCTCCATGGGCCAGACCTTGAGGCCGGCGGCGCGGCCGAGGGCGACAAAGAGGAGGGCCATATCGTCGTCGGACCCACTTTGCTGCTTCCAGACATCTTCAGCGGCTTTGACGGTCTTCAGCTTTTCGGCTTTGCGCTCGGCGTCTGATTTGGCGCGGCCGAAGCGGGTGTTATCCAGCTTCATGACGGCGGCGTAGATTTTGCGAGCCTTTTGTTCTTCGGTGTCGGATGGAGCGACGATTTGGGAAACAGCGTCCTTGAGCTGGCCTGAGGGATTGGTAAAGCGCTCGGCATTTTTGGTCCAGGATTTGAGCTCGTCGTCCCAGAACTGCTTTCCGGCGTAGGCGTAGGTGTAATAAAAGTCGACCTTCCACTTGAGGGTGTTGAGGGGCGGCATCCAGTCGTCGTCGGGGATTGCAGGAATGTCAGTGAGGTCGACGGTGAAGTGGTTCTGGGAGTCTTTCACTACGGAATCGCGCGGGAAACCGACTGTGGCCCACATGAGATTGTTAAGGACCCGGCCCTTGCTATCGCTGATATACCTGCCACCGCCCAACATCGGAGACCAGTGGTAGTGAGCCTTATGGACGAAGAATGGCTGCTGGATCTCCCATTGCGGGGAGAAGACAATGTCGTCGTCGTATCTAATCTGGAGGCGGTATTCGAGGATGCTTCCGACCTCGGCGCTGGGGAGAGTGAAGACCACCTGATTAACCTGGCGGGTTGTGGTCTTGGAGTCCATCAGATCGCTTGGCTTGGTGGTGAGGGGGATGACAGTTCCATCAGGGTGAATGGTGCGGCCCCTGATGTCAGAGACTTTGAAGGTTCCGTGCAGGTAAGGAATGTGGATTGTTGCCAGCTCCTTGCCTTTTTCGGTGAGGATCTTAATGCGTTCGTAGAAGGTCTGGTAGTGAAGCGCGTCGTCGGTGGTTTCTTCGCGATAGAGGTAGACGGCGGCGGCGCCGGGCGCCTTGGGATCGGCGGTCATCTTGAGTTCTTCGTCGGTGGGTTGCTGGAACTGGGCGAAGAGCAGGGCGGGCGAAGCCGCCGCGAGAAGCAGGAGGGTGGAACGCATGAAGACGGAAATCCGCATGAATTTATCCTTTGATTGGAGACAGGGGCAGTGTAACCCGAAATGACGGCGAAATGGCTGTGTTTTTCGATACAGGAAAGATGACGGGTCTGAAATGGGCGGCCAATGCCCTGAGAAGGATTGGGTTAGGGACCGCTTCAGAGTTTCAGGGATCGCAGGAACGTAACAGTGCTGTTGATTCTTGAGTTAATAGAGCCAGCGAGCGGGGAGGTGGGAGAGCAGGATGCTGGACCACGGGATGGTTGCCGGGCGGGGTAGACTGGTGCGTGCTTCTACAGCGGTAAAGAAGGAGCAATTTGGAAGGGACTTCTGCGATGAGACGGTTGGTTTTTTGGGGGATTCTGGCGGGTTTGGGAGTGGCGGGAGCGGGAATGCCCAGGGCGATGGGGCAGTGGAATACGCCGAACCCGGTGGTGAGCTTTGAGAAGACGGCGGATGGGCTGGAGGTGCGGCAGAAGGATGGAGTGCTGCGGCTGGAGGTGAAGGCGGAGGATTTGATTCACGTCACGTATTCGCGGCTGGACTTCAAGGCGCCGGAGCGGGCTTCGGATTGGGTGGTGGTGAAAAAGGACTGGCCGGCGGCGGCGTTCGATGTTAGCTCGGATGATAAGGGAGTTACGCTTTCGACGGCGAAGTTGCGGGTGGTGATTGAGCGGGAGAGCGGGGCGGTGCATTATGTGGCACCGGAGGGGGAGACGGGTGCTGGAGCTACAGGACCCGGGTCGACTGGGCGCGGGATGCGGGGGAAGTTGCTGACTACGGATGGGTATCGATCGCTGCGGCCGGTGGAGGTGAACGGGGAGAAGACGTTTCATGCGGAGGTGGTGTTCCCGATCTATGGGTCGCATGAGGGGTTGTATGGGTTGGGGCAACATCAGGCGGGGGTTTGGAATTATCGCGGGGAGACGGTGGAGTTATCGCAGGAGAATACGAACATTGCGATTCCGCTGCTGATTTCTACGAATGGATATGGGATTTTCTGGAACAATCCTTCGCGAAGTGAGATGAACAACCGGTTTGTTCATGCGCTGTATTTGAGCGCGGAGGTTGCGGACAAGATTGACTACTACTTTATTTATGGACCGGATGCGGATCAGATTATTGCGCGGTATCGCGAGCTGACGGGCGAGGTTCCACTGTTTGGGAAGTGGGCGTATGGGTTCTGGCAGTGCAAGAACAAGTATGAGTCGCAGGCGGAGATTGAGGGGGTTGCGGCGAAGTATCGGGCGCTGCATATTCCGGTGGACAACATTGTGCAGGACTGGTTTTGGTGGGTGACGATGGGCGAGATGAAGTGGAACTCGCATTATCCCGACCCGCAGGAGATGATCGACACGCTGCATCAGGAACATTTTCATTTGATGGTTTCGATCTGGCCTTATTTCAGGCCGGGGTCGGCGACTTATGACGAGTTCGACAAGAACGGATGGTTTATTGCGAAGACTGTGCAGCCGAGCTTTCATCCGGTGGGGCAGGCGCTGTATGACCCGACGAATGAGGCGGCGCGGAAGAAGTATTGGAAGAATGCGAATGCGGCGCTGTTTCAAAAAGGCGTAGACGCGTGGTGGCTGGACACGGATGAGCCGGAGACCGAGGGACGGGAAGACAACATCCTGGTGACGAACAAGATGGCGATTGGATCGGGTGCGCGATACGCCAATGTTTATCCGCTGTTTCACACGGGCGGGGTTAGCGAGGGGCAGCAGGCGGCGTCGCAGAGTAAGAGGGTATTTATTCTTTCGCGGTCGGCTTATGCGGGGGCGCAGCGGTTTGGGGTGACGGCCTGGTCGGGGGATGTGCTGAGCGACTGGTTGACGTTCCAGCGACAGATTTCGGCGGGGCTGAATTACTCGATTTCGGGGATGCCGTATTGGACTACGGATATTGGGGGATTTATTTCGGGCGGGAATCTGAATGATCCGAAGTTTCGCGAGTTATTTGTGCGGTGGTTTGAGTTTGGGACGTTCTCGCCTATTTTCAGGGTGCATGGGACGCGGAATCCCAGCGAGAACGAGTTATGGAGTTATGGGGCGGATGCGCAGAAGATCCTGGTGGACTATGACGCGCTGCGCTATCGACTTATGCCGTATATCTATTCGCAGGCGTGGCAGGTGACTAACAATCATGGGACGCTGATGCGGCCGCTGGTGATGGATTGGCGCGAGGATGTGGCGGCGCAGAACACGGGCGATGAGTATTTGTTTGGGCCGTCGATTTTGGTTGCACCGGTTTATACGGAGGGTGCGACATCGCGGACGGTTTATTTGCCGAAGGCGACGTGGTACGACTTCTGGACCGGAGCGAAGGTGGAAGGCGGACGGCGGATTGAGGCGGATGCGCCGCTCGAGAAGATGCCGCTGTTTGTGAGGGCTGGATCGATTGTGCCGTTTGGCCCGGCAATGGAGTGGAGCACGGAAAAACCGGAAGACCCGATCGAGCTGCGGATTTATCCGGGGGCGGATGGGGATTTTGTTTTGTATGAGGATGAGAACGACGGGTATGGGTATGAGAAGGGCGCGCATGCGACGATTGCGATGCATTGGGATGACGCGGGGAAGACGCTGACGATTGGGGCGAGGGAGGGGAGTTTTCCGGGGATGTTGAGGGAGAGGACGTTTCGCGTGGTGGAGAGCGGGGTGGCGAAGGCGAAGGACGTGAAGTATGTGGGGGAGAAGTTAGCGGTGAAGCCGTAGAAAGCGGAGTTAGCGTTGTTAGCGGAGTTAGCAAGGCCTTTGGCTTCGCTGGCATTGTTGGTTTGGATATCAGGGCAGCGAGTTAGCGAAGAGGCGCCAAATGCGGGCGCCTCTTCTGTTGGCAGGTTGGCAAATTGGCGGGGGTGTTGCCAGATTAGCGGGATTCGAGGAGGGTGGTAACTAAGGCTATGGGTAGGCCCACTACGTTGAAATAGTCGCCGACGATGCGGGGGATCCAGCGGGCGGCGCGGCCCTGGATGGCGTAGGCTCCGGCTTTGTCCATGGGCTCGCCGGTGGCGATGTAGGCGGCTATTTCTTCTTCGGATAGGGTGAGGAAGGTTACGGCGGTGACTTCGGCGGCTACTTCGGTGTGGGCAGCGGTGACGACGGCTACGCCGGTAATGACGCGGTGGGTGCGGCCGGAGAGAAGACGGAGCATGCGGGCGGCGTCGGGTTCGTTTTCGGGCTTGCCCAGGATTTGGTTGTCGAGGGTTACGGTGGTGTCGGCGCCGAGGACGACAAATGAATTGGGGTCTTCGTTGGGGCTAACGGTCGGGGAACATCCCTCAGGGGCTAAAGCCCGGACGTCTTGTGGATCGCTATTGGCACGCCTGAAGTCGTGCCGTTTCAAAGCTAGATCTCGATAGACGGCTTCGGCTTTTTCGCGGGCTAGCCGAGTGACGTAGGCGATGGGGTCTTCGTTGGTGTGGGGGTCTTCGGGGATGTGGGCGGGGTGGACCTGGAAGGTGAAGCCGGCCTGGGTGAGGAGTTCGCGGCGGCGGGGCGAGGCTGAGGCCAGGATCAGCATATTGGGATTATTGCAGGGGATAGTGGGAAAAACCCTTTCGTGTCATGATCGTTACAATTGCCGGCGTTCCTGAGTTATTCAAGGAGTGCAGGGAGATCACGACCGCCGAAGACCACTCGTTCGATTCTGACAATTTGGCCGATGACGCGGAATAAGATGACGTGTCGACCGACAATGGTGATTCGCGCACCTTCGCCAATCTCGGGACGGAGTTGGAAAGTCAGAGGCTGTTTGGCGACGAGGCGTGTTTTCGCACGGATTTCCTGGATGAAAGTTACGGCACGGGTGGGATTGTCCTGGGCTATGAAGTTTGCAATGGCTTCAAGGTCAGACTCGATAAACCCGGAGAGCTCTATGCGCACTATTTGGCCGCATTTCCGGAGTCCGCTAGAGCCTGGTACTTGCGCTCCAGTCGATCGAAGACGTCGTCAACGTCGAGTCCCGGGGAGCGATTTTCGATTGCCTGCTGCCAGACTTTGCGCAATTCCTCGATTCCCTGCTGACGCAACGTGCGCCGGTGTGTCCAGTCGCGGAGCGCGTCGCGCACGACCTCACTGTTGGAAGCGTACTCGCCAGATTCTACGACCTGGCGGACGAGGGAAACCATTTCATGAGGGAGGGCGATGCTGATTTTCTCGACCGAGGGCATGGTTGAACTCCCGGTAGGAAGAATTCCTACCAGTCCCAGATTATCACGAAGTCAGTCCTATCAAAGTGGCTAGATGGAGAGGCCGGTTTGGAGGCCGCTGGGGGTGGCTAGGCCCCAGGCCATGGCGGGGGTGTTGTGGGCTAATCCGAAGCGGCCGTCGGGGCCTAAGAGGATGATGCCGCCGTGGCCGCCGAGGCGGTTGTAGAGGTAGGAGATGGCTTCGCGAGCGGCGATTTCAGGGGCGGAGCCGGCGGCTACGCGGTCGGTGGCCCACTTGCCGAGGACGAGTTTCATGATGGGTTCGCCCCAGCCGGTGAGGGAGACGGCGGCGGCGAGATTGTCGGCGTAACAGCCGCAACCGATAAGGGACGAGTCGCCGACGCGGCCGGGGGTTTTGTTGAGGGTGCCTCCCGTGGAGGTGGCGGCGGCGAGGTTGCCGTGGCCGTCGAGGGCTACGGCGCCTACGGTGTCGTGGGAGTCGAATCCGGGGAGAAATGGCGGGTTTTTCAGTTCCCAGGTTTCAGAATCGAGACTTGGGGCACCCGGGGTGTTGGGGTTTGGATTGGTTGGCTTGGCGGTGAAGGCGGTGGCGGGGTCTTTGTCGTCGGCGATCTGACCGGAGAAGGTTTCGTCGGCTAAGCCGGCGGATTGACGGGCCTTGGCATGCTGCAGGCGTTCGCGCTCGCGATCGAGGACCAGCTCGACGTTGTCGATCAGGGGCATGCCGTGGGCGTGGGCGAACTGCTCGGCGCCGGGGCCCACGAAGTAGACGTGGGGACTTTTTTCAAGCACCAGGCGAGCGGCCTGGATGGGGTTGCGGAGGCGTTCGACACAGGCTACACCGCCAGCTTTCATGCGTCCGCCGTCCATGAGGAGGGCGTCGAGTTGGACGCGGCCATCGGAGGTGAGGAAGCTGCCGCGGCCGGCGTCAAAGGTGGGGTCGTCTTCAAGGACGGTGACGGCGGCTTCAACGGCGTCAATGGCCGATCCGCCGAGGGAGAGGATGGCGTATCCAGCTTCAAGGGCGCGGCGGACACCGGACTCGTGGGCGGCTGCGGCTTCGGCGGGAATGGCCCAGGCGCCGCCGTGGACGAGGAGGGTGGGATCGTGAGTGGCTGGGGATGTCACGGGGACTATGGTAGAGCATTGGGCTGGGACATTGAACGAGAACATTGAACGGGCAGGGGAATTGTTGTCAAGAGCGCGTGAATTGGCAATGGCGGTAAACGATTGAAAACAAGAGAAAAATAGGTGGGATTGGGTTTGCGTGCAATTAAGGGTGAATTCTGTAAGCTAAGAACAACGAGAGCGAAACGACTGGAGAGGTGAGTACGAGGCTCACCTGAAACTCTTCGGGCCACTTCCGCAGGTTCGGCACATTTTGATGAATGAGAAGGGGTGATTCCCAAAAGGAATTGCCCTTTTTTGTTTCTGCACGGAGTACGAACGGTGCGGAATGCTGGAACGGAAACGGCGGACACATGAAAACACGGACGCACGATGCAGCACGGAAGCTTGGCAACGAAAAAGGGAAAAAGCTGAACAAAGAGGCCTCCCATGCGGTGAAGGGAAAGGCACGCGAGATTGTCAAAGCGCTGGCGACCAAAGCGTTCAAGGGCGATCTCAAAATCACTCAATTGCTGATGGATCTTTCGAAAGGGAAGCCGGATGCAGAGGAGACAGTGAAGGAGCGGCCGCTGCTGGCGTTGGCGGCAAAGCTGGCAGCGGAGCCGGAATGGCCTCTCGATGCCCCGTACGAGGATTGGGGCGAGGACGACGGTGAACAAACAGAAGTGGAATGCAGGGAACTAACAACGGCCTAATAGTTGATTTGTCAGGGAATGGGGTGGGCAGGCGCGGCGTAGATAGCCGCGTAGCCTGCCCCTTTTTCAGGAAGAAAGAAGAGACGCGGATGAAGCTCACAATGGACGATTGGTTCGGCGCAGGCAGACGGATGGGACTGAGACTCGGGCTGAGACTGGGGCTGGGGCTCTGGCTGGTGTGGATGGCACTGTCGAGTGTTGGCGGCGCACAGGCGCCGAGCACGACGACGGTCCAGGGGACGGTCTACCTGGCGAACGGCGCGCCCGGTTCAGGAACATTGAGCGTGAGCTGGCCGGCGTTTACTACAGCGGGCGGACAGACCATTACGGCGGGGCACTTGATGGTGACGATCGCGCTGGATGGATTTCTGAGCGTGAATCTTGCACCGAATGTGGGAGCGACGCCGGCGGGGTTGTATTACACGGCGATCTACCAGATGAGTGACGGAACCATGAGCACCCAATATTGGGTGGTGCCAGTGGCGGCGCAGGCGAGCGTGGGACAGGTGCAGGCGCAGGTGATGCCGGCGGCGCAGGCTGTGCAGACGGTGAGCAAAGCGTATGTAGACCAGTCGATCACGGAGCTGACGCAGAGTTTGTTGACGGCTTCGGGTGGAACGCTGAGCGGTCCGCTCTATTTAAACGGCGATCCGACGCAAACATTGCAGGCAGCGGACAAGCATTACGTGGACACATCGGTGACAGCCCTGAATGCCGTAAGCCTGGGCGCCAGCGTGACACAGTTTGCAGGAGAGTTGACGGGGTTGCAACTGGGAGCGGCGTTCCAGGTGGATCAGTTTCCGGGCGCGGACTTTGGGGCCAAGCTGCAGGCATGCCTGGGAGGGGTGAGCGCGGTCTATGGGGGAACGTGCGACGCGCGCAATTTTACTGGCACACAGGCGATGGGCTCGAACGTGACGGTGGCCACGGGGAACGTGACGGTGATGTTGCCATGCGCGACGATTGCGACCGCAAATCAATTGATCGTGACGGCGGGAACGCGGAATGTAGCGTTGCATGGCTGCTCGTGGCGGGGAGCGAGCACGGCAAGCGGGAGCCAGGGCGGGACGGTGTTCCTTTATTCGGGTGCGGGCGCGATGGTGCAGGTGGGCGACCCGACGTATGCGGTGAACACGATGGGCTTCCACATGGATGATGTGGTGATCAATACGACGGCGGCCAGCAATGCGACTGCGCAGGGGTTGGTGGCTTATCGCACGCAGGAAATTGACATTGAGGGGATGTATTTCCTGGGTAACTCAAATCAGACGGGCATGACTCTGGATGGGACCGGGAATTATACGGGCGGAAGCTTCATCGATAGCCAATTCAGTGGATTTCAAACGGCGATCAATGCAATTGGACACCAGGTTACAAATGCGGCGACGACGGACTGGATGAATGCGAGCACGTTTAGACGGATGCACATCGATTGTCCGACAAGCGGGGGAAGTCCGATTGCGGGGACGTACGGGATCAATCTGCGGCAAGGGGATGGAAACACGTTTTCTGGCGGCGATGTGGAGGGTTGCGCGACGGCACTGCACCTGGGCGCGAACGCGCAGAACAACACGATTGTTGGATTGCGCAACGAAAACTCAATCAATCAGGTGGTGGCGGATGTAGGCAGCTCGTACAACAGCTGGATCACCGGCGGCACGATGTTTACCGGGCAATTGACGGACAACGGAACACGCAACAGCTTTCTGGATACGTTTCATCGCAGCTTCAACGGGATGAACGGGGACTGGTACGGGAGCCAGCAGGATGCGACGGTGACGAATCACTATCGCGTCGGGATTGGCGCGGGAAATGAGCGCGGGCTGTTGAACAGGTATCAGACGGATTTCGGCTACCGATGGACGATGGGGTTGAGCGATGCAACGGCGGGCGAGCAGTTCTACCAGGTGCTGGATGAGCTGAACAGCGTGTACCGGCTGTCGATTGGGCAGTATAACAACGGGCAGACGAGCACCAATAATCAGACGGTGATCAACGCGGCGGGTACGGGCGCCGTGGTGCTGAACGGATCGAATAACTCAGGAACCGGCGGCGTGGTGATTGGGTCGGGCGGGCCGAGCGAGACGACCGTGGCGACGATCAACAACGCGGGGAACGCACAATTCACAGGGACGCTGGAGGTGAACGGTGTTTCAACGCTGAACGGCACGGCGACGTTGAAGAACCAGGTGGATGCGGAGATCGACGCGATTTTGTGGGCCGGGTTGACGCAAAGCCAGAAGGAGTCATTGGTCTACAAGGACTGGAGCGGCAACAGCCAGTGGTACGCGGAAAAGGATCAGTACAACGACTGGGCGTTGAACTCGGCGCTGGGGGGCCTCGATAGCTTCAAGGCTTATCAGAGCACTAACAGCGGCGATACGTACATCAATGCTTCAAATGCCTCGGGAGTAGTGCGGGTGAATTACGAAACCGGAGCAGGGGCGGGGTTCAAGGTGTATGGGGGCGGGAGCAGCAGTCCGTTGTACGCGAGCTTTACTGCGCCGACGGCGATTGATTTTCCCGGACTGGCGGCAAGCAGCGGGCATAACTGCCTGCAGATCGATAACTCGGGATACATCACGAATACCGGGGCGGCGTGCGGAACGGGTTCGGGGACCGGCAGCGGGACGGTTAGTACTGGAAACTCAGGGCAGATCGCTTATTACATGGGGAATGGCACAACGGTTGGAGGCGTGAGCCAGGTTGGTGTTTCGACGGGTGGGACTGGGGCTGCGACGGCGGCGGGTGCGCTGGCGAATCTTGGGGGGCTGCCGCTGGCCGGCGGCACGCTGACGGGAGGTTTGACTGCTCCTCAGTTGAATGGGCCGTTGACGGGTAATGTTACGGGAAATGTGACTGGAAGTGTAACTGGGAATCTTAGCGGCAATGTTACCGGGAATGTATCTGGGACGGCTTTGAATGTGACCGGGACCGTGTTACTGGGGAACGGTGGGACTGGGGCTTCGACGGCAGCGGGTGCGCTGGCGAACCTTGGTGGATTGCCGTTGGCCGGCGGCACGCTGACGGGGGCTATGACGGCTCCGCAGTTGAATGCGCCGCTTGCGGGTAATGTGACGGGGAATGTGAGTGGAAGTCTCACTGGAAATGTTATCGGCAATGTTACCGGCAATGTATCTGGGACGGCTTTGAATGTGACCGGGATTGTGTTACTGGGGAACGGTGGGACTGGGGCAACAAGTGCAGCGGGTGCGTTGACGAATTTGGGTGGATTACCGCTCGCCGGTGGGACGCTGACTGGACCATTAACTGCTCCGCAATTGAATGGGCCGTTGACGGGAAACGTGACGGGAAGTCTTACCGGCAATGCTTCGGGCACTGCTTCGAATGTGACTGGGACCGTGTTGTTGACCCATGGTGGGACGGGGGCAACAACAGCATCAGGCGCGCTGACGAATTTAGGTGGACTACCTCTTTCCGGTGGGACGCTGACTGGAGCTTTAATTGCTCCGCAATTGACTGGGCCGTTGACAGGGAATGTGACGGGAAATGTGAGTGGAAGTCTCACTGGCAATGTTACCGGCAATGTATCTGGAACTGCTTTGAATGTTACCGGGACGGTGGGGTTGGTGAACGGTGGGACGGGAGCCCAAACGGCGGCGGGCGCGATGGCGAATCTGTTGCCAGGAGTAACTTCAAATGGAGCCAGCGGAGTTGGGGTTGCCGGGAATGTTCAATTCAATGGCACGTTGCAGGTGAGCGGTCTTTCGACACTAAGTGGCACAGCGACGGTGGAGAATCAACTTGACGCGGAGATCGACACGATTCTCTGGGCGGGACTCACGCAGAGCCAGAAGGAATCGTTGATCTATAAAGACTGGAACGGCAATAACCAGTGGTATGCAGAGAAGGATCAGTACAACAACTGGGTGCTGAATTCCGCGGTGGGGGGGCTGGACAGCTTCAAGGCCATCCAGAGCACCAACGGCGGCGACACGTACGTGAACGCAGCGGACACGACGGGAGTGGTGCGGGTGAATTACGAAACCGGCTCAGGGGCGGGGTTCAAGGTTTACGGAGGGAATAGCACCGCGCTCTACGCGAGTTTCACTGGAGCTACTTCGATCATGTTCCCGGGGCTTGCGGCGGGCAGCGGTCACTCCTGCGTGCAGGCGGATAGCTCGGGATATCTTACGAACACAGGGGCTGTGTGCGGCACGGTGGCCACGGGGAGCACCGGACAGATTGCGTTCTACGCCGCGAATGGCACAGCGGTTGGTGGATTGAGCACAGTTCCGCTGACGGCGGGTGGGACGGGGTCTTCGACGGCAAATGGAGCACTTGCGAACCTGGGGGGATTGGCTCTGGCCGGCGGGACGATGACGGGGGCTTTGACTGCTCCGCAGTTGAATGGGACGCTGACGGGGAATGTGACGGGGAATGTTATTGGAAATATAACTGGCAATGTTATCGGCAATGTTTCTGGGACGGCTTCAAATGTGACTGCGACTGTAGCGCTGGGGAATGGTGGGACTGGGGCAACAACGGCGGCAGGGGCGCTGACGAACCTGGGGGGATTGCCGCTCGCCGGTGGGACGCTGACCGGGGCTTTGAATGCTCCGCAGTTGAATGGGCCGCTGACGGGTAATGTGACCGGGAATGTATCCGGGACGGCTTTGAATGTGACCGGGACTGTGCTGCTGGGGAATGGTGGGACGGGGGCAATCACTGCGGCCGGCGCGCTGGCGAATCTGGGGGGATTGCCGCTCGCTGGCGGCACGCTGACAGGAGCATTGACTGCTCCGCAGTTGAATGGGCCGCTAGCGGGCAATGTTACCGGCAATGTAACTGGGAACGTGAGTGGCAATGTCACGGGCAATGTTTCCGGGACTGCATTGAATGTGACTGGGACGGTGGAGCTGGGAAATGGTGGGACGGGGGCAACAACAGCGGCAGGGGCGCTGACGAACTTGGGGCTGGGATCGGCTGCAACGCAAAATATTTCCGCATTTGATCCGGCTGGTATTTCGGCCAGTGAAACGGCTCGCGCTACGGCGGCGGAAGGTGCGCTTCGTACCGGATCAGCGAACGATTCTACGGCCCGCTCGGCAGCTTCAATCGCGCAATCTACGGCGAACGCGGCACTGCCGCTCGCTGGCGGCACGATGACGGGGGCATTGACTGCTCCGCAGTTGAATGGGCCGCTGGCGGGTAATGTGACGGGGAATGTTACCGGCAATATAACTGGCAATGTTATCGGCAATGTTTCCGGGACCGCATTGAATGTGACTGGGACTGTTGCGCTGGGAAATGGTGGGACTGGGGCAACAACAGCGGCGGGTGCACTGACGAATTTGGGTCTCGGGTCGGCGGCAACGCAGAACATATCGGCATTCGATGCGGCTGGAACCTCGGCTGGTGAGACGGCACGCGCCACGGCGGCGGAAGGTGCGCTTGGCACCGGATCAGCGGACGATTCTACTGCCCGCTCCGCAGCTTCAGGCGCGCAATCTACGGCGAACGCGGCACTGCCGCTGGCTGGCGGCACGCTGACAGGAGCATTGACTGCTCCGCAGTTGAATGGGCCGCTGGCGGGTAATGTGACGGGAAACGTGACCGGCAATATAACTGGCAATGTTATCGGCAATGTTTCCGGGACGGCTTCAAATGTAACTGGGACGGTGGCGCTGGGGAATGGTGGGACTGGGGCAACAACGGCGGCGGGTGCACTGACGAATTTGGGTCTCGGATCGGCTGCAACGCAGAACATATCGGCATTCGATCCGGCTGGAACTTCGGCTGGTGAAACGGCTCGCGCTACCGCTGAAGAGAGCGCGCTCAGCACCGGTTCTGCAGACGATTCTACGGCGCGTTCCGCGGCTGCTGCCGCGCAATCTACAGCGAGCGCTGCGCTGCCGCTCGCTGGCGGGATGCTGACGGGAACTTTGACCGCTCCGCAATTGAACGGGCCGTTAACGGGTAGCGTGACTGGAGATGTAACTGGAAATCTTACTGGCAATGTCGCCGGCAATGTTTCTGGGACGGCTTCGAATGTGACCGGGACGGTGGCGCTGGGAAATGGTGGTACGGGGGCAACAACCGCGGTGGGTGCAATGACGAACCTGGGTCTTGGATCGGCTGCTACACAAAATATATCGGCATTCGATGCGGCTGGAACGTCGGCTGGTGAAACAGCACGCGCTACTGCTGAAGAGAGCGCGCTCAGCACCGGTTCGGCGGATGATTCTACGGCACGCATCGCGGCGGCGGCTGCGCAATCGACGGCGAGCGCTGCGCTGCCGCTCGCTGGCGGGACGCTGACGGGAGCTTTGACCGCTCCGCAATTGAATGGGCCGGTTGCGGGTAACGTGACAGGAGATGTGAACGGAAATCTCACCGGCAATGTTATCGGCAACGTGACGGGGAATGTTACAGGCAACGTTTCTGGTACTGCATCGAACGTGACCGGGACGGTGGCGCTGGGGAATGGTGGGACGGGGGCAACAACAGCTGCGGGTGCGCTGACGAATTTAGGTCTCGGATCGGCGGCGACGCAAAATGCTTCGGCATTCGATCCGGCTGGCACTTCGGCTAGTGAAACGGCCCGCGCCACGGCGGCGGAAGGTGCGCTTGGAACTGGATCAGCGAACGATTTTATGGCCCGCTCCGCGGCCTCGGCTGCGCAATCTACCGCGAGCGCGGCACTGCCGCTCGCTGGCGGCACGCTGACAGGAGCATTAACTGCACCGCAACTCAGTGGTGCGCTGACGGGTGACGTGACGGGAGATGTTGCTGGAAATCTAACGGGCAATGTTACAGGGAATGTTACAGGGAATGTTATTGGCACTGCTTCGAATGTGACCGGGACTGTGGCGCTGGGGAATGGCGGCACAGGGGCAACAACTGCGGTGGGTGCGCTGACGAATCTGGGCCTGGGATCGGCGGCGACGCAAAACATATCGGCATTCGATCCGGCTGGAACTTCGGCTAGTGAGACGGCCCGCGCGACGGCGGCAGAAGGTGCGCTTGGTAATGGGTCAGCGGACGATTCTATGGCCCGCTCGGCGGCCTCTGCCGCGCAAACTACGGCGAACGCGGCGCTGCCGCTTGCTGGCGGCACGCTGACAGGAGCTTTAAACGCACCGCAATTCAGTGGTTTGCTGACAGGTGACGTGACGGGAGATGTTGCTGGGAATCTTACCGGGAACGTAACTGGGAATGTAACTGGGAATGTTTCCGGCACCGCTTTGAATGTGACCGGGACGGTAGCACTGGGGAATGGTGGAACCGGGGCAACAACAGCGGCGGGCGCACTGACGAATCTGGGTCTCGGATCGGCTGCGACGCAGAACATTTCGGCATTCGATCCGGCTGGGCTCTCAACGAGTGAAACAGCACGCGCCACGGTGGCGGAGAGTGCGCTTGGTACCGGTTCTGCGTACGATTCTACGGCCCGCACAGCAGCATCCGCGGCGCAGTCTACAGCGAGCGCTGCTCTTCCAATCGCCGGCGGAACGATGACGGGAGCATTGATTGCTCCGCAATTGAATGGGCCGCTGACGGGAAATGTGACTGGCAACGTGACAGGGAACGTTACCGGGAATGTTACAGGGAATGTTTCCGGCACTGCTTCAAATGTGACCGGGACCGTGCTGTTGGGAAATGGTGGGACGGGAGCACTAACTGCGGCGGGGGGATTGGCGAACCTGGGCGGACTGCCTCTTGCAGGCGGCACGATGACTGGCGCATTGACCGCTCCGCAGTTGAATGGAGCGCTTGCGGGAAATGTGACCGGAAATCTCACGGGCAATGTTACAGGCAACGTGTCTGGCACTGCTTCAAATGTGACCGGGACTGTGTTGTTGGGAAATGGTGGGACGGGGGCATCGACAGCAGCGGAAGCGCTGGCGAATCTTGGTGGACTTCCTCTGACCGGGGGGACGCTGACGGGGACTTTGATTGTGCCGCAGCTGAATGGGCCACTGGCGGGGAATGTTACAGGGAATGTGACGGGGAATGTTACTGGCAATCTAACTGGGAGCGTGAGTGGAAACGTTACGGGCAACGTGTCTGGGAGTGCATTGAATGTGACTGGGACTGTGCTCTTGGGCAACGGAGGGACGGGATCTTCGACGGCGGCTGGCGCCCTGGTGAACCTGGGAGCGCAAGCAGCTATACCGGGATTAACCGCCGATGGCGCGAATGGCGTCATTATCCCGGCGAATGGAACGTTTGGTGGCGCCGTCGCGGCGGGCACCTCGATGTGCGCGCCGCAGATTGGAAACACGATCCGCGTGGAATGCGTGGCCGGGAACAACTCAACCAGTTCACAGACGCAAGTTGCAAACGCCGTGGCGCTCGCCAACAGCATGGTGAATGCGGGCAATCCGGTTGCGCCCACACTGCACTTTGGCGCTATTCCGGGTGGTGTGTACCACGATTGCAATTCTCTGGATTGGCCGATCACGGCAGGCGCGATCACATGGAATATGGAATTCGACGGGGGCTTGACGATCGAAGAAGACTGCGCCGTGACTAACCCGGTCGGTGCGGTGCTCTACAAACAATCCAACTCGAATAACGTGACGGATCACTACTTCATTCACGGCAACGGTTTGACAATCAACCCCAATCACAATGCTATCTCCTGCGGAGATTTTCTGGACTCAGGCCGGCCCTACTTCGATGTTGACGGGATCGAGTGCAACGCGGCAAACCTCAATCAGGGAGCGCATGCCTTCAAGTTCGGGAGTGGTGTACAGATAGTTGGACAAGGCTGGAACTACGAAAGCACGGTGAAAAACGTCACCGTCAACGGTCCTGTTTATGAGACTAATGCGGCTGTCTTCAGTTCCTTCAGCGGATCGCCTTCTGGAACCTTGTACCCAGCAACCATTACGCTCACCGCAGTTTCAGCAACGCGAACGAGCGGCGGACTGGCGACGTTCACAATTTCTTCCACTTCGGGTCTCTATCACCTGGAGCCGCTTGTCATCTCGTCATGCACCGACACCAGCTTGAACGGGTCGTTCGCCATCAACACCGTGGCATCGAGCGCGGCAACTTCGCTCAGTGTTCAAACGGGAGGCGGGGCCACGACCGCGACCGGATGTCAGCTTGTAATCTCCGAGGGCGGCACTTATAACTATTCCTCCAACATCAGTTCAGGGACCAGCCTGGGAACCACTGTTTATTTCAACACGCTTGGCAATCAGTCGTGCGCCAGCTCAACTTACCCAACAGCCACAGCGAATATGGTGAATACCTGGGGAAGCTATTGGGCGGTAGCTTCGATCACGCTCACGAATTCACCGACCGTGTGCCCGACAACCTACCCGCAGGTACATCTCACACCGCTTACCACTTACGGAATCGACTGGGAGACGACGGACAGCACGGTCACGGATTTAAAGGTCAACGGAGATATTGGGACCTGCCTCTGGGCTAACCACGGGTCGGTGTTCTATCACCCGCACATCCAGAACTGCAACACGCTGCTGCTGGATGGCGGCGGCTCAACTTTCTTTGGCGCGGAGATGGATTCGCTGACCCGTTTAGGCGCGAGTATCACTGGGCCAGGCAGTCAATATCACGGGACGAGATGGATATATCAGGGTTCACCGGTGGGCGTGACGGATATCTACGCAACATCGAGTGTTGGAAACTCTTCATCCAGTCCAGGAAACGGGTGGTTTGGCATATACGGAGAACAATGCGCCAACTCTCTCGGCGCGGGGTACACGCATTTTGCCAATTACGCTGGGATCTTTGATGGGAGCACGAGCTTTTTCCCGCCTACCGGGTGGGACCTTCATGGGATGACGAATTGCTCCAGCTCATCTGTGTCCGAGCCGGAACAGATCAACGTCAGCAACCCTCTGCGACTCCCTGGGCTGACTACGGCGGGCGTGGTAACAACTACGGCGAATGGCGTTCTCAACGGCACAAAGCCGCTTGCGGGTACGGGGGCAGCGGTGACGACCGGACCAAGTTCGGCAACGTCAGGGGACGATGCCGTGATGTCGGGCACGGGCGGTCAGATCGCAGATCTCGGGTATACCAAGCCCCGCGTCGGGTGGCTGACTCTCGATTATCTGGGCACAGCTTCAGGTGGGGTGGGTACCCTCTACACTATTCCCACACTCAATCAAACCGTCTACTTTACGGCGGCCAGTTTGTATGTTGTCACAGCCCCGCTCACTTGCTCAACATACCCGGTAATAGCATTGTGGGACTCCATTGGGGGCGTCGCCATTGCTCAAGTCGCACTGACTTCCGGAACAAACAACTACACCATGACCGTGGTGACCAACACGGGATACGCAGGCCACACGCTCGGTATACGCATTGTGACGCAGGGGGTAGGGTGCGGGACTTTTCCAGCCAATGTTCAGATAGCCGCGCAGTATTACTAGGAGCGGTTGCATCCCTGCTGTCAGATCGAAGGGAAGACATCCTATTGTGCCAACGGCTGCAGGAGCGCGGGTGAATCGGCACGACTGCGCCCGAGGGAGTGACCGGAAGTGCGGCAACTCCGACTTCTTAATATGCGCTGAATTCTTACTTCTGCAGATGGGGGACCGGTGGCAAAGGAAGCTGAGGGGTTGACGGCTGAAGAACTGGATAGGAAGTTAAGCCTTGAAGATGCGACCAGGGAAGAGTTGGAGGAAATTGGGAGGATTCTGGACCAGCGGGCGCGGGAAAGCCTGCCGAGGCGAACGGTGGGAATGGCGCTGGCAGCGCGGCATCTTGAGGTGAGAACACGCGAGGGGAAGCCGGCGCGGCTCAAGGCGAACCAGGTGCAGCAGGAATTTGAGCGGCGGCGGGGCGAGCAGAACATTGTGCTGAAGGCGCGTCAGATGGGGCTGACGACGTGGGCGGCGGCACGGTTCTTTCTGAAGACGATCACCCGGCCGGGCACGCTGACGCTGGAGGTGGCGCACACGCAGGAGGCGGCGGAAGATATTTTCCGAATCGTTCACCGATTTCTCGACGGGCTTCCGGAAAGGCTGCGGGAGGGACCGCTGAGGACTTCACGGGACAACGTGCGGCAGATTGTGTTTCCGAGGATTGACTCGACGTACCGGGTGGTGAGTGCGGGGGACCGGAACGCAGGGCGGGGATTGACGGTGCAGAATCTGCACTGCTCGGAGCTGGCGCGATGGCCAGGAGATCCGGCGGAGACGCTGGCGGGATTGCGGGCGGCGATGGCGCCGGGAGCGGAGCTGATTCTGGAGTCGACACCGGACGGGGTCGGCGGTTGTTTTCACGAGGAGTGGGAGAAAGCGGGCAGGACGGGAATGGTTCGGCACTTTTTTCCGTGGTGGATGGAGAGGCGGTACCGGTCAGCGGCGGTGGGAGCGGAGAGCCTTACCGAAGAAGAACGAGATTTGATGGTGCGTGCGGGACTGAGTCTTAAGCAGCTCGGGTACCGGCGGCAGATACGGGCAAACTTTCGCGGGCTGGCGAAGCAGGAGTATGCAGAGGATGAGGAAAGCTGCTTTTTGGCCAGCGGCAACTCGGTGTTTGAGCTGGCGGCGATTGAGGAGCGGCTGAAGACGGCACCGGAAGCACAGGAGCGCCGCGACAACGGGGACATGGAGATCTGGCTGCCTCCGGTGAAGGGCAAGGAATACCTGGTGGCGGTTGATCCGGCAGGCGGCGGGAGCGATGGAGATTTTTCCGCGGCCCAGGTGCTGGAGATGGAGACGGGCTTGCAGTGCGCGGAGTTTGCCGGACATGTGGGCGGGCTGGAACTGGCGAATCTGGTGACGAAACTGGCGGTGGAATATAACAACGCGTGGCTGGTGGTGGAGAGAAACAATCACGGCAGCGGGGTGCTGGCGTTTGTGGAGACGATGTGCAAGTGCAAACGTGTTTACAGGCAAGGCGGACAGGCGGGGTGGTTGACGACTTCCGTGAGCCGGCCGGCGATGCTGGGGCGGCTGGGCGCGGCGCTGGTGGAGCGGCCTGATTGCTTCCAGAGCAGGAAGCTGCTGGCGGAGTGCAGGAGTTTTGTGAGGCTGGCGAACGGGGCGACGGGAGCACAGGCAGGGATGCACGACGACCGGGTGATGGCGATGGCGATTGCGCTGGGGGCGAGGGCGGAGGTGGCGGGGAAAGCAGGGAACAGGGAATAGGGAACAGGGAACAGTGCGCAGCGAAAGCGCTTAGAATTCGAATAGGAATCGGAGAATAGACGGGAGCGGGCTTGGCGGTTCTGGCGGTGCAGCATATCCGGCGGATGCGGGGCGGCGCACAGGGCCAGTTGATGCTGGGCGCGGACGGCCACGTGTACGTGGTGAAGTTTCAGAACAACCCGCAGCATACGCGGGTGCTGGCTAACGAGTTTATGGCTTCGCAGATTGCTGTGGCGGCGGGGCTGACGGCGCCGGAATCGGAGCTGGTTGAGGTTTCGAGCTGGCTGATCGAGAACACTCCGGAGCTCGAGATCGATCTGGGAAAGATGCGGGTGAAGTGCCAGCCGGGCTTGCAGTTCGGGTCGCGGTTTGTGGGCGGCCTGATGCCGGGGCAGGTAGCGGATTTTCTACCCGAGGAACAGTTGCTCGAGGTGAGGAACCTGGGCGAGTTTGCCGGCATCCTGGCGCTCGACAAGTGGACCGGGAACGCCAACGGACGGCAGGCGGTGTTTACGCGCAAGCAGCGGGAACGCAGGTACCGCGCGGTGTTCATCGATTTTGGATATTGCTTTCATGCCGGGGAGTGGCGATTTGAAGATGCGCCGCTGCGCGGGGTGTATTACCGGAACGACGTGTATCGACAGATCACGGGATGGGATTCATTTGAGCCGTGGCTGACACGGATGGAGACGATGGCCGCGGAGACGGTGTGGGCGGCGGCCAACGAGGTTCCGCCGGAGTGGTACGGTGGGGACTTGAGCGAGATGGAAGCGCTGGTGGAGAAGCTGCTGGCGAGACGAAGCCGGATCAGGGAGTTGATTGAAGGGTTCGGGAGGTCGGATCGGAGGCCTTTCCCTAATTGGGGCGGAGTGGGGGAAAAAATTGGGGAAGAGGGTTGGAGCGGGATGCGGTGGGGGACTAGCATTGCGGGGAGGGTGAATTGAAAGAGGCAGCTTTTAGCTCTCAGCTTGAGGCTCCGGCTCGCAGCTGCTTGTTGGGTTGGGCTGACTGATGTGGGCTAATTGAATGAAAGCTGGGAAATGAAGCTTTATAGCTAAAAGCTGAAAGCTGACGGCTTGGAGTTGTTATCGATGAGCAGTGACGGCCAGCGGCGGGCATGCGAGTTTCAACTGCTTCGGTATGTTCCGGACGCGGTGCGAAACGAGTATGTGCATATCGGGGTGATCCTGCGGGAGCATGGCGAAGGGGATGGCGCCGGGCCCGAGCCGATGATGGTGCGCTTTACGAATGACTGGCGCAAGGTGCGCTGTCTCGATCCGGATGTGGATACGGCGCTGCTGGAGGGCATGGAGAGCGAGCTGCGCAGGCGCTTTGAGGCCGAGCCGGATGGAAACCTGATGCGGCTGCTGACAGAGGCGCTTTCATTGAGTGTGCAGATGACGGAGCCCAAGGCCTACCTGGCGGAGAGCATGCCGGCGGGGATGGAAGAGCTGATGCGCCTGTATGTCGATCCGGCTCCGAAAGAGCGGGTTTCGCGGCTGAGCGGGCGGGCGGCGATCCATGCCAGGATGCGGACGGAGTTTGAGCACGCAGGGGTTTGGGATTTGATGCGCAAGAGGATTGCGGCGGCGCAGTACACGCGGCCGGGTGATCCGCTGCGGATTGACGCAGGATACAGGCCGAACGGAATCATTCGGATGTTTCACGCGGTGAGCCTGGAGCCGGGCGTGGAGATGGCCAAGGTGCTGGCGTTTTCAGCGGCGGGATTGCGGGCCGGCGTGGAGCGGGTGGAGAAGGCGCAACTGGAGTTGACGGCGGTGATTGAGCCGGCGGCCCAATTGGGGGTGGCCGGACTGGGAGCGATGGGGCTGGGCAAGTCTGGACAGGGAAAGTCAGGGCAGGGAGCAACCATTGAGGAGCCGGATCGGCTGGAGATGTACCGGTTTGGCGTGGAGACGATGGAAGAGCACCAGATAAGGGTGCTGACGACTTCGGACCTGGGCCGAGTGGCGGAGACTGCAAGGCGGGAACTGCGCATTTGAGAGAAGCATTTGGCTGTTAGCTGTTAGCTATGAGCTACAAACTGCTGGCTTTGGCATGGTTTGAAAAATTCTAAAAATTTGTTCTGTAAGTTTGCCGATAATTAAGTCGGTTTGATGTAGGATTGATTTTGTTAGTGACAAACATGTGTGAAGTACAGGGAGCTAGTAGCTAATTACTAATGGCTAATAGCTAAGCGAGCAGTTGGAAGTTCAAAACAAGAGGCGTGGCCGATTCAGGCTGCGCCTTTTGTTTTGGGCGGAAGAAAAGGGAGGTGCGCGTGAGAGTAAGCGAACAGTTGCGGGAGATCTGGCGGCAGGCGACCGGGAATGGCCGCGAGGCCGGTCTGGTGGCAAGCGCCACCAACGCCGAGGCGGAGCGCAAGACATTGGCTCTGCCCGCAGTTCTAAGTCCGGTGCAATTTCCGGGAAGGCTGTTACCGAAGCCGACGCCGGTGAACCTGCGCAGGTTTGCGGAGACTCCGGTGGTGCGGCGGGCAATCAATGTGATCAAGGATCGGATTGCGGCCATGGATTGGCAGGTGCGGGTGCGGCGCGGAGTACGGGCGGGAGATGTTGCATTCACTGAGAGGAAGCTGCGGGCGCTGCGCAGGATGCTGGAAGACCCGAATGCAACGGACAGCTTTCGAACCTTGATTGAACAGGTGATCGAGGATGCGTTGACGGGCGGGTATGGGGCCATCGAGATGGAGCCGACGGGCGACGCGGAACGGCCTGCGATGTTATGGGCTGTGGATGGCGCGTCGATTCGGATCAACGCGCGATGGGACGGGCAGGCGGAGACGCCGAGGTATGCACAGGCGCTGCCGGGGCAGATGGATTCCAGCGCGATCGAGTTGCGCGACGACCAGTTGATCTATGTCCGGATGAACCCGCGCAGTTTTACGCCGTTTGGCCTGGGGCCGCTGGAAGTGGCGTTTGAGACGGTGAATCAATTCTTGAGCGCGCATCGTTTTGCAGGCAAACTGGCGGCAAACACGGTGGCGCAATATGCACTGTGGCTGAACGAGGCCACGCCGTCGCAGCACGACCGGCTGATCCGGTGGTGGCAGGACGAGATTGAAGGGACGGGGCGGGTTCCGCTGATTTCGTGTGAGCAAAAGCCGGAGGTGCTGCGGTTTGCGCAGGGCACGGATGCGGACATGCGGCTGGCCTGGCAGGAGTTTCTTATCCGGATGGTGGCCAATGCGTTTGGGTTGCCGCCGTTGATGCTGGGGCTGGAGGCGGACGTCAACCAGTCGACTGCGGCGGAGATGACGGACGAGGCATTTCGAGGGGCGATTTCGCCGCTGGCAAAGTTACTGGCCGGGCATATTACTCGCGATCTTTTTGGGAAATGCATCGGGTGGCGGGAGTTTGAGTTTGTCTTCAACGAACTGGACGCGCGTGACGAGGACACGGAACTGGCGGTGCAGGTGCAGTTGTTGCAGGCCGGGGTGCTGACGGTGAATGAGGTGCGGGCGATGCGGGGGCTGGGACCGCTGGGACAGCAAGCTGGCGAGTCAGCAGGTCAGCTGGTCAACGAGTCAGCAGATCAGTGAGTTAGAGGGTCAGCAAGTCAGCGAGTCAGCTGGTCAGCAGAAAAGCAAGTCAGCGAGTTAGCAAGTTAGAAGCGCGGACGGCGAAGAGGATGGAAGCGCATGCGATTGGAAGCGATGGCGGTGAAGTTTCCCCATGTCGACGGGCACCCTAACAGGGTGGCCTTTGAAGGGGTATTGACAGTGGTGAATGCGCCCAGCGACAAGGCGCCGGCCGGTGCGCGAGGGCACCGGGTGATGCTGACGCGCGAGGCAGCGGAAAAGGCGTTGCCTTCGCTGCTGGGTATGGCGGTGGATTATCGGCCGGGATGGGACGGCCACGATGCGCGGCGCAAGATCGGACTGCTGACGGAGGCGGACCTGGTTGGGCCGCGACTGATGGTGCGGGGTTATCTCTACGCGCGGGATTTTCCCGAAGTCGCTGGAGCGATTGAGGCGCATTCGCCCGAAGCGATGGGCATGAGTTATGAATTGGCCGATGCGCGAGTGGAGGATATGCGGGCCGAAGTTTGGAAGCTGACCCGGGTGACCTTCACCGGGGCTGCGATTCTGCTGAAGGAAAAGGCGGCTTACCGGGGGACGAGTTTCCGCATGGCGAGTTAGGCGGTGAGACAGTGAAGAAGTGAACCAGTGAAGTAGTGAAGAAGTGAACAAGAGGCTCCGCTGATGCGGGGCATTTTTTGTTGGAGATTTGGCCAGAGCTTTGAAGTTCATTCACGAAAACCAGGAAAGGAAGTTCATGGAAACGAACGAAAGAGAAATGGGAGAACGGCTTGAGGCTGCGACCACGCTGCTGGAGAAGACATTGAACTGGCTGGAAGAACGGCAGAGTGTGTTGACCGGGGAAGTGGAGAGGATCTCGGCTACGGTGGAACAAAGCCGGCGTGAGACGGAGTTGACTGAGAAGCTTGCAGTAGTTGAACGGGAGTTGGCGGAAGTGAAGGCGGCTGCGCCTTCGGCAATGAACCCGCTAAGAAGGACGCTGCCGGCGACGACGTCGGAGATGCTGGCCAAGCATGGAATCGGCGATGGCCCGGTGGATGTGCGGGCACTGGATGCTGCGCTGACTGGGTTGAGCCTGGAGCAGCGGATCGCGGTGAAGAGCCAACTGTTGCGGGCTGGCGCAATCGCGTAAGAGCAGCGTTTAGCTACTAGTTTCCAGCTACTAGCTAAGAATTTCATGTTCGGCGAAATGATTTGCAGAACGCCGGGAAATCGTGGCAGGGAATCGAAACCGCGGCAAACGAGCCGAGGTCGAGCCCTGCTGAAACATGCGGGATTTACCGCTCGGATCGGAGAGCTGGCAGCTAAAAGCTAATAGCCGGCAGCTTTTCTACGAGCAATGAACGGCCCCTTGAACGGGCGGAAAGAGCTTATGAACGCGACTTTTGCAGACATACACGCAGCAGCGGATTACATCGGACCGGGCGCAATCGAAGTTCCGCTGTACCAGACCGAGATCTTCGACATTTGCCGGCGTTCGAGCCCTTTTGGGCAGCGCATCAAGCAGGTTCCGGCGACCGGTCATCCATCACGATTCTTTGAAGAGACGGCGATTCCGAATCCAGGTTCGGCCGGCTTTGTGAATCCGCGCAGCATTGTTGCGCCGGTGGTGAGCCCGACGCGCGTGGAGCGCAGCGTGCCGCTGAAAGCGATCGTTTCGCAGATCAACTACAACCTGTTCGACATCGAACTCGGTGACCAGCAGAAGCAGTTCGCCTATTTGCAGGCCAAGGACCTGGTGGACACGGTGAGCGGCGTCATGGTGGCGCACGACGTGGCCTTGTGGAACGGGAACGACACCAGCCTGGCGACGCCGACAACCACGCAATACATGGGAGTGGTTCCGCAGATTGTGGCCGGTGGCCTGACGACAACGATTGGCGCCACGGCATCGATTGTGGACGGGATCAAGTCGGCGGTGGCGCAGATGGTGGCCAACAACGGCTACTATGTGCGACCGACGGCGATCTATGCGAATCCCGTGTTGCTGGATCTGATTGATCGCGAGATGAAGACGGAGTTCAACGTGGTGTTGAACACGGATAACATCACGGGCGGGATCCGGGTGAAGATGCTCTCGACGCAGGCAGGCGACCTGCCGTTGATTCCGGACTGGAGCCTGAGTTATACAGGCACGCCGGGTTCGGGTTCAGCGGTGCTGCCGGCTTACATCGTGACCGAAGACCTGATCGAATACCACTGGCTCGGTGATCCGACGCCGCGCATCTTTCAGCTTGGACTGCCGGGTTCGCTGACTTACCAATATGTGGCGGTCAAGTTCGGCGCGCCGGTGGTGAAGGGCGCGAACTACGCGCACTACCAGGTGTTGGTGGACCGGTAAACAAACAGGGACCAGGGACTGAGGGACTAAGGGACCGGAGATACGCCGCTCGTTGAGGGAATTCCGAGTTTCTTAGTCCCTCAGTCCCAGGTCCCATAGCCCCTTTGTATATCGCTTCTGCTTGTGAAAGGACACGCGATGGCATATCTGCAGCCAGCGGATTACCCGAACTATGGACTACCGGATGGAACGACGGCGGACTGGATCACGGCCGCGACGGCATTGATTAACAGCTACTGCAGGCGGCCGGACCTGAATGTAATTCAGTACACGGAGCGCCTGCGGCTCACTAGCGGTTCTCAAACGGTGCTACTTAGTTATCTGCCGCTCGCACCAATTGGGACGGCGACAACGCCGATCGTGAGCATTGAAGGGCGCTATGCAAGACCGCGCCGGGGGGAGACGATCAACGAGCATCTGTTTGAGATTGTCTTGGCGTTTTCGCTGCCCGGCCAGTGGACGGGAATCGACCCCAGCGCAGTGGACTTCGATCCGAATACAGGCGAACTCACGTTGCCTTGGAATGTGCTGGGACTGCCCTTCAACGAAGTGGCAGTCACTTACACGGCGGGACTGGCGACGATTGGCGACGACGTGAAGACGGCATGCGCGCAGATTGTGCGGAATGCCCAGTCGACGCCTGCATTGAATGCGAGCAAGACCAAGATCGATACGATGCAGGTTCAGTATTTCTCGAGTTCGCTGGTGGATGAAACAGTGCAGGCGTGGCTGCGTCCTTACATTGCGAACAGGCTGGGGTGAGCGATGAGCGATACCGCGCCGCGTAACCCAGTGGGAGCGCCGCAGATGCTGGCCGATGCACTGCTGCGCAGCATGACAGGAACGACAGCCCTACTGCGGGTGACGGGTCCAAATACGGATACCGGCATGTCCGAGTTAGGCCTGGTGGCAACGAGCTTTGCAGATGTGGCAGTGAGCCCGGTGGTGATGCGAAAGCTGCGACCCACGTGGCAGGAGGGTGGGCAATCAAAGTGGGAGTTACTGGTGTCGGCGACCAGTGTGCAGCAACAGGTAACTGCGCTGGACCTGGCATCTGCACAGTCGCTCTTTGCCATGACACTGGCGGTTACGGTGACCGGGCAGGATTACCTGATTGAGTCGGTTGCTGCAAACGAAGCGTTTGGACAAGTGTATCTCTACCGGCTACTGCTGCGGGAAGCGCGCCAACAAGCGGTGTGAGGACAGGAACCAGTGGACAGTGCACAGTGATCAATAGTTGGGGAGAGATGCTCCATGCAGAATGCGAAAGACTCGTTTTATATGGCTATGCGCATGCGGTTGGCCACAATCAATCCGGAGCGAACGATTCTGGTGCGAGGCGCGGTGCGGCCGGGGATCCTGGTGGAGGAGGCGGAGGCGCCGTTCAGCCCGCTTCCTAATGACGTATTTGTGCTGCGCTGGCTGGGCCTGGGCGCCGATATGGATCTGGGTTCAACCATGGCAGCCGCGGAATGCGAGGTGATTTATCAGACCTGCGGAACGCAGAGTTTCGGAGGCCTGGATCGCGGACGCGCATTGAGCCAGATGGACGAGGAGTTACTAGCAATGCTAACTCCTTTCTACACGCCAAAGCTAAGTTACTCAGCAACGCCGCCGGCAGCGATGCTGACACAGGTGTTCTGGGACGAGGCGGAATTGAGTCCCATTGTGACTCAACGCGACCGATTGAGCCGGTCTGCCAAGGTCATGATCTACAGCTATCAGGAGCAGGGGGAGTAAATGGTGGCGAATTGGTTTTCAGCACCAGCGCCGGTGACGCGGCGAGTGCGCGGGTATTTTGCGCCAGTGAATCGCGCAACACAGACGCCGGTGCTTTTTGACCCGTCGGAACAAGGGCGGTTTAGCCTTGATGCTCCGCCAACTCCGTGGATAAGCCTGGGATGGATTCAGGGTTTTACGCGCAAGCCAGGAAGTAAGACAGCGGTGGTGTTGACGGGTGTTCCAGCTGCGCCGTTGAGCCAAGTTCGCGAGACTTTGCAGGCGCAGGTTAGCTTGCAGTTTTTGAGTTGGACCAAGTTGACTATGGCATTGGCAACTGGCTCGCAGCACATGAACGTGCTGGCTGCCGGCAGTGGCGCAGTTGCGGCAGCGGATGGCGCACAGGCAACTGCGGCAGTCATTCCACAAGCTGGCACTACGGCCTCATCGATAGTGCTGGCGCCGGCGGATGCGGCAAAGTTTGGAGCCGGGTCGATTGTCGCTGTCGATGTGGATAACACGGGACAGACGGGTTTTGTAGGCGCGCCGATTTCGGGTGCGTATGTGCGGCAGGCGCTGACAGACATCGATTACATTCGGCGCGTAACGTTCAATGTCGCGCTGGTATCGCAAGTTAGTTCAAGCGGGCTGATTCTCGCAGAGCCGTTGCCGGGCGGCGCTCCAGCAACGGGCGCAAAGGTTCAAGTGGTAACTGGATTTGTGGATCGCGAGGGCGGAAGTTTCTATCAGGAATGGTCGGCGCTGTTTGTGATGGAGGGAAGTCAGGGCGAAAGAATCTTCATCCATTACCCGCGTTTGCAGACGATGGCAAGCGCGGAAGAAGCAGCGATCCCCCTGAGCGGTAAGCGACAAGGAAGCCAGTCACGCGTGCTGCTGATGGGGCAATTCATGGCGCTGCCGGTAACCGATCCGCTGGATGGCGAACATGTAGTGTGTTATCGGAGTTTTTTACCAGCGGCCAATGCACTGGTTTGAGTTCGCAAGTGAAGTAGTGAGGAAGTTAACAAGTGAAGAAGCAGGCGAGTGAGCGATGAAGATTACTATTCAGGGGCAGGATTACACGGCTGCGCTCGATGCGGTGCGGCCAGTGACGATCGAACGAAAGCTCAACGAGCCTTCCATCTGCGAGTTATGGCTCAGTCTGCCGGGCAATGGCAGCTTGGCGACACCTGCCCGCAATCAGGCCCTGGCCATAACTGGCGATGACGGAACGCATTACTTCACGGGCTACATCGCGGTAAGCCCTCTACCGGAATATGCGGGGTTGGCGATGGAGGGCCCGCGATACCGTTTTGCAATCCAGGCAGTGAGTGACGAATTATTGCTGGACCAGTTACTGATGCCGCCGAGCGCGGGCGCAGCGGGGGAGACCGCAGGAGCGCTGATGAGTGCACTCGTAACTCATGTGGGATCCACGTCGCTTTCGACGCGAGGGGTCACGCTGAATGAGGCGGTGAGCAAGTTTGTTCCGGAGCCCGGGGCGAACTGGAGCAAGAGCGCGGGGCAGGTGGCGAGCACGGCGCGGGCCGCGTATCGGGCGGTGAATGGCTCTCTGACTGCGGCTGCGGTGCCGGGCACAGTGCACATGCTCAATGAAACGGACGGGAGTCTGAAGCTAGGGAGCCTGGGATTCACGGCAAGCGTCAAGCGCGCATTGGCCAACGATGTTACCGTTTGCGGCGAGCATGAGCCGGTCGCATATGTGACTGAATACTTTCTCGGAGATGGGGTCACGACGGAGTTCTATCTTGCGCAGGACGCATATTCTCCCACGGCCGCGAAGTCCACAATTATCAGCGAGTTATTCAATGAGAGCACAATCAACTTGCGGGTGTGGGGTAATCCGGGCGGCAATGGATACCTCGAGTTAGGCGCCGGCGGACTGGCGATGAATGGCGGCAACGGTGTTGACGGGCAAACCATACTTGGTTGGCTCGATCCGGTAGAGATGGGCGGAACGCTGCTGCTGGAGGCTGTGGGTGTAACTCTCTTGCCAGGAAGCACCGGGGTCCTTGGCGGTTTCTTTGTTGGAATGAACACGCAGTCCGGCTGCATCGCGGGGTTTCAGGTGACGGCGCAGCAAGGGACAGGCGCGATCGCGCTGCAGCCGATCATTCAAGGAACGCCGCAGGGCACGATATATGTGGTGAATCCGACTAACCAGTACACGCTGCGCGTCAGGGTTCATTGCCCTGAGGATGAGCGAGCGCTGGCGATTTATCGCTCCTTTGGAGATAGTGGAGCTATAACTTTGGGCGGGCAGACCAATGTGTGCGCGGGGGAAGTGCAGCTGGAGATTCAGGAGTTTGTCAATGGAGTAGGCGGGATGCCGGTGACGCTTTATGACGGAGCGATTGCGAGTTTGCCCGCGGCCTGTACGGTTGCAGCAGCGAGCAGTATCAACCTGGTTGGAACCATGCGGGCAATCAACCTGACTAGTCTTGGATCGGGCTGGGTGGTGAGTACATCGCCGACTGGAAACTCGTACACGCGCAGAGTTGGCACACTGGCGGAAGCTGCCGAGTGTCACGTGGACCGTACCGGCAGGATCGTGTTTTATACGGGCTTTGTGCCTTTGGCCGGGGAGCAGATTGCGGTGAATTACCGCACCGTGGGCAGGGCAGTGGGGCGAGCGGTGAACACGGCCAGCCAGCAAGCACTGGCGCTGGCGGGAACGCCGGATGTAGCGACATGGATCGGTTCGGTAACCAATCCTCCGGCGCGGAGTTCCACCGATTGCCTGAATGCGGCTTTGGCAATTGAAGAGGCTGCGTCGGGAGTTAGTGCGCTTTGGAGCGGAACATATAGCGGAAACACGACGAGCTTCGCGGCGGACGTATGGCCGGGAGATGCGCTGCTGTTGAATGCTCCATCGATGAATATGAATGCGCAGGTGGTGGTGCGAACGGTGAAGGTGAGTTATGGGGCGAGTTATCCGGATTTTGTGGAATACGTCATCGCTTTTGCGAACGACTGGGCAGACGATCTGGCCATCAAGACCAGCACAACAGTCCCGGCGGATGCGTGGCTGCCCGCGGCGATCGCACCTACAACGCTCGCCAATCTGAACGCGCTTGCAGTAACTACGTTGAATGGAAGCACGGTGGGGATCAACGCGGGAGTAACTCCGCCCGCAGGTGGTGGATTTGAGATACGGCGGCGGGATTTTGCATTCATGCCGGGAGAAGATCCGGGCCTGGTGGCGAGGGCGGCTCAGCCTGCTATCACCTTTGCGCGGGAAACTGCCAATGACCGGTTCTATGTCAGGATGTACGACGGATCGACGCCACCCAACTACTCGCAGTTTTCAACGGCATTGTTCATTAATCTGCCGCTCAGCAGTTAACAGCGAATAGTGGGCAGTGAACAGTGGCCAGCGGTTGGCATGATTAGCATATCCCGATAGCTGGGGAGGATGGAGCAGGCCGGATGCGGATGATGAATGAATTCGAAGCGCAGGTGCTGAGTGATTTGAGCGTGCTGAAAACGCAGATGACCGGACTGATGGGCGACGGCAATGGTGGGCGGATTGTCGAACTGGAGCGGCGGATGTATCAACACGAAGAAAACTGGCAGCGGGCAAAGGGATTTGTGGCTGCGACGAGCGTGCTGTTCGCAGTGATTGAGGTGGCGTTTGAGGCTTGGCGCCGGCATTGAGTGCCGCTGAGGCTGCTGTTGAAGTGGGGGTAATTCCATTCTTATTCAGATTGTATTTTGAAGGCTCGTATAATCAGACTTATGAGCGAACATCCGCTGGTTGGCGTGGTGATGGGCAGCAAGAGCGACTACGAAGTGCTGTTGGCGGCGGTGGAGATTTTGACCGCGCTGGAGATACCGCACGAGGCGCGGATCGTGAGTGCGCATCGCACCCCAGATTGGCTTTTTGAATACGCTGCGACGGCTCGCGAGCGCGGCCTGCGCGTGATTATTGCGGGCGCGGGCGGGGCGGCGCACCTGCCGGGCATGCTGGCGGCGAAGACGCTGGTTCCGGTGCTTGGCGTGCCGGTGGCGGCTACGCAATTGAATGGCATGGACTCACTGCTTTCGATTGTGCAGATGCCGAAAGGGGTTCCGGTCGGCACGCTGGCGATCGGCAAGCCGGGAGCGGCGAACGCGGCGCTGCTGGCGGCGGAGATACTCGCGACGACCGACGGGGCGTTGTACGAACGGCTGGCGACGTGGCGACAGGCGCGGACCCAGGAAGTGCTCGGGCAAACACTCGATCAGGAGTTGCCCGGGTGAGCTTCTCCAAGACCCCTTCCCTCGATTCATTGATTGTGAAACCCGGCGGATTGCTGGCTATTTTCGGTGGCGGGCAGTTGGGACGCATGACGGCGATGGCTGCACGGACCATGGGTTATAAAGTCCGGGTGATGGACCCTGAGGCTGCTTGTCCTGCGAGCTTTGTAGTCGACGAAACTGTTGTGGGCCGGTGGGACGATGTAGAAGCGGCGCGGCGACTGGCTTCGGGCGCGGACGCGGTGACGCTGGAGATTGAGCAGATCGGCGTGGAGGCTCTCTCTGAGGTTGCGCGGATTGCTCCGCTGCGGCCGGGCGTGGAGCCGATTCGGATTATTCAAGACAAGACAATTCAGAAGGCGTGGCTTGCGGAAAATGGATTTCCTGTTGGCGCGTTTCGCGTGGTTCGAAGCGAGGCGGAGTTGCATGAGGCCGTTGCTGCGCTGGGCGGACGCGTATTTTTGAAGATTGGACGCGGCGGGTACGATGGGCGCGGGCAGGCACGCATTGGATTTGATCAGGCGGCGACAGAGGAGTCGATTCATGCTGCGTGGTTGAGTCTCGGCGAGCGGCCTTGTGTTGCTGAGCAGGCACTGGAGTTGGAGTGCGAGATCAGCGTGATGGCGGCGCGGAATCCTGCGGGCGAAGTGCGCAGTTATCCGGCGGCGCGCAATCATCATGAGAATCAGATACTGGCATGGAGCGTTTTGCCGGCGGGAGTGCCCGCGGAGCTTGAAGCGCGCGCAGAGGCGCTGGCCGCGGCGATTATCGCAAAGCTTGGTTTGGAAGGGCTGCTGTGCGTGGAGTTATTCGTCACCAGGCAGGGCGAGTTACTGGTAAATGAACTGGCGCCCCGTCCACATAACAGTTATCACCAGAGCGAGCGCGGGTGCGTGACCAGTCAATTTGAGCAACTGGTGCGGACTACTTGCAATTTACCGCTGGGGAATACGTCGCTGATTACGCCTTGCGCGATTGTGAATCTACTGGGCGAGGTTTGGCTTGGTAAATCGGGCGAGCCAGATTTTGCGGCGGCACTGGCGGTGCCGGGAGTGCGGCTGCATTTGTATGAGAAGGCTGCGCCGCGCGTGGGGCGAAAGATGGGGCACTTGTCGTCGGTGGGCGCGACGGCGGAAGAGGCGCTGGAGCGGGTGCTGGAGGCGAAGCGGCGGCTTGCATGAAGTTCTTCAAACATCTGCAGAATCGACTTCTTGCCAACTATTGCCAATCGCACTAGAATGACGGATTAGAGGTGCGCGATGCCGACCCGCAATATCAACCTTACGCCGCAGATGGACAAGTTTGTTGACGCGAGAATCAAGCGAGGACACTACGCGAACGCCAGCGAAGTGCTTCGTGCTGGCTTGCGTGCGCTTGAAAAAATCGAAAAGGAAGACAAGGCAAAGCTTGATGCTTTGCGCGCGGCAATAATAGCAGGCGAAGAGAGCGGGATTGCCGAAGGGGATATTTTTGGCGAGATACGCGCCCGTGTTCGGGCACGCGCTCTGGCGACGGGTCGGGCTTGAGATTGCCCGCCTATCAGCTATCGAAGCTGGCTCGGATCGACCTAATCAATATTGCCGATTACAAATTGGATCACTGGGGCGAGGAGCAGACTTATCGCTATCTCGACGGCCTGGACGCCTGCTTTGATCGGCTCGCCCGAACCCCTCAAATCGGCCGCTCATGCAGCCGGCTCCGGTCAGGCTATCGCCGCATGGAGCACGAGAAACACGTCATTCTCTATCGAGTGGACCGCGAAAGAATTTTTATCAGCAGGATACTGCACCGGGGAATGCTGCCCAGTGAACATTTGATCGAAGACGAGTAATGGGCAGCGCTTACTCGCTGCCCTTTTGCCAGCGTTTGGGCCGCTGATTCGCCTGCAGGATTTTCTTGCGCAGGCGCAGGGACTTGGGCGTGACTTCGACCATCTCGTCTTCGGCGATGAACTCGATGGCCTGTTCCAGATTGAGAGCCTTCACGGGCACCAGGCGAATGGCTTCATCGGCGCTGGATGCGCGCATGTTGGTCATCTTTTTTTCGCGGACCACGTTGACGTCGAGGTCGTTGTCGCGCGAGTGCTCGCCGACGATCATGCCCTCGTAGACTTCAACGCCGGCACCGACAAAGAGGATGCCGCGCTCCTGCAATCCATTGAGCGAATAGGTAGTGGTGACGCCCTGGCGATCGGAGATCAGCGCGCCGGTGGGCCGCTGCGGAATTTCACCTTGATAGGGAATGTAGCCGTCGAAGAGCGCGTTCATTACGATGGTTCCGCGCGTCTCAGTGAGCATTTCGCTGCGCAGGCCGATGAGGCCGCGGCTGGGTACGCGAAACTCCAAACGCACGCGGCCTGAGCCGTGATTGTGCATCTTGGTCATCTCGCCTTTACGCGGCCCGAGCTTCTCAATCACCGTGCCGGTGTAGTTTTCAGGGACGTCGATGGTGAGATGTTCGACGGGCTCAAAGCGCTGGCCGTCGATGGTCTTGGTGACGATTTCAGGGCGGCCCGCGGAGAGCTCGAAACCTTCGCGGCGCATCATCTCGATGAGAATCGCAAGTTGCAGTTCGCCGCGACCCAGCACCTTGAAGGTATCGGGCGAGCCGGTGTCTTCCACGCGAATGCTGACGTTGGTGAGCAGTTCCTTTTCGAGGCGCTCGCGCAAGTTGCGGCTGGTGACGTACTGGCCTTCGCGCCCGGCGAACGGCGAATTATTCACGCTGAATTGAATGGCGATGGTGGGCTCGTCGATGACGATCAGCGGCAGCGGCGATGGATTTTCGACGCTGGTGATGGTCTCGCCGATGGTGATGCCCTCGACGCCGGCGACGGCGATAATGTCGCCCATGGTGGTCTCGGTTGTTTCGGTGCGCTTGAGGCCGTTGAAGGTGAAGAGCTTGGTGATGCGCGTCTTCATCAGCGAGCCGTCGCGCTTGGAGATGGTGACGTCGTCGCCGGCGTGGAGCGTGCCCTGGAAGACGCGGCAGATGGCGATGCGGCCGAAGTATTCCGAGTAGTCGAGATTGGTGACCAGGATTTGCAACGTGCCGGTCTCATCTCCGATGGCCAGCGGAATGGTGTTTACGATTGTCTCGAAGAGCGGCTGCAGATCGACGCCTTCGACTGCCGGGTCGAGCGTGGCTGTGCCGTTCTTAGCGACTGCGTAGAGAACAGGAAAATCAAGCTGCGATTCTTCCGCGTCGAGGTCGATGAAAAGGTCGTAGATTTCGTCGAGAACTTCCTGCGGACGCGCGTCCGGGCGGTCAATTTTGTTGATGACGACGATCGGCTTCAGTTTGGCCTCAAGTGCCTTGGCAAGGACGTAGCGGGTCTGTGGCAGAGGGCCCTCGGCGGCGTCGACGAGCAGCATGACGCCGTCGACCATCTTGAGCGCGCGCTCGACTTCGCCGCCAAAATCGGCGTGGCCGGGCGTGTCAACAATGTTGATTTTGCCGCCGGCAAAATTGATGGCCGTGTTTTTGGCCAGGATGGTGATGCCGCGCTCCCGCTCCAGTTCATTTGAGTCCATCACCCGGTCGGCGACCTGTTCGTTGGCGCGGAAGGTGCCGGATTGGCGCAGCATGGCGTCTACCAGCGTGGTCTTACCGTGGTCAACATGGGCGATGATGGCGATATTGCGTATCGTCTGGGTCACAGGGAGTTTTCCTTTTTGTTCGGGTCCCCTTGTTCTGGTAGGGGGACTATGGGTTGGGGGCGCCACGGTGGCGAATTGCCACACAATGCGGCTTTTTCTATTCTACCAGCAGCGCTGCGGAAGCGGCCATTACGCAGGCACCGCGGTGAGGCTGAGGGCGATGATGTCTTTTAGAGATTCAGGACCCGCCCCAATTTAAACAGCGCGGGAATGGACAGCAGCAGCACGGCGGAAACGCCAGCGGAATATGCAACGGCCTTCGAGCTGGAAACGTATCCCTCCCTTATTGCCGCCAAGATAAGCAGGGACAATACCGGAATGTTCAGCAGCACGGCCGTTGCGACGCCCGGCATGTATTTCCTCATCGCCAGCGTTAAAGCAATGTGGGGAACCAGGGCGTTGGCCAGCATGGCGACCATGTATCCAAAGGCCAGGTAGGTCCAGACAGTTTGCTTGCCAGAGCGGGCACTTAACCAGGTCACGGCGAAGGCAAGGACGGTGAAAATCGAAACGGCAAAAAGGAAGACGGCCGGTTCGACGGGGGCAGGCCAACGACGGACACGCTTCGTCCACTCTGGAAACCAGATAGCCTCTTCCGCATTGTGCAGAGTAACGACAACCGGGAAAAGCCACAGCAGATTTTGGAAGCTCATTGCCGCCTCCCTGCTTGCGAATCGGCCCTAGTGCGACGGCGGAACGTATTCCGAGGGCAATGCCGAGCCGGTGCCGAAGAAGAACTCTTCCATCTGCTCGACGAGGAACTGCTGTGCCTGCGGGGTCCAGGGTTGGAGGCGGTATTCGTTGAGCAGCATCTTCTGCCGCTCGACCCATTCGCCCCAGGCGGCCTTGGAGACATTCTTGTATATTTTCTGACCGAACTCGGAATCGAAGGGCGGCTCGTCCAGGCCCTCCATCTCTTTTTTGTTACGCGTGCAAAAAACCATGTGTGCCATTCGTCATGCTCCCAAAAACCATTGTATGGGATGAGCGCGTCCGGACCTACGGAAGCCGCGTTTTGGAACGTAGCCAATGCGCCGGATTATCATGTTTTGGTATGTGCGGACGATTTGCCAGAAAATCCACGCAGCAGGTTCTCGCCGACTGGTTTGGCGTGGATTTGGAAGACATGCCCTGGTTTGCGCCGAGCTATAACGTGGCGCCGCAGAGCACGCAGCCGGTGGTGCGCTTGAATCGGGATTCGGGTGGGCGCGAATTCGTGCTGATGCGCTGGGGGCTGGTGCCGTTCTGGGCGAAGGATGCCAAGTTCGGCTACTCCACGATCAATGCGCGCGCCGAAGAGGCGGCGAGCAAGCCGGCTTATCGCGAGGCACTCAAGAAACGCAGATGCCTGGTGCCGGCGGATGCATTTTATGAGTGGCATCGAATTGATAAGAAAACGAAGTACCCTTTTGCGATTGCGCTGAAGAGCGGTGAGCCGTATGCGATGGCCGGTCTGTGGGAGCGCTGGCAGCCGAAGGAGGGCTCGGCGCTTGAGACGTTCACAATTCTGACCACCGATCCCAATGAGTTGATGGAGCCGATTCACAACCGGATGCCGGTGATTGTGGCTGAGCGCGATTATGAGCGCTGGCTCGAGCCGGGAGACGCTGCAAGGCCGCCGGTGGACTTGCTGCGGCCGTATCCGGCGGAAGAGATGACCGCATGGCCGGTGAGCGAGCGCGTCGGCAATGTGCGCAACAACGATCCGCAACTGCTTGAGCAGAGCAACGATCCGCAACTGTCTGAGCAAGACAGCCATCCGCAATTGTTTGAACAATGATGACGGCATGTTCGATTCGACAAGGCAAGGCAAACTGTCGGATGGCCTGTTTCGAGCGGGCAACCCTATATAGAAAGAACTCGTCTCATGTGCCAGGGAGTTTATTATGGCCGACCTGAATCGAGTTGATGCGAGTCATTCCGACGGAGTAATTGCGCCGGGCCTGTCTGATAATGCGGCAGCCGGAATTGCGTACATCACGCTGATTCCAGCGGTGGTTTTACTGATCGTGGAGCCATACAAAAGAAGTTCGTTTGTGCGGTTTCACTGCTGGCAATCGATCTTCTTTTTTGTCGGGTGTGCATTGGTGAATATATTGGTTGGCATGGCGCAGAGCGTTCTCCCTCCCACTGTCTTCCAGACCATGTCGGCCTGGCAAATTGTGGGTCTGATCTTCTTCGTGGTCTGGCTTGTCGTGTTTATCAACGCGTTTAATGGCAAGCGGCTCAGGTTGCCCATTGTCGGCAATATTGCCGAGAGACAAGCGAACCGGTAGCGGATTTTCCTTTCCACCGATTCTCCGCGCGGCCTCACAGGAGAGCATTGTGATAGCCGCGGCTTGTTCATTAAGCTGTGCATTGGCTCTTAAGAAAGAGATTTGCGCGGCGCTGCGCGGGAATCTCCTTGACAAGTGCGCGGAATGCGGCTCTCCTTAAAGGCAGCCGCCATGCCTGACAACCTCAAGACCAACGTCTCTGACAATGCAGCCGGAGCGGTTGCCTATATTACTCTTTTCCCCGCGCTGATTTTCCTGTTTCTGCCGCCTTATAGCAAGAGTTCTTACATTCGCTTTCACGCGTGGCAGTCCATCATTCTGGACATCGTGCTGGGCCTGATTATCCTGGTGCTGGATTACATGCTGGCGCCCAGCCTTATGGGCGCAGGTCCATTTTTCTTTACACTGACTCAGCTCATCTGGGGGCTGTGGATACTGATTTGGGTGCTGTGCGCGGTGGGTGCGTTGAGCGGCAGGCGTTTCAGGCTTCCGCTCATTGGGCCTGTTGCCGAACGGCTCGCCAGGGGCTAAGCAGACAAGACAAGCCGCGCCGATCCCGTGCGCAACCGAGGTCTGCGAGGCTCTTTATTGCTAGCGCCTTTTGCCTTTCCGTCCAGGATGTTTTTTGCCGGTCTTGCGGCCTTCTTGCCGGTGAGTTGCAGACCTTCCTCGACAATTGAAAACTGAAGCCTGCGTTCCTGGGCCAGGATGCGGTCGAGGATCACCTGGACGCGATCGCCGGCGCGGAAACGGCGCCCGGTGCGTTCGCCGATGATCTCGTGCGTGTTCTCGCGCCAGGTATATCGGTCGTCGCGCAGTGTGTCGATGGGCACCAGTCCCTCGACGAACAAGTCGGTCAGTTCGACAAACAGGCCGTATTTAGCGGGGTTCAGCACCAGTGCGGCAAACTCCTCGCCTACGCGGTCCTGCATGAAGCGCACTTTCTTCCACTCGACGAGTTCGCGTTCGGCTTCGGCGGCGCGGCGCTCGGTCTGGCTGGTTTCTTCGGCGATCTGGGCTAGCTCGGCTTCGGGGATGGGCGGGTCAATGGTGATCGCCATCGTTGCGACGCGCGGCTGTGTTATTCGGACCCCGGTGAGACCTTCAATCGGATGTGTCCATGGCGAGCTGTGACGGCCGTGCGCGACTTCTGCCTCGCCGTGCACGCCGGCGGCAAGCAGAGCTTTGGTGATGCGGTGAACGATGAGGTCGGGATAGCGGCGGATGGGCGAAGTGAAATGCGTGTAACTGGGCGCGGCCAGCGCGAAGTGGCCTTCGTTGATCTCGGAGTAGCGCGCCTGGCGCAGCGAACGCAACATCAAATAACTCAGGATGCGCTCTTCGGGTTTGCCTTCGATTTTCGCGGCGAGCTTTTGATACATGCGCGGCGTGACGGGGATGTCTTCGGGGACTTCATAGCTGCGCGGGTTGCGTCCACTGCGCTGGGATTCGCGCCGGTCGCCGCGCGTGACAACGCGTTTGACGGGCAGCGCGCCGAGGCCGAGCGAGTAGCCGAAGGCTGCGGCCAGCTCTTCAAATTGCACAACGCGGCGCGGTTCGGGCTTCTCGTGAATGCGATAGAGCGAGGGCACGCCGAGGTCTTCAAGCCATGTGGCGACGCACTCGTTTGCGGCCAGCATGAACTCCTCGATCAGGCGATTGGCCCAGGTGCGCTCTGACTTGGTGACGCCGCGCATCTGGCCCTGCTCGTCAAATTCAATGACCGGCTCGGGAAGATCGAAGTCGATGCTGCCGCGCTCTTCACGGCGCTTGTTCATCTGGCCGGCAAGCTTGCGCATACGCTCGAAGTTTGGAACGAGTTCGGCATAACGCGCGCGGGTTTCCGCATCGCCTTCGAGAATTTTATGCACGTCGGTATAGGTCATGCGCGCGGCGGAGCGAATGACGCCTTCGACAATTTCGTAGCTCTCGATGCGGCCATCGCGGTCAAGCTGCATGATGCAACTGAGGACAAGGCGATCTTCGTTGGGGCGAAGGCTGCAGATTCCGGTGGAGAGATCGTGCGGCAGCATGGGGATGGCGCGATCGGGGAAGTAGACGCTGGTGCCGCGCAGGCGCGCTTCGAGATCAAGGTCGGTTCCGGCGCGTACATATTCAGCTACATCGGCGATGTGTACTTGCAGCTCATACCCACCATCGGCGCGGTCTGTCACGAGTACGGCATCGTCGAAATCACGCGCTGTTTCGCCGTCGATGGTGACGATCGGCAGCGAGCGGAAATCGCGGCGGCTGTTGGCTTCGGCTTCGTCGAGATGGGCTACGGCGCGCGCTTCGGCAAGAACTTTTTCAGGAAAGATGCGCGGTAACTGGTGCTTGCGAATCATCATTTCGACGTCGACGCCAAAGTCGTCGGGATCGCCCAGGACTTCAATCACGCGGCCCACGGGCGGGCGCGTGGGCGTGGGCCAACTGGTGATTTCGACATCGACTACCAAGCCTTCAAGATTGTCGTGCACTTCGCTTGCAATCGCTTCGCTGCCGAGCACGCGATGGGCTGTTGAGCCTTCGGCGATTGCTGGGATTTCCTGGCCGGGAGGGATGAGAATGTGCTGCGTCATGCGCTCGTCAAACGGCGCGACGGTGTGGCCTTGAGCTCTTTCTGAACGCTGATAGTGGAAGATGCCGACGACGGTCGGGTTGCGGCGCTCAAGCACGCGGACGATGCGGCCCATGCGGCGACCATCGGCCTTGGGCGGTTCCACTTCAACGAGCACCTGGTCGCCTTGCATGGCGCCGTTGATTTCGTTGGGCGGAATGAATATGTCTTCTTGCCCCGTTGCCTGGCGCGCGTTGGGGCGCACGAAGCCGTAGCCGTCGCGATGCAGATCGAGGCGTCCCGCGGAGAGATTGTCGCGTGTGCCGGCGGCGCTGAGCTTCTTGGGAATGCTCCAATGTTCGCGATCTAACTTTGCTAACTCGCCGCGCGCGGTGAGGCGGGCAAGCTGCTCGAGCAGCAGACGGCGCTGCATGCCGCCGCCCAGCGAGAGCTCGCGGACCAGTTGCTTGTACCCGGCTTTTTGACCGGCAGAGCGGGCAATCCGCTGCACCAGTTCACGATCGGTCATAGATCAAGAGTAGGCTATCGGCGGGCCGAGATACACGCGAGACACATTGCCGCTTATGGCACATACCCCGGCCCGCGCAAAACCTTGCCGGGCAGCGCGCCGGTCATCTTGCCTTCTTCAATCACCGGCACGCCATTCACCAGCACGTATTCCATCCCCACTGAGAATTGGTTCGGATTTTCGAACGTGGACTTGTCGGTGATCCTTGCCGGGTCGAATACCACCACGTCGGCCCACATGCCCTGCTTGAGGACTCCGCGGTCAGTGAGGCGCATGCGCTGGGCGGGGAGCGCGGAAAACTTGCGAATGGCGTCGGGGAGCGTCAACTCTTTTTCTTCGCGAACATACTTGCGGAGAATGCGCGGAAAGGTGCCGTAAGCGCGGGGGTGCGGATGCTCCGAGCCGAGCAGTCCGTCGGGCGATGTGCCGCTGGAGTCGTTGTCAATGGAGACCCAGGGCTGCTTGAGCGCCAGCAGCACATCGGGCTCGCTCATGCCGAAGACCGCGACCTGGGTGAAGGACTTGTCCTTGATGAGAATGTCAAAAAGTGTGTCGATGGGGTCCTCTTTCCATAGCGCGGCCACTTCAGAGAGGCGCTTGCCTTGCAGCGGAAGCAGCTCGGGATTCTGAACCACGGCAATTTGAATGGCTTCAGGACCGGGAATCTCCTGCCATTCGTTGTCCCAGTCTTCGCCGGCGGAATCCTTCTCCGGCGAGAGCATGTCTTTGCGCATGCGAGCGCGCATGGCTGGATCCTTGAGGCGTTCAATGAGTTTGGCCGAGCCGCCATCGTGCGCCCAGGGCGGCACGAAGGCGGAAAAGTCGTTGAACCACGCGGTGTAGGCGTAGGTGTTGGCGCTGATGTCGATGCCTTCGGCGCGGTATTTTTCAATGCGATCGACAATCTGTGGCATGCGGCCCCAGTTGGCTTTTCCGGCGGCTTTCAGGTGCCAGATTTCGACCGGAATGTGGCCTTCGCGACCGATGCGGGCGGATTCGTCGATGGAGTCGAGCACGGCATCGCCTTCGCTGCGCATGTGGGTTGCGTAGATGCCGCCAAACTTGCCCGCTTCACCGGCCAGAGCAATCAGCTCAGGCGTTTTGGCATAAGGCGCAGGCGTGTATTGCAGCGCGGTCGAGAGGCCGGCAGCGCCGTCGCGCATGGCATCGCGTACCAGGGCCTTCATCTTTTCCAGTTGCTCTGCGGTGGGTTGCACATCGGCGTCGCCCAGCACCATGCGACGCACCGAAGTTGCGCCCACGTAGCTGGCGAGGTTGATGCCCATGCCCTGCTTCTGAATGCGGGCGAAGTACTGGCCCAGGGTCCGCCAATCGGGATTGATGTGGTAATGATCGTAGGTGGTGCGGTCGGCGGCGATGGTGGCGTCGTTGATGGGCGCGGCGGAGTTGCCTTCGCCGGTGATCTCGGTGGTGATGCCCTGGTAGATCTTGGAGGGCAGGCGGGGATCGACCAGGATGGTCATCTCGGACTGGCCGAGCATGTCAATGAAGCCGGGCGCGACGACTTTGCCATCGGCGTCGATGGTGCGCTTGCGGGGCGCGCTGGTCAGGTTGCCGATTGCCGCGACGCGCCCGTTCCGGATGCCGACGTCGCCGGAGTACCAGGGCGAGCCGGTGCCGTCGATGATGTGGCCGTGAACGATTACGATGTCGAAGGGCTGCGCGGTTTGGGTGGGCTGGGATTGTAACGGCTGGGGCTGCGACAGCAGCGCTCCGCACAAGGCAAATCCAAGACTCACGACGGCGATTCTCGCGATTCGATTCATTCAGGCTTCTCCGTTCCCGACATTCTATTTGCGCAGTGCGGAATTCTGCCGGGAAATCTCGATGTCACTCAAACTGGCTGAAAGATCTGTCGGTGCTGTTGATCTTGTTGGCACCCGGCGTGTGCTGTGAAAGTGGGGCATTGGTCGATGTGCGGGGTGTCGCCTTAGAATAGCGGGGACGAACCTTTTGGCGGACCACGACAGGCGAGAGCCTGATCGACGGCCGCCAGAATCCGCCGGAGGACGATTGCCGGCGGCCGGCATCTTTCAATTTTTCGGGTCCATGGCAATGGCCCTGCCTTGGCATCCCCCCGTCCTTATGGGACAGAAAAGGAAATACCTTGAGCGCTATGTGGAAACCTACCCAATCCGGATCGATGAATCCCAGTCCCGCCCCCGAACCTATCCGCCCCGCGCCGCCCGCGCCGGCGCCAGAACCCGCCAGGTCCGCACCGATTTCAGCCGGAGACCAGGCAACGATCGGCAAAGGCCTGTTTATCAAGGGCGAGATCACCGGTTCCGAGTCGCTGTTCATCGATGGCAAGGTTGAGGGCAGCGTCATGCTTCCCGGCAATCGCGTCACCATCGGCCGCAACGGCCAGGTATCGGCCAGCATCACGGCCCGCGAGATCGTGGTGCTGGGCAAGGTGCGCGGCAACATGTCGGCAACCGACCGCGTGGACATTCGCGCTGAGGGCTCGCTGAGCGGCGACGTGGCAGCGGCCCGCATCAGCATTGAGGATGGCGCGTTCTTCAAGGGCGGCATCGATATTCGCAAGCCGGAGGGCAAGGCGGGAGCGCCGGTTGAAGCGCCAAAGGCTGTTCAAGCGTAAGGTCTGGCACCATGCAGTTCGAGCACAAGAGCCCCTGCACAGGCAGGGGTTCTTGTGTCTCCGGGACGCGCCTAGCGTATCCCCAGCCGTTTCATCATGACGCGGGGCAGGGCTGAGCCGGATTTTTCCAGGACGACTTTGGTCAGCAGGACCCAAAGCGCCGATCCGATCACTAGAAAGGCCAGGTCGGTCCAACGAAGCTGGGCGGACAAGTGCGGGCTGGAAGCCTGGTTGAGCAGGCGATGCGCCAGGCTGCCCATGCCCCAGAGTGCCATCCAGACACCCGCGCCGCTAATCACAGCCGCAAGCAGGCAGCGGCCTAGCTCTACGTAGTCGAGGCTGGCCAGCGAGACCATGCGGCGTTGGTGGAGCAGAACGGCGATGGTTCCGGTTTGGAGCGCGATGCCGAGATCGGAGGCGATGGCGAGGCCCATGGCTCCGTGCGCGTGATACAGCGACGCGTACATGGGCCAGGAGACCAGCGTGACCACGGTCCCGGCAGCCATGGGAACGAAGGTGTTACCTGCGGCGTAGAACGCGCGCGCATAGATGGCCTGTGCCGACCAGAGAAACATGGAGACGGAAAAGACGGCGAAATAGGCGGCGCACTCGCGCGAGTCGGCTGAGGAGAAGCGTCCGCCGAGAAAGAGCAGCTCGACGAGCGGCGCGGCCAGGGCCACCATGCCCGAGGCGGACAGCAGGCCAAGTGCCACAACGCGTGAGACCGAGTCGGCCACCTGGGTGGCGAAGTCAAAGCGGCGCTGCTGCGACCAGAGGCTGGCGAAGAACGGCATGGAAGCGGCGCCGGCGGCTTGCGCCAGTACCGCCATGGGCGCGGTGAAGAGCTGCTTGGCATAACTCATCAGCGAGACTGCGCCGCTGGTGGCCGAGGCAAAGTGGGCGATGATCCAACTGTCGGCGGTGACAAGCGAGACGCCGACCATCAAGGGCAGAGAGAGCCGCACCCACTCGCGCAACCCGGCGTCGTGCCAATCGAGAATGGGCCGGTAGCGCGTACCGGCGCGGCGCGCGAACACGTAATTCAACAGGAACGGGCCGAAGAACGCCCCTGCCACCGTGCCGATGGCTAGCGAGGAGACGCCGATTTTGTGGACCAGCAGCACGCCGCCGACGATGGTGCCGAGGCCGTAGATCAGCGGCGCCACTGCCTGCACGCTGAACTGCTTGCGCACCAGCAGCACGGCGCCAAAGACTCCGCCGGCAAAAAAGCACAATTGCGCGGGCAGCAGGATGCGGGTGAGACGCACGCAGAGGGAGGCTTTCTGCGCATCAAATCCGCTGAACCACCAGTGGATATACCAGGGCGCAAAGATTTCGGCCAGCACGATGGCAGCGCCGAGCACCAGGCACATGGTGGTCACAATCACTGAAAGGGAGCGCTGCCCCTCCACCTCGCGTCCGGTTTCGCGATAGCGGGTGAGGATGGTGACAAAGGTGATGGAGGCCGCGCCGCCAACCAGAAAGTAGGAGATCATGTCGGGCAGCACAAATGCGCCGTTGAGCGCGTCGGCGGCCATGCCGCTGCCGAAGAGCCAGACAATGTATTTGACGCGCACCAGTCCGATGATGCGCGACAGAAACGTGGAAGCCATCAGCAGAACGGTGGCCGAAAAAGCGGTGTGCGCGTGGGACGGGCGCAGCATTCCAAACGCACGCGCCCACCGTGAAGATGCGCTTGCCGATTTCGCTTCCTGGCCTGTTTTCAGGTCGAGCGAGGGCTGAGTTGGTTCCGGTCCTGCCACTCAGTCGATTCTAGCGGTCACGCGGGTTGCTGTTCGCTGCCGGCTCTCAACGCGCGAGGATTTTATCGCGGAAAAGCACCACAGGCGTCACTGCGCCGGGTATTCTGTCCCCATGACACCCTGCATGCGGCAAACAATTGGAGTTGTGATTTTGACACTTGGCGGCATTGGCGCGTTGGCACAGACGATTCACGGGCGGGATGGCATTACGCTGCCGCCGCCACCGGAAGTGGAGAAGATTCCAGTCACCGACAATTACTTCGGGACCAAGGTCGTCGACGACTATCGCTGGCTTGAAGACGGAAAGAGCACCGAGACGCGAGCGTTTATCGACGCGCAGAATGCGTACACGGCGCGCTATCTGAAGCAGGCGCGCATACGGCCCGACGTGGTGGACGATCTGGATGCTCTGGAGAACATCTCGGAGACCGGTGCGCCAATTGAGCGGCGCGACAGCTACTTCTTTGGCAGGCGATTGGCCGGCGAGCAGCAGTTCTCAATCTATGTGCGCCACGGCTGGACGGGCAAGGATCAACGCCTGATAGATCCGGCAGCCATCAGCCGCGATCCGAATACCTCGGTTGGCGTGTACGATGTTTCGCGCGATGCGACATTGCTGGCCTATGCGGAAAGGCAGGGCGGCGCGGACGAGGCCATCATCCATGTCTTCAACGTGACGACCGGCAAGACGCTGGAGGATGAGCTGCCGTCGGCGCGCTACTCGAGCGTGAACTTCGCGCCGGATGGAAAGAGTCTCTACTACTCCCGCAACGACAGCAAAGGGACGCTGCTCTATCAGCATGTTCTGGGAACGCGGAATTCCAGTGACGTGCTGCTGTTTGGACATGAGTTTCGCGGCGAAGCGCTGGGCGGCACCGATCTTTTTGGAGCTGGGGTTACCGACGATGGCCACTACCTGGTGATCGAGATCAATCGTGGTGTGCCGGCGAAGCGCGTGGATATTGTCTATCGCGATTTGACGAAACCGGGCACGCCGTTCGAAGTGCTTGTCTGGAGCCTGGAGTCGCGGTTCACCGCAAATTATGCAAAAGGCGCGTGGTACGTGAAGACCGACTACAAGTCGCCCAAGGGAAGGATATTGCGGGCCGATCCGGGAGTGATGCCGGAGTATTGGAAGACGATTGTGCCTGAGGGGCAGGACGTAATCGATAGCTGGTCGATTGTGGGTGACAAGATTTATGTGAACCGGCTTAAGGATGTGAAGACGGAAACCACGGTTTTCACGCTGGACGGGAAGCCGGCGGGAACTGTCGAGTACGACGGGATCGGTTCGGGATCAGGAATCTTTGGCAGGACAACGGACCGCTATGGATACTTCAGTTTTGAGTCATTCATTGTGCCGCCCACCGTCTACCGGCTGGACACGGTGACGGGCAAGCGCGAGGTCTTTTTTCAGACCAAGGTTCCATTCGACTCAAGTCAGTTTGAACTGAAGCAGGTGTTTTTCAAGTCAAAGGATGGCACCAAGGTTCCCATGTTCATTGCCGGGAGGAAAGGCCTCAAGCGGGACGGGAGCGAGCGCCTGCTGATGACCGGATATGGCGGCTTTGATCTGAGCGAGACGCCCGAATGGAACGCCCGCATCGCCTGGTGGCTGGAACGGGGCGGCTGGTTTGCAGTGCCCAACCTGCGCGGTGGCGGCGAGTACGGCGAAGAATGGCATGAGCAGGCGATGTTCGAGAAAAAGCAGAATGTCTTCGACGACTGGTTTGCGGCAGCCGAATTCCTGATCGCCGAGAAGTACACTTCGCCCGAGCATTTCGCCATTACCGGGCGGTCCAACGGCGGATTGTTGATGGGCGCGGCGCTGACGCAGAGGCCGGAGCTCTTCTCGGCCATCTGGTGCGGATACCCGCTGCTGGACATGTTGCGCTACCAGAAGTTTCTGGTGGGATCATATTGGGTGACGGAGTATGGATCGTCGGACGACGAGAAGCAGTTTCCGTATCTGCTCAAGTACTCGCCTTATCAAAACGTGAAGGCGGGCACGGCGTATCCGGCGGTGATGTTCTTTACCGGCGACAGCGACACGCGGGTGGCCCCGCTGCATGCTCGCAAGATGACGCCTCTGGTGCAAGCTGCCTCGACCAGCGGCCGGCCGGTGTTGCTGCACTACAGCTTATCCGGCGGGCACTCATCCGGGGTGAGTCTGGACCAGGAGATACAGGACGACGCGGATCAGCTTACCTTCCTCTGGACGGAAACAGGACAGCCTAAAGCAAAACCGGAGTGATTGAACTCCGCGGCCGATTCACTCGAACCGACGCGACTAGCGTGGGCGGCCATTCTGCGCAAAACCAACCGGCCATGCCATCTCCGCTTGGGTCTCAATCCGGGAAATCGGCGGCCGGCGGAGGTTTTAAGGCTTCTATTCGGCGGAAGCCCGTCCGGTACTCATGGACAATGCGCTGGCGTAACCTCATGCCTTTGGTAATCCCTTCCGATAAGAGAGATGCGGGACTGCGGCGACCCTCAGGGTGAATAGAGCGCATTCAGGGGCCGCGGCGGCGAGCATAAGGCGGGTATTGGCCTCCGTGCGGTTACCAGACCTTGGGGCGCTGCCGGCTGGAGTGCGGGGACAGGCGTTTGTCGCAGGATTGGCGTGCCGGAGTGAAGATGCCAGAAGCACAGTTGGAGGCCGAGGTACTCGATCGACAGCATGAGGCTGCCCGGTTGGCCGCACTGCTTTCGACAGGGATTCTGGATAGCGCGCCAGAGCCCAGTTTCGACGCCATTACCAGGCTGGCAGCAGAGTATCTCCGGGTGGATGCTGCCGGGATCGGCTTTGCGGACGAGAGCCGCATCTGGATCAAGTCATGCTGTGGGCCGCCCATTCGCGAACTGCCGCGAAAGAACTCGGTCTTTGAGATGGTGCTAGCGGTAGATGGGCCGGTGGTGGTCCCGGACGCCTCGAAGATTCCTCATTTCAAGGAAACTCGGCTCTTTTTCCACACGATCGACGCCAACTTCTTTGCCGGTGTCCCAGTGCGTTCGTTTGATGGAAAGATTCTCGGAGTGCTTACCATTTTCAGCAAGGCTCCGCGCTCCGGGCTCTCGGCAGACGAGCTTCACATGCTGGAGAGCATGGCTGACATGGTTTCAAGCCAGCTCGAGGTGCGCAGAATGCGCCGGTTCTTCGCCCGGTACGAAATGCGCCAAACCCGGTACTCGGGCACACAGACTGGTTGGCCGTGCAGGAAGGAACTGCGCCACGCCCTGGAGCAGGAGCAGTTTGTTCTCTACTACCAGCCGGAAGTGGAACTGGCCACGCGCAAGATTGTGGGGCTGGAGGCGCTGATTCGCTGGAATCATCCTGAACGCGGGATGGTGCCGCCCATGGAATTCATTCCGTTGGCTGAGAAGTGCGGGTTGATCCTGCCCATCGGCGATTGGGGGCTCGCCGAGACCTGCAGCCAGATTCAGAAGTGGTGCAGCGACGATCCGAGCAACGCTTCTCTACGCGTTTGCGTGAACCTCTCCGCGCGGCAGTTTTCGCGTGAGGGGCTGGCCGATCATGTGGAGGCGCTGCTGCTCCAGACCGGCATCTCCAGCCGGCAACTCGGCCTGGAGATGACCGAGTCCAGCCTGATTCCCAACCTGCGCATTGCCACGCGGGTGCTGGGCAAATTACGCCAGCTTGGAGTGTCGCTGTTGGTGGACGACTTCGGCACAGGCTACAGTTCGCTTGATCACCTGCATTCATTCCCGTTCGATGTGCTCAAGATCGATCGGTCGTTTGTGGGACGCATGTGCGAGGGCGACCAGCCGCTCCAGATTGTGCGTACCATCATCGAACTTGCGCGGGTAATGGGAATGGATGTGGTTGCCGAGGGCATTGAGACTCGGGAGCAGTATCGCCTGCTGCGACAAATGGGGTGTCGTTTTGGGCAGGGGTTCCTGTTTGCCCGCCCGCTGAGCGCAGAGGCGGTCACCGAACTGCTGCGGCTTCCTGGGAGAATATTGCCCGATCCGGAGGGGCGCGACCCGGATGTGCCTGATCCGCGAAGGAATGCTGCCATCGCCGAGTGACGGCCTTTGCTTGTCGTCGCGACCGGCTTAAGTAATAGGTGGTTTCATTTTGGGAACTGCATTGCTTTGGTACTCTTCTGGAAATCGGTGGAGGACTGTTGTCGGAAATCTCTCACGTTCCAGGGCAGGCGCTGCGGTATGCTCCGGGTCATGAACCAAGCAGCTCAAAATCCAGCTCAACCCGATTCCGCCAGTTTTGCAGGGATTCTGGCGGCGCTGGCGGGGCCCGCGAAGAAAAGCGCTTCCGCTTGGATCGACGACGGCCTTGAAGAAGATGTTGCAACGTTCAGCTACGAGCACGCCTTGCGCACGCATGCGCGCCACCGGCGTCCGGAACCCGACGAGCAGATGCTTAAGAGGGCAGTTGATCCAGGATCGATCCGTATCCAGGAGGCGTTTCCGGCAAAGGTTGACTCGGCGGGACAAACGGAAAAGTCGAAGGCGGCTTTTGGAAGCGGAACAGGCGCGGAAGTTGTTTCAAAACACGTTGCTCACCAGACGCTTGAGCTGAATCTGAAACGGGCCAGCATCACCGTGCGGCTGAGCGATGCGGAGTGCGCGCAACTGCGCATGCGCGCCAGCGACGCTGGTTTGACAATCTCAGGGTATCTGCGCTCGTGCACTTTTGAGGCGGAGGCGTTGCGCGCCGAGGTCAAGCAAGCGCTAGCGGAGCTGCGAAATGGAGGAGGGAAAGCAGGCACAGCCAAATCGTCCGGTGCAGGGCGGATTTGGCCCGCATGGCTGAGACGGCTGCTGCATCGCGGGCAAATGGGCGAGCAGGTTGCACAGGCCTGATTTCTCTGTCAGCCGGACCTGATTTCTTCATGAATTCGGTGGATGAAGCTGGGAGTATCAATGGTTATCCAGACGCAGTCAAGTCACCTGTGCCTTGAACAACCGCTCAGGACGATCCTTTGGCAGCGCTCTTTGCGGCGTTCAAATAGGGCTCAACGGGGATAACCCAGACATTGGAGTACCCGCCGAACCACCCCCAGCTGTCCAGGCGCTTGAAGTCTTCCTGTGCCTGCTCCGGTGTACGGGGATATTGCGCAGGAAAAGCTCTGTCGCTGCTGAAGTAGAGGGCGCGACGATCTGGACTGAGGTGAGGTTCGTTGTCGGTGCTGAAGGAAGGCTTATCATCGCCGGCATAACGGATCGGCACGACCGGTCCCCAGCCGTCACCTTGGCGAGCGACGATGAACAGGTGATCCAGTTCGTCTCCGGGAAGACGCTTGGCGCTCGCAAAGACCAGAAACGAGCCGTCCGGAGCAATCTCCGGATCGACATCCTCGGCGGTTCCGTCGCTGAAGGGCAGCGGTTGCGCTTGCTGGTAAGCGCCATTTCTGTATTGCGCGACATAGATGCGTTTGATCCTCTTGCTGTCGATCGCGGTCACGTAGATCGCGCCGTCGGCAGCGATGCTGCATTTCCAAATCGATTGGCCGTCGAGGTTGACTGTGCTTGGCAACCGGGCCGGCTGACTCCAGCCGGCGCCATTGCGATTCACGCGCCAAAGATTGGAAACAATGCCGGGGATGCGTTCTCCTTCCCCGGGGCGAACGGACAAGGGAGCGATCGGGCGTTTCGATTCGAAGATCAGATAGGAACCATCGGGAGCCATGGCCGGGGCCGAGTCAGACCACTGGCCGGAGAAGGGCGCGAGTGTCGGATGGGACCACTGACCATTGACCTTGTGCGACTCAAGAATCGCGTTCCAGTTGCCGTTGGTGCGCGTGAAGAAAATAGTATTGCCATCCGGCGAGAATGCGGGCGTGCCGTCGTTGGCCGGCCCGGAGATGAGGCCTGGGGCAAAGACCTCAGGCGACACAAGCGCCGCGGCTGCGGGCTGATCGCTGCGCAGTGGGTTGGAAAGGGCAGGCTGTATTTGCAGGACAAGAACAAACAGACACGTGAGCAGCAGCGAAGTTGACCTCTTGAGTTGCATCGCTTTTCTCCAGGCGGGCAGGGAAATGGTTAGACCTATGAGGTGATAGACGATGTGAAGCGCGGTCAGGGAGCGGCCTATTCGACTTGAAGGACCAGGCATTTCAGATATTCGGTTTCGGGCAGGTTGAGCACTACGGGGTGGTCTGGCGCAGCGCCGCGGCGCGCAAGCAAACGGACGCGGCGGCCCGCATCGGCGGCGGCCGAGGCGACGGCGCCTTCAAGGTCTGTCCATCCGACATGGTGCGAGCAGGAGCAGGTGATCAGCAGGCCGCCGGGCGAGAGCATCTTGAGGGCGCGCAGATTCAGCTCCTTGTAGCCGCGCAGGGCGCCCTCCACGGCGCGCTGGGACTTGGCGAAGGCGGGAGGGTCGAGAACGATGGTGTTGAACTTTTCGCCGGAGTCAGACCAGTCGCGGAGGATCTGAAAAGCGTCGGCTTCGACCCAGTCAACTTCGGCGCAAAGTTGATTGCGATTGGCTTCGAGGTTGCGCTCGGCGACCTCCAGGGATGAGCGAGATGCGTCGATGCCCGTGACGCGCTGGCAGACGCGCGCCAGGTGGAGCGCGAAGCCGCCCTGGTAGGTGCAGACATCGAGGGCCCGGCCGCCGGGATTCAACTGGGAGGCATATTGCTGCGCGGCGAGATAATTGGCGCTCTGGTCGAGAAACGCGCCCGTCTTCTGGCCGGAGTTGGCGTCGTAGTGGAAGTTGAGCCCGTTGAGCCGGAAGTGCGTGCTGGTGACGGGATCGGCGGAGTTTTCTGCCCACAGCGGCGCTTGATCAGCGGGCGGAAGGCCTTCGAGTTCTCGGATGCGCGGATCGGGGCGCTCGAGAATGGTTGCAGGCTCGAGTAAGTCGCGCAAAACGCGCGCACAGGCCTCGACCACGCCGGGTGAATACAAGCCTCTCGCGAGCCGTTGGACGATAATCAGCGGTCCGTACTTGTCGATGACCAGGCCAGGAAGTTGGTCGGCTTCGCTGAAGCAGAGGCGGCAGGAGTCTGTTTCTGCGTCCCTGGCGTTGCGCAAGCGCCGGTCAATCGATTCGCGCAAGCGGATTTCAAGGAGGTTCAGCCAAGCCGATTCGTCGAGGTCTTCGCGCGAGACCATGCGCAGCACGATCTGTGAGGAGGGACTGTAGAGTGCGGTTCCGAGTAGCAGACCGCGGCTGTCAGCTACGGGAACGAGCGCCGGCGGGCTGTCAGTTTCAGGCAGTTTCACCGATTCAATATCGGAGGCATAGACCCAGAGATACCCGCTGCGCAAACGGTCGGCTGCGCGACGGGTGATCATTGCGCCGGGGCCAGAGTGCGCCGATGCGGGCGGTTGAGATGCCGTTTGATCTTGCCGGGATGATTTCGGGCCCGATGGTCTGGGGCGGGAAGGGCTTGGCGCCGAATTTGATCCCGCCGATTTTGGCCCGGCGAGTTTGGGTCCGCCGCCCTTGTTTTTGGAATACACGAATGGATTGGAGTTGCGGGATTCCCGGCGTTGGGTCGGAGGCGGGTTCTCCTGATTCCGTTCAAAAGGCGCCGCAGGCCCGGGGGCTCTTGGCGCCTTTTGGATCGCGACAGGTTTAGGTTTGTGCGGCTTCATTTTTCTCCCTTGGCCGGGAGCAAATGGGCCGCCGGCCCCTACTTCACCTGCAAAGATTCCAGATAGCGGCTCAAATTGCTGATTCTGAGCAGTCTGTCCTGCGAATTGCCCTGGCTCATTTTACCAAGGACGGGTCCCCAAACCGGCATTTCGACCGATCCATGTGATGGCACTTCGGCGCCGTACAGCAGCACGGCAGAGACGTGGGAGTCGGGGTATTTGCCGTGATTGGTCTTTGTGAGCACGGTCAAATCGGTCGGGTGCGCCTTCAGCGCGGGGGCATAGTTGCCATTTCCACGGCCGTCCACGCCGTGACAAGGCGCGCAATAGCTGGCATACATCTGCTTGCCACTGGTGGCATCGGTTCTATTCACTGGGATGGTTACTTTTGCATTGGGTTGGTTGGCATAACACATGCTTGCTGCAAGGGCAGCAGTCATGGCAATCAGTAAGAGGCGTTTCATTTCAAATTCCTCGGTTCTGGGCTCCAGAGCGGTTCTCCAATTTACATGCCATTACTGGCGCCTTGCAGCAGGGTGACATCGACCCACGTACTTTGGAGAAACGCTCGAGTCCGAAGGGGACTCTACGCCCTCTCTCTAGTAGTCAGGATGTGACGGCCAGCACACTGGATAGGGCCTTTCAGCACCGACGAACCAAGCAGGGAAAGCCTAGCATTCGAGGGTATACACCCCCTGAACTGAATTGATACAAAAGCGGGCGAAAATGAAGCAATGGAAAGTTACAATTTGATGAGGAAATGGTCTTATCTTGAAACATTTTTCATAACTTTTAAGTAATCGATGTATCTCCTCAATTGTGGAAATGGATCCCTCCTGCTCTCATTGAGGTTATGTTTTAGGAACGATGATCGCCAGGCAGAAGCTATAGCGTTCAACCAACCTATACAAAATGAAACACTCGACCTAATCATGAGCTTCAAAAACATTCGAAGGGGGCAACCCGGATGCCCCGATTAGGAACGCAGCCGACGCTTTGATGCTCGTCGAACATATCCGGCCTATAATGAAGCATGGCGACAGTCCGGCAGGCCATTCCGGCAGATGTTTCCAGTGCGCCCCCGACACCGGAGGGGGAAGCGCAGGTTTCCGCGCGGAAACCGGATCCCGCCGCTCTGCAAATCCAGATTAATGAGCGCTTCGAGAGACTGCTTCGCCAGGTGCAGGCTAATCGGCCCAGCGAAGACGTCTCGCTGATTCGAAAGGCATGGGATTTTTGCGTGAGGCAGCACGCAGGGCAGGAGCGGGCTTCCGGCGAGCCCTACATTATCCATCCGCTTGAAGTGGCCGAGGTGCTGGCGGAGATGAAGATGGACGCGACGGCCATCGCAGCCGGCCTGTTGCACGACGCCGTTGAGGATACACCGGCTACCAGCGAGGAGATTGAAGCTGAGTTCGGCGACCAGGTGGCGCACATTGTCGAGGGCGTGACCAAGATCGACAAGATCCAGTTTGCCAATCGCGAAGACCGGCAGGCGGAGAATGTGCGCAAGATGCTGCTGGCCATGGTGTCGGATGTGCGCGTGGTGCTGATCAAGCTGGCCGACCGCCTGCACAACATGCGCACGCTGGAGCACTTGAAGCCCGATCGCCAGGAAGCGATTGCGCGCGAGACGCAGGAGATTTACGCTCCGCTGGCGCACCGGCTGGGCATGGGCAAGGTGCGTGGCGAGCTTGAGGACCTGGCATTTCGCTATACCGATCCGGTGAGCTACGAACAGTTGGCGGAGCAGGTTGAGGCGCGCCGGGTTGAGGGTGAGCAATTCCTGCGGAGCGTAGAAGACACGCTGGTGGAGCAGTTGCGCGAAAACAACATCGATGCTCGCGTGGAATGGCGCATCAAGCGGCTCTACTCGATTCACCAGAAGATTGAGCGGTCAAAGGTTTCATTTGACCAGGTGTACGACCTGTTGGCGGTGCGCGTAATTACGCAGGACGTGACGGCCTGCTACGCGGTGTTCGGGCTGATTCACACGCTGTGGCGGCCGGTGCCGGGACGCATCAAGGACTTTATCGCCATTCCGCGCGCCAATCGCTACCAATCGCTGCATACCACGGTGATGGGCGATGGCGGCCACCAGTTCGAGGTGCAGATTCGCACGGAAGAGATGCACCGCATCGCCGAAGAAGGGATTGCGGCGCATTGGAAGTACAAGACGGTTGGCTCGGTGGTCACGGCTCGCGACGAGGAGCGGCTGAACTGGATTCGGCAGCTGGTTGAGTGGCAGAAGGAGATGACCGACCCCAACGAATTCCTCTCCAGCCTGAAGATGGATCTTTACCCCGACGAGGTCTATACCTTCACGCCGAAGGGGAAGGTTGTGGTGGTTCCCGCGGATGCAACGCCGGTGGATTTTGCCTACACGATTCACACCGAGGTGGGACACACATGCGTGGGCGCCAAGGTGAATGGGCGCATGGTGCCGCTGCGGTCGAAGCTTCGTACCGGCGACATTGTCGAGATCGTCACGCAGAAGGATCACAAGCCGAGCCGCGACTGGCTGACGTTTGTCAAGAGCCCGCGCGCGCGCAACAAGATCAAACACTGGCTCAATGAAGACCAGCGGGCACGCGCCGTCGACATTGGGCGCAAACTGCTGGAGCGCGAGGCCAAGAAGTTCAAAGTCCCGATGAGCCAGGTGACCGATCAGGATCTGGGCCGCATTGCGAACGAGTATGGCGTTGCCACGGCGGCCGATCTGCTGGCGACGCTGGGCCAGGGCAAGCACTCCGCGCACCAGGTGCTGACGAAACTGGCGCCGGGATTTGACAGCGATGCCGAGGGCGTTCCCGAGACTGCGAAGCCGGGCAGCGGCGAATCGGGCATGTCGGATGCAGTAAGGAAGCTGCATTTGACGGGATCGGATTCGCTCCAGGTGGAGGGGCAGAACGATCTGCTGGTTTATCGGGCGCGCTGTTGTAATCCCATACGCGGCGAAGAGATTATCGGTTACGTGACGCGCGGCAAGGGTGTTGCGGTGCATGCGCGCAGTTGTCCGAACGTGCAGAACTTGCTCTACGAGAGCGACCGGCGCATCAACGTGGAGTGGGGTCGCGTGGGCGACCAGGCCACTGGAAAGCCGCAACGTTATCCAGTAAAGATTACGGTCTATTGCGACGATCGGACTGGCTTGTTGAAGGAGATGACGGCCGTGATCTCCGATGACAACACCAACATCCGCGGCGTGGAAATCCGGCGCAGCGAGAACGATGAGGCCATCGTGGAGTTTGTGGTGGAGGCTGAAGATGTGCACCACTTGAACCGCATGGTGCTGGGCCTGAGGCGCGTGGCCGGCGTGCGCGCGGTGCAGAGGACGCAGAAGCTGTGAAAAGCAGTTGTCAGTTTTAAGTTTTCAGTTTTCAGTTGGGTCGTTTTGGCGGCGCGCTTTGTTTTCGCACAGGCGAGTTCGCTCGGCAGTCAGCACTTCCAGCATCTCCAACGGATTGTCAAAGGTAATGGTCATCTCTGGGCGCACGGACTCGCGCCGCGCGAGTTTTGCGGCCCGCGCAACGGCGCGTTTCTTGTATCCCTCAAAGCCATCCGAACGAACCGTGACCTTCATAATGTCTCCTTCCGCGTGACCTCAACTTTGCTTGCATTTCCGATTCTTCCACTTGATTGTCACGGCGACGTTGGATTCGATCCTTGTGTTACGTCTCGAATTGTTTAACACATGGCTAAAAATATCGATGGACACGTTCTCATAGTCGCGAATCGTGGTCATTCCGCCCCCATCCGTCAAAGTCAGGTCATAGCCAAGCACCCCTTCACTTCTCGGGCCCCTTTCGTCGTCAGGTGCGAGTTCATCAACGATCTCGTTGAGGTCCTTGTCCGGGATGTCGGAATCAAGGCGGATGACTTCGGGTGAATAACGTCGTCGCTCAAGTCCAATCTCGCAGACCTGCCCGTCCGCTCCAAAGCTCGGCATCATGAGAATTCCCGGTCGAATCTCATAGGCTTCTACTGTTTTGTACTTTGAGAATTGAGTACGATCCGAGTTCGCGTTCAGCATCAAGAGCAGCGCGGTGCAACCGATAACGGCCAATTTGGACATTTATGGTCCCCTCCGCAGCGAATGAACACTGACAACTGAAAACCTACAACTGACAACTGCCTTTAAAGTACTTGCTTCGCGATCGTCATGAGCTGCATGTTGGACGTGCCTTCGTAGATTTTGCCGATCTTGGCGTCGCGGTAATACTTCTCGATCGGGTAGTCGCGGACGAAGCCGTTGCCGCCGAAGACTTCTACACTCTGGCTGGCCACGCGCTCGGCTACCTGCGACGCGAACAGCTTGGTCATGGCTGCTTCAAGCACGTACGACTGGCCGGCATCCTTCAATCGCGCGGCGTTGTAGACCATCAGCTTCACCGCTTCAATTTCCGTGGCCATCTGCGCCAGCGTGAACTGTACGGCTTGAAACTCGGCGATGGGCTTGCCGAATTGGCGGCGTTCCCTTGCGTATTTTGCCGCGTGTCCCCATGCGCCTTCGGCCAGGCCGAGCATCTGCGCGCCAATGCCGATGCGGCCTTCGTTGAGCGTCTCGATGGCGATCTTGTAGCCTTTGCCGGGTTCGCCCAGCATGTTTGCCTCGACCACTTCGCAGTTGTCGAAAACCAGCTCACAAGTGCTGCTGGCGCGGATGCCGAGCTTGTCTTCCTTGCGGCCTACCGTGAATCCAGGCGTGCCCTTCTCAACCAGGAAGGCCGTGATGCCTTTGTAGCCTGCTGCCGGATCAAGCGTGGCGAAGACGATGAACAGGCCGGCTTCGCGCGCATTGCTGATCCACAGCTTGCGGCCGTTGATGCGATAGCCGCCGGGCACCGCTTCTGCACGGGTTTGCAGCGCGAAGGCATCCGAACCGGAGCCGGCCTCGCTCAATGCGTAGGCACCCACCGTGTCCGCAGCCAGCCTGGGGAGCCAGTGCTGCTTCTGGGCCTTGGATGCCCAGCGGCGCAGCGCGTTAATTACCAGCGTGTTGTGCACATCTACCAGAACAGCTACCGCGGGGTCGACGGTGGAGATGGCTTCAATGGCCAGGGCCGAGTCAAAGAAGGTGCCGCCGGCGCCGCCCAGGGCTTCAGGGATTTCAATACCCATCAAGCCAAGGTCGAAGAGTTGCTTCACCAGGCCGGGAGCGAACTGCTGTGCCTCGTCCATGGCGCCGACTTGTGGCCCGATTTTTTCTTCGGCAAACTGCCGCACGGTGGAATAGAAAAGGCTCTCCTCTTCAGAAAGCCGGGTCAGCGGCGTGCCGGTATGGGTTGCGTGGGTCAAGAATTGGTTCCTCCGGCTTCGAAGTCTACCACCACCTGCGGTGGGGCCAAAAGCTCGCTATCCGCTCGCATTGGCTTCACTGCGTCCCGGGTCCCCAAATGCCAGGGACCCTTCGACGGGATCAGGGCAGGTTCTCCACCCCACGGACGAGGACCCGTCCGTCGGGACCCCGGCTCGGGGGCACCCGGCTGCTGCCGACCCTGGTTGCGGTGTCGGAGATGCGCCCGGTCTATTTCGTCGGACATCCGCCCGGTCTGTACCCCTTGCTACCCCCCCCCCGGTTTTTTCGTAAAATGCTCATTTTAATTAGGTTACAGGTAGCCATCGCTGTAAGAATGACATAACAAAGGACTTATATGCATACATAAGAAAACAAATGGGTTATGGATGAGTCTTCGGTGTTTTCGAAGGGTTTTTCTGCAAATATTACATAACAAAGGAGTTATTTACAGAGACCAGAAAGCAAAGGGTTTAACTCTCGGTCCCCTGTAAGTCGCGAGAACGAAAAGTTACTGTCATGATTGTGCGCTCAATGGGGTAAATGATCGGCAAACGGGGATTCAGAGGAAGGCGTTGACGGCAAAGGGGATGGCTTGGGGATGGGTGGTGGTGGGGATTGACAACGCGGTGGGGTGAACGGCGAAAACTTCTGTTTTCAGCAATCAAAATTGACCACGGGGGAATAGGTATTGGAGTGAACCCTATTTCCGAGGCTTTTTTCTGCAAGAATCGGGAGTATCCTCGTTCCTAACAGAAGAGGTAAGAGTCATGCGAGCAAGATTTTCTGTTTCATTTGCGATTTGCTTTGTATGCATAGTTCTGCCGGTGGTAGGCCAAATGCAGCCTAATGCGGTATTGCAAGACGATCGGGTTAGCACCGTCCACGGCACCGTGAACATCCTCCTAGCCAATAAAAACGGTCTCGTTGTTGTGACTGATAGCAGGCTCAGCGACGGGCGTCATCCCCTAAAGAAGGAAGCGCAAAAGCTGTTCCAAATTGATGATCGTACCGTCTGCACAATTGCTAGCTGGTATAGCAACTCAGGCCCGCTTATCGATCCGGATAGAACTGGCAAGCCCAGTTCCCCGGCGATGCTCGCCGTTCCTGGCATAATCCAATCCGCGGTTTACTCGATGGAGTCAAGGCATCTTTCGATCGAGAAAAAGATGTCGTTCCTTGAGCACTCTTTCGAGTTTGCAATCCTATTTGTAGCTAACATAAATAGAGCCGCCGGAATCCGAGTGCCCCCGGTTGAGTCAGATTGGACATCTGAGATAACTTTGGCCGGGTTTGATGACAACGGTGTTCTCAAAATCCTCCAGACGGATCTGGTGCCGGAATTTCGAGGCGGGGAAATCTCAGGATACACGCATCTGAGCAAACCTACCATCTCCACTCTTGTCCAACGCAAGATGAGCCTGAGCGAGGAAGTTGATTCCAACTCAAGATGAGCCTGAAGGAGTCCGAGCGGGCAAGCTGAGGATGGATGATCAGCGTGCTTGGAGCAGAGAAGT
>JBEKET010000020.1:0-70454 GCA_050013695.1 Occallatibacter sp.
TCGTCAGTTGCCGCCCGGAACATCGCCACTAACTCCTCCGGCTCGTACACCGGGCGGATGGTATCGACGTAGTTCGGCCAATCGCCCTTTTCCATCAGGCCCGAGCGTCCATGCTTCTTGAATAGTTGCAGCACCGTCACTACCTTGTCGTAGACGGTGCGCGCACCCAACCCCTGCTCGTAGCAGTAAGTCATGAAATCGAGCACGTCGTCTCGGGTCGCGTCCTCGACGTACTTCTTTTTGTAAGCGGCACGAAGCAGGGTGTCGAGCGTGTAGCGGTAGGTCAGATGGGTGCGAGGCTTGCGCTGCATCTTCACATACCGGAGATAGGCGTCGATGGCGTCGCCGATTGTGGTCTTGGGCGCAACCTCGGGCTCCGGTTCGGGAGCGGCAATCAGGCCGTCGCGGATGGCGCGCAACTCGATGGCCTTGCGGCGGGCCTGGTCGATGGCATCGTCTTTGGCGACGGCGGTGCGATATCGGCGACCGCTCCGGCCGCCGACGCGCCACTCGATGTAGTAGGCGCCTTCGGGGTGGACTTCGAGCTGGCCGTTGATACGGACCCGATCCTTGAGCCGTCCGTTGGCTTCAGGAACGACGGAGGCGAAGCGCCAACCGCTGGCGGTCTTGATCTTCTTGATGAGGTTGACGCGGTCCGCGTAATCGGGAGCGTTGAGAAGAGCACCGAGGGGCTTGAGAGTGGGCATCGAAAGAGTCCTCCTCTAAGGACAACTCTATCAAAGCGTGGACACCATCGTGGACACCAAGGAGGTAAATTACTGATTCCAAAGGTAGCCGGTTAGAAGGCAGCGCTCTAACCAACTGAGCTACGTCCCCACATCTAAACTTCCCTGCTTAACCTTCCCTGCTCAATGCCAATGCCCACGGTCTCAATCCGATCCCCTTGCCGGGGTCCGGCTGTTCCTCTTGATTTTCCAGACCGGTTTGCCATCAGGCAATTCCCCTTGGGCAACATGAATGAGTGTATCAGAAAGGCGGAGCCTTGTGAGCCTGGTGTGGTCGGCCCCAAGCTCATTCTCTCTCAATGCAAAATGTGCCCTTCATTGCCACTACGCGCCCACAACACTCCATCAACGAGCTACGCCGACCAGGCCGTCCGGTTAGTGCGCGCTGCCGAGGTGTATCCCATGTCCGCCGAGATTCCACGCACGCATTGCAGCAACTGGTTTGCGATCGCAGGAAGCTTCTGCGCGGTCACACGAAACGATGGCCCGGAGATGCTCACTGCCGCCACCGGCAGTCGCTGCGCGTCCAGAAGAGGCACAGCGATACACCGCAGTCCCTCCTCCAGTTCTTCGTCGTCCACCGCATATCCGCGCCGGCGCGTCTTCTCCATCTCCGCGCGCAAAGCTTCCGGAGTTGCAATGGTGCGGTGAGTAAAGCGCTCAAACCGCGTGCGGCGCACAACTTCGGCCGCCCGATCCTCGGGCAGAAACGCCAACATCGCCTTCCCCACAGAAGTGCAGTGCACCGGATTGCTCGAACCGACTCGTGTAATCATGCGCACCGAACGCGCCGGCTCAATCTTGTCGATATAAATCACCCGCGCCTGCTCCAGAATGCACAAGTGCGCCGTCTCCTCGGTCTCAGCAACCAGCCTGCGCAAGTGCGGTTGCGCGCGGTCCCGCAGATCGTACTGCTCAATTGCTCGATTTCCAAAATCGAAAAGCCGCAAGCCCAGCCGGAACTTCCCGCTGGTAGTCCGTTCCACCATGCGGTGACGCTCCAAAACCATCAGAAAGCGATGCGCCGTGCTTTTATGCAGTTGCAGAGAAGACGCAACTTGCGCCAATCCAAGCGGAGTTTCGCTCTCGCCCAGCAGATCCAACACCGCAAACGCCCTGTCCAATGCTTGAACTTTGTACGTGCCCTGTGGAGCAATGTCTCGCATAATGGTCCTCTATTTCGCTCTCTGAAGTCACTTTCAGTCTTCTAGATATGATGTCCCATGTCAACCAGTGGGACGCAATTTCTTTTGGTGAAACCTAAAATCACCACCCGCCACTTCTGTTTCGCCCCATAGTTTCCTTACACCTAAATGGTTTCCTTAGACGCTGGATGAGAAGATCGCAACAGATCAAGATCGCTGATCGGAGATTCGATTGATCCGGACTAACCTTGCTTTCGCTTTTCTGGCACTGACCGCCGCGGCATCTTCCCCGCAGAATGCAACTCCCTCGATCTGGCAGGTTCATCAGGTCCCCGACCAGGATGGCGTCTACTACTCCGGCCCTGAAGTCAGCCTGCCGGCCCTCGTCCGCGATATCACCGCCGCCTACCCCTCAAACGTCGATCAGAAAGATGTCCAAGGCTTTACCGTGCTCGCCATGGTCATCGATGCCAAGGGCGTCCCGCAGCACATCCAGGTGCTCCATTCCCATGGCGACGCATTTGATCAATCCGCCATCGCAGCCGTGAAAGCCTCAAAGTTTGACCCCGGCAAGCTTGCCGGCAAGCCCGTTCCTGTCTGGATCGACGTCCGTGTAGTCTTCTATGCCAACTTCAGCCAGGCCATTCCGCAGGTCCTCATCACTGAGCGCGATCTCCCCCCTCCAACCGAGTCGCAGGTTGAAGACAAGCATCACAACCCGCTTTCTTACACGCCACCCTTTCCCATCCATACCGTCGATGCGGACTTCACCGATCCTTTTGCCAAACACCCCTATGTGCAGGTCGCGCTTGTGACCGTTCTTGTTGGCGTCGACGGACTGCCGAAAGATGTGTACGTCCGCCGCGGCCTCGGTTTCGGCATGGACTCGAAGGCCAAAGCCGCGGTCGAGCATTACCGCTTCATCCCCGCCACCAAAAAAGGCAAGCCCGTCGAAGACCGCCGCGACATCCAGGTCAGCTTCGCTAAGTTCTGAGGTAAACGAAATAAGGGAGGGGTCTGCCGGCAGTCAATCCTACGCCGGCACCACATCCCCTTCGCCCGGCGCCAGAAACAAATTCGCCTCCAGCCCATGCTGCCGCGTATACAGGTCGTAATACCGTCCGCCCATCGCAAACAGCTCCGCGTGATTCCCGCGCTCCACAATCTTTCCCTGCTCTACCACCAGGATCTGATCCGCCCGCCGAATCGTCGACAGCCGGTGCGCAATCACAAACGTCGTCCGCCCCTGCATCAACTGGTTCAGACCCGCCTGGATCATCGCCTCAGACTCGGAGTCCAGCGAACTGGTCGCCTCATCCAGAATCAACACCCGCGGCTCAGCCAGCAGCGCCCGCGCAATCGAAAGCCGTTGCCGCTGCCCGCCTGAAAGCTTCACGCCGCGCTCACCCACAATCGTTTCGTATGCGTCAGGAAAGCGCTCCGCAAACTCGTCTACCCTCGCCGTGCGGCAGGCAAATAGAAACTGCTCCTCGGTCGCATTCGGCCTTGAAAACAAAATGTTCTCGCGAATCGTCCCATCGAACAAAAACGACTCCTGCAGCACCACCCCCAATTGAGAGCGAAACGTGTTCAGGTCCACGTGCGCAATGTCCACATCGTCCACCACCACGCGTCCACTGGTCGGCGTGTGAAACGCGCACAGCAGGCTGATCATCGTCGACTTGCCCGATCCTGAAGACCCCACCAGCGCCGTCACCGTCCCCGGCTCAGCCTCAAAACTCACCCCATGCAGCACCGGCTTTTCCGGGTCATACGCAAAGTCCACGTCCTCAAACCGCACCGTCCCCTGGATCGGCGGCATCTTCAACGTGCGTCCGGGGCTCTGGTTTTCTTCAATCTCGCTCATCACCTCGTTGGTTCGGTCGAGCCCCGCAAACGCCTCCGTCAACTGCGTTCCGATGTTCACAATCTGAATCACCGGCGCGATCATGAAAACCAGAAACATGTTGTATTGGAAGTAGTCTCCCACGGTCCACGACCCGCGCAGCACGGCATGCCCGCCAAACCACATCACCAGCGCGGAAACCAGCCCAGCCATCGTTGTCGACGCCGCTCCCAGCGTGCTGCTCATGGTCAGCGACTTCATCACGTTTTCCAGCAGTTTCTGCACACCCTCCGCAAAGACGCTGTGTTCGCGATCCTCGGCGTGGTATCCCTTCACCACGCGCACCCCGCCCAGCGACTCCGTCAACCGCCCTGTTACCTCGGCGTTAATCTTGCCACGCTCGCGAAACACCGGCCGAATCGTCTTGAAGCCGTACTGCAAAATCACCACAAACACGGCCAGCACCGAGAACACCGTCAGCGTCACCGGCACGCTCCGATGCATCAGGTAGACGAAAGCCAGCACCGCCGTCAGCATCCCGCCCGTGAAGTCGATCAGCCCCGTTCCCACCAGGTTGCGCACGCCTTCCACGTCCGTCATGATGCGCGCCACCAGCGTGCCCGTGCGATTCTCGTCGTAGTACGAAACAGAGAGCAGCCCAATATGCTTCTGCACCTGCTGGCGCAGTTCCGCTATCAGCCGCTGCCCGGCTTTCGAGAGCAACTGCGTCAATGCAAATGAAGTGATGGCCTGCACCAGCATGGCCCCAAAAACCAGCGCGATCATCTTCGGCAGCAGCGCTGCATTGCCGTTGGTCGATAGCACCTTGTCCATCAGCGGCTTGGTCATGAACGGCATCACCAGGCCCGCCACGCGGTTCACCACCATCAGGCCAAACCCCGCCAGAATCAGGCCCTTGCGCGGCGCCATCAGCGCCCACACCTGCGGCAGCACCTTCTTCAGGGCCGGCTTCTTCTTGGCCAAATCCGCCCCTCCGCGCGCACCGCCGGCACGCGGCGACCGCTCAGCCCGCGATCCGCCCATGCCGCCCATCCCATGCCGCATCGTTCCCATTAACTAAACCTTCCCCGAACGCCGCGCGGCAATAAACGACCGCACGCACAGAATCACGTAAATCAGCATCAGCCCGGCCATGGCAAGCTGGCAGTCCAGCGCAATCGCATCCGGCGTAGTGCCCGCCGCGCTCGCGTGAACGTAGCCATAGACTGCCCTGCCCGCCGCGCCCAGGAATCCCAGCAGCGCCACCGTCACATTGATATGCATGAACAGCTTGCGCCGTCCTTCGTTCGGGCTAATGGCCAGAAATCCAAACAATCCCAGCGCAAGGCCAAACCACACCGGAATCAGCGCCGTCGGGTGCGCGCTCCCCGTTCCCACATAGCCGGCCAATCCCAAAACCACCAGGGCAAGCGCAAAAACCAATGTCATTCGTGCCATGCGATACTTCCCTTCTAGTCGCTTCAGGATAACAGTAGAGTGGATGCGCCACCGCCCGCCTCGGATGCGAAGACTCCCAGGCCAGATCACGCGCTGTGCTAGCCCCGGAGGGACCCATTAAAATGAGGAGAGGGTGAAACTCAGGAGCTGCTACTCCCTGTCCACAACCACCTTCCCGCCCTTCATCACCCACTTCACATGATGCACAACCACATCGATGTCGCTCAGCGGATCGCCTTCCACAGCCACCAAATCCGCGAACGCCCCCGGCGCCACACGCCCCAGCACGTCCGCCTTTCCCAGCAACTCAGCCCCAACGCCGGTTGCCGCATCCAGCGCCTCGGCCGGTGTCATCCCCGCCTTCACCAGCCACGCCAGCTCATCCGTGTTCTCTCCAAAACCCGTGAAGACAGCATCCGATCCCATGGCGATTTTCACGTGAAACTTGATTGCGCGGCGCACCGTCTCCACGTTCTTCTGTATGTAGCCCGTAAGTCCGTCTACAGCCGCCTGGTCGTAACCAAACTCATCTTTGTGATTGATGTAGTACTGATTGTGAGCCACCGTGGGAACATAAACGGTGCCCTGCTTCACCATCGCCTTCAGCGTCTCATCGTCGATATCGATGGCATGCTCCACTGAGTCCGTCCCCGCTCTCACCGCGTCTCGCGCACCCTCCGGCCCGTAGGAGTGAATCGCAATTCGCTTGCCCGCCTGGTGAGCCACATCGGCCGCGGCCTTCATCTCTTCGTAAGTGTAGGTCTCGTGTCCGGTCACGTCCTCGCCGCTGCCCGTTGACCCATACATCTTCACCCAGTCCGCTCCAGCCGCAATCTGCTGCCGCGCAACCCGCTGCACCTCCGCAACTCCATCCGCCCTCCCTGGATCGGGCTCGACCACTCCGGGCCGGTAAGGAGCGGCGGTAATATGCAGCCCGTATGCCGCAACAAACATCCGCGGGCCGGTCATCGCTCCCCGGTTAACCAGATTCCGCATCGCGATATCCATGTAATCGAAGGATCCAAGATCGCGAACCGTTGTAACTCCGGTCTCCAATGCTTTGCGCGCGCTCTCCTGCGCCAGAAAGACCGTGACGGCTGGCCCAAACGTTCCCAGTTGTGTCCATGGCCGCGTCCCCGGCGTCTTATCCCAGTAGTAAGTCATGTGCGTATGCACATCGATCATGCCCGGAATTCCCGTGAACCGATGAAGATCGATCACCTTTGCGCCTTCGGGAATCGCGATCTCGCTCCCGCCAACCTTGGTGATGTGGTCACCATCAATCACCACAGTTGCATCGCGAATCACCTTGCCTTTTTCGCAAACCAGCACCCCAAACCGAACAACCGTGGTTTGCGCAGCAGCCACAGCTTTAGTTTGCGCAGTGGCAGCAGTAGACACAGCACCGAGAACAGCAAGCAGAAACAGCAACAATTTGGTCCGATTCATACCGGAAATCATACACAAACGCAGTTTCTGAAAGCTGAAGGCTGGAAGCCAGAAGCTAGAAGCTAGAAGCTAGAAGCTCCTCTTAAGATCCCCCATCAAATCGTTCACCGTCCACTCGTTCCCCGGATAAAACTTCACCACCTTGCCATCGCGCCCAATCAGCGTGGTCGAAAGCGTATGTTGAATGCTCCCGTCCGCCGCATCCGTCATCCCCACATCAAACCACTTCGCCATCTCCTTGAGCACCGCCTTGTCCGGCACAGCAAAATCCCAGTCGGCGAACGCGCGGGTTGCGTCGCTGCCAATATACTGCGCCCCGTACGCACGCAGCCGCTCCGGCGTATCGTGCTCCGGATCGAAGCTAACGCACAGCAGGTGCGTCCCCTTCAGTGCCGGCGTAGCCTCAATCTGCTTCTGCAAAACAGCAAAGTTCCGCGTCACGCGCGGACAAAAATCCGGCAGCGGGCAGCGCGTGTAAATGAACGTCACCAGCAGCGCATGCCCCTTGAACTGCCCAACATGAATCGCCCGCCCATCCTGGTTCTTCAGTTTGAAATCCGGCACGGCATCGCCCATCGCAGGCACATGATAGATAACAGTAGGACGGTAATCGGGCCTTCCCTGCGCCACCACCACAATATGATCCAGCAGCACATCCGCGTTCGCGTCCTGCGAAACAAGAATGTCCGCCGTGATCACGTCGCCCGGATGCAGCTCGCTCAGAATGTTCTGGTCCTTCAGCTTGTAGGGCATGGTCATCGCGTCCATGAAGCCCGGAATCGCCTCATGGTTCAGCGTTACCTCGCCCTTGGCCGCATCGGTGGACACAACCTTCCCGCGCAGCTTGTACACCTTGAAGAGCCGGTCGCCACCTGCGTCTGAATCAGTCTTCGGCGCCGAGTGGCATCCAGCAATCGCGACAACAACGAGCAATGAGTAAGCAAGATATCGGCGAATCACAACCCAGTTTACTACCGTCCGCTTTGAGCTTAAGCGCTAACCATCGCTGACGAGCGCAATCCGCGAACCGGCTCAAATGCCCCGCTGACTTGCTGACTCCGCGACACGAAGCTGACTTGCTGACTCGCTACCTCCGCGAAGCGGCGCTGACCTGCTGAATCGCAATCTTTGCTCAGGCCCCGCCAACCCGCCAACTCGCCACCCCGCAAAGCGGTGCCAACCTGCCAAACTAAGAAACACCTGGACCGCAATGATGAAAGCAACCAGCTTCGAAATCCGCCATCGCACCCTGCTTCACCAAGCCATGGTTGCCGTGGCTTTCCTTACCTATCTTTTCTCGCCCGACGACATCGTCTGGCGTTTCGTCAGGAACAGCCCATCCCCGCACACTCTCGAGCGAACTCTCTTCATCCTCGCCACGCTCACTATCGCCCTCGGTGCGTCTCTATCCACCTGGGCCCGCGCAAACAGCAGCCCTCGCAGCGCCAAGGGCGTAGAACCGCATCGCTCTCTGGCTCTCCTCGGCGACTTTCTCTACGCCATAGGATTGGCCTCTCTTTTTCCTCTCCCCGGCTTCATCATCCTCGTTTGCGGCGAAGCCATCCTGATCCTTCGGCTGATCGCGTGCACCAACGAATCCGCAAAGGACCTTCAAGCCACGTCCCGCCCAACTTGGGGGCCGGCCTTCCAGAAAGAAGCAGTCAAGTGGGGAATCCTTGTCACCATGATCGTTTTCTCCATCACCCTCGTTGACCGCCTCGCGGAATATCTCGCCGCCGCCAGCTTTCTCATCGGGTTGCTGCTCAATGCGCCCTTTTTTCGCCGCCGCAATGCCGCCTGATCCTTTCACTGAAGCGCAGATTCAATCTCCCGGTTGGTCAAGACCAAGGCCAGTTTGTCTTTCATATACCGCAACGAGATCTCGTGATGTTCTCTATCGTAGGAATCAATGCAATCAAGTGCCAGCACAACCGGCCAGTCCCGTTGATACGCGTCAATAGCCGTTGTGCGGATGCAGGCGTGCGTGTTAATTCCGGCAAGAATGACGGCATCCGGCCTGAGCTCGGCCAGCGTTTCATCCAGGCCCGTTCCAAAGAACGCGCTATATCGCTTCTTCACAATCACGGTATCCGTTGCCGTTGAATCCAACTCCGGAACAATTTGGCAACCCGCCGTACCCTTGATATTGATGTAGATTCCTTTAGCCTTCATCTCTGGAAACGCATCCCGCAGATCGGGCTCAAACTCCTGCCGAACCCAAATGACGGGATGCGAATGAACTCGCATCATGCCCACCAGCTCGTTAATCGCCTCCACCAGTCTTTGTCTGCGCGCCCGGTCCCACTCGGCCAGAAAGTCGTTCAACATATCAATTACGATCAGCACCGGCTTTTTCATGGTTGCAGCCTAACAGACTTCCCATTCCTCAAGGCACACTGCAATCCTGGCAGGAGGCTCACTCATCACGGTTCAGGACCCTTTGCCCCTGACAAGTTCAGGGGACAGTGCCCGCAATCATTGTGACCTCATCGCAATCGGCGGGTCTTCCATCCCCCAACCCAGACACCACCCTCGAACTTGTCAACCACCATTCCTCTCGATCTAGCCCTATCTCCATTATCCTCAACGCATTCCTGAGCCAGAAGTTTGCCGATTATATGTCTCAATCCGATAAGCTATCTCTAGAAGGAGTTGTAAACTGCACCCGCCGCGTCCCTCCGGCTCCCAGCCCGTCCAAGGTCCGCATAAGTTCTTTGTTTTCTTATGTCTGCGTATAACTCCTTTGTTATGTCATATTTGCAGCGCAGCCCTTCGAAAACACCGGAAACTCGTCCATAAGCCATTTGTTTTCTTATAGCTGCAAATAACTCATTTGTTATGTCATATTTGCAGTGTAACCGCATGAAAACAAAATACTTCTATCTAAGAGGGGGGGGAGGGGGGGTAGCAGTGGGGGGTACAAACCGGGCGGATGTCCGACGAAACAGACCGGGGACATGTCTGGCACTGCCCCGCCCCGACGGCGTATAACCCAGAAATGGGCCTACCCGAATCGGCAATCGACGCAGGTCTCCGCGACGGCGCCCTGCTGGTTACCGCCAGCGACCGCTCAGCCCGCGCCATTGCCTCTCGGTTCCATTGCGCCCGCCAGGCCGAAGGCCTCACCGCCTGGCCCGCGCCTAACATTCAGGACTGGAACACCTTCGTCCGCACCGCCTGGCAGCAACGCGCCCTTGAAGACCCGCGCCAGCTCCTCAACCCAGTGCAGGAACAGGCAATCTGGGCCGAAATCGTCGCCTCCGGCAACCACACCGCCGCCCTGCTCGAAGGCCCGCGCCACCGCCTCGCCGCCCTGGCCATGGAAGCCCACGGCCTGCTCTGCTCTCACGCGCCTCGGTCCCTGAGACCCGCAACCCGATCCGGGTGGCAGCAGGATGCAGCCGCCTTCAGCATCTGGCTCGACGCCTTTGACCAAGCCTGCACCGCCGGCAGCCTGCTCAGCCCTGCTCGCCTGCCGCTCGAGCTGATTTCCCTGCTTCAATCCGATCCGTCGCCGCGTCCCCCGCTGCTTCTGGCCGGATTTGACCGCATCCTGCCCATCCAGCGCGCTGTGTTCGACGCCTGGGGCGACTGGCAGGAAGCCAAACCTGCCAACCCAGCCTCAACCGTAACCTTCTACGAATCCCCCGACGCGCAGTCGGAACTCACCGCCTGCGCACTCTGGTCCACACGGCAGCTAGCCGCCAACCCGCATGCGCGCCTCCTCGTCATCGCCCAGGACGCCAGCCAGCGCCGCGGCGAGATCGAACGCGCCTTCCTCCAAATCAACCCCGGCCCCAGCAACTCGCCGCTCTTCGAATTCTCGCTAGGCGTCCCGCTATGCCAGGTCGCTCTGCCCAAAGCGGCGCACCTGCTCCTCCGCTGGCTGACCACCCCGCTCGCCGAGCACGAGCTTGACTGGCTCTTCTCCACCAGCTACGCGGCAACCGCCGCCGAGTCGGCCACGCTCCAATCCACCATGCGCCAGGTTCGCCGCCACGGTCACGAGCAGCCTCAATGGACCCTCAAAGCCTTTACCGCCGCCGCCCATCGATTCTCCACTGGCGAAGAGAACGGCTCGCCAGCCATTTCCTGGCTCAACCGCGTCACCGAAGCCCAACGTCGATTAGCCGACCTCGAACGCCGTCCGCAATCCCCGTTCGACTGGGCCGAGTTCACCCCGCGCCTGCTCGAGTCCCTCCAGTTCGCTCAATCCAACCCGCTCTCGAGCGCCGAATTCCAAGCCTTCCATCGCTGGCAGCAGGTAGTCGAAACCGCTGGCTCGCTGGGCTTCGACAGCCGCTGCATCGCCTGGACCGACTTCCTCTCCATCCTCGCCCGCACCCTCGACGAAACCCTCTTCGCCCCCGAATCCCGCGACGCGCCCATCCAGATCGCCGGACCCGCCGAGTCAGCCGGACTCACCGCCGACGCCGTCTGGTTCCTCGGCGCCAGTGAGGAAGCCTGGCCCGCCAACGGCTTAACTCACCCTCTGCTGCCGTCCGAAATCCAGCGTCAGTCCGCCATGCCTCACGCCACGCCCCAACTCGATTGGGACCTGGCCCACGCCATCACCACGCGTCTGCTTGGCTCGGCCCCCGAAGTTACCTTCAGCTTTGCCTGCCAAACCGAATCCGCCGAGACCCGTCCCTCGCGCTTGATTGCCCAGCTCGCCGGCCCGTCACATCCCCTTCCATCGGAGCTGGCCACCCCTCCCGACCCGCCGCCGGTCACCGCTCTCTTTGAGGATTCCAGCCGCATCCCATTCCCGCCCGGAAATGTTCAAGGCGGCTCGAACATCCTGACCTCCCAGTCGCAATGCCCCTTCAAGGCCTTCGCCACAGCCCGTCTCGGTGCACAAAGTTGGAACCCCGCCGAAGCCGGACTGACCCCATCGCAGCGCGGCAACCTGCTCCACGAAGTTCTTCACTCCATCTGGGGTAACGGGCAAAATGGAATCCACTCGTTGGAAGATTTGCGAAAACTAACGAATTCTAAAGTTTTTATTGTCAATCATGTTGAACAGGTTCTTCAACAAACACTTCGCTCCGAGATTCGCGACAGAATGCCCCGCCGCTACCTCGAATTGGAGGCCCAGCGGCTCACAACCCTGGTCACCGAGTGGCTGGCTTTCGAAGCGACCCGCATCTCCTTCGAGGTAGCCGAGACCGAAGCCGCCCGCACCATAGAACTTGAGGGTCTTTTCCTCAAGCTCCGCCTCGACCGCATCGATCGCCTCACCGACGGAACCCTGCTGGTCATTGACTACAAGTCCGGCAACGTCGCGCCCAGCGCCTGGGACCTGCCCCGCCCCGACGACGTTCAGCTCCCCCTCTACGCCGGTTTCGCGCTCAGCCGCGAAACCGAACCCCTCGGCGGTCTCGTCTTCGCCAGGGTCCGTCCCGGCGAAGCCTCCTTTGCCGGTCGAGTCTTCGATCCAGCCTCCACGCTCTTCACCGGCCTTAAACCCGGCGCCACCATGTCCAGAAACTCATTAACCCTTGATGAACTAACCGCTTGGCGCGACACCATCGAACAGCTCGCCCGCAATTTCCTCGCCGGCCGCGCCGAAGTCGACCCGCGCGACTATCCCAAAACCTGCAAGCGCTGCGGCCTTCAAACCCTCTGCCGCGTCCAGGAGAGTCGGTTCGCCGTCGGCGATGAAGAAGACGACGAGGAGGCCGCCGATGACTAAGCCCGCACCTCCCGATCAGCTCCAGCGCGACCGCGCCCTCGACCCCACCCGCTCCATCCTCGTCCAGGCCCCTGCCGGCTCCGGCAAAACCACCCTTCTCACCGAGCGCTTTCTCACCCTGCTGGCCGAGGTTGACGATCCCCGCCAGGTAGTCGCCATCACCTTCACCATCGCCGCCGCCGCCGAAATGCGCAACCGCATTCTCGACCAGCTCCGCGATCCAGACCCCACCCCGCTCGCCCGCCGCGTCCTTGAGCGCTCCACCGCCGCCAACTGGAAGCTCCTCGACCTGCCCAGCCAACTCCGCATTTCGACCATCGACGCATTTTGCCGCGAACTCGCCCTCCAGCAGCCATTGCTCTCCGGTCTCGGTGGCAGCCTGGCCATCGCCGAACAGCCCGGCGACCTCCACCGTCGTGCCGCCCGCCAGACCTTGCAACAGCTCGACTCCGCCAAGCCAGACCTCCGCGCAGCCATCGAAGCCCTGCTCCTTTGGCGCGACAACAACTGGCAGGAGCTCGAAGACCAGCTCGTCGAGATGCTCAGCACTCGCGACCGTTGGATGCACGGCTTCGTCCTCGACCGCAATCCCGATTGGGACACCCTGCGCGACCGTCTCGAGCGCCCATTCGCCAACGCTATCCGCGAAGCGCTCGACCATCTGGCCCATCTCCTCAACCAGGTCCCCGGCTCCCGCGAAGAAGCGCTGGAACTAGCCCGCTTCGCGTGCGATCAGCCCTTCGGCGACCAGCACCGTCCACTCGCGGAACTAGCCGAATTCCCCGCCGGCCCCTTCCATTCCACCGAAGAAGTCGAAAGCGCCCTCGAAGCCTGCACCTGCCTGGCCAATCTCCTCCTCACCACCGGCGCAACCTTTCGCAAGCGCATCGACAAGAATCTCGGCTTTCCTTCCGAATTCAAGACTGAAAAGGCCCGGCTCGTGAACCTGATCGCTGATCTCGGCGCCGTTCCCGATCTCGAATCCTCCCTGGCCGACGTCCGCAACCTGCCCCCGCTTCACTACACCGACGCCGACTGGCAGATCGTCCGGGCCTGTTTCACGCTGCTCGCACACGCCGCCGCCCAGCTCCAGGTCGTCTTCGCCGAGGCAGCGCGGGTCGACTTTGTTGAAGTCGCGCAGATCGCCCAGCGTGCCCTCGTCAGCGACGACGGCCAACTCTCCGAAGCCGCCATAGCCCTCGGCGAGGGCATCCGACACCTGCTGGTCGACGAGTTTCAAGACACCAGCCGTCGCCAGCACCAGCTCCTTGCCGCCCTCATCGCCGCCTGGCCCGACCAGGCTGGCCGCACCTGTTTTGCAGTCGGCGACCCCATGCAATCCATCTATTTTTTCCGCGACGCCGACGTCGAGCTCTTCACCCGCGTCAAGCAGAATGGCCTCGAAATCCCTGGCAACGCCCCCCTCCCACTCGACTTCGTTCCCCTCACAGCAAACTTTAGAACCGAGCCCGCCCTCGTCGAACAAGTAAACGATGTTTTTGTTGAAGTATTTGCCGTAAATGACGGCAACAACGTAGCTTTCACTCGATCGGAATCCGCCAGAGACGTCACAAGCGGCGGCTCACCAAGTCCAGAACAAGCCGCCCAACCAACCTTCAAGCTGCACCTGAACTTTGAGCCGCAAGCTGCACGAGGCAAAGCAGCCGATCCCGCCGCGCTCCTTGAAAAAGAAACCGCCCGCAACAACCAGTCCCAGGAAATAATCGCCCTGATCCAAAGCCACTTGGACCGAATGACCCAAGCCAAAGCCAACGGCCAGAAGTACCGCATCGCCGTCCTCGCCCGCGCCAAAAAGTCTCTGGCCGCCATCGCTGAAGCTCTTCGTGAAGCAGCAATCCCCTTCCGTGCCCTTGAGCTCGAGCAGCTCTCCGCCCGCCCCGAAATCCAGGACGCCTTGGCACTGGCTCGCGCAATGTTTAACCCCTACGACCGCGTCTCCTGGCTGGGAGTTCTGCGCGCTCCCTGGTGTGGCCTGGCGCTCGACGACCTCCATCAGCTGACCAGTGCCGACAATCCCACCCTGCTAGCCCGCCCCGTTCCCGACCTGCTTGCCGAACGCCTCAATCTCCTCAGCCACACCGGCCAGCAGGCCGTCAGCCGCGTTCTCGAAGCCCTCAATTCCATTCCGGCCCTTCGCTCCACTCAGCCAACCGCCTCGCTTGGAACCTGGCTCCAGCAGGTTTGGCTCCGTCTCGGCGGCGCAGCTTGCGTCGACGACACAGCCTGCGCCAACCTCGACCTGCTCTGGACCTGCCTCGATCAGCTTCCCGGCGGCCAACAGGACCTGCTCAGCCCAGCCCTCGCCTCGGCCCTCGACCGACTAACCGCCCTGCCCGATCCCTCCGCCAGCAGCGATTGCGGCGTCCAGTTAATGACCATCCACAAATCCAAGGGTCTGGAGTTCGAAGTCGTCATCGTCCCCGACCTTCAGGCCGGCACCGGCGGCGGCAAACCCAAAATGCTGTCCTGGCTTGAACGCGGCCTAGCCGACACCGACGACTCCGGTGAAATCACCGAATTCCTGATCGCCCCGCACCAGTCGAAAGGCGCCGATCGCGGAGGGTCAAAGGCCTGGGTCGACCGCGTCTATAAGCAGCGCGAGTCACAGGAGGACCGCCGCATCCTCTACGTTGCCGCCACCCGCGCACGCGATCAGCTCCACCTCTTCGCCCGCCCGGCCTACAAGATGGAAGCGAATCGAGACCTGAGCCTGTGCCAGCCCTCCAAGTGCCTGCTCGCCACCGCCTGGCCCGCCCTTGAAGAGGACGTTCGAGCCCGTTTCGGCGAATGGAAAGTCGGCCGCCAGCCCGCCGAAACCGAGATCCAATCCATCGCCGCAGCGGGCGACAGCAACCTGCTGGTGATGCCCTCACCGGACCAGCCCAAGCCGACTCTCTTGCGCCGTCTTCCCCCGGATTATCGCTCAGGTGCCCCATTCGCCTGTCATTCTGAGCGGAGCGTAGCGGAGCCGGAGAATCTGCTTCTTGAAAACCCAGGTGCCCGCGGTCCCTCGCACTCGGGGACCGGGGAAACAAAGCTCTACGCCCGACACGAAGGCGGCCTGCTCTCCCGCGCCCTCGGCACCGCCGTCCACGCCCTCCTCGAAGAACTCGCCCGCCTCCGCGCCGCTACCGACCAGGACAGCGACTGGCCCACCGCCCGCGCGGCCTTAACGCGCCTTGAGCCCCGCATCGCCGCCCAGGTACGCGCGCTCGGCGTGGATCGAATCCAGGCTGCAGCCCTCGCCGCGGAAGCCATGCGCTTGGCACTCGCCGCCTCTCATGACCCAACCGGCCAGTGGATTCTATCCCCGCACGCCGACGCCGCCAGCGAAGCTCAATGGGCCGGAGTCGTCGGCGCAGCCATCCGCAACGTTCGCGTCGACCGCATCTTCCGCGCCGGTCTCACGCCGCAGACAGATGGCAGCCAGGACTCCGGCACCAGCCACGCCTGGTGGATCATCGACTACAAAACCGCCCACGTCGAAGCTTCAAACCCCGCCACGTCTCTGCCAAATCTGCGAGTTCTGTTCGCGCCCCAGCTAGAAGCCTACGCAAAAATCCTCCGCAACCTCCACGGCCCCGACGCAGTTCTCCGCGCCGGCCTCTACTATCCCCGCATGCTGGCGTTGGATTGGTGGGAGATGTAACGGCTTACTTTCCCACCCCGAGCCCAATCGACCGCATTAGCTCCAGCGCGTTGCTGGTCTTCACAATCCCCGGCTTCAGCTCGTAATCAAAAATCAACTGCCCATCCTCAAATCGGTCCTCGAAGTGGCAGTTGGCCGCGCGTTCCCCCATCGATTCGGGAATCCGCGCCAGTGCCAGATCGTGTGTGCTCACAATGCCGATCGCGTTGTGCTCCACAAAACTCCGCACCACAAACTCCGTCCCCGCCAGCCGGTCGTGCGAATTCGTTCCAGACAGCAGTTCGTCCAGCAGAAACAACACTGGCACAGGTCCCTGCGTCAGGTCCGAAACCAGCTTCACCCGGTGTATCTCCGCGTAAAACCGCGACACCCCGCCCGTCAGCGAATCCAGAATGCAGATCGAAGCGGCCACCGTCAGCGGCGAAAGCCTCAGCCGCGTCGCTCGCACCGGCGCGCCAGCCTGCGCCAGCACCGCGTTCACCCCCACGCTGCGAATGAACGTGCTTTTGCCCGCCATATTCGGCCCGCTCAAAATAATGAGCTGCAATCCATCTCCAAGGTTCAGGTCATTACGCACGGCCTTGCCGACCGGCAGCAGCGGATGCGCCAGCCCCTCCGCGTCAAAAACAGCAGCCCGTCCACTCCCAACAAACTCCGGAAACACATCCTCAGGATGCTCGTACGCATAGGCGGAAAGCGCAGTCAGCGCTTCCAACTGCCCCACCGCCGCCAGCCATTCGCGAATCTGCGGTCCATACTTCTGTTGCCAGCGCTCCGCGACAAACACAAGCTGCACGCACCAGTACATAAAAATGTCGAAAGGCCTGAGCGCCAGGTTGCGCCGCGACTTGATGTATTCAACGGTGCGCGCCAGCTTCCGAATCAAAGCAGATGGCGCAAGCCCCTCACGCCGCAAAGTCGCTTGAATCTCAATCAGCTTTGGCGCGGAAAACTGCTCCTTCTCAAGATGCTCCAGCACCCCAGCAAGCAATTCCAGGTCTTCCGTAGCGTTTTCAATGCGCCCGGCCGCTTCTTCAAAACGCGCATGCAACCGATGCGCCCATGCCAGGTTCAACACCGAAATCGCCAGAGCATACGCGCCCAGTCCCCAGACCGCCCAGCCCACCATCCCTGCGATCCACAGCAAGCCCAGCACCGTGGTAGCAATCCGCGTCGCTTGGAGCGGAAAAAACGGGCCGCTCTCGCCCCACTTCACAAGCGCATCCGGCTGCACGCCGAGCCGCACCGTCTCTCCCAGCGAAAACAGCTCTTCGCGAAAACGAACCCGCCCCTTCAAGTCGCGAATAGCCTCCTGCCGCAGCAGAACTTCGTCGACAGGCGCAGCAACCTGCAGCCAGCGGGCCAGCGTCTCCTCGCCCGCGCGAGTCCGCGCCGTGCACAGCAATTCAAAAATTGAGGCTTTGCCAAACAAGTCGAGATCGCGTGCGTACGGATGCAGCGGATCAAGGAATCGGTCCCCTGTTTCGCCCGTCCCTGCCCATTCGCCGTTCAGCCGCGCCAGCCCGCGCTGATAAAACACGATGCACCGCGACCGAATCCGCAAGGTGCGAATCAGCTTCTCTTGCATCACGGCCAGCACAATAAACAGAACGATAGGAAGGGCAACGAATTCAAGGAATGCCGTGTAGCGTAGCAGAACCAGCGCGGCAATCAGCGTGAGCGCCGCAACTAACAGCTTGGCGAGTCCAAGCCCTTTCTCGCGCTGCTGGTCCGCACTCTGCTCCTGCTGAAGCTCTTCGAGCCTGCGCGTGTAGACCGCGGCGGGCGTCTCTGGTTGGCCTGCATCCATGCCTCAAGACTACAGCGTCGAGCGCAAGTGATCGACCAACCAACCTCGCCCAGCCTATGCCTTGGGAGCTGTGTCGGCCGCAAGCCCCGCACGCGCGTCCCGTCCACCGGTAACGCTCTTGTGATGGCGTACATCCGCGCCCTGCACCCAGAAGATCACGTCCTCCGCAATATTGGTGGCGTGGTCTGCCACGCGCTCCAGGCTGCGGCTGATCATCAGCGCGTTCAAAGCCTGCGGAGCAAGGTGGCTCTCTTCCTCCATGACCCTGGTGAGTGACTTGTATGCCGCGCGATTCATCGCGTCCACGGCGTCATCCATGGTCAGCACGGTGCGGGCCATGTCAGCGTCCGCCTCAATAAACGACTGCAGGCTGCGGCGCACCATGTCAGCGGCCAGAGCGGCCATTCTGAAGATGTCCACGGGCAAGTCGGCCACGGCCATCTGCTCCATGTGCCGCACACGGTCGCTGATGCTCTTGGCCGCATCGCCTACACGCTCCAGGTCCGCGTTGATCTTGATGACTGCGAGAATGAAGCGCAGATCGATGGCCATCGGTTGCTCCATGGCCAGCAGATCCAGCGCCGCCTGGTCGATGTCGCGTTCCAGACGGTTGATTGCAATTTCACTCCGGCTCACCAGGTCGCAGATAGAGAGATCGCGCACACGATAAGCCTCAATCGCGCGTTGAATTGCCTGCTCGGCGAGGCCGGCCATAACCAGCAGCTGTTCCTTCAGGTCGTCGAGGCTCTGTTGAAAGCGTATCCGTGTCATCCGAACCTGCCCGTAATGTAATCCTCAGTCCGCTTGTCGCTGGGATTGGTAAAGATCTTGTGCGTGGAATCAAACTCCACCATCCGCCCGTTCAAAAAGAACCCCGTCTTCTCCGCCACACGGGCCGCCTGCTGCATATTATGCGTAACAATCACGATTGTGTACTGCGACTTCAATTGAAAAATCAAATCCTCAATCTTCGACGTCGAAACCGGGTCCAGCGCCGAGGCCGGCTCGTCCATCAGCAGCACTTCAGGATCCACCGCCAGCGCCCGCGCAATACACAGCCTTTGCTGCTGGCCGCCGGATAAGCTGGCGCCCGACTTCTTCTTCAAGTCATCTTTAACTTCGTCCCAAAGTGCGGAATTCTTTAAGGATTTTTCGACAATCTCGTCCAACGCACGCCGGTTGCTGTACCCGTTCAGCTTCAGTCCCGCGGCCACGTTGTCGTAGATGGACATCGTGGGAAACGGGTTGGGACGTTGAAAGACCATCCCCACGCGGCGACGAATCTCGACCGGCTTGGCGTCCTCATAAATGTCGAGGTCGCCGATGCGCACCGTGCCTGTGACGCGCGCAATGGGATTGGTCTCGTGCATGCGGTTGAGGCAGCGCACAAAGGTGCTCTTGCCGCATCCCGAGGGCCCGATCAGCGCCGTCGCGTGGTTGGCCGGAATGTTCAGGTTGATGTCCTGGAGCGTGTGGTTGGTTCCGTACCACGCGTTCAGGTTGGTGACCTCAATGCCAACGCCCACTTGCGCATTTCTCCTTCTGCCCTATACCGAAGCAACTACATTCGGGTGGCGAATTCCTAAAAACTCGCCACGTGCATTTCACTCGAAACGACATCTCCTGAAGGAGAAATGCCGTTTAGCTTGCCCCTTTCAATACGCCGCGGCTGGTCACATAACGCACCAGCGAAACTGCGGCCACGATCAAAATAATCAGGACAAGTGCCCCTGCCCATGCTTGCCGATGCTGGTCGTCGTACGGCGAATTGGCATACTTATAAATCTCCAGCGGAAGGGCAGCGATCGGCCGCGTGAGACTGACACTCCAGAAAGCATTTCCAAAGGCCGTAAAAATCAACGGCGCAGTTTCTCCCGCCACGCGCGCAAATGCCAGCATGCAGCCGGTGATGATGCCCGGCGATGCGGTCTTCACGGTAATTGAAAGAACCGACCGCCAGTTCGGCACGCCCAATGCCAGGGCCGCTTCCCGCACAGCGTGCGGCACCATCAGCAGCATTTCTTCTGTGGTCCGGCACACGGTGGGAATCATCATGATCCCCAGCGCCACGCCACCAGCCAAGGCTGAAAAAGGCATTTGCGGAGTAACAATCAGCGCGTAAACCGCCATGCCCATCACAATCGACGGAACACCATTGAGCACATCGGCCGTAAACCGCACCGCTTCCGCCAGTTTGGTTCCACGTCCAAATTCCGCCAGAAAGATACCGCCGGCAATTCCGATCGGAACGCCGATCAGGCTCGCCAGCGCCAGAAGAATTCCCGAGCCCAGAATAGCGTTGGCCATGCCCCCGCCCTCTTCGCCCTCCGGCTTGGGAATCTGTGTGAAGAAAGCCAGGTTCAGCGAGGTCGCACCCTTGTAGATCAGGTAGCCAAAGATCAGCAACAACGGCGCGACCACCAGGATCGTCGCAAGCACAGCCAAACCTGTCGCCGCGCCGTCAACCAGCGTCCGCATCCGCGCCCGAAATTTATATTCCAATGCCACTAATCTTTCTCCCACTCTGCCCGATAGTCACTTATTCACTTTTTCACTTTTTCACTTGTTCACTCGTTCACTGTTCCTTCCATCAATTCTGTTGCGCCGGCGCTCCTCGCGTAACCGCCCATACCATCACGCGCGCCAGCGCATTCACGATAATGGTCACAATAAACAGAGCCAGCCCAATCTCGGTGAGCGCGCTCAGATGAAGATCGTTCGACGCTTCCGCGTATTGGTTGGCGATGACCGATGCCATGGTGTTGCCGTTCGATAAGAGCGAGCGCTGAATGTCCAGGCTGTTGCCAATCACCATAGTTACCGCCATGGTTTCGCCCAGTGCGCGTCCCAAGCCCAGAATCACCGAACCCACAATCCCAATGCGGGCATTCCGCAGCACGCCCATGCGGATCATCTCCCACCGCGTCGCGCCCAGCGCCAGCACCGCCTCGCGCTGAGAGTGAGGGACGGCCGTCATCACCTCGCGCGTCAGAGAGGAAATGATAGGCAGAATCATAATTGCCAGGATCACCCCCGCCGTAAGAAAACCGAGACCCGTAGGGTTGCTATCGTCAAAGAAACCCGTCCATCCCAGCAATTTCTCCAGCACCGGATTCACATACTCACGCATCAGCGGTACCAGCACGAACATCGCCCAAAGACCATAAATAACGCTGGGAATAGCCGCCAGAAGCTCGGTCAGGAATGCAAGCGGGCCGCGCAACTTGATCGGGCACATCTCGGTCAGGAACACTGCCACGCCCAACGCCAGCGGCACTGCGATCAGCAAAGCCAGAAAAGACGAAACCAGCGTGCCGTAGATGAACGGCAGAGCGCTGAAGTACCCGTTCACCGGATCCCAGTAATTGGGCAGATGCGTGTCGGGGTCGGTAAATGCTTTGTAAAAGAAGTCGAAGCCGAATTTGGCCCAACTCAGGTGCGATCCTTTCACCAGCTCTGAAGCAATCAGCACCACAATGCCGAAGATGCTGAGCGCGCAAAGCACCATCAGCCAGCGAAATCCGCGGTCGGCGAGGGCCGAGTTGCCGCGCCCCAAAAGAAATGTGCGCACCTCCGAAGCCCCCTGCGCATCTGTGCCTCCCGGTCGCTTTCCATCGGGAGAGCCCGGATCAGGCTGAAGTTGAGCTTGGGATATACGTATCTGTGGCGCGTTGCTACTCACGTTCATCAGGCTACCGGGACAATGTGAACAGGAGGTTACAACGCTGCTAAATCAAGCGCATACAGGCGGAAAAAAAAGGATTTTTCGGTGGTTTTCAGGTCGCTCATTCGCAAGCCTGGAACCCCGAGCCTCTAAGTTCCGTAGGTCAATTAAGGTTAGCTCATCGCGATCGGAACACTTGGCTGTGGATCGCACCCGTGCGCGCAGCACAGACCTAACGATAAAAACTCAGCAATTCCGGAGGCAATGCAATGCTTGTCCAGGATGCTCAAAAAGAAGTCCGGACGGTTTATGCCGGCGGATTCTTCGGACAACTTGTCTCGTCCACTCTCTGGCTTATCTCGGCCGCACTGGGAACGTGGGGAACGCCACGCGCTGCCATTCTCCAGCTTGTGTGCTGTGGGTTTTTTATCTTTCCACTCACCCAGCTCATGCTTCACTTAAGCGGCCGTCCCATAGCCGTTCGCTGCGAAAACCCCCTGCATTTCCTTGGCATGCAGATCGCGTTTACCTTGCCGCTCTCCATGCTTCTTCTGTTCCCGGTGTGCAACTTTCGCCTGGGCCTGTTTTATCCCGCGTTGATGATCCTGCTGGGCACGCATTATCTCCCATTCACGTTTCTCTACGGCATGCGCATGTTCCTTCTGCTCGCCTCAATTCTGATCGGCGCCGGAGTCGTCATCGGCATGTACTTCCCGGCCCCTTTCAGCATCGGCGGCTGGGTGGGCGGCCTGACGCTGCTTGTTTTTGCCTTGACCGGGCGTGCGTTGGTTGCCCCCTCTATCAATGCTCATGCCTGAACAACGTGCATCACAGTCCGCGCCAGGCTCAAGACTGTTCTAAGCTGGTGTCTGTCCAATGGAAGGCCCGATCCGATGCGTCCAGCAATCCCCGTTCTTGTCCTTGCACTCGCAGTCCTCACTACGCATGCCCAGACCACCATCCCGCCCGACCCGCCCCACCACGACTGGCATGCCGCATGGATCACGCATCCCACCGCGCCCTTGCGCGAACCGCTGGTCCTCCACTTCCGCCGCAATCTCACCCTTACGGCAGTGCCAGCGACTTACATCGTCCGCGTCAGCGCCGACAACCGTTTCATCCTCTACGTCAACGGCAAGCGCGTCGGCGACGGCCCCGCCCGCGGCGACCTCACCCATTGGCGCTATGAAAAATTCGACATCGCTCCGTTTTTGCAGCCCGGCACTAACTTAGTCACAGCAACCGTGTGGAACTGGGGTGTCTACGCGCCTGTTGCGCAGATGAGCGACCGCACAGCTTTTCTGCTCGAATGCGAAGCCGGGGCCCCCGGCGACAGGTCTTCGTCGCTGGGGTGGGAAGCCACCGGCGACGCCTCCATCAGCACCGGAGTAGGCAACCCGGACGGCTGGCTAGTCGAAGAAGAGCCCGGACATACGGCTCTGAATCGGGACACCGTCACCTACAAGACCTACTTCGCCTCCGGTCCCGGCGAGCAGATCGACGCCGCCCACTACGACTGGGATCGGAATGCGCCCTCGCCCAACCCTACGTCAAAGTGGGTTCCCGCCGCGTCTCCCATGCGCGACAGCATCTATTCGGACGTGAACCACGCCCACTCGTCCGACACCACCGGCGACAACCCCTGGGGGCTGGTGCCGGATGGGCTGCCGCCGATGGAGTACGCGCCGTCCGGCGCAGGTGAAGTTGTGGTGATCGATAACATCGGAGCAGAACAGCCCGGACTCAGCCAGTTTCCAGCAGCGCCCGCAATCCTTCCGCCAGGAGTCCACGTTGAAATCACACTCGACCGCAAAACTCTCACGACCGCCTACCCGCTACTGACCGTCTCCGGCGGCAAGGGCGCGCACATCGTCCTCACCTACTCCGAAGCCCTTTACGACGACAAACTGCACAAAGGCGACCGCGATTCGCCCGGCTACGTAGACGAAAACGGGGTTCAACGAACCCGTAAAGCGCTCGGCCTGACGGACACCTTCCTCCCCGACGGCGGCTCGCATCGCACCTTTGAGCCGCTCTGGTGGCGCACCTGGCGCTATCTTGACCTCGACATCACCACCGCCGATCAGCCCCTCACCCTCGACTCCCTAACCGCCAATTTCACCGCCTATCCATTTCAAGAGCGCGCCGCCTTCGCCGCCACGGCCGCCAATCCTGATCCCGACCTCGCCAAAATTTGGGAGATCAGTTGGCGGACCGCGCGGCTCGACGCCCATGAAACCTACATGGACACCCCCTACTACGAGCAGCTTCAATACATCGGCGACACGCGCATCCAGACCCTCATCTCCTACGCCGTCGCCGGCGACGACCGCCTCGCCCGCCAGGCCCTGCTCGCCTTCGATCAGTCCCGCACGCCCAACGGAATTACGCGCAGCCGCTATCCAAGCAACCTGCCGCAGACCATCCCCACGTTTTCCCTGCTCTACATCGGCATGCTCCACGACAACTGGATGTATCGCCCTGATCCTGAATTTGTTCGTACGCTGGTTCCTGGCACGCGCACCATCCTCGACTGGTTCGCCAAATACGAACAGCCCGACGGCCTGCTTCGCCAAGTGCCCTGGTGGAGTTTCATCGACTGGGTCTCCACCGGAGAAATCCCCACCTACGACGCGAACCACGAATCCTGCGTGACGACGCTCGAATACCTCGGCGCACTGACCGACGCAGCCGACCTTGAGAATTCCCTCGGCGACCAAACGCTTGGCAGCCGCTACCAGGCCCGCGCCGCGCACGTGCGCGAGGGTGTCTACGCCAGGTGCTGGTCGCCCTCGCGTGGCCTGCTCGCCGACACGCCCGATCAGAAAGTTTTCAGCCAGCAAGCCAATTTCCTCGCCGTCCTTTATGACGTGATCCCGAATGAGAACCAAAAAGGGGTGCTCAGGAAGTTACTAGCCATCGACCCCGGCACAATTCCCGACGGCGTGCTCAGTGCATCGTATTACTTCCGCTTCTACCTCGCCCGTGCGCTGGACCACGCCGGGATGGCCGATGAATACCTCAACTCATTAGCCCCGTGGCGCCAGTTGTTGCCGCTTCACTTCAGCACCTGGCCTGAAACACCCGGCGAAACGCGCTCAGACTCCCACGCCTGGACCGCACATCCCATATACGATCTGCTCACGCTGGTGGCCGGCATTGAGCCCACCAGTCCCGGCTTTGCAACCGTCCGCATCGCGCCACACCTGGGCAATCTACCCTCGCTCACCGCCACTTTTCCTCACCCCGATGGCACAATCAAGGTGGACTATCGCCGCCATGGCGACAGCTTGACCGCAACCATCACCCTCCCCGGCAAGTTGACCGGCAGCTTCGTCTTCAACGGCAAAACATGGCCGCTCAACCCCGGCATGAACACCATTCAGGCACCTTGATAAGCCGTCCTAACCCCTCACTCCTGGCCGCTGAAACCCTCCTCAGGGACACAGATCGAGTGCTCTGCATCACTAACCTGTGACTTATTCCACTCTTCTCACTAGAAAATCGATTCAGTTGGCGAGAAACAGTGTTTCCCGTTTCAATAAAACGTGCTACAACTCCTACATGCCAAAAGGGAAGAGTTCTACGCCACCGGGACACGTCAATCTGCGAATGCTCGCCGAACACCTTGAGCTATCTCAAACCACGGTCTCCCTGGTTCTGAACGACTCCCCCTCCGCCAAATCCATCCCCACCGAGACCCGCAAAAGGGTAGTCGAAGCGGCTGAGCGTCTCAACTACCGCCCCAACTACTTCGCCCGTTCGCTGCGCCAAAGCAAGTCAATGAGCGTCGGCGTGCTGGCCCCGGATCTCAGCGAGGGCTATTTCACGCGCGTCATGAGTGGCGTGGTCCAGGAGCTGACCAGGGCCCACTACTTCTATTTCACCGCCTGCCACGACTGGAAGCGCGACCTCATTGAGAAGTACCCACGCATGCTGGTAGAGCGGGCCGTGGACGGTTTTCTGCTGCTCAATACCCCGGCGGAGCAGATTGAAGTGCCAGTCCCTGTGGTCGCCATCTCAGCCCACAGCGCACTGGAAAACGTTACCAATATTGTTCTCGACCACCACCTTGCGGTGGAACAGGCGCTCAGCCACCTCTACGCGCTGGGTCATCGGCGCATCGCCTTCATGCGTGGCCCGCGCGCCATCCCCGACTCGGAGTACCGCTGGGAATCCATTCAGCTCGTGGCTCACGAAATCAACCTCAAGATCGATCCCGCACTCGTCATCCGCATCGACTCCGCCGGCTGGTCAATGAAGGATGGCTACCACCCCATGGCGCCCGAAATCGGCTACAAACCCATGCAGGGCCTGCTTGAGAAAACGCGCGACTTCACCGCCATCTTTTGCTTCAACGACATTGCCGCCATCGGCGCCATTCGCGCCCTCAAAGATGCAGGACTAACAGTTCCCGGAGAAGTTTCCGTGGTCGGCTTTGACGACATCCAGTCTGCGGCCTACTCCACGCCCTCGCTGACCACCGTTCGCCAGCCGCTGCTCGATATGGGCAAGCGCGGCGCCCAGGTGCTGCTTGAGCGCATCGCTGATCGCGAAAAGCAATTCCCATCGGAGATCGTCATGGCCCCGGAGTTAATCGTTCGCGAATCCACCGGCCCGGCGCCGGACAAACGCTAAGAAATAGCGATATTGAGTCAGCTGCTTTTACGAGCAGGCGGCTTCGAGCCAGCGGCTTATGTAAACTTGCGCATGCGCTTCGCCGCAATAGTGGCGTGCACCAGGCGCATCGGCCGCTTCCTTGGTCCACTTGAAAACCGTCAACTGCGCGCTGTTGCAGTTGATCGCGATCCACTTCGCTGGATTCTGGCTTTCTTCACCGCAAATCTCGCATCGATAAATCGAACCAATCATCGCCGCCCCTCCTCAGCAAATCGAAATCCAGCCGTAGCGCTTCAGTTCACTGTTTCACTTCTTCACTCATTCATTTTTCACCGTTATTCAAGCATCTGCAAATCCAGCGGTTCCACCAGGAGGCAATCCATTGCCTTCATCGCGGCCAGCGCTCTTTGCAGCGCTGAAGATTTGCACGGCTCCACGGTAACCACAAACGGCAGCGCATCGGCGGGGTATCCTGGCTTCTGCACAATCGCGCGGATGTTGATGTGCTCCCTCGCCAGCGCGCCAGTAATCTCCGAAACAATCCCCGGCCGATCCTTTACCAGGAATCGTATGTAATGCGGCACTTCGAATTCGCCGCTGATCACCGCCGGCTCCGACGGCACCTCGACCCGCCGCGATCCATGCGCCAGCGCCAGTAGGTCGCTCACCACTGCAACTGCCGTCGGCTGCCCGCCCGCGCCGTGGCCAGAGAAAACCACATCCCCACCGTAATGCCCTGAGACGATGACCATATTCTCCGTGCCCCGCGACCAGGCCAACGGTGAGCGCAGATCCACCAGCATCGGTCCCACTGTCGCCGCGACTGGCCCGCGGGCCCGATCCGCACGCGCAATCTGCCGTATAGTGCAGCCCAGGTCTCGTGCATAACTGAAGTCGACCGCCGAGATCGTCGTAATCGGCCGCGGCACAATCCCTTCCGGATCGACTTGCAACCGAAGAGCCAGACGCATCAGGATCGCCAGCTTTGCCCGGGCGTCAAACCCACCCACATCCTCCGTCGGATCGGATTCCGCATAGCCCTTGGCCTGCGCTTCTTTCAGCACATCCGCGTACTCCGCGCCGTCCTCCATCTTGCTTAGGATGAAGTTGCAGGTGCCATTCAGTATGCCTTCAATGCGCTCAATGCGGTCGCCGGCCAACCCCTGCTCAAGCCCTGGAATCACCGGAATTCCGCCTGCAACCGCCGCGCCATACTTCAGATGACCGCCCTTGGCCGCAGCCAGCCGCTCCAGTTCTACGCCGTGAAAGGCGATCAGCTTTTTGTTGGCAGTGACCACGCTCTTGCCCGCCTCTAGCGCCCGCCGCACCCAGCTTCCTGCCGGCTCCAGACCGCCCGCCAGTTCCACCACCACGTCCACATCTGAAGCCAGCACCGCATCGGCGTCTTCGCTCCACACCACGCTCGATGGAACCCAGCCCACACGCTTGCGATCGACCCCGCGGTTGAAGATATGCGTCAGCGCCAGCCCCTCGGGCTTCTGCTCCACAAGGATGCGCGCCGCCGAGCTGCCCACCGTGCCAAACCCGAAGATCGCAACCCGCAGCGGCCTGCGAGTCCCCAGCTCCAAAGCTTCGTCTGCAGCCAATTGCTTCAACCTGGCTGAACTCTCAACCTCGCCCACAGTCATCCCCTCATCACCAATGAACTCTTCATGGATGATAACTGACAGCTGTTCGCTCCCTCGTTGCGCTCACGAGTTCCTCGTGTATTCTGTTCGTGAGATGCGGCGCACGTTCTCCATTTTCCTGATTCTGTTCTTCGGCCTGGGCCCGCTTGCGGCAACCCTGCACGCCGACGACGACTCAAGCCTGCCCGCATGCTGCCGCCGCCATGGCGCCCACCACTGCGCCATGTCTGGGCCAGCCGCCATGCTCGCGCAGTCCGATGGCAAGCCAATTCTGACCGCACCGTCTACCTGCCCATATTTTCCCGGCTACACCGTCGCATCCTCTCCAGCGCCCCTTGCCCTGGCCGCTTTGCCGATCAGTCTGCCGGCCCTTCTCGCGCAGCCGCACTCGCCCATCACCGCACGCGCCGCGGCACGCCTCAGCCAGCTCCGCACCCGCGCCGGCCGCGGCCCTCCCGCCACTTCCCAAAGCTAACCTTCCTGTCGAAAACAATGTCTCGGAATTGAACGCCAACGGCCGCCATCCGCGCGCTCGCGGAGCGGTCCTTTGACCCTGATAGCCCCAGCGGAGATTTCTCCGCATTCCGCATTGTTTTGGGCGCTTCCCCGCCAGCACAAGGCATCCGTTCGCTCCAGTCGAGCCACGGCCCATGCCTGCGCTTGAGCCATTTCGCTTTCGGAGGACCTCCTTTTATGCGCCACCGCATACCCATAGCCATTGCTGTGTTCCTCGCTGCTTCCCTTCCCCTCTACGCCACAATCTTCGGTTCTGTTCGCGGCATAGTTCATGATCCCCAACACCGTCCCATCCAGGGAGCGTGCCTCACCCTCAAAGCGCAAAATTCCGATTGGATGCAGTTGCAGGATTCCGACAATAACGGTGAATTCAGGTTCACTTCCGTGCCCATCGGAAATTACACGGTAACCGTCTCGTCGAAGGGCTTTCAGCAGATGAGCCAGTCCGTAATCGTCCAGTCGGACACCGCCCCGGTCCTCCATCTCCAGTTAGCCATTGAAGGTGCGAAAGAAATCGTCTCCGTCGAGGAAACCCCCGGGCAGGCGACCACCGACAACGCCACGCCCACCACCATGCTCAGCCGCACCGACATCGACCAGACTCCGGGAGCGGACCGCACCAACGGCATGGAGATGATCACCGATTATGTTCCCGCCTCCTATGTCACCCACGACATGCTCCACATGATGGGCGGCCACCAGGTCAACTGGCTGATCGACGGCGTCCCCATTCCCAACACCAACATCGCCACCAACCTTGGTCCGCAAATTCTTCCCAGGGATATCGATTATCTCGAGGTGTATAGCGGCGGCTACGATGCGGACTATGGAGACCGCACCTATGGAGTCTTTAATGTCGTGCCGCGCACCGGCTTCGAGCGCGACAAGCAATGCGATCTCGTCATCACCGCCGGCAACTTTTACCAGACCGACGACCAGATCGGTTGCGGAAGCCACACGCCGCGCTTCGCCTACTATGCGAGCGCAAACGGAAATCGCAGCGCCTATGGCCTGCAGACGCCTGTTCCCCAGGTGGTCAACGATGCCGTCAACGGATTCGGCGGCTTCGCTTCGTTCATCTTCAACCCCGACGCGAAAAACCAGTACCGCCTGGTGACCTCGCTGCGCAGGGATTACTATCAGATTCCCATTGACCCCGATCCGAACTCCCTTGGAAACCAGGTCTATCCTTCAAGCGGCCTGCACGACGCCGAAAGCGAGCCCGACGGATATGTCACGTTCTCCTGGATTCGCACCTTCAACTCCAATTCGCTGCTGACCATCTCGCCCTTCTACCACTACAACGGAGCCGATTACAACGGCGGACCGAACGACACTCCCGTCATCTCGACCGTCTATCAGAATGCAAACTACGCCGGCGCCCAGATCACCCTCAACCAAACCTTCTGGAAGAACGACCTTCAAGCCGGCCTCTACAGCTTTGGCCAGCACCAATCGAACTACTTCGACAACTACTTCACCGACGGCACCCCAAATGTTCCCGCTTCTTCAATCGGAGTCGGCGGAGGGGAGCTGTCTGAATTCATCAACGACAAATTCAAGCTCACTCCATGGTTCACCTTGATCGCCGGGCTGCGTGAGACGCAATTCGACGCCGCCATATCGGAGCATGCAAGCGACCCGCGCCTTGGCGCCGCCTTGCGAGTGCCGCGCTTGAATTGGGTGTTCAGCGGTTTCTATGGCTACTACTACCAGGCACCGCCGCTCTCCACTGCAACCGGCCCGCTCCTCGACCTGGCCAACGGACAGAACTTCACCTTCGCAACCCTCCACGGCGAGCGCGACATCCAATGGCAGTACGGCCTCACCATTCCATTCCGCAACTGGACCCTCAATGCCAACAACTATGAAACCCGCGCCGAAAACTGGCTGGACCACAACAATATCGGCGAGTCGAATATCTTCTGGCCCATCACCTGGTCATCGGCGCTCATTCAAGGATGGTCGCTCACCTTGCGTTCACCCAGTGTCTTCAACCACGGCCAGTTTCACTTGGCCTACGCCAATCAGATCGCGCAGGCAACCTCGCCCATCACCGGCGGCCTCATCTGCCCGGCCCCGGTTACATCGGCCTGCCCGCTCGACATTCCGCCCGGCCTTGCGCCCGTCGACCATGACCAGAGAAACACATTGAACCTCGGCTTCAACGGCACACTGCCCTGGAAGGTCTACGCGTCAACAAATGTCTATTACGGCTCGGGTTTCACCAACGGCCTCTTCGGCACGCCGCAGCAGCAGTATCCAGGTCCCTATCTGCCCAGCCACACCACCTTCGATCTCGCCATCGGCAAGACCTTCGCCGAAAAATTCACCGTCTCCGCCAACTCGGTGAATGTGGCGAATCGCCGCGTGCAGTTGGACAACAGCTTGACCTTCGGCGGCTTCCACTGGAACGACCCGAGACAAATCTATGGAGAGCTTCGCTATCGGTTCAACTACTAATTGGTCTTAAGGATTTACAGGCCGCGGAAATAACCATGCCGGGCGCCCCAGGTTTCGCCCATGAGACCTGGGAGCTTCAACTCACACCGCCAACCGCGCTATTATGGGAATCCATGACTACCCTGTACGACAAACTTCAGCTCAAAGGCCAGCAGGAGATGCTGGTCCTGAACGCGCCGGCAAGCTTTGAAGGTGAGCTTGCCAAGTTACCCGTCACGCACATTTTGCGCGATATCAAGTCCGCGCCGGAGATCCACTTCTCGCTCGCCTTCGTCACCAAACAGACCGAGGTGGACGCGCTCGCCGCGCAGATTACCAAGCGCGCCAAGGGTGACGCGGCGGTGTGGTTCGCCTACCCCAAGGGCACATCGAAGAAATACAAATGCGATTTCAATCGCGACACCGGCTGGGCCGTGCTCCACGCCGCAGGCTTTGATACCGTTCGTTCCATCGCCATCGATGAAGACTGGACAGCCCTCCGCTTCCGCCGAACGGAATACATCAAATCGGCCAAGCGCTAACTTTGCCAGCAACTTGATCACTGCTCACTGTGCACTGATCACTGATTTCACTTCTTCGCTGGTTCACTGCTCTTCGTCTCATCATGGAGTCTGTTCACCAGCGGAACGTTGGCAGCCTTCAGCAGGCCTTTGGTCTGATCGAACTCGGCCTTTGCCTCTTCCTTCTTTCCAGCTTCCTGATAAAACCGTCCCAGCCGCCAATGCACATTCCCGTCGTTCGGACTTAGCTTTTCGGCAATCTTTAGTTGGCGTAAAGCATCGTCGCGGCGTCCCGCATCGTTATAAAGAATGCCCAGGTCGAGATGAGCCAATTCAATTCCCGGATCGATTTGGATTGCCTTCTCGAGCAGCGGCTGGGCGAGCTCGGGATGGTTCATTTGAATATGGGTGTCCGCCAGACAGGCTAGCGCCTGCGCCTGATTTGGATTGTTGGCAAGCTCGGCCTCAAACTCCTGAATAGCCTCGGCGTACTCCTTATGTCCCCACAACAGGTAGCCGAGTCCAAAGTGAACGTCAGGTTCCTTGGGATCAGCCTTGACCGCGGCGCGGAACTGCTCAATCGCGCCGACCGGGTTCAGCAGTTCATCTTCCGCTTCGCCGGCCAGCATATCGGCCTCGGCTGACTCCGCGTTCAACGTCAGAATCTCGTGATAAACATCGAGAACGCACTGGTACTGCTTGGACCATAAACAGCTGTGCGCAAGCGCGAGCCGCAGTTGCAGATTCTGAGGATCGGAGAGAGCTGCATCCTTCAAATAGGGAACTGCCTCAGCATACTGACCCAGCCCATAATGAGCCATACCTGCAAGAATCTCGAGTCGATGCGCCTCTGCAGAGGCTGGGGGCGTGGTCTTGAGCAGGATTTTAAATTGTTCAAGGGCCGGCTTCATTTCGTCATCTTTGAAGAGGGCCAAACCAAGATTCAAACGCAATTCAGGGAATTTCGGATTCAGCGCCAGCGCCTTGCGATAAGAGATAATCGCCTCGTTGTAATGTTCCTGCCGTGCTTCCATCAGGCCAATGTGAGCGTACGGCTCCGCGTTCGCCGGTTGCGCATGAAGGCATGCGCGCCATGCAGCCTCGGCCTCAACTGTTTTGCCTTGCTGCTCCAATGTGAGCGCAATCTGGCGCTGACTTCCGGCCGTAGGAGCGGGCTGACAAAAGCACACGGACGCGCCCATTGTCCATGCCAGCGCAGTTCCAAACATCAACACAATTCTCTTTGTCCGCCAGGTCTTCATTCGCAGGTCGAGTCCGGCTCTTCCATCTCTCTATCTTATGGGAAGCCCTCAAGTAGCAGCGCGCAACAATAAGCCGGGCGCGGCAGGGATTACCTGCCGCGCCCCGGTCGAGTGTTTCAGTTAGAACACGAACTTGCCACCGAACTCGAATTCTCTCGGGTCCTGCGTGCCAGTCACGAATCCAAAGTTGTTTGCGGGAACGCCGGTTGCGCTGAAGTTCAGGCCGTTGTTGATGGCGTTGAACTGGGTGTGGTTGAAAGTGTTGAAGCTCTCGGCGCGGAGCTCGAAGTGAGCCCTTTCGCCAAAGGCAAAGGATTTGTAAAGTGCCGTTGTGAAGTTGGTGCGGCCAGGACCGACAACAGCATCCTTGCCTGCATTGCCAAAGCCCAGGTTCGGGCCGCCATCCCAGGCTGCGACCGGCTGTGAGAAACCAGCCGAGCTCACCCATTGATAGCCACTCACATTACCCACCGTGGTCTTGCCCTTGGTGTAGTGCGGCTTGCCGATCAGGTTCGGACGGACGCGATAGTCGCCGCCCAGACCAACAGTATCCGTTCCGCCAGCGGACGGTGCGGTATTGCCCAACCACGGCATACCGGCCTCGGAGACGACGGTACCGGAGACTTCCCAACCGCCGAGCACACTGTGCGTCAAGCCACTCGAGTGCGCGAAGATCGGAATCCTGTACTCATAGTTGCCGTTAAAGATATTGCGGCGATCCAGAGCACCGGAGCCCTTGTCGTATTTCAGGTTCCAGGGGTTGAAGGACGGGTTGTTGTTGTCCACATCCACGCTGCTTTGCGAGTCATCGATCTGGTGGGAGTAGGTGTAATCGAACTCGAAGCTCAGACCGTGCTTGTTCTGCTGACGAAGTCCGATCTGGAAGCTGTTGTAGCTGCCAGTCAGAGGATTTTCCTGCAACCGAATTTGTCCGAAACCGGGATAGGTTGCCAGTTCCAGTTTTTGCACCGTGGTCAGCCCACCGTTTACAGACGCCTCGCGGGTTGCCATCGGCGTGCTGAGCGGGTAGTTGTTGATCGGCAGCCAGGTATTCTGATGCCAATCGAGGTTGCCCACATACTGCGAAACGAGGATCAACGCGGGAGCGATTTCATGCTGCACGCCCAGGCTGTACTGTGCCACCGCAGGATTTGGGTAATACGTATTCAGGGAGTTGTATCCCTGGGTGAAAGTCGGCGTAGCTGCCGTACCGCCAGCCTGCCAGTTGGTTGAGGTGCCAGTGAATTCCACGTCGTTGGCGGCCGGTGTGCTGATAAACGGCGCGCTGCCAGCGGCATCGTAGATGTCGTTGCCCTGGATGCGCTCGTAGAATGTTCCAAAGCCACCGCGTATAACTGTCTTGCCATTGCCGGTGAGGTCATAGGAGAAACCGAGACGGGGCATGAACGTCTTGTAATCCTGCCTCGCCAAGCCACGCGGAACTCCATTCTGCCCGGCAAGTGCAACACCGTTCAGATAGAAAGTGCCGATGTGATTGGTGACTAGACCCTGGCTGGTTGGAGCAAACGAACCGTCGGCGTTAAACGTCGGAGCAAGGCCCGTCTGATAAAGGGTTGGGTCGAAGTTTGAAACCTGGTTGTTCCGTTCCCAAACATGCGGCATCGCGTCGTAACGGAAGCCGTACTGAATGCTCAACCGGGTGCTGATGTGCCAGTTGTCCTGGGCATAAGCGGAGGTTGTCTGGTTAACGTAGTGGTTGATCGGATTGGCGTTCGACTGACTGAAGCTCGCGGAAAGTCCGAGCAGGAAGTCCAGATACGAATCACCCGTGAGCTGCCCGCCAACCTGCGAGGCCTTGGAGTCAAAGGTGTAATCGCCTTCCGAATCCTTGCCGATGACCTGGTTCTTGGTATAGCGGTTATAGCCACCACCGAACTTCATCTGGTGCTTGCCCTTGGTAACGGACAGGCCGAATACTTCGGCGTAGTCCTCGGCGCCGTTCGTCCAGGGATCGTTTCCTGGACCCCAGTCCGCGCCACCGTCATTGGCCCATTTGATGTCAGGAAGCCGATTGCCAACATCGTTCGTTGCTGCGAAGTAGGTGCCTGTGCTCCAGCCCGAAGGCTTCACAAAGTTCGCGCCGCCCGCAGCCACTGGAATGATGGCGATCTTGTTGCCATCATAGTTGAAAGCCGCTTCAAGCAGCACTGACGGTGACAGTGTACCCGTGAGCTTGATGATCGAGCTGTACGACGGGTTGCTGAAGTTGGAGCCGACGGTCGGAATGTTGTCGCCCTGCCACTCAGGAGTAGCCTGGACTGAATCGTTGGCGTCATGGATGAAGTGGCCAAACAGATTCCACTTTTCATTGAATGTGTGGTCGATACGGAACAGATCTTCCCGTACATTGATAGGCAGGTGGCCGCCTGACGGCGTGTACTGATCGGTCGCCAGATTGGTCGCGGCAGGGAGGTTCTTGGTCGCGTTGAAGAGCAGTGCGTTGGGGTCCAGCAGGTTACCAGGAATCACACCGCCCGGGAAAGGCTGACCAGGTGTCAAACCGTCCCCTGCGATCTTTCCTGCAAGAACCGGATCGGCAACCGTAGGCACGATTACAGCCGTAATAGGATTCAAGGCTGATGGAATTACGTAAGTGAAATTCGCTGCTGAGGTAACTTCATCCGCCCCCGGCAAGACATCGACCGGGTTGGTCGAAACGCCGTTGACCATCTTGCGCCACTCTTCGTTGAAGAAGAAGAAGGTTTTTTGCTGGCCATGTCCGTAGACGTGAGGAATGATCACCGGACCGCCGATGTTGGCGCCGAAGATGTTATAGCGCAGCTCCGATTTAGCAGTGTGCTGGCCGGTGTTGTTATCGAAATAGTTGTGGGCGTCGAGCGCATCATTGCGATCGAATTCCCAGGCCTCTCCGTGGAGCTTCTGGGTGCCGCTCTTCAGAGACATCGTAATGGCGCCGCCTGAGGCGATGCCGTAATCCGGAGGATAGTTGCTGGCCAGCACCTGGAACTCACTCAGTGCATCCTGAGAAGGCATGACAGACATTTTGCCGCCGGAACCGCGGTCATACGCCTCTCCGCCGTCAACGATCCAGATGTTGTGCGCCTGATTCAACCCGTTGAAGCTAATCGCAAAGCTGGCGTTCACAGAGAATGGATTCTCCATGTCCGGCAGGTTGCCGCTGACGCCCAGTCCCAATGCGGCCAGGCCAACCACGTTGCGTCCATTGGTAGGCAGCTCGGTGATCTGTTCCTCATTGATCAGCGTGCTGACCACGTTCGAATCGCTCTGAACCGCCAGAGCGTCGGCCGCAACGGTCACGGTTTGTGTATCCGCGCCGACTGTTAGTTTGACATCGACTCTGAAGGACCTCGAAATGTCGATAACCACGCCCTTCTGCTCGTAGTTTTCGAATCCCTTGGCAGTAATCTTCAGGTTGTAGTTTCCTGCGTTCAGGCCGGCAATGTTGTAAAGGCCCGTGTCGCCGCTGACTGTGGTGTGAACCAAGCCAGTGGCCGGGTCGGTGAGAACGATCTTCGCTCCCCCAACAAACGCTCCCGTCTGATCTGTGACGATGCCGCTAAGCTGTGAATTGGCCTGCGCAAATGCTCCCGCGCATGCCAAGACAAAGATCAACGGCAACAGTAGTAATCTTTGCGTTGCGTGTCTCATGAGACCTTCCTTTTCAAGTCTGTTACTGTCCTTGTTTCATTCCGCTTCTGTTTCCCATTCATCAGCAATGAATCTTCTGGGACGAAGTCGGAATCCTGGTTGTACGACCGAACTTGAGCTTGGGCCGATGCCTTTCTCCTGACTCATTTCGAATTGATCGCTTTCCATATTGCTTGAAGCCCTCACACGCTCCCTGGCGTAGCGGAGAGATGCGAATGCCCTCGGCGGGTTGGAAAACACTTGTCCATTTGGTGCAATGCAAATAAAAATCCGCTGCCGCAGCCGAGTCGCTGCCTGCGCGAAGCTTCAGGAATCAAGATGAGAGAGTCGACTTGCTGCACAATCCCCCGATCCACTCAGCCAGTCGTTTTCAGTCGCCCATGCGTTTTTTGCTTGAGCGGACCGCCGGCATCGATTTGTGCCGGAACGTGGTGTTCTAAATTCGTTCTGTTCCGTGCCGGACATTTTTGCCGCATCCGACATTCCGCCAATCCTTGCGCTCCTGTCTGTGGCAGGGATCACATCGGCTGCTCAGAGCATCCCAAAGGCGCAGCTTTCCTGTGCCCTGAAAAAGGTGCTTTTGCAATTTTTCAGAGCATTTTGCTAAAACGTTTCATTTTTAACTCAAACGTTTTAGTTCGATAGCCAAAATGTACCAACTTCGGAGCCGAACGACATTAAATGCCGAGGAAGAATCGATTGTCAAGCTGAAATTTATGGAAAAGTTCTTAAGGGCCCCCTTCCTGAGCTATATTCAGATCTGCTATATCTCATGTAACTATAATATTATAAACATTTTATAACCAGTAATTGAGGTAATTCGTTGACACCTCTATGGCGCTTGGTTGTGAGGCGATGCTGGGCCATTTTTTCGATCAGATTAGATGAAACGTTTTAGTTGAGCCAAACAACCACTCTAAGAATAATGCGCAACCGAAGCATTTCTGACGGTCGGCTTTGGGTCGAAATACCCCGAATTCATGCTTTCCGCCGGTCGAAGAGCGCGCCGCGAGCCTGACCATGAATGTTGCCGGAATGGAGGACGCTGAGTTCGCGTGATGATTGCGCGGTGACTTTCTTCCATGCGTTCCACAACTGAGCGTGGCCTCCACGATCTACCAGGCAGCGGAACCGTCCTGCTCCCGAGCAAACTTGTCTTGAGCGACCGCCTTGATCGGTGCGTCTGGTTTTCGGTGGGTTCCCGGATGCGGTCGCGCTGGTCACTCTCGGCCTGGGCCGCCGCTTCTGCTTCTTTCTACAACAGGGCCCTGGCCGACAGCCTGACGATTTTGCCACCATCGTAGGGGTACAATGAGTTTCGGTGGAAGCAGCGCTATTTTGAGGGTTGGTTTGAGTACAATCTTGACGATGACGGCTGAACACGGCAACGGTCACTCCAGGTCTGTCAGGACTGCCTTGTTGGCCCTGGGCGCAGCAGGCCTGCTTGCCTGCACCGCGCTTTCCGCTCAATCCCCGGCCACCCCCACCGCACCTACCCAAAATCCGGCGCCAAAGCCTGCTCATCCCCACAAGCGTTCCAGCGCCACCCATCCTGCTGCGGTGCCGCCTCCGGTCACACCAGCCCCCGTCACGCCGCCGGCTCCCGAGATCCCCAAGTGGCCGGCCAACGAGAAGCCCGAAGACGCCACTGTGACCTGGGACAGCCAGGGCCTTCGCATCAATGCCTCCAACTCCAGCCTGGAGCAGATTCTGGACCAGGTTTCCACCGCGACCGGCGCGAAAGTTGAGGGCATCGACAAAGATGAGCGAATCTTTGGCGCATACGGTCCCGGCCAGCCGCGCGATGTGCTCTCGCAGCTGCTTGAGGGCTCGGGCTACAACGTGCTGATGATTGGCGACCAGGGTCAGGGAGCGCCCCGGCAGATTGTCCTCAGTCCCCGTCACCCCGTCGATGCCCTGGCGGCCAAAAACGCAACGCCTACCCCCGCTGTCGACGAAGATAATGACGTCGAAGAACAGCCCCAGCCACAGGACCAGCGGCCGGCAAATCCCCCATTCCGTCAAGCTTTCCCAGGCGGGCCTGCGCGCACCCCACAGAATCCCGGCCAGCCAGGCCAGCAACCACCGCAGCCGGCACAACCCGGCACACAGCCCCAACAGAGGCAGTAGCTACGCCAGTGGACAGTGCGCCGTGAACAGTAACCTAACGCAGCGATTACGCGCGCAGCTTCAGGTCCACCTTTTCAGCGCTTTCTGGAGAGTTTTTATTGTCCAATCAGAAGTATTTTCAATCTATTGAACTGCGATAAGCCCATCTGAGAATCTATTCCCCAGTCCCTGGTCTGTTCACTGCACACTGTCCACTGCTTTCCTCACTGACCACGTACTACCGACAACTGGCTCGCGACCACCGGCTTTTGCGACCGCGGACGCATCAGCGCGAAACCCACACGAAGAATCCAATATGCCATCAGTATCCCGAACGCCATCGAGCCCGCTGACGCGCAAATCAACATCGCCAAATTCAATAAATCTGTCATCGCCCCTACCTTATTTGAGTGATCGTCAGGTGTCTGACCCTTGTAGCTCACCCTCAGCGCGCCGTTTTTTCAACACAGCGCCGTTCTAATTACTCTTGGATGCCGCCCGAGTAACTTCTTTGCGATTCTCTCAGAAAATCTCGCCGCGTTGACCCTTGTTTCTGTTGACCAATAGAATACCCCTAGGGTGTTGCAATTCGGTGACTCGGCTCATACCACCGTTTAGATCTCCAACCGATCTCGAACTTTCCCATCATGCCCATTACTCACATCTCGGTGCGAGGCGCGCGCCAGCACAACTTGCGCGACATCAGCGTGCGCATTCCGCGCAACACGCTCACCGTGGTCACAGGGCTCTCCGGCTCCGGCAAAAGCTCGCTCGCCTTTGACACCATTTACGCGGAGGGCCAGCGCCGTTACGTTGAAACGCTCTCCGCCTACGCGCGCCAGTTTCTCGATCAAATCGAGCGCCCCGACGTTGATTCCATTGAAGGTCTTTCGCCGGCCATCTCAATCGAACAGAAAACTACCAGCCGAAGCCCGCGTTCCACTGTGGGCACCATCACAGAGATTTACGACTACCTGCGCCTCCTCTACGCCTCCGTCGGCACGCCGCACTGCCCTAACTGCGGCCGTCCCATCGCCCGCCAGACCGCCGAACAGATTGTTGCCCGCATCCTTGAACTCGGCAACGGAGAGCGCGTCACCGTAATGGCGCCCATCGTCCGCGGCCGCAAAGGCGAGTTCAAGGATCTCCTCGACCAGCTTGACCAGCAGGGCTTCCGCGCCCGCGTTGACGGAGAACTGCGCGATCTCTCTGAGCCGCTCCTGCTCGATCGCCGCAAAAACCACACCATTGAAGCAGTCATCGATCGCATCCTGCTCAAACAAACGCCGGGTGCCCCCGGTCCCTCGCATTTGGGGACCGGGGTGGGAACCCAGCACCCCTCAACATCTTCCAACAAGCCATCCGTCGAAAAGCGCCTCGAAACCGCCGTCGCCAAGGCCCTCCAACTCGCCAACGGCCTCGTCCTCGTTGCTGTCACTGGTGGCGAAGAACAGCTATTCTCTTCCTCCATGGCCTGCCCCGACTGCGGCCTCGACGTCCCCAAACTTGAACCTCGGAGCTTCTCCTTTAACTCCGCCTTCGGCGCCTGCCCAGAATGCCACGGCCTTGGCTCGCTCTACGACTTCGATCCCGCCAAAGTCATCACCGACTGGTCAAAGCCCCTGCTCGATGGCGGACTCGGTCCCGGCTCCGCTTCGCAATATCTCCTCAAGCTCATCCACCTCGCCGCCGATCGCTACGGCATCGACCTTAAACTTCCCTTTGAGGACCTGCCCGTCAAGCATCAGCACATCCTGGTCTACGGACCGCCCAAAGGCGAAGCCCCTAGAACCGGCTTTCACGGAATCCTGAGCTTCCTGCGCGACTCAGTCGACGAAGCCCGCAGCGACGGCTATCGCGAGTACATGATGAGTTACATGTCCGCGACCCCGTGCCCCGTCTGCCGTGGTAGGCGCCTGCGACCCGAATCTCTCGCCGTGAAAATCGGCGGCCTCTCCATCGCCGACTTCACCGCGCTCTCCCTTAATCGCGCGCTCTCGGCAGCCATCAATCTCAATTTCACGGCACGCGAGGCGCTGGTCGCCGAACGCATCCGCCGCGAAATCGTTGAGCGACTTGAATTCCTCTGTGCCGTCGGCCTAACGTATCTCGCGCTCGACCGCAATGCAGCTACGCTCTCCGGCGGTGAAGGCCAGCGCATCCGCCTCGCCACGCAGATCGGCTCCAAGCTGCGCGGCGTTCTCTATGTTCTCGACGAACCTTCCATCGGACTCCATCAGCGCGACAATAACCGCCTCATCGAAGCGCTCATCAAGCTCCGCGACCTCGGCAACACTGTTCTGGTCGTCGAGCACGATGAAGACACCATCCGCCATGCCGACTACGTTCTCGACCTCGGCCCCGGCGCAGGCCGCCTCGGTGGCAACGTCGTCGCACAAGGCACGCCCGCTGAAATCATGGCCTGCCCCGAATCGCTCACCGGTCGCTACCTGTCAGGCGCGGCCTCCATGCTGCAGCGCGCCAAGCCGCGGCCACTCACCGGCAAATGGCTCACGGTTTCAGGTGCGCGAGAGCATAACCTTCAGGACATTTCCATCAAGATTCCACTCGGCGTCATGACCGTTGTCACCGGTGTCAGCGGCAGCGGCAAAAGCACGCTCATCAACGACATCTTGTACCGCTCGCTGGCGCAAAGCATCTACGGCTCGCGCGAAGAGCCCGGCGTCCACGAATCCCTCACCGGCGCCGAGCAGCTTGACAAGGTCGTGCGTATCGACCAGTCCCCTATCGGTCGTACCCCGCGCTCCAACCCTGCCACCTACACTCAGGTCTTCTCGCCCATCCGCGATCTCTTCGCCATGTTACCCGAGTCGCGCGAACGCGGCTACAAGGCCGGCCGCTTCAGCTTCAACGTGACCGGAGGCCGCTGCGAAACCTGCCAGGGCGACGGCCAGCGGCGCATCGAAATGAACTTCATGCCCGACGTTTACGTGCAGTGTGAGGTCTGCAACGGCCGCCGCTACAATCAGGAAACGCTGGCCGTAAAATTCAAAGGCCACTCCATCGCCGACGTTCTAGACCTCACCATTGAAGATGCGCTGACCGTCCTCGAAGATGTGCCCAACGTTCGCCAGAAGTTGCAAACGCTCGTCGATGTCGGCCTCGGCTACGTCCACCTCGGCCAAAGCGCCACCACGCTCTCTGGCGGTGAAGCGCAGCGCATGAAGCTGGCCCGCGAGCTTTCCAAGCGCCAGACCGGCCGCACTCTCTACCTGCTCGATGAACCAACAACAGGCCTGCACTTCGACGACGTGCGCAAGCTCCTCGAAGTCCTCCATCGCCTCGCCGACCTCGGCAACTCGGTCATCATCATCGAGCATAACCTTGACGTCATCCGCAACGCCGACTGGATCATCGACCTCGGCCCAGAAGGCGGAGAAGAAGGCGGTCGCGTGGTCGCGGAAGGGCGTCCGGCAAGAGTTGCGGCCACTCCTGGCTCCTATACCGGCCAATTCCTCACCCGCTACTACACCACGGTCAACGGCAAGCTAGCCCCCATCGACGCCGAGGATGAGGCTCAAAATGACTGTCATCCAGGCGGGCCATCCAAAAATGACTGTCATCCTGAGCGAGCGCAGCGAGTCGAAGGACCTGCGTCTCCAGCCACCCTCTCCACTCCAAAGCCCAAACGAACCCGTCGCAACACTCCAGCCGAAGACGACCTGGCCACCACGCGCGCCACAGCCAAACGTCCTGCGGAGCCTAAAGCGGCTGATCAAAAATCCGGCCCGCGCAGGAAGAAAACGGGCGTTGCATGAGCACACCGCCGCATCAGTATCCGCTGGAAATCAACAAGGACTCCGCAACTGAGGAACCAACCACGCTCGAAGCGACACACCCTGCGAGCGAGCCTATAACCCTGCGCGAGCAGGGCGATTTGGACACCCCGCCACAAAATGAGCCAGGTGCCCCGTACCTTTCGCGCCCTTCGGTTGAATGGGCTGGAGAGACTGAACCCGACGCTGCGAACTTCGATCCGACTCAACCGCCGCTCTTCCAATCCTGGTCCGAGCCCCCCATCATCCCGCCCACCCGCATTCCCAATATCGGCGACATCGGTATCCTCTGCGTCTTCATTTTTCTGTCCTCCGCAGCCTCCATCCTTCTCATGTTCAGCGCCGTCCATTTCCATCTCTTCGGCGTGACCGACATGGCCCAGGCGACCTCTGAAATCCACTACACGCTAGGCGGAGAAGTGGCCCTTTACCTACTCACATTCCTGGCCAGCCTGCTTGTCTTTCCTCTTCTCTGGCACAAAGGATTTTTTGCCGGCCTGCAATGGAACGCAGCTATCGCCCTGGGACTGCGCCGCTGGCTCTTCTTAGCGGCCTTTATCTGCTTCGTGCTCGCGCTCGTTAACGGCTGGCTCATGCCCGGACCTGACAACGCACCCATCGACAAAATCTTCCGCACCCCCGGAGCGGCGTGGCTCCTCTTCGCCTTCGGTGTCACCGCTGCACCCTTCTTTGAGGAGATTGGCTTCCGCGGTTTCCTGCTGCCCGCTCTCTGCACCGCCTGGGACTGGTCCATCGAGCGCAGTTTGCACCCCCCCCCGCCGCCACTCGACGCCAACGGCCATCCTGAGTGGTCCACCGTCGCCATGGTCATCGGCTCCATCCTCACCAGCGTTCCATTTGCGTGGATGCACGCGGAACAGACCGGCTACTCACTTGGCCCATTTCTCCTGCTCGTCGGCGTCAGCCTGGTGCTTTGCTTGGTGCGCCTCGCCACACGGTCGCTCGCTGCCAGCGTGCTGGTCCACGCCTCCTACAACCTTCTGCTGTTTTCCCTGATGCTCCTGGGCACCAGCGGCTTTCAGCATCTCGACAAGATGTAAAGCGCTGGCCATGGTGGCCTACTGCTGTGCGCCCGCCGTAGGCTTCGCCCCGTGGAACAGCCAATGATTGATGTCCGGCCAGAACTCCCTCACCACAAACGAGGCCGAGTCGATTCCGATGTCCAATCCCCATTCTTTGCCAGTATTCGCGAAGCTGCGCTCCCGGGTTGGGTAGTAGAGGCTCGATAATCCCGCGGAAGCGCCTGCGCCCACCACCTCACTGATGTTGAAAGTCTCTTTCCCTGCGTCCGATCGTGTGATCACAGCACGGCTCAACGCATAGCCGGCGCGCTTCAAGAACCCGCCTCTACCCAGCGTGTAATACCGCGTATCTTCGCGCGTAATCACAGGCCCCACAAATTCCACCATGTAGTTCTCACTGGTCTGGTCCACGGCCGCGTGCCAAAAGTAACGCGCATACCCCGCAGCACCCTGATGAAACTCGGGCGTCGCATCCGTCCCCATCGAGTAGACCGCGATAAATGCCGGGAGGAAGACAGATGAGTAGTCGAATGAATCCTCCGTCGCTCCCAGAAACTTGTCCTTCACCGATTGGGGCGGGAGCTTTACGTCGGTACTGATGGCGCGAAAGTTGGGAATGATGCCCAGGATGCGCTTGGTCTGCGGTGCCGGCTGATCGTCTCCAGGCGCCTGCGGAGCGGGCGCAGATGGAACGCTGCTCTGCACCGATTCTGAAGCGGATGGACCAGGATCAACGGCCGCGGCCTGCTGCGCACCGAGAGGCCCACACAGAACAAGAATGCCAATTGAAAAGGCGGCAATTCGGATACGGCGGCTACCAGATAACCACGCCAATAAAGCTGCTTTCCGCCGAATCAAAGGGAAGATGGAGAAAAAGAAAGAACAAATCATGTTAAATAAGACTACGGAAACCGCCAAACGGATCAAGAAAGATTCTGCGATGAGCAAATCTTTATCCAAAATCAGTTGCAATTTACCAAATGCCTGGCTCGCTGACTCGCCGCCTTACTGACCCGCTACAATAAACACCGATGACCACCCCGACCCACGCCCAGCAACTTCTCTCGCTGCTCGCGCGCTTGAGCTTCCGCCTCGGTCAGTTCAAGCTCTCCTCCGGCGGCACAAGCGACTACTACATCGACTGCCGCACCACCACCCTCCACGCCGAGGGTGGCCGCCTCACCGGTGAAGCAATTCTCGATCTGTTAATTGCAAATGGGATCGACGCGGAAGCCGTAGGCGGCCTGACCATGGGTGCCGATCCCATCGTCTCCAATGTGGCCACCGCCAGCGCCTGGCGCGCTCTCAGCAACCCCGGCGCTCCACTCCTTCACGGTTTCCTCGTACGCAAAGCCGAAAAGGCCCACGGCACCGGACGCAGAATTGAAGGGTTTTTGAAGGAAGGTGCTCGAGTGGTCATCGTCGACGATGTCTGCACCACCGGCGCATCCACCATAAACGCCATCGAAGCCGCCCGCGAAGCTGGAATGACCGTCGCCGCCGTAGTTTGCATCGTCGAGCGCGAAGAAGCAAATGGCCGCCCCGCAGTAGAAAGTGCCGCAGCTAACGGGGTCCCCGGCGACAGGCCTTCGTCGCTGGGGTGTTCCGGCGCGCCCTTCCTGCGCCTCTTCACCGCCAACGATGTAAGAGCCGAGCATCTGAAGCAACTCGGCTCTGCACATTGATTGCGTGCTAACTCTGCGCGGCAAGCTCAGTTATGCTCTGCGTATCGCCACTCAAGCCACCTGCTGCAGTGTCTCGGAGTTATAGAGCGGCCATTGATCAGTCAATGCAGCCTTCATCCGCGACTTATGCACATGAATGCGGCCGTTGTAACTGATCAGCCCAAGATCGCGGAAGCGATTCATAAAGAAGCTCACCCGCGACCGGGTTGTGCCGATCATCTCTGCCAGGGTCTCCTGCGTAATGGGAGGAATAATGGTCTTCGGCTCATCCGCCTTGCCAAATTCCGCCATCAGCAACAGCGTCCGCGCCAGCCGCTTTTCGCTGGAGTTGAAGATCTGATCCACAAGATCCGCCTGCGTGCGCATGGAACGCGCCAGCAGGTACGACATGAACTCGTCGCAGAATTCATGCTTCTGATGCAGCGCGCGAACCATCTCGCCCCGCTTGATCTTGAATCCCGTGCAGGCATTCAGCGCCGTGGCTGTTGCCACGCGAACGCCGGGCGCAGTCGCCAAGGCCTCCTCACCGAAGAAATCTCCAGGAGAGAGAATTGTTACCGTAGCCTGCTTCCCTCTTTCCGAAACCACACTGATCTTTGCGCGGCCCGTCTGCAGGCAATAAACGCAGTCCGCAGGATCTCCCTGGCCAAAAAATGACTCTTCTGGCTCCAGTTGAACAGTTCGACGGTCAAGCCCCACAATCGAAAGCCAGGCGCCAAGGCCAAGCGGTTTGTTGTCTCTGATGCTAATCATCACATTCCTCCTTGCCGGCGTTTTGCTCGCGGAACGCACCGCGAGAATTGAAACAATGAGGACAGCGCCCTGAAACCATTACGGACCTGAGTCGCACTTGCGGGCGCAACGATACCAGATTGATCGCAACTCTGCGACCGAACGGTTCCCTCACTCTAAAAATGCATTTGTGTGAACTTCTATGACTTTCTATAACTTGGGAAATTCATTGCTACGCGATTCTTCATGCTTACTTGGCAGTACGCGTCAATCGCGAAAACCAGGAGCATCTGTCAGCCATTTGTCGGCGGCTCCGGTGTTGAACCCAACCGCCCATTCGAGCGACAATCGATAAGAAGCAGGTATGTTCAAAAAGGTTGTACTAAGTAGTTTTAAGAGTGGCGCAGGCTGTTTGACAGACCTGCGCCATTCCCTGGCGACTAACTCGCCATTAACAATTGCGGACTAAGTCGCGTTGCCGGACTTATTGCTCGCCGGGTGCTGACGGTGTTGAAGCCATCGAAGATGTCGAGTTCGTCAGCAGCTGAATTTCCACTCGCCGGTTCTGCTTCCGCCCTTCCGCGGTCGTATTCGGCGCAACTTCCTTGTCCTTCCCAATGCCGATCAGGTAGAACCGGTGCGCCGGAACCGCGTACTTCGATGCCAGGTACTGGACCACCGCATCCGCACGCCGCTGGCTCAGGTCATAGTTGTACTGGGCCGGCCCGGTTGAATCTGTCCCACCCGTCACTTCCAGGATGTAACCATTCGCCGATGTCAACTGCGCGGCAAATCCGTCCAGCTGGTCCTTGTCGTCCTTCGTCAGAACCGCCTTGTCGAACCCAAAGGTCACCGACACATCGGCGGCCTGCTTGTAGTTGTCCAGCCCCTTCACAACGCTGTCCAGCGAATCCGCGCGATGCACCGCGTCGTTGGCCGCGTTCTCCACGTCGCCCGCCGATTTGCTGGCATTCTGCGCATTCGTTGTCGCCGTATCAGCCGCGCCCTGCGCAGATGTAATCCCTGCCTGCGCACGGCTATCCACATCGTGAATCTGCTGGTTGTTCGCCGCCGTCTTGGCGTCCAGTTGGTCGGTATGTTCCACCAACGGAGCTGTCTGCGTGCGCACATAATTCTTGGTTGCGCACCCTGTTATTCCCGCCACCGCCAAACTCGCTGCCATGGCCACTGCACCAACCCGATAAATGCTCATTGTCTGCTCCTTGTTTGCGGTTGCCCTGAGTTGGGCACGACAAATCAGATGCCGGTCGACAAACCGGCGCTTCCCGTCTCCTTCAAACTGCACCCTGAGGACCAAACCGTGGATCGGACGTAACTTACTGAAAAAACAAACCTTGTATAAGAATCTATTCCCCGCCCCGCGTCTCGCCTTCGTGTACTTTTTACCCAATCCGGTAAGGATTCCCTGACTCGCTGACCTGCTGACCCGCTGGCCCGCTGACTCGCTGACCCGCTGACCTGCTGACTCGCTGCTCCGCCACCCGCTATCCTAATGACTGGCCTCTTTCCCATGGACCTTTACGACAAAATCCGCCAGCTCCCCACCCAGCCCGGCGTCTATCTCTACAAAAACGCTGAGGGCGAGGTCATCTACGTCGGCAAGGCCAAGAACCTTCGTTCGCGCGTCCGTTCCTATCTCCTTGAAGCATCCCAGGCCAACGCCAAAACCGGCTCCCTCATGCGCGAGGCGGTCGACCTCGACTACATCCTCGTAGCCAACGAGCACGAGGCCCTGGCCCTCGAAAACAACCTCATCAAACAGCGCAAGCCCCGATTCAACATCCTGCTGCGCGACGACAAGACTTACCCCTACGTCAAACTCACCTTGTCTGATCGTTTTCCCAAGGTCTTCGTCACCCGCCGCCTGCGCAAGGATGGCTCGGCCTACTACGGCCCTTATTTTCCCGGCAACCTCGCCTATCGCATCGTCGAACTCATCCATCGCAGCTTCCTCATCCCCAGTTGCAAAGTGGATCTCTCGCGCTACCACCCCCGCGCCTGCCTGCAGTACTACATTCACCGCTGCCTCGGCCCCTGCGTTGAAGGATTCACCACCCCCGAGCTTTACAAGGAAGCCGTCCGCGATGCGCAGCTCTTTCTCGAAGGCCGCTCAGCCGAGTTGGATCGCACCATTACCACCCGCATGACAGCCGCCGCCGAGGCCCAGCAGTTTGAAGCCGCCGCCCGTCTGCGCGACCAGCTCTCCACCGTCCACCAGCTTCAGGAAAAGCAGCGCATCGCCACCGCCGAGCAGAATGACGACGCCGACGTCTTCGGCTACCACTTTGAAGCCGGCTCCCTCGCCGTCAACCTCTTTCATGTGCGCGCCGGCAAAATCGTAGACCGCCGCGAATTCTTCTGGGACGACCTCCCCGACCTGCTGGAATCTCCCGTGATCGAAGACGCTGCAGTGAGTCACGACACGGAGGGAGGCGGCGGTTTTAACCCCCGCAATGAGGCAACAGAATCAACGGGGGCTTTAGCCACGGAAGACTTGACTGCAGCAAATTGTCATCCTGAGCGAGCGGAGCGAGTCGAAGGACCTGCTTCCTGCAATCCCGCCGAGAGGGCCGCGCCCGATCAACCCTTCCACGCCGGCCCCGTCTTCTCCGCCCTCTTGAAGCAGCTCTACATCGACCAACACTACGTCCCCCGCACCATCCTCGTCCCCGTCGAATTTGACGACCGCCAATCGCTGATCGACCTCCTCAGCGAACGTACCGGCCATCGCATTGAAATCGCCGTCCCGCAGCGCGGAGAGAAGCGTTCTCTCGTCGACCTGGCCGGCCAGAACGCCAAGCAGTCCTACGTTCAGCGCTTCCGAGTCCTCGAGCCCAGTCGCAAAGCCATTCAGGAAGCGCTCGCCGACACCCTCATGCTCCCCGAACTGCCCCGCCGCATTGAGTGTTTTGACATCTCCCACATCCAGGGCGCTGAAACCGTGGCTTCGCTAGTTGTCTGGGAAGACGGCAAGATGAACAAGCAGCTCTATCGCAAATTCAAGGTGATGACCGTCCTTGGCGTCGACGATTTCGCCTCCATGCGCGAAGTAGTCCACCGCCGCTACAAACGCCTGCTTGAAGCCGTGCAGCCGGACCAAAGCCAAAGCACTGTATCAGGGCATGACCTCAAAGGCACTGTATCAGGGCTCGAATTCAAAAGCACTGTATCAGGGCACGACTTCAGTCGTGCCGATGACGCCTCAAATAAAAATTGGGCTTTAGCCCCTGAGGGAAAACCCTCCAAGGAACCCAAAACCCTCCCCAGCCTAATCCTCATCGACGGCGGCCTCGGCCAGCTTCACGCCGCCGCCGAAGCCCTCGAATCCCTCGGCCTCACCAGCCAGCCCCTCGCGTCGATCGCAAAACGAGAAGAAGTCATCTACCTCTACGGCAATGAAGACGAGCCCATCGTCCTCGACCGCCGCTCTCCGGTCCTTCATCTAATCCAACTCATCCGCGACGAGAGTCACCGCTTCGCCGTAGGCTATCACCGCCAGCGCCGAGCTATGCGGGACAGAGATAGCGAGTTACTAAACATCCCCGGTGTAGGCCCGCAAACACGGCAGCGCCTGCTAAGTCACTTCGGCAGCCTCAGAGACATTCAGCAAGCCACCGCCGAATCATTAGCCGCCGTAGTCCCCCGCAAAACCGCCGAAACCATCTGGCGGCATTTTCATCAGCAACAGCATGCGAGATGAAGAACAGGGCAACAAAAATTAGCACGCGAGCGCTGGGCTGAAGGAATCAGAAGGGTACTTCAACTTCAGCTTTTTCAGGGTTATCAAAATCATAGGCCGTCATCGCTCGCCCCTGCGTTCCCATGTGCTTATAGGTGTCTATGCCGACAATCCGATAGGCATTGGCAATTCCACTTGCATAGTTGATAGTTGGAAGGTGTTCAACATAAATCAGTGAGAGTGCAGCGAGAAGGCTCGTAGCTGATTTGATCTTTGCACGTTCAACGCCCGTATATTCTTCGATTCTGCTATAGCTGATTTGTGCCATGTTCGTTTCCCGGCTTCGCCTTGCCACAAACAAAAAATAGAGTTTTAGCGCGTTCAACTCGCTCTCTTTTCGTAGTCGAAGTTCTTTAAAAGCGGCAATTCTGTCTGAGGTGTACATGCCTTGCGCAGGTAATTTTGCCCATCTCTCATTTGGATTGAAGCCAGACAGCTTGTAAGTACTACGCCCTTCCGGCATCCGCTCGATGACTTGAAGTTTCTCCAGCACATCTAAGCCGTTCGAAAGTTTTGCGCGGCTAAGGCCCGTCGCAAAACACAGATCATCGTATGTGCGCCAAGCAATCCCACTCTGGTCATTCGCATGATGAGTGATTGCAGTTAGCGCCATTAAGGCGGCCATGGCATCAGAGCCGGCTCCGTCAGCTTTCCATTGAAGTCTCTTCAAACCATGGCGGTAGTTGATCCAGTCAGACGGCAGACGCACCCACTTCTTCAGCGACATTTCCGCCCCCCTTTGCCGCTTGTGGACACCACAGCGTGGATTGCGTAAGCGGCCAACGCGAACCCTGCTAAGACCACCAGCGCTGCGAGGGCCGGGAGGGGCATCGTGCCGATTGTTTGGACGATATTGCGCATTCCTTCCATGAATCACCTCAGAAAGTGTGCATAACTCCTTTGGATTGAGTCGATCTTCTCAAAGTCTTAATCATTATTCTAGAAACAGTGTTTGGAGATCAACAAATAATGTCGCTATATATTTATGACAATAAATAGCTTAATACAGCAATTAAAAATTTATTTTAATTCCTATACAGTTCACGAACGCGAACCTGTGAACCAAATTGAACGTGAGAATCGAAGCCAGCCTGCCCGCTCACCATTCGCGTTTCCCTTGCGAAGACAGCGGCCCCAAATCGCGGGGTTATATACTATTTCGTATAAGATGGACGCGCAGAGCAAATGAGCACCAGGCCAACCCACATCACCAAGGGCGACGTACTCGACGACCTCGGCTTCACACGCGCCGAAGCATCTGCTCTCAAAATCAAAGCTGACTTGCTGGACGCCATCCTGCGCGAGATCGACAAGCGTGGCTTTAGCCAGCGCCAGCTCGTTGACATCCTTGACGAGTACCAACCCTCGGTCAGCAACCTGCTTCAAGGAAAGATCGCCAAGGTGAGCATCGAAAAGCTGGTCTACTATTCTGACCGCCTCAACATCCAGGTCACTCTCTCGACTGAGTCCCGTAAGCAGCCAAGAACCGTTATCAGGCCCATCCAGCCGCGCGCAGGCAGGAAACTTGCCGCAGCATCCGTGTAGCAAACGAGGTTCAAAATGGCTCTTAAAACCACCCAATGGAACCCATCCGAGTATCTCAATAGCCCGGAGTCCATTGCTGCGTATCTTGAAGCGGCATTCGAAGACGGCGATCCGACACTCATTGCAACCGCACTCGGCGATATCGCCCGCGCCATCGGCATGACGCAGCTTGCAATCCAGGCCGGCGTCACGCGCGAGGCCCACTACAAAGCCCTGTCCCCCACCGGCGAATCAAGGCTCTCCACCTTCATCGGAGACATAAAAGCTCTCGGCATCAAACTCACACCGCGCGCCGCTTGATCGCTGTTCCGAATCACCCAGTCCTCCACATCCGATCTCAGTGCCAGCCCACACCTCGTGCGCCCAGTCCCAGTCTGGAAAGTGATCAAAATTGATCGTTATGGTACTATTCAGCAATCCTCCCTTGTGAACTTGTCCGATTGACGCCCATAGCACTCCCCGTGCATTTTGAGTTTACGATTCATGCACTTTGCTGTTAGGGACCTCAAGCTAAGCAACGAGAAATAACTCCTCTCGTTTAAGGGACAGTTGTATTCCGTCCTGGCTTCCTATCCCGGCCCTGACTGACCTGAATCACTCCAGCTAAACCAATTCACCGTTTAGCCGATAGGCAATTACCGGAGAAATGCTGACTCGAGAAAATGGAAAGGTGATTATGAATAAACATGGCTCCCTTCTGCCGCTCATTGTTTTCATCGCCTTGGCCGCTGCTCAGGCCACTGCCTCTACCCCGCCTAAGACCGTAGTCGGCGAGAAGAAATCCTCAGATCCCAAGGCACAGTCTCAGCTCTTGAAGGCTGCTCCCGCGGCTCCAACCCCCGACACCTCTCGCCCCAGTGGCCAGACTTTTGAGGTGAACGACGTGAAGGGTTTGCTTCTGACCTGCACCGCGCCCGAACTCGAATCCAACCCCGACACCGATGTTTTCAAAAGCTGCACTCTGGCGCCCGGCCGCACGCTCGATGACGTGATGCACACCTTCATTCAAGCAATCCACCTCGAGGAGAATGAGCGGGCGAAGGAGCGTGCCGAGTCGACCAGGAACCTCGACGAGAAATCGGCCCAGAAGCCAGCGCAGAAGTAGCCGCAGGTCGTCAAAGCGCCACAGAACGCCCAAAGCACCTACTGATCGCGGACCATCTCACTGCGTCTTCGGCGGCCCATCGATCTTCGCCGCCATCCGTGTAATCAGTTTCTCAATGAATCCACCGCCGTCGAATGCCCCACCCGGAAGCACGCCGATATAACGAATCAGCCCCGCCTTGTCGACCACAACCCCCAGCGGGTAGTCGATTGCGCCAAAGCTCCGAGCCGTCCCCGCCGGAACCTCCAGCGTAAGTGTTCCCCGCAGCTCCTTCACTTCCTTCTCCGGCAACGATTCCTCACCATCCTCCATAAACACAAGCCCGTAGGCGTGAATGGGCGTATCGCCGTTCACCGCGGCAAATGAAGTCATGGTTGTCATCATCTTCCTGCACTGCACGCACCAATCCGGAAACAGCACCAGCACAGTCGCGAAACCCCAATCCGGATTAATCTGCGCCTTGGCAGCCGGCGCCCTCAGTGCCCGCAGCACCTTGATCTCCGGAAGCCGCTTACCCAGCAGCCCATATTGCGTTCTGACGCTGTTGATCCTTTGCTGGTCTTCCGCCGGCAATCGTGCCGGATCCTTGAGCGCGCCGTCCACATCGGCAAACATAGCGGCGGCGACGCGATCGTCTCCGGCATAGCGCTCGAGAAACGCCAGTTCCATCGCCGATTCATACAGCGCGCCCACTCCAATCGAGCGATCTCCATACGCATCCTTCAACAGAACGTTTTGCCCCAGCGCCTGCACAATCGCCGTATGTTCTTCTGCCGCAAGACTCAATGCCTTGGGATCGCCTACCTGAATCAGGTAATCCTTCATGCTCAGATAGGCATCCGCCACCACGGCGTCGTACGGCAGCCGATCAAGCATCTCCCGCGCCGTCTGGTCGGCCATATCGATCGCATTGGCGTGCACCAGCGCGCTCATGCTCACCATATAAGCCTGGGCCAGGTGCGGCTTTTCTCCCCTGGCCACATATTGCAGAGCAGCGGCATTCGCGGCATTCCAATCCTGGCCAAAGGAGCACAGCCGTGCCAGATCGTAGAGGTCGTCCCCTGTGTAGCTTTCGGGCTTCGCCTGGTCGCAGGCTTCCTTGGCCATGTGCATGCCCACAACCAGCGCGCCAAGCTCGGCGTCAGACCAGTTGTCCATTGAACTCCGCACCACATCCAGCGGATGCATCGCCTCTTTGTAGATCACTCCCGGCGGCGGTCCATCAGGCGCGCTCGCCGCCCCCGTCCCTTGCGAAGAGGGCGGCGCCTGCGGCGGAGCCGGCACAATTGGCGCCGTCTGGCCGCGCAGGGAACATTGCGCCAGGCACAATGCAATCATGAAACCGGCAAGTCCCGCCGGTCCCGACAGACCTCTGAACATCCATGCCTCCTCGCGCCGCCTGCGTCGTTCTGCATGCTTGTGCGAACCAATGATGGGGACTTAGAGCCAGGCAATTCCTCACAGCTCACAAAATGCAGAGGCCCGGCTCATTTGCAATGCATGTCAGATTAGACACCGCCAACACTGTATTGGTTCCCGCGCTTCATTTTGCGCGTGTCATCTGGAGCTATGTACAGGCTCTGCCACCAGCGCTACCGCATCCAACCATAATTCCGACTTGAACAGGGGCCCGCCAACGGGCCCGCCGACTTGCTAACCCACTGACTCGCTGACCCGTTAGCCGGCCACCTTGCAACAGTCGAGTGCCAGTCCATCGGCCATGCCCCAAGCAACCGCTCCCCCCAATCCCGCCTCTATACACATGAAGCGCAATGGCCCGACACACCGGCCACTCGCTTCCCGCGGAGCAGGGGCGTCGGGTTTTCGCTTGTTTCCCCTACCCTGCCGGCGACCAAGGAGAATAGCAACGCAGTCGCCGGACTCCGCCCGCACATCACTCACTCCCATTCACTGACATACACGGAGAAACAATCATGTCGAATCCATCCAGAACCCTCCAGGAAGTCGAAGCAACGCTGCGCTCAGTCATTGATAGTCTGATTGACGGGCAAGACGGATTTCAGAAAATCGGCGAAGAACTCAAAGACCCCGCCCTCAAACTTTATTTCCTTGAACAGTCGCTGAAGCGCTCGGAATTCCGCGGCGAACTCGAAACGGTGCTCCACCAGGAAGGCGTTCACGACATCGAAGAAGGCGCCACGGCCAGCGGTACTTTCCGCAAAGCCTGGGGAACCCTCAAGGCGAAGCTGGGAGCAGGCGATCATTCTCTGCTCGAAACCGCAGAGCAGGCTGAAGACGCAACCCTCAAGGCATACACCGATGCGCTGGCCGAGGAACTCCCTCTTCCCATTCGCCAGCTTCTCGCTTCGCAGCTCAACTACGTCCGGCTCTCCCATGATTTTATAAAAGAAGCGCGCGACAGGACGAGCAAGAAGTAACCCCAGAGTTCTCCGAGACCGCCGGTTCGCTCTCAAACGGGCCGGCGATGCTTTAGCGGCCTCGCGATCTCACATTTCATGAAAAGGTTCATCTTTCCAGGCAGTCCGTTAATATAAGACATGCCTGAAACCATCCTCGCACCAGAGTATGTGAGCCCCCGCGACTACCTGCACAGTCAGTTGTCGGGGAAGCGCTCCGTGCCGGGATCGGGTTCACCCATTCCGGAGCGAACGCCGCTACGCACTGCCCTGCTTCTTGCTGCGCTCTTTGCCGCTCTCACCGTCCTTATCCATTTCGCCTGCTCCATCTGGGGCGTCCATCTCGGCTACGGCTTCTTTCGCGATGAGCTCTACTTCCTCGATTGCGGCCGCCATCTCGCATGGGGATATGTCGATCAGCCTCCCCTCGTAGCCCTCCAGGCCCGCATCGCCGAAGCCATCTTCGGTGTTTCACTCACCGGCATACGAACCTTCAGTTTTCTGGCCGGCGGCATCATGGTTGGCCTCACCGGTATTCTCACCTGGCAGCTTGGCGGGCGGCGTTCCGCTCAGATCCTGGCCATGACCGCCATTCTCGCAGCTCCCGTCTTCCTCGGCACTGACAGCTACCTCTCCATGAATTCATTTGAGCCCTGTTTCTGGATGGGATCGCTCCTCGTAGTCCTGCGCATCGCTGAAGGAAGCGCGAGCCCCCGCGCCTGGCTTATCTTCGGACTCCTCGCCGGCCTGGGAATCGAAAACAAACACGCCACTGTCTTCTTTCTCATCGCGCTCATCACCGGCCTGCTCCTCAGCCCTCAACGCCGCATTCTCAGGTCCGGCTGGTGCGCCGCCGGCGTTGCCGTGCTTCTGTTCATCGCCATGCCCAACCTGCTCTGGCAGTGGGCTCACCAATACCCCACCTGGGTCTTCCTCTCCGGCGTTGCCCATTCCGACAAAAACATCAAGCTGCCCCCGCTCACCTTTCTCATTCAGCAGATGAAAATCCTCCTTATCTCCACCGCGCCGCTATGGATCGGCGGCCTGGTCTGGCTCGCTCTCGGCCGCTCAACACGCGCTTGGCGCTTCGTCGCCTTCACATATCTCATTTTCCTTGCGATGATGATGGCCCTGCACGCCAAGGACTACTACGTCGCACCCATCTATCCCGTCCTTTTCGCCGCCGGCGCAGTAGGCCTGGGCAAGATGACACGCAGCGCCAGGCCGTCTGCCATCTACGCGATTGTCCTCGCATTGACTTTTGTTTTCGCAACTGGCCCCGTGGTGCTCTCCATTCTCCCGCCGAACCGTTACACCGCATATACCGCCATCTTTTTCGACCCGAAGAATTCCCAATCGGAGAAATACACCAGCCCGCTTCCGCAAATTCTCTCCGACCGCTTCGGCTGGCAGGACATGGTGCAGGGATTCGCCGCCCGCTACAATGCTCTGCCTCCCGAAGTCCGCGCACATACCGGAATCATCTGCACCAACTACGGTGAAGCCGGCGCAGTCGACATTCTCGGGGCCGCCTATGGCCTGCCCGCCGCCATCAGCGGTCATCAAAATTACTCTTATTGGGGATGGAATCAATACACCGGCGAATCCATGCTCACCCTTGGGAAGAGCGCGTCCGACTACACCGCCAACTACGGTGAAGTTGTTGACCTGGGCCCCTTTGATCCCAACTGGTCAATGGACTTCGAGCATCTCCACTACTTCTGGCTCCGCCACCGCAAGCGCCCCTACTCCCAGGACTGGCCCCAGCTGAAGCACTGGGATTGAGCTGAATTACAGGATCTCCGGGGTTTTCAACCTATGCGCAAACAGAATCCACCGTGCCCCATCCATTGTGCGCACTTTGCACAATGGGTGGGATGGCACAAAGGCCAAGCGGCCGGGAAACAGCCAAACCGGAAATGCTCTAATCCGTTCTCAATGCCCGCATCGGATCAATCGCCGCTGCGCGCCGCGCCGGCACAACCGCTGCCAACGCCGCCGCAAATAGCAGCAACAGCAGGCTTCCGCCGATCGCCCACGGATCAAGTACCGGTGTCTCGTAGAGCAGGCTGCGCACCCAGCGCAGCGACACAAGTGCAAGCGTAAGCCCCGCGCCCGCACCCAGCAGAACGGGATACGCGGCCTGGCGCAGCACCAGTTGCACCAGCGCCGATTTGTTTGACCCCAAAGCGATGCGTATGCCGAACTCCTGATGCCTCATTGAAACCGAATAGGCCATCACGCCATACACGCCAAGCAGCGCCAACAGCAGCGCCGCCGCGCCAAAGCTGGTCAACACCACGACTTGAAACCGCTCTGTCGACACCGACTCGCTCACCTGTTCATCCATCGAATTGAGCGACGGAATTGCAACCTGCGGATCGATTGCCCAAATCGCCTTCCGCATTTCAGGTATAAGCGCATCGCTCGGCTGCGAACTGCGTACAAGGAACGACAGCATCCACTGCGTATACGCCCAGTAAGGCATATAGACCATCGCGGCGGTATTCTTGAGTCCGTTGATCCGCGTGTCGGCCACCACTCCGATGACCGTAACCGAATGCTCGTCGTCAGGAACGATATCGGAGATCTTCCGTCCAATCGGATTCTCGCCCGGGAAACCATCGCGTGCCGTTTTCTCTGAAATCAGCGCCACATAAGGATTGGCGCGGTCCGCCGCGGTAAGATTCCGCCCCGCGATCAGCGGAATCTGCATGGTCGCGAGATAGTCCTGGCTGATCCACCGCAGGTTGATCGGAGGCCGCTGCGCCTCTGGCAAGGGATGGTCCGGCCGCTCCAGATCGTCCACCCATGTCTCGCCCGTTAACGGCGCGGCGCTCGTTACCGCGACCGACTGCACCCCGGGAAGTTGTTGCAATGCCGCGAGCGCGCGATCGGCAAACGCCAGTTTCGCTGCATTCACGTTGGGCGTCTTGTCACTGAACTCAGGCGCAAACAGGTCAACATCGGCAAGCGTCACATGGCTCGAATCAAACCCGCGATCCTGATGCAACAGCCGCGAAAAACTACGCAACACAAGGGACGTAATGATGAGCAAAACGACCGTGCAGGCGACCTGGCCCCCAACCAATACGCTGCGTGTGCGGCGGCCGTCGCGGGAACCAACAGTCCGCGATGAATGAGCCTGCAGCGCAGCCTGAGGATGCACATCGAGCGAACGGAGTGCCGGCAAAATGCCAAAAGCCAGTGCAGCCATGATCGACAATGCAGTTGCAAACAGCAGCACCGGCAGGCTGACCTCGACTTCATCCAGGCGCGGCACGTTCGACGGCACAAGCACCAGTAGAAGCCGCACTCCGATGAACGCCAAGGCGACTCCAGCTATGCCCCCGACCAGCGCCAGCAAAAGACTCTCAGTCAGCCGCGACATCACCAGTTGGCTCTTCGTCGCACCCAGCGCGGCCCGCACAGCTGTTTCGCGCTCAGCGGACACAGCACGCGCCAGTTGCAGGTTGGCCAGGTTTACGCACGCAATCAGCAGCACGCCACCCACTGCGGCAAACATCAGCCAGAGCGCAACGCTGATCCCAGACGTCATATCGCTCGCCAACGGCGTCAGCGCGATTCCCAGATGAATCGGCAGATGCACCGAAACCGTGTATGAATTCTGCAAAGCTTCCAACTCGGCGCTCGCCTGCGCGAGAGTCGCACCATCTTTGAGCCGCGCAATCACCCTGTAATTGAAGCCTCCGGTGTCCGCGCTCAAATCCCAGGCGCTCGGCGTCAGTGGCGCATAGATCATAATTGGCAGCGCCGGACCGGATGCGATGTTCGGCGCCAATTCAAATCGAGGAAAGCGCACGCCCGGCGGCAGTACGCCAATCACGGTAGCCGGGTCGCCACCCAAACGCAGTGTCTGTCCAACCACTTTGGGATCGCCGCCAAAGAATTCCTGCCAGCCCTCATAGCTCAACAACGCAACATCCGGAGCGCCCTTCTTTGCGTCAGCATCCACAAAGTCACGGCCCAGCATCGGCTGCACGCCAAGCACCCTGAAGATGTTCGGCGAAGTCACCACCGTGCCAACAATGCGCGGATGTTCGCCGGTCGGGGAGACACTCATTCCCCTTTGCATGAAGATCGCCGCGTCCTCAATGGTCTTCGAGTTTTGCTTCAGCCGCAGGTAATGACGATAACTATCGGGCTCGGCCGATCCGCCGCGCATTTCTGTCACCACTTCACGCATCACCACCAGGCGGTCCGAGTCGCGAAACGCAAGCGGCTTCAGCAGCACGCCATTCACCACGCTGAACATCGAAGTAGCCGCGCCAATTCCAATCGCCAGTGTCAGGATTGCGGTAATCGTGAAGCCGGGCGATTTGCGCAATTGACGAAATGCGAATCGAATATTCCGGCCCATCTGCGCAATGAACGGCACGCCGCGCTGCACTCGATACGTTTCAGTGATTTGCGTAACGCCTCCAAATTCGCGCAGCGCCGCAGTCCGCGCTTCCTCTTGGCTCATGCCGCGTTTCAAATTCTCTTCGACCGCCAGATCGATATGCGCGCGCAATTCATCGTCAAGATCTGCGTCCAGCTTGCGCATCCGAAAAAGCGCCGCGCAGCGGCTCAAAACAGTGCGTACGAATTCCATATGCGCCTCCTAATTCGAAGGCGCAAGAAAGCGCGCCATGGTTGCGGCAATTCGTTCCCAGTTCTCGGTTTCCTGTTCCATTTGCTTCCGCCCGATCCGGGTCAGCGAATAAAACTTGGCGCGCCGCTTGGTCTCCGACATGCCCCACTCCGCCTTGATCCAACCCCGCTGCTGCAAGCGCAGAAGCGCCGGATAAATGGTCCCCTGGTTCATGCTCAGGCCATTGCCGCTCACCTGCTCAATGCGCCGGGCAATCCCGTACCCGTGCAGAGGCCCCATCGCCTCCAGCGTCTTCAACACCATCAGGTCCAGCGTCCCTTGCAGAACATCGGATTTGCTCTCGCCCATTGCTCCCCCTGTTGCCGTTCTACATATACCCTGCACCACGTATAGGCAGAATGTCAACATATATCTGTGGAGCAATGTCCAAGAACAATTCACGGCACGTTGCCTCGGCCAGACCCTGATTTGCCGGACTTATCGTCATGTTCCGCCATCAATTCCCCCAGGCGGCCCAACCTGCGATCCCACTCTGGCCGGCGCGCGCGAAGCCACTCCTCCGCCGCGTACAGCCCCGCAGCATCAACCCGGCAACTGCGCACGCGGCCGGTCTTCTCGGTCTTCACCAGCCCTGCTTCTTCAAGCACCTGCAAATGCTGCACCACCGCAGCCAGCGACATGTTGAAAGGCTCGGCCAGGCGCGACACCGACATCGGGGTCGACATAGAACCTGGGCTGAGCCGCTCCAGCATCGCCCGCCGCGTCGCGTCTCCCAGAGCGTGGAAAACCCGGTCGACATCGACTTTCTTTTTTCCCATCAAACCGCGCCTCCCGCCTCCCCGCACCGCCTACCGCTCAAGCTCCCTGCCCAGCTTGTCCAACAACCCGCGCCATCCCGCTTCTCGCATTGCGGGCCCATCCGCGCCCTCGAGAAATGCGCTCTGAAACGTCAGGATCAGGTCCGTCCCCGCTTCCGTCGGCAACAGCTCAATCGTGCCCAGAGAAATCGAGAAACACTTCTCTTCCATGGCCATGGTGGATGTAAAGATAATGCGGCGATTGGGGACAATATCCCGATAGATATTCTCGCTCTTGAGCGTGAGACCCGCCACCGGTGTCCCTTCCTTGAACCGGGAAGCGTAATACTCCTTGCCTCCAACGCGAAAGTCCATCTCATAGCTTTCGATCTGGTGGCTTTCTCCATCCGCATACCAGCGGCGTTTCTGCGCCGGGTCCGCGAAGGCTGCAAAAACGCGCTCTGGCGGCACAGGATAGGCCCGCTCGCTGACAAACGTGTTGTGAATGACGGCTTGCTGTTCAATCGTGTCCATAATATCCTCCAGGAGATTACTTAAGCTTCAACTTAAGTATTCAACTCAAATCAGGAACTGTCAAGTGGAAACTTCAGTATTTGTTCTTCCCCTTCGACTGCCAACCCCGCCTCGTTATCCGGCAACCCGACCGGACACACCCGCTTCCTCGCGCATCTTCATTCCGTCCGTGCTAATCTCTCATCACCCGATGAGCCGGCTTCCCTCCAAGCCTTCACAGAAATCCACGCCTGACCTGCCTCGCGTGCTGGGCGCCAGCCAGGCCACGGCCATCGTGGTCGGCACCATCATCGGCAGCGGCATCTTCCTCGTGCCTCGCGAAATGATGCAGGACGTCGGCTCCTCCGCACTCGTCTATCTCGCATGGATCGTCGGCGGCCTGCTCTCACTCTTCGGCGCCATGACCTACGCCGAGCTCGGCGCAATGCTTCCCTACGCAGGCGGCGAGTACGTCTACCTCCGCGGCGCCTATGGCGACACGCCGGCGTTCCTCTATATGTGGACCTGGTTCGCCGTCGCCAAGCCTGCCTCCATCGCGGCGGTTACCGTGGGCCTTGCCCGCACCCTCGGCTTTTTCCCCGCCTTCCACTGGCTGAGCGACCAAGCCATCGGTGGACCCATCCCGTTGCTCTGGTCGCAGATCTTCGCCATCGCCGTCACCTGGTTTATTACCTGGCTGAATTATCTCGGCATCAAGAAGGCAGCCGAATTTCAACTTGTCTTCACGTCGCTCAAAGTGATTCTCATCCTCATCGTGGCCGGCCTGTGCTTTGCTTCCTCCACCGGCGCGTTTTCCAACTTCACCACTACGCTGCCTCATGCAATCGGCGGGATCAGCGGTTTCATGGCCGCGCTCATCGCCACGCTCTGGGCATACGATGGCTGGAACGACCTGACCATGGTGGCTGGTGAGGTTCGCCATCCGGAACGCAGCCTGCCCATCGCCCTCATCGGCGGCCTGTTCATCGTCGGCTTTCTGTTCATGGCTACCAACGCGGCCATCCAATACATCTTGCCCGCCTCGCAAATCGCCGCCAGCGAACGCCCCGCCGTTGCCGCCCTCACTCTTGTTGCCGGTCCCGCCGGAGCCGGCTTCGTTGCCGCAGCCATGGCTCTCAGCATCTTCGTCACCCTCAACGGAACCATCATGTCCGGCGCGCGCATCCCCTTCGCCGCCGCACGCGACCGCTTGTTTTTCCGCCAGTTCGCGCACATCCATCCGCGCTTCCAGTCACCATCCACATCCCTGGTCATCCAGGCGCTGCTCTCTACCGTTTTGCTTCTTTTTCTCAGCGAGTTCCGGCAGTTTTTCGATCTCGCCATTTTTGCCGAATGGCTCTTCTACATGCTGACTGCAACCACCGTCTTCGTCTATCGCCGCAAGAGGCCCAACGCCGCGCGTCCCTACAAAGTCTGGGGCTATCCGGTGCTTCCGGCCGTCTTCGTGATCTGTTCCGGAGCGGTGCTGGTTTCGAGCTACGCCAGCAATCTCAAAGGATCGCTCCTCGGCACAGCGCTGATCCTCTTAGGCCTGCCCGTCCTCTGGTTTATCCGCAAGCTCTACCCCGGCCCCTCCTCGGAGTTGGAAGGCACACATTCAAACTGAAAAGGCGCTCAACCGGCGAGAGCCTTTCTCTGAGATCTGAACGCTATTTCCTCAGAACGGCGCCTTCTCCATAGAAGCGATAAAGTGAATTCCAGGTACACGCACCCGCGTAAGCCGGTCATCATTGGTTATGAAGAGTTCGCAGCCAGCCCCTGCAGCCGTAGCCAATTGAATAGCGTCTGGAGCTTTGATGCCGCGGTCCTTGCGAATCCGAGCGTACCGTTCACCCGCAATTTCATCGAAGGAGAGCATTCTCACCGTTGGACCGCGAAACGCCTTGCGATACCGATCCGCAAGTGCAAGATCATTGGCCTCGATAGGCTTGACCAGTATCTCTCCCAGAGTCAGCGTCGACGTTAGAACCTCATCTCCCCTCAGCGAAATCTCGTTGAATATTTCCGCCGCGCGAATTCCTCGTGGACCTTCGTCTTCAAAAAGGTAAACGAATATATTGGTATCCAGAAAGATTCGGCTCAATCCCATCCCTCCCGCAAGCGCCGTACGTAATCGTCAGGGTCCTCGCCATTCGATAGATGAACCCCAGCAAGACGCATGTCCAGAAGGGCTTGAAGATGTCGTCGCGGCGGCTCAGGCAGTTCATCTCCAGGGTGGGAATCCACATTCGGAAACCCGCCCCTGGGCAATGGATCGGCCAAAGCCTCTCCTTTTTCAAAACGCGTCTTTGCCCACTCCAGTAACGGAAGGTAGCGCTCGGGCACTTCACTTGGATTCGGGAATATCTTGCCCGTCCGCTCCCCATGAACCCCATCTCCCCGAAGCAGCAATCTCCGCGTATGCTTTCCAGTCGCAAACAACATCCGATGTTTCGCGGGATTCGGCGGTCGATTGGCCACACAATGCTGCGAGGCATGAACATTCACACCTGAACGCATCTCCCCCGAAATATTCTCAATTGCCGCCCGGTTCACAATCTCCTGAATGGTGAAGTCCGGCCGCCCTGGTTGCTCCCAATGAAGAAGCGCAGTCGCGATGAACACCTCAACTGCACAGGAAACGTCTATCAATACACCTTGCGAACCCATGGACGCGCTCCCTTCGCTTGTTTCCCGCGGACCACACAGCTTATGCCCTATATGGAAACCACAATCAAGCAAGAAGAGCATATCATGACGAATGAGAAATTATACAAATATATTGTGTCTTCATTCATCATATCGAGTTTTAGCATAGTCCCGACTTCTTTGAGTGGCGCTAGCTTCCTGCCAAACCCGCGCAAATCAACTTAACAATCAAGTACTTACGCTTACAGCGGCTGATAACTCCCCGCCCCCCATGGCACATCCACCGAAACCGAGCATCCAGGCGCGGTCAGCGAAATCTTCACCACTCCCGCGTTCTTACCCGTCACCTCGGGCGCCACAATCGCAGCGGCATGTCCCGCTCCATCCGCCGCAAGCATGGGAGCATGTTTCTCTCCCTCTGAAACAGTCTGCAACGGAACAATCGCATTCGGCGCCAGGCCATCGACATAGACCACGATCCCCTCGCCCTCCGGCAACCCCAGCCTGGCCTCCATTTTGCACTTCCCGTCTTTACCCTCCACCGGATAAGGAACCACCGTCCCTGGAAAGAAATACCTCCCGTCCGGGCTCGCCAGCACATACCGGATTGGCTCGCCGCGCGCCGCCTTCAGGTCCACTTCAATCTCGTTATCGCGATCCAGCGATGCCGCATTCTCCTGGTCACCAACCGGTGGATGCCACATTACCAGGCCCTTCGCGTTGGTGAAAACCTGCTGCGGAGTCGACTTCACGGCCACGCCGATTCGCCACACGCCAAGCACGTAGCCCTGCTTCTCCGGCGCGCCTGGTATCAGCAGCCTGTAGCGCACGGTATGCCCGTCTCCCTCTTTGACTTCACCTAACTTTTCAAACTGGATGTGCAGCCCTTTGGGGTTCCTGTCATTCGGTGCCGCGGCGTCCAGCCCGATCTGCTGCTGCAAAAGCGCGAGCGAATCAATCTGCGCATTCTGCACCGCCGGATCAGGGAGGCTTTGCGCACACGCTACTCGGCCCGCCAGCCCCAGCGCCGCCAACACCAGCAGTCGCATCACGCGCTTCCCGCACACCAACCCAAAATCCGTTCGCGTCGTCAACCAAAGCCTCCCCGTCCCTCTGTCCCAGTCCCAATCTTCCAGCCCCGCTCGCCCAAATTCAACAAGCGCGTCAACCTCTGCGCCGCGCCACTTCCTCATACACCGCCGCATACTCGCGCGCCGGCCGCTCCCATCCATAATTCTGTTCCATTCCATTCCGCATCAGCTTCTTCCAGCCATTCTTATCGGGAAAGGCCTTCAACGCCCGATCGACAGCCGCCAGCAACCCATCCGGGCTCAATCCCTCAAACTTGAACCCCGTCCCCGTCCCCATCATCGGATTCCATTCCTCAATGGTGTCGTCGAGTCCGCCCGTCGCCCGCACCACCGGTACTGTCCCGTATTTCAGCGAGTAAATCTGGTTCAATCCGCACGGCTCATATCGCGAGGGCATCAGGAAGATGTCCGACCCCGCCTCAACCTTGTGCGCCAGCGCGTCGTCGTAGCGAATCTGCACCGCAACCTGAGACGGATGCCGGAACGCCCAATCGCGAAAGAATCTCTCGTACACCGGCTCTCCCGTCCCCAGCGCAACCACCACCGCATCCCGCTGCGTCAGCCGGTCGCCAATCGACGCCACCAGGTCAAACCCCTTCTGCTTCGCAAACCGCGACACAATCCCAATAACCGGCGTCGAATCCGCAACCTTCTCCAGACCGAACGCGTGCAGCAAATCCGCGCGGCACTCCCGCTTCCCTTGAAAATCTTCCGGCGTGTAATGAGCTGCCAGGTACCCATCCGTTCCCGGATCCCACTGCGTGTAGTCCACCCCATTCAGAATCCCGCGCAAATCCCCGGACCTCTGCCGCAGCAACCCGTCCAGCTTCTCCCCAAACTCCGGCGTCTGTATCTCCTCGGCATACTTCCGGCTCACCGTAGTCAGCATGTCGGAATACACCAGCCCGCCCTTCAAAAAATTGAAAGTATCGAACTGCTCCAGCTTGTCCATGGTGAATATCTCCCACGGAAACAGCAGCCGCTCCGTCGTCGCCGGCGGAAACCACCCCTGGTACCCCGCGTTGTGAATCGTCAGCACCACGCCTGCTCCGCGCAGCATCGGATCGGCGCTGTAAACCGTCCGCAGATAAACAGGAATCAGCGCTGCCTGCCAGTCATGCACGTGAAACAAATCCGGTACGCCCAGCAGTTTCGTAGCCTCCAGTACAGCCCGGCAGTACAGCCCAAACCGCTCCCAGTTGTTTGGATAATCGCCTTCGCGCGTCCCGTAAAGCCCCTGCCGGTCATACAAGTCCGGGCAATCCACAAAGTATATCTGCACCCCGTCTCGCTTACCGCCATCCACAATCCCCACAAACCGGTTATAGTACTCAAACGGAATCGTGATCGATTGCACCGCGTACTTCCACTCGCCCTCAATGTGCTTTCGCACCCCGGCATAGAGCGGCAGATACACGGTAACTCCGTGCCCCAGCTTCACTAACTCCGGCGGCAAAGCACCCACCACATCGGCCAATCCGCCGGTCTTGGCAAACGGAACGCACTCCGACGCGGCAAAAACAATGTGCATTGAAACCTCTCCCAGGTCGCCCAAAAGCATATCTCCATGGCAGCCACAACACTCAGCCAAAGGGCCAGTCTACTACGCCCATCTAACTCCATGAGATGCACAGGGCACCCCGCTCGACTTGCTACTGATTTCCAAAACCAACCGGAACTTTCTCCGTCCAATCTGCGTTACCATTTCTAGGAACTTCCCTCACCCCTTGTATACGCAGCCAAAGCACTAACCCCAACCAATGATTCAACCAGGAAAGGAACAAAAACCTTGCCTCTTGAAATCCACGGCCTCTCCAAGCGCTACTCCAACGGCGTTCAAGCCCTCGATAACCTGAGCCTCACCATCGGCAACAACATGTTTGGCCTGCTCGGACCCAACGGCGCCGGCAAGTCCACGCTGATGCGCACCATCGCCACGCTCCAGGACCCCGACTCCGGCACCATCCTGCTCAACGGCCTCGACGTCGTCGCCAACAAGGACGCGGTCCGCCGCCAACTCGGCTATCTGCCCCAGGAATTCGGCGTCTACCCGCGTATCTCCGCCACCGACATGCTCCATCATCTGGCGGTGATGAAAGGAATCTCCAGCTCCGGCGAACGCAAGACCATCGTCGACGCCCTGCTCCACCAGACCAATCTCTGGGACGCGCGCAAAAAGGCGCTCAGCACTTACTCCGGCGGCATGAAGCAGCGCTTCGGCATCGCCCAGGCGCTGCTCGCCAATCCCAAGCTCATCATCGTTGACGAGCCCACCGCCGGCCTCGATCCAGCCGAGCGCAATCGCTTCCTCAACCTGCTCAGCTCCCTGGCCCGCGACGTCATCGTGATCCTCTCTACCCACATCGTTGAAGACGTTCGCGAGCTCTGTCCGCGCATGGCCATCATCAGCAACGGCAAGCTGGTTCTTGAGGGTGCGCCCGAAGAAACCCTCGAACGCCTGCGCGGTGGCATCTGGAGCACGCTTGTCCACACTGAAGAAGAGTTCGCCGCCGTCGCCGCACAATTCAAGGTAGTGTCCACCAAGCTTCTCGGCGGCGCGCATGAAATCCGCGTCCATTCCGACACCGCCCCCGGCGAAGGTTTCCGCCCCGTCGACCCCGCTCTCGAAGATGTTTACTTCCTCACCCTCAATTCGCAGAGCGTCAACTAATACGGCCGCCAGGAGGACTCGCGCATGTTTCTTGATTTCCTATTCTTCGAGATAAAGCTCCGCCTCAAGAGCGTCTCCACGTATTGCTTCATGGGTCTGTGGATCGCCCTGGCCTTCATGGCAATCGCCGTCACTGGATTTGGCCCCGCGGGAACCGGCAAGGTCTTGCTCAACAGCCCGTATGTGACCGCGCAGCTTGACACCGTGCTCTGCTTCTTCGGCGTCATCGTCATGGCCGCCATCTTCGGCACTTCCATCCTCCGCGACTTTCAGCGCGACACTTACCAGATGATCTTCACCAAGCCCATCGGCAAGTTCGCCTATCTCGGCGGAAGATGGCTCGGCTCTTTCGTTATGACGCTTTTTGTTTTCCTCGGCATTCCGCTTGGAGAAATCCTCGGCACATTCGCTCCCTGGGCCGACCACACCCGCATTGCTCCCACTGATCTGGCCATGCTCGGCTACCACTACCTGGTCATCATTGTGCCTCAGGTATTTTTCCTCGGCGCGGTCTTCTTTCTAATCGCAGCCCTCACTCGGCAAGTCATCGTTGTCTATCTCCAGGGCGTTGCCCTCTTCGTTCTCTATTTCGTCGATCTCGTCACAGTTACCCAGGCCCACAGCTTGAGCCGCTTCTGGCCTTCCGTGTTCGATCCAGTGGGACTGCTCCTGCTCAACAGCATCACCCGCTACTGGACCGTCTCCGATCAAAACACGCTGTGGATGCCGTTCGAAGGCATGTTCTTTTGGAATCGCGTTGTCTGGCTCTCGGTCGGAGTCGTGGCCCTCATCGCTGTCTGGGTCTTTTTTCCCATGTCCGCCGAAGCCCTCACCGCGCGCCGCGGCAAGAAGCAGAAGAACACCGGCCAGGAGTCCACTGCCCCGGCTCTGCCTCGCTTCCACAACCTTCTTCCAGTTTCCGTTGCGCGTTTTGACTTCTTCACCACCATCCGCCAGTTCCTGTCACTCACGCGGATTTATTCGCGAAACATCTTTCGTGAAATCCCCTTCTGGGCGATCACCATCGCGATGGTCGGCTTGTGCCTCATCGCGGGCCATGGCGCCGGTCATCGCGATGGCGCCAATGTCTGGCCCGTCACCTATTACATGGTCCAGGATGTTGAAGGCAACGGGATGATTTTTCTCCTCATCGTTGCCACCATGTACGCTGGTGAACTGGTCTGGCGCGAGCGCGACACGCACTTCGAACTCATTCACGATGCGCTGCCCATGCGCGGTTGGATCGACACCCTCGGCAAACTCACCGCGCTGTCGTTCGCGGAGTTTGTCCTGCTCACCGTCGTCATGTTCTGCGGCGTCTTCTCGCAGGCGGTTTCCGGTTATTACAACTTTGAATTCCTTCAGTACTTCAAGGAACTCTATGTAATAACCTTTCCAACGGTAATGATCTTTGCGCTGTTCGCCTACTTCGTTCAAACCATCGTGCCCAACAAGTTCATCGGGCACGGCATCGTGATCGGCGGGTTTTTGCTGGAACAAGTACTCGACGGCATGGGAATCAGCGATCGCCTCTATCTCTACGGCGATGTGACCTCCTACACCTACTCCGACATGAACGGCTACGGCCACTTCGTTCAGCCGGTTCTCTGGTCCACCTTCTACTGGGGCTGCTGGGCCATCCTGCTTGCAGTCATCTCCAGCCTGCTTGCCCGGCGCGGTTCTGAAACCGGCCTGCGCGCCCGCCTCCGCTTAGCAAAGCAGTCACTCCCCGCCTACGCCCTGGTGTTGATCATTCCCTTTCTTGCCGCCGTTGGCAGCGGTGCGTGGTTTTACTACAATACCCACGTCCTCAATCCATTCCAAACCGATAAGGACAATCGCGATATTCAGGCCGACTACGAAAAGCTCTACAAGAAATACGAACGCTCTCCGATTCCCAAGATCACTGCCGTGGATACAACAGTCAACATCTATCCTGAAAATCGCAGCTTCAACGCCACGGGAACCTACATTGCGGTCAACGAAACCAATGCGCCCATCCAGGACATCTACGTCACGAATGGCCGCCGTTCCATCAAGTCCGTAAGTTTTGATCGGCCCACCACAACCACGCTCAATGACTCCAAGCGTGGTTTCTGGATCTATCACCTCGCCACCCCGCTCGCCCCCAACGATTCCATCAAGATCAACTTCCAATGCGGCTATCAGAATCCCGGCTTCCGCAACGCCAATGAGCAAGCGGAATTCGCATACAACGGAACATTCTTCGATCGCGATTACTTCCCCTCGCTCGGCTACGATCAGAACCGCGAAATCACCAGCCCGGTGCGCCGTCGCGAAGAAAAATTGCCCCTGCAGGAAGAGCTGCCCGACCGCGGCGACGCCTATGGAAAAATGACCGACCTGTTTGGGCCCGACTCCAACTTCGTCACTTATCACGCCGTGGTCAGTACTTCCGGCAATCAGATTGCCATCTCTCCCGGTGACCTCAAGCGCCAGTGGCAGCAGGACGGCCGCAATTATTACGAATACACCATGGGATCCACGAAGATTCAGGACTTCTTCAGCTTCATCTCCGGCGCTTACGCCGTGAAGCGCGACAACTGGAACAATGTCAAAATCGAGATCTACTATCTGCCCACTCACACCTACGATCTCGACAAGATGATCGGTGCGGCCAAGTTGGGCCTCGATTACTACACAAAGAATTACGGACCTTATCAATTCGATCAGTTCCGCGTGATTGAGTTTCCCCGTTACCGCACATTCGCGCAGTCATTCCCCAACACGGTTCCTTACTCCGAAGCCATCGGCTTCATCGGCCGCCTCGAACATCCTGAAGACATCGACTTCACTTGGTTTGTGACCGCACACGAACTGGCCCATCAGTGGTGGGGCCACCAGCTTGTCGGCGGCTTCGAAAAAGGCTCCAACATGATGTCCGAGAGCCTAGCCGAGTACTCCGCACTACGCGTCATGCAACACAAGTATGGCGATGCGCATATGCACCGCTTCCTCAAATACGAGCTCGACGGCTATCTCCGCGGACGTTCCGGTGAACAACGCCACGAACCGCCGCTGGTACTCGTACAGAACGAGCCGTATGTCTGGTACCAGAAGGGATCGATGGCCTTCTACGCGCTCTCCGATGCCATCGGTGAAGACAAGGTTAACCTCGCGCTCAAAAACCTTCTCGACAAGTGGAAGATGAACGGTCCACCCTATCCCGACACCCGCGATCTTGTTGCTGAACTGAAAAAGCAGACTCCGCCCGATCTTCAATACATGATCACAGATATGTTCGAGACCATCACCCTCTATGACAACAAGGCAGTCTCAGCAAAGGTAGAGCCCACCGCCGACCATAAATACAAAGTCACTCTCGTGGTCGACGCAAAAAAGATGCGCGCCAACGGTGATGGAGCGGAAACTCAAATTCCCATCCACGACCTTATCGAAGTCGGCGTCTTCAAAGGAAAGAAAGACAGCGAAGAACCGCTGCACACGGAGAAGGTATGGATCACGCAGCCGCGTACGACATTCACTTTCGTCGTTGACCAGAAGCCAACCCGCGCCGCCGTCGACCCCTACAGCAAACTAATCGACCGCAACCCCGAAGATAACTGGACCGATGTCGAGTAACAGAACCCACTCCCTGCAACTCCGCAGTTCGCGTAGCGCAGTTTTGAAAGGGCACGACTTTACAGCTTGGTGAAAAACTCTAGTTCTGCCTCAGCGTGCGAAAGGGCACGACTTCAGTTGTCCAGTCTCCAGACATGGTTTACAAGTTGTCTCCACACATCCTTTACAGTTCAAGGTGCTTTGCCGGACGGGGTTCGACCATGGTCGAACCCCGTCC
>JBEKET010000021.1:0-120836 GCA_050013695.1 Occallatibacter sp.
ATAGTGTTCCCTGACTGCGCCCATCCCCTCGGATATATCCCATAAACGAAGATGCCCTCGCTCTCGCAAGGGCATCTTCTCATCTATTCAAGCAAACCGGAAGAGTTTCGTAACAGACTCCTGAGGGCGGCAATTGCCGAAGGAGAAGCCAGCGGGGTCGCCGAGGACGGCGTCTTTGAGCGGATTCGGGAGAAATACGGTATTGCGCAGAGAGAAGTCAGTGCGTGAGAAATGCCAGGATCTCGCGCGAGGCTGAGGCGGATATCGATCAGATTGCAGCGTATACAACAGAAACCTGGGGTGCCGCGCAGACGGATCGCTATCTGGGCGAATTGGAAGATGCATTTCAACTTTTGGCTCAGAGTTCTCGAATAGGCAGATCCTGCGAAACAATCTGGGCTGGCTTATATCGATTTGAAGTCGGGAAGCATGTTGCGTTCTATCAAGTCGAAGCCAACGGGATCCTTGTGGTACGCGTACTTCATCAACAGATGATTCCGGTCAGAGCTTACTTTGAGCAGTGAGAGCCTGCGCAATCAGCTTTCTGGATGGGGATGCCAAAGTACCTTTGGGCTGCATCTGCGAGGTCTTCGTCGGTCATCACGCCATATTCAACATGAGGGCCTTTCCCTGGGGCGATGAAATAGTACCCGACGGCGATCTTGCTGGCCTGAAAGGTTCTTGTCTTCATCCCGTCGCGAATCTGGAAAGAGCGCCCACTCACTTGCTGGAATTCAATTCCGGCTTTTTTCAGACGTTCCCCAACTTTGTAGGCATAAAAGTTGAAGTCGCCAAGCGCTTCTGCGTCTACCTCCCCGCTGTTCGCTTCGGCTCCTGTCATTGGTAGAAAGAACGCCACGATCGTTGGCCGATGAATCACGATCACTCGCGGAAGCTTTCCGGACGCCTGCGACACGCACGTTCCAGCCGAGCAAAGAGTGATTACTATAGCGCAAAAGAGCCACTTCATAACGGCAAGCCTACGCCGCGCGCCGTCGGTAAGCCAAGGGACATAGGCACTTAGCGCTCATCGAAGAGAAAATCGAGCCCGAATCTCCACATCTCCACAGAAACGCATCCAATCTGCACAGATACTGCTCCTTGTGTGCGCGAAGCACCAGGACTAGGCTTGAATTGAGACGGCGCAATCTTCCGCGCCGGCGATTGCATCGATTTTCGTGCTGAGATGCAGCGCCAAATCCGCACCGTGCCTGCGTGTTTGAGCTTTCCACAGGCAAAACGCCCGTGTTTAGGGTCGTGGTGCAGGGAATGTAAAGAAAATACAAGATATAGTGGTTTGCTGTTGACATCTACCACCGACAGCGGTACTTTTTCATCTGCGGCTGTAAACGGATTGTAACGAAACCGGCGTGAAGGACCGCCGGTGATCGTTCAAGAGAAGAGAACCCGCGGCAGTCGGCCTTCCCCGTTTCCGGTTCTGTTTCAAGCATCCAATGAGTGTCCCCCTCCCAGGCTGCACAGCGCCGGGTGGCCCAGTTTTTCACAAGTTTTTTGAACCGAGGAGACTTTAATATGAGTGACGCCCAGCTTCAGACTTCTACTACCGTCCAGCAAACTCCCTACACACAACGCGGATTGAATTTCACGCGGCGATTTTCTACCGATGGCGTTTCGCCATATGACGAAGTCCAGTGGGAGAAGCGCACGGCGTCCATCACTGACACCAAGGGCAACTCGATCTTCGAGCAGAAGGACGTTGAGGTGCCCGTCGACTGGTCGATGACGGCCACCAACATTGTGGCCTCGAAGTATTTGCATGGGGAGATGGGCACGCCGCAGCGGGAGACCGGGGTGCGCCAGCTGGTGGGGCGCGTGGTGGAGACGATTCGCGACTGGGGTATTGCTGGAGGCTATTTTGCCACGTCCGGCGATGCGCAGGTGTTCCACGACGAGCTGGCGCACATGCTGCTGACGCAGAAGGTCGCGTTCAATTCGCCGGTATGGTTCAACGTGGGCTGCGACCGTCTGGAGCCCCTGTCCGACGGGCAGAACTGGCATTGGGATCCGGCGACGGGCGGCGTGAAGTATTCCGCCACCGGCTACAAGAATCCGCAGTGCTCGGCGTGCTTCATCAATTCAGTGGACGACTCGCTGGAATCGATTCTGACTCTGGCCAAGACCGAGGGCATGCTGTTCAAGTGGGGCTCGGGCACGGGCACCAACCTGTCGACGATTCGCGGATCGAAGGAAACCCTGTCGGGTGGCGGCGAGGCTTCCGGCCCGCTGAGCTTCATGCGCGGATTTGACGCCTTTGCGGGCGTGATCAAGAGCGGCGGCAAAACTCGTCGCGCCGCGAAGATGGTGATCCTCAATGCGGACCACCCCGACATCATGGACTTCATCGACTGCAAGGCGAAGGAAGAGGCCAAGGCTTTCACGCTGATCAAGGCGGGCTATGACGGATCAGGTCCGGATTCGGAGGCGTACTCGTCGATCTTCTTCCAGAACGCAAACAACTCGGTTCGGGTGAGCGACGAGTTTATGCGCGCGTATGAGAGTGACGGCGACGTCAGCACCTATACGGTCAAGGGCCATGAGCCGGTGAAGACTTACAAGGCGCGGGAGATCATGGGCAAGATTGCCGAGGCCACCTGGCTATGCGGCGACCCCGGCATGCAGTTCGACACCACCATCAACAAGTGGCACACCAGCAAGAACACGGCGCGGATCAATGCGTCGAATCCCTGCTCGGAGTACATGTTCCTGGATAACTCGGCATGCAACCTGGCCAGTTTCAACCTGATGAAGTATCTAACTCCAGCGGGTAACTTCGATATCTCCGCCTACCGGCACTCGATTTCAGTGATTATCACGGCGATGGAGATACTGGTGGATAACTCTGGCTATCCCACCGAGGCTATCTCTCGTAACTCGCACGACTATCGGCCGCTGGGACTGGGTTACGCGAACCTGGGCGCGCTGTTGATGGCCTTCGGCCTGCCGTACGATTCAGAGGGCGGGCGCGACTTTGCGGGCGTGGTTACGGCCATCATGTGTGGGCAGGCTTATTTGCAGTCTGCCATTATTGCGGCGAATTGCCCGCCGATTTCTTCGGCTACACCGCTGACCGCGAGCGTGGAGCGGCAGGGCGGGGCATGCCCGGGGTTCTATGTGAATCGCGAGCCGTTTCTCGACGTGATCCGCATGCACCGCGCCGAGGTGAACAACATCGGCAAGTCGCGCACCAGCGGCGAGCCCTTCAGCGTGCCGCAACTCGATGCGCTGATCGACGCCAGCCGCGAGTGCTGGGACCTGGCGTTGATCTACGGCGAGCGCTACGGGTATCGCAACTCGCAGACCACGGTGCTGGCGCCGACGGGCACCATCGGCTTCATGATGGATTGCGACACCACCGGCATCGAGCCGGACCTGGCGCTGGTGAAGTACAAGAAGCTGGTGGGCGGCGGCATGATCAAGATCGTCAACAACACGGTGCCGGCCGCTCTGTTCAAGCTGGGCTACGACAACGACCAGGTGAACGCGATCGTCAGCTATATCGACGCGACGGGCACCATTGAAGGCGCGCCGGGTCTCAAGCCGGAGCATCTGTCGGTGTTCGATTGCAGCTTCAAGCCGGCCAAGGGCACGCGCTCCATTCACTACATGGGGCACATCAAGATGATGGCCGCGGCGCAGCCTTTCCTTTCGGGCGCGATCTCGAAGACGGTGAACCTGCCGCACGAGGCCAACGTTGAAGACGTTGCCGAGGCGTACGCCGAAAGCTGGCGCCAGGGCATCAAGGCAGTGGCGATTTATCGCGACGGGTCGAAGGGCACGCAGCCGCTCAACACCAGCATGGACGCCAAGAAGGAGCCTTCCGCGCTGGATGCTGTGGGCAGCCGCGTGCTGGCCAATATCGGCGCCGGGCAACAGCCGGCCGAGGCCGATTTGAAGGCTCTTGAAGCCAAGATTGGCGATAAGCTTGAGGTAACGGCGAAGCAGGTGATCGCTGCGACGACCGCGTTCCAGAATGCTCTTCAGGAGATTGCGAAAGCCGCTGCTGTGCCGGTGCTGACCGCTGCTGCCGCGGTGCAGCAGGCGCCGGCAAAGGATCCGGCGCAGGACCCGAACGGTCCGCCGAGAGCTGTGCGCCACAGGCTGCCCGAAGAGCGCGCTTCCATCACGCATAAGTTCTCGATTGCAGGCCATGAGGGCTACATCACTGTGGGCCTTTATCCCACCGGGCAGCCGGGCGAGATCTTCATCAAGATGGCCAAGGAGGGCTCGACAGTTTCAGGCTTGATGGACGCTTTTGCCACTTCGATTTCACTGGCGTTGCAGCACGGCGTGCCGCTCAAGGTGCTGTGCGAAAAGTTTGCGCACACGCGGTTTGAGCCATCGGGCTGGACCGGCAACGAGCAGATCGGCTACGCGAAGAGCCTGATGGACTACATCTTCCGCTGGCTCAATCTGCGCTTCCTTTCCGGCACGCAGTTGACGCTGTTTGCGGGGCTGGCTCCGCAGGTGGCGCAGTTGCCCGCTTCACCGAGCCTGCTTCCCGAGACGGAGCCGGATGAGGATTCGGTGACTTCGCAAAGTCATTTGGCGCGACTGGCTGAAGAGGTAGCCAAGCGTCTGAACCAGGTGAGCGGCCATGGTGGCAGCGCGTCGGGTGGCGGCGGCATTCCACCGGAGATCGGCGCCTCATTTGTGGCGGCCGGCAATGCTACGCAGGGGTTGAACTTGCGTGATCGCGGGATTTATCACGCGGCAGATGCGATGCGCGAGATGTACGACATGGGCGACGCGCCAAGCTGCGGCACGTGCGGCGCGATCATGGTGCGCAATGGAAGCTGCTACCGCTGCATGAGCTGTGGATCGACGAGCGGGTGCAGCTAGAGCGCGAGCGAATCAAACCCGGACTTACTGTCCGGGTTTATCCTGGGCGCGACTCGCAGACGGGGACGCTGAAGTACCTGAACTGAACCATCCGCGGTCCGTTCCGGGAAGCGCGGCGGTTCCTGAATCTCAAGCTGCAGCAACGCGACAATGGGCGAGAGTCTCGCGCTGCCGTCATGCGCCTCAACCAATTGCTTGACCAGTGGCTTACGACGGTCGTCAAAGTGCGCGTCTGGCGGAGAGCATTCAAAGATTTCGAAACGCTTCTCCGCTTGCACATCCGCCCGGTACTGGGCAGCAGACTCATCGCCACCATCAGCCAAATCGACTTACAAACTCTCGATGCCCGCAAGTGCGAGCGTGGGCTGCGGAACCATGGTCCGAGCCGGACCGTCCTGTGGGCGAGGCACCAAAGATTTTATTGTCAAGAAAATTTGTTTGCGCGTCATAGGAATTTCGATTAGTGTTATCTTGCTTTGCTGAGCTGTAACACGAATTTTCCCCAAAAATAAGGACGCTCAGTTCTCTCTGCTTCAGTTGGATGAATCATTTCCCCCGTAGACCCAGGCCAAGCGTTGTGCGTTCTTTATCTACGGATTTGATCCCCCAGTTGGCCTTTATGGGTGGATGGCTTTTCGCTATCTGCTCTGAGTTAACACATGCGTTGCCCGAGTGATCCTCGGCGGTTCTCCATCAGTTGTGAGATCAAGAATTAGTCTCATTTAACATCGCGTCGGCATTTTCTCTTCGGCCATGCTCGGCTGGAACTGCGCCTTGCACCCGTATGCGGAAAGCGGGCGCCTGCGTGCGCAGTTTCGTGTCATTTCTTGTTGAGGAGCTTGGTCATGCCCATCACGACCGACAAGAACACTCAGTATGGTCCTCCGCTGGTCAATCAGAAGTACGCGCCGCTCCTTAACCCTCAATATGACGTGAGGGACCGGGCGGTCTACACCGCTCTGATTACAAACCGGGCGGCCAACCTGCGCGCAGCAAACCGTCTCGGGCGGCCGCTCACGCTGGCTACGAGTACCTGGGACAAGGCGGTCAAAGCCGAGAAGGACCACCTTCCCCCGCTCGTGGTGATCTCCAGCAATCGCTCCGGCTGGATTGCCGCGGGAATCGTTGCGGCTCAAAAACAACTGAACTTCCTGGGTATACGCAAGTTCCCGAACGTGAGCGATCTGCGCGCACTGGGGGGCAACGCTGGACAGACACAGTCGCCGCCTATCTACACGCCAACCAGAATCGGTGGAAATCGCAACGTCTACATCATGGTCCAGATGGTGGAGTACTCCACCTACAAGGCCGCGCTTGCGGGGACGGGAATCAGGATCGTCGGCTTTCAATTTGATAATTCAGGCGGCGGACCACGCGGCGTGAGCATGGTGGGCTTCGGAGCTAGCCGGTTTGCGGCGATGGAATTCTGCAAGGTTCTCCGTCGACTGGCTGCGGCCGCGGCCGGCGGCGACGCGCCGTGGGACTACGCCTGGCTGGTGGATGACAATGTCGTCGCACTCACCGGCTTCGCCGGATTTGCCGCTGCTGAGACAGCCCTGCAGGAAGACGAAGTCTGCGTAGGCTTTCATGGCGGGACGAAAGCCGAAACATTCCTGACCAACTCAACATGGGCGCGCGCTGAGGTCGCGGCGAACCGGGGTGGGCAAGCGGCGGCACTCCCTGCCGACGAGCCGCCGGGAATTGTGCAGCAAATGGCGCTTTGGAATGTCAATTATCTCGACACGAATCACTTGAATTTCGGCCCCATATACATCGCTTCCGCTGAAGATCTCAGCATCACGAATTACTTCAACAGCCAGCACATTACCTATCGCTATTACAACGGTATTGGCATCCGCAAAGAAGACACCCTCTACGACAATGGAAAAGCCGGAAAGCAGATGAACATCAACCGCGCGGCGATCACCGGATTCACTGCGCGGCGTGAATCAAAAGCGGGGCGGCTTCCGGCCCCGCCGCCGACCATGATTCAACCGGTCAACAGGGACGACGGCGGCGTTCAAAATCTGACCACGTACATTGTGAAACGTGTCTTGCCCGGCGCCGCGCCGATGCGCGCGCAGGCAGGCAACACAAACGTACAGGCCTCCGCAAGGTGTCAGGCATTGGAACAGATCGTCTGCGGCGCTATTCAAGAGGGATATGTTTCTGCGGCAGGTTATGACGCCTCCTTCAAGATCAATGGCGACAATCAACAAGTGGTGAACCGAAGGGATATATGAGCTCACCTTTCACGGATCTCCAGTCTCTTGCCGAGCACTTGCGTGCCCTGGTCCAAAAGCCGGCCCCGGTGGAACTCGACAGCTCCATACTCGATCCCACCGTTGCGAATGACATATCGCAGGCATTCGTACTGGGTGACGCGGCTCTAACAATCGACGGATTGTCCGCTGCGAATATCCCTGATCCCGCGAACAACCAGCTCATCATTTCGGCAGGGAATGCTTCCGTGCTGGGGCAGGATGCTCGACCGGTTGCGCTGACTTTTTCCATAGAGAATAACGCGCTTCAAATCGTGGTCCTGTCGACGATGCCGAACGGCTGGAAGTTTGTTGACAGCTTCGATTCGCTCTCGATTTTTCCGTTCGATTCATTGACCGTCGCCAACGGCGCATCTTTCGTATTCAGCTCGATGGCGCAGCCCTCCTATACGTGGCCAGGCGGTGGAGCGGCGATCGAATTGGCCGCCGGGCAGAACTTTCTGGGCGAAGTTGGATTGGGCGGATTTTCGCTGATTGCATCGCTCCTCGGCAGTCTTCTCGACAACAAGAATTACCCCCTCTACGGATCGTTCTCACCGGTTACGGGTCAGGCCCTGCCGGTTGCTAGCCTGACAGCCCCCATCGCCACAGGCTCTTTCTCGATCGGCAACGGAACGAACCTACTATCGCTAATCGGGCCGGTGGTCGCGGTCATTATCGGGACTTCCGATGACGATACGAATCCGCTACAGCAAGTCTCGCTGCAGTTGCAGGGTGTCTTCCAAAACAGCTTGCAGGTTACTGTCGAGATTCCGGTGTCGGGCAGCAACTATTCCATCACCACGACTCCGCTGCCGAATTCCCCATCGATTGTCAGTCTCATTGAAGCGCTGCCGGGCGGCGCTGATTTTACCAGCTACATTCCATCCGAGCTGAGCAGCATCTTCGCAGCAGTCGGCCTGAATTACTTCACCATGGTGGTGGACTCGACACCTGCCGTGACCTACCTGGGCATGGAGATCAGCACGTTGCAACCTTGGTCCGTGATCAGCAGTGTCATTGAGCTCGAAGGGTTGCAACTCGTCATTGACGTGGTCGACCCCACCGGATCGGATTTGATTCAAGCGCGCATCGACGCACAGGCCCAGTTCTTCCCCAAGATTTTCACGGGGGAGTTCGATTTCGTTGTCGAGCTGGAACAAGACAACGAGACTTGGGAAGTAAGCACGGTGAGCGGCGCTTATTTTGGCGCTGTCAACCTGGGCGATCTCGTGGCCGGCTTGCTGGGCAATGCGAATTCGGTGCCCCAGGCGCTGCGCGACATCTCGTTTTCAAACTTCGGGGTGAGTGCGACGCGTGACTCGCAAGGAGCTCCGTTCACCTACACAGCCTATGGGAGCGCGTCTGCTTCGTTTCCGCTTTTGAATTCACAGCTCAGTGCCGGCCTCAACGTGGTGTTCACAAAAACGGATACCAGCTACGACGTGCAACTATCGGGCGCGCTGGCGATTGGCGCGCAGGGTTTTGATATCACCCTTGACGTGGGGACAGCGGGTTCGAAGCTCGAGGCAAGTTGGACCGATGCAGGTGATCCACTCGAATTCGCCGACGTTGCGAGTGCATTCGGCTGGAACGATATGCCGGCTATCCCGTCGAGTCTCGACCTCTCGCTGGTCGGCGCCAGCTTTATCTACGACTTCACCTCCGGCAATCTTATCTTCGGGGCGCAGTCGAAAAACTACGGTTCGCTGGTGTTCTCCGCCATCAGCGTCAGCGGCGCATATGAGTACTTTCTACTTCTCGGCGTCGACCAGCAATTCAGCCTTTCCAACCTTCCGCTGGTTGGCGCGCAACTGGCGCAGATTGAAAATATTGAAGTCGGCGGCATCGGGATTATTCTCTGCTCCACAATTCCCGACACAACCACCGTCTCCACCATCAACACACTTATCGGCCAGTTGCCAACCGCCGGTGGCGTGAGTTATCCAACCTTCCCAGACACGCCGCTGACCGGGCCGTTCGTTCTCCAGGCGCAGTTGACCTTCGGCACTCAGTCGATTCCTCTCAACCTGGAACTGGGCGGTAGAAGCTCGAGCCAGGCGGCGTTGCCGGCGCCGGATGCGGTCTCGATTGATGCGCTCACGATTGATGCGCGCGAAACGACCGCGCTTACGACCACCCATCTCAGAAGCGCGGTCGCTGCGTCCAGTTCCACACCCACTACGACGTGGTTCAACGTTCAAAAGAGCTTCGGCCCCGTCTCCTTCCAACGCATCGGAGCCATGTACCAGTCTGACCAGCAGGTTCTCTGGTTCCAGCTCGATGCATCGCTCGCGTTCGGTCCCATCACGATGGACCTGATCGGCCTGGGCCTGGGCTCGCCACTTACCAGTTTCGAGCCGCAATTCTCCTTGCAGGGCCTGGGCATCTCCTACTCCTCGCCGCCGCTCACCATTGCCGGATCTCTCACCAACCTGGCGCCGCCGGGGGCCGATTACATCGAGTTTGAAGGCGGAGTCACCATTGGCACCGGCGACTTTACCGTCTTGGCTTTTGGATATTACGGCAACCAGGGCGACTTTAGCTCGATGTTTATCTTCGGCGATATCGCCTATGATTTTGGCGGTCCGCCGGCATTTTTTGTTACCGGCATTGCGCTCGGATTTGGCTATAACTCCAACCTTCGCATTCCGACGATCGATGAAGTCGCGAGCTTCCCGTTTGTCGAAGTGCTGCCGACTTCGATGACGCCGAACACGGGAGTCTTCGGCCCAAATCCCACTCCACAATCGGTGCTCGATGTCATCATGAACACCTCGCCGGCGTGGGTCAGCCCGCAGCAGGGCTCACTGTGGTTTGCTGCCGGCATCACGTTTACCAGTTTTGAAATGGTGAACTCGCAGGCTCTCATCCTTGTCCAGTTCGGTCGGGATTTGGTCATCGCCCTGGTCGGTACTTCGAGAGCCCAGTTCCCTCAAGGCGCGGGCAGCGGTACTCCGGTCTACGCCTACATTGAACTTGATCTTCTTGTCGAGCTCTCACCGTCGCAAGGCGTCTTCTCAGTTCAGGCGCTGCTTGCACAAAGCTCTTTCCTTCTCGACAAGGCCTGCATGCTCACCGGCGGCTTTGCTTTCTTTGTGTGGTACGGACCCAATCCACACGCGGGCGATTTCGTTCTGACTCTCGGCGGTTACAACCCTGGCTTTACGCCGCCCTCCTATTACCCCACAGTGCCCGCGGTTGGCTTCCACTGGTCGCTCGATTCTTCAATCAGCGTCACGGGCGGAGCGTACTTTGCGTTCACGCCGTCGGTATTGATGGTCGGCGGCGAACTCAACGTCACCTATCAGTCCGGCAATCTCAAGGCCTGGTTTGACGCTCACGCCGACATCATTGTGCAGTGGAATCCCTTCTGGTTCGACGCCGCTTTCGGCATCAGCATCGGCGCATCCTATAAGGTCGATCTCTGGTTCACCAGCTTCACGGTCACGGCTGAGCTCGGCTGCAATCTTGAAGTCTGGGGTCCTCCCACCGGCGGCTCCGTCGGCGTCGACTGGTACATCATCTCCTTCTCCATTCCTTTCGGCGCGTCCAGGAATTCCTCGAAGCCGGTCATCAATCAATGGAGCCAGGTGCAGGCGATGCTGCCCAACTCCGGTTCAACCACGGCTCCCAACGTGATCACGCTCTCGCCTGCCTCAGGGCTCACTCCGACGGCTACCAAGCCACCCAACTCCGGCAACGTTGCGGCGAGGGCCACCGCTGATGTCGCCGCACCTCCCGCTCCGTGGATTGTGCGCGGCAGCCAGTTCAGCTTCAACACATCGTCCTCCATCCCGGCAAGCACGGCCAAAGTCGGCGACGCACACCAGATCCAGGGAAATCAGTTCAATGTTGCGCCGCTGGGGTGGACAGGAATGGCCGCCGAGCACGCTATCACCATCGTGGACAAAGGCAACAACGATGTCTCGTCCGCCTTCAGCGTTACCCCGTCCTTCGGCAATGTGCCGCAGCAACTGTGGGGTTCGCAGTCGACTTCCACTCCCGACAGTTCAGCTCAGCTTGTGCCCAACCAGTTGGTCGGCCTCTCTGTCGTGGTGAACCCGCCGGAGATTGGCGGCTCCGCCGGCGCGGTCAACGTGGCCGTCAACCTGGCCAGTATCAACCTCGATATCAAGGGAGCGCTGATTGGCCTCGCCGCAAGTGCAAACCCCGCGGGCGATATCGCCGTCAACAGCTCAACCACCCTGGCAGTGATAGTCGATCCGAACAGCGGCATTGACTCACCGGCGACGAGAGCCGCCCGCAACGCCATCTTTTCCGCTCTGGGCACGCTGCAATACGCACCTGCCACAAAGAACGATCGCTTAACCAACTTTGCCAGCCAGGCTGGTGGCTCATTCTCTGCCGTTCCGCTTCTGGTTGCATAGACACTGGTTGTTTCAGGAGAAAGCTGTGGCCGCATCGAAGCTCGCGAACCTTCCCTCGCCGCCGCCGGTTGGCAGTATCCAGCTCTTCGATGGATATTTTCCGGCGCTCGACGCGAATACCTATACCATCACGCTCACCCATACGGTGACCGGGAACTCCGGCGCTCCAGGCGCTTTCACCACTACTCAGGCGGTTACGGTGCAGGCCCCCGAATTTACGATCGACCCTGGAATTGTCCAGAGTTTTTATCCGCCCAACGGCTCCTCGGATATTTATGCGCAAAAGCTGCCATTCATCGTTCTTACGGATCCGTCACTTCCCTGGGAGCGAAGCCTCATTCCCAACCAGGGCCAGCCGAACCCCGCCAATCCGACCGCGTGGATGGCGCTGCTGATCTTTGCCCGAGGTGAGATGGTTTTGCCGGAAGGCACGAACAACCCGGTGACCTCTTCGACTGTATCCGCGCTGCTGGCCCCCAGCACCACGGTTCTCAAGCCGCAACTGCCTTCAGTCGATTCCGATTTGCTCAACTCACAGTGCCAGACCATCACGATTCCCGGCGCAGTCTTTAATGCCGTGGTACCCACAACCGCCGACCTCCCATTCCTCACTCATTGCCGCGGAGTGAACACGCTGGACGAGGGCGAGCAGTTGCTGAGCATCCTGCTCGCCAATCGGCTACCCCAGGCGGCAAGCACCCCGAATACGCCTGTCCAGTACTTCGCCCACCTGGTTTCACTGGAGGGCTTCGCCTCTTACATGGGACCTGATCCCACGCCCATTCCTACGCAGCCAAACTCGCAGAAGTTGATGGACGTGCAGATGGTCTCGCTTTTCAACTGGAGCTTTACCTCGCTGCCACAGACCGGCGAGAGCTTCAAACAGTTGATGACCGGACTGGTCCAAAGCCAGCAGGCAACCGCGACGCAACAAAGCACGGTCACGCTGCAACTGCCGCTTCCGCCCACCACCACCGCGCCCCAAAACGTGCAGGATCGTCTCAACGAAGGCTTTGTTCCACTTCAGTTCATCACCGGCGCAGGGGAAGAGAGCTTCGCCTGGTATCGCGGTCCGTTCACGGCCGAGGCGCCGCAACCATTGCCCGCTGTCGGGAACCCGGCCACCCCGGTTCGCCAGGCCAATACCGCCGACGAGTTAATGATCTACCTGGCGGAACAAGGGCTGTTCGATCTCAGCTACGCCGCGGCCTGGAATCTGGGGCGCAACCTGGCGCTGGCCGACGCGGTGTTCGCGCGGAACGTCACTACGTATCGCAACGCTGTTGCATCCTCATTTGCCACGCTGGCGCAACGCAGTGCCATGCCGCATTTTGCTTCGGTCAAAAACGCTCGTGAACTGCTGGCGCCGGATGCCTCGCGCCGCGCTTTCACTGCCCGGCTTTCGCAGGGAGCAGGCCAGCAATGGACCAGCTCACTGCGAACGACCCGGTTGCGCTACCTGAAACTTGCCGCCACATCAGGCTCGGAGCCGGCACCGCCAGATCCTGGCCCACCGTCACGCCCGCAGCGACGCTTTACCGCACGGCCCGTTGCTCATCCCCGCCTGGTCGTCAACTCGCCGGAAGCCGCCGCGGCCGTCTCCACGGATCTGAGCGAGATCATCGATTCGGTCACTGCATGGCTCGCTCAATTGAGCCTCCTATATCCTGTTCCTTTTTCACATCTGGTTCCCGACCCGCGCATGCTGCCGGTGGAGTCGATTCGTTTCTTCTATCTCGATCCCGGCTGGACGGATGCATTGGTCGCCGGCGCGCTCAGCATCGCCATGCACAGTTCGGCGGATGTAGCTCAACAGGTGGCCATGATGCCTGCTTTGCGGACCTCCATCAACGGCCATCGCGCGCGCAGCTTCCACCGAGTTCGCCCCGATGCCGCGGTCAATCACGCAAGTTCACTGGGCAACGTTGTTGCCGGTGCGGCCGCCAATGCAAACGACAATGGCGTCTCCATCACCGGCGTGCTGATCCGCTCGGCAGTCGTTGCCGGCTGGCCAAAGATGCTGGTAACGGCAACGGTTGGCGGCGCGCCGCTCAACACGGTCCGCGACAGCCTTCTCTCCCCCACTGTCCGGTTGTGCCTCTTCGATGGCACCCCCGACACCGTCACGCTGGCTGAGCCCTATCAGGGCGTGCTCTTCGGCGTTGAAGATCAGGGCGTGTTTCCGCGCTGCGTCACGGCTCCCGCCTTTACTGGTTCGCAGATTGCCAACGGCAGCCCGGTCCCGCCTATCTTCCGAAACGCCCTTCTCGGCAATCTGGGTGGCGTTCTTGAGGTCCAGAGCCTGGCTGCCGCGCTGGTTCCCGCTGTCGGCATCACGCCATTTGTCTCAGGCGCGCAAGTCAACTGGAACGGCAGCGCGCTCACCACGGCGTTTGTAAGCGCCAACCAACTGCAGGCTACCGTGCCTGCCAATCTGATCACCGCAGCCGGAACAGTTGCGATCACTGTCAGCAGCGGTGGCGCCACCTCGCTTCCGCAGAACTTTGTCATCAACGCGCCGCTGGAGATCGACACCATCAATCCAGTGCTCATCGGTGTCGGAGTCAACGGATTCACGCTCACCGTCGATGGAGTCGGTTTCGCCTCCGGAGCCGTGGTGCAATGGAATGGAACCGCGCTGACCACAACTCCGATCAGCGTCAACCAGGTCACCGCAACAGTTCCGGCAAATCTGGTGACGTCGCCCATCACTGCGTCCATCACCGTCGCCGTCGCAGGTAGCACTTCCAACCCGGTGCCGCTTAGCGTGGTGAGCGCGGACCCCGTCGTCAACTCCATCGCGCCTAACCTTGCCATGGAGGGCGGCCTGGGTTTCACACTCACCGTCAACGGAACCGGCTTCGCCACGGGCGCCATCGTTCAATGGAATGGCACGGCCCTGACAACTGCCTTCATCAACTCTCAAGTGCTCAAAGCCACATTGCCCGGCAGCTTGATTGGCTCAGTCGCCACTGTTCAGGTCACGGTGGTTGTGAACGATACTGCCTCCAACGCTGTGCCGTTCACCATCACGAACGCCAACCCCACCATCGGATCACTCTATCCTTCGGTGGCCCTGGCCGGGGCGGGGAATGACTTCACACTGACCATTCATGGCGTCAACTTCGACGCCAGCTCGGTGGTCAACTGGGGCAGCAACCAGCTCAATCCCTCCGCTAAGCCCTCCGCCGAGCAGATCACCGTGACCGTACCCGCAAGTCTCGTCACTGCGGCCGGCCCCGTCCCTGTCACGGTTAGCTCTGGCGGCGTGACCTCAAACAGCTTGCCTTTTTTTGTTACCGGCCCGCAGCCGGCAGTTGGCCTGCTCGATCCGCCCGAAGTGGTTGCCGGCAGTCCGCAGTTCACTCTGAACGTTTACGGCGGATTCGGCGCCGGCGATCTCGCGCTGCAGATGGTCGCCGCTCCCGAGTTGCAGTCATTCCCAACCACCTGATCCCCAAGGATTCCCATGAGCGATCAAAGTCCTCTCCTCGTCCCGATGACCGTTGAAGCCCTGGTGGTGAACGACAGCGTGCGCGCGCCCAATCAGATTGAAACTTTCATGCGCACCCAGATGAGTTACAACTCCATCCAGACCGGCGGAAATGGGCAACCCCTCACCAACGGGAACGATGCCAACTTCACCCAGACAGTTAATGTGCCTCCGAACAACATCCCCTCTTCGCAGTACTACAACGGGGTGTATCTCAAGTGGCGCTTGCCAAAGGCCTTCACTAGCGGCACACAGAACAACGTGACCGGCGTGACCACCTATCCGCTGGTGCCCAATCGCTGGCTGGTCATTCGCTATAGCGGTCCGCTCACTGCGCGGCAGGCCACGGCATGGATCGTCGAAAGCGATTTCACCTACCCGGTCAACTCCCCGCCCTCGTCGATGAATGCGTCTCAGGGCGCCACACTGTTTGCGCAGCCCGCCTCCAGCACCAACAACACTCCCATCGGCGTTTACATTGGCCGCAACGTGCAGCTCGGCGCATGGACTGAATCCGGCCACTCCATCGGACTGACCGCGATGGGTCCTGGCAACCCGTCTTTCGCCTTCTACCAGCCTCAATGCAACAATGTCTTCTCGTTCATTGACCCGCTCTACGGCCAGCCGGACCAGGCCCTTAGTTACCTGGTTCTCGGCTGGTTCTCTTCCGGAGCGAACGACCCATTCAACCCCGGCGCTTCCGTGGTCAGTCCCAACGCGCAGAGTGGCTTCATCAGCACCATCGCGTACGCGGCCGCCTCTTCGGTTGAGACTCAATGGAGCGCGGGAACCCTGACGGACGGCAGCGGAAATATACTCAACATCGCCGCGGGCACAACCGGGGCCATGATCGAGACCACCTATATCTATCTGAATCCCGCAGTATCCACCACCACTCTCCAAATCACCACCTCGCTGGACACTGCGCAGGCCCCTGGTTGCACCATCATCGCCACCGCCGACCCTTTCTTCATTGCCCAACTCGGCGCTCTTGGATGGGAACTACCAACGGGAACAGATCCAACTCTCACCGCAACGTGGACGCTCCTTGCCGGTTCAGTGAATGGCGTACAGTGGCAAAGCACACAACGGCCTCCAGGTGGCACCCCCGATGGGTCACTGATTCCGGTCTCGGTCGCAGTCGGCAACACCTCTGTTGAAGCACTCACTGCGCTGATCAACGCGCAGGCCGCGAGCAAAGGAGAAACGATCGACTCAGAACTGCTCGAAGCGTTTCAACTGAATGTCCTCGACATCTTCGACCAGCCGGACGGCTCGGCGGTGCTGGCTGAAAAGCTGCGCGCCAGCTTCTTTCAGCGTCGCAATAGCGGTTACACCTGGTCCATCGTCGATGCCCCTGAATCGACCGTCACTCAGTCCAATGAGGAGTTGGCAAAGGAAGCCGCATGGCTCGCTACGCTCAACCAGAACCAGCAGGCCCTTGATGCCGCGGAGCTTCAGCTTGCCGCATTGCAGCGCCAGCTCTATGTCCTGTGGTGGAAGTTCCAGAGCTGGGCGCAGCAATACTTCGGCAGCTCGGCCATTCCCTGCCTCGCCGATGAAGACGGACAGGCGCCCAGCTCAATCACCAATCAACTGGACCCCACAATCAACGGCAGTCTTGCGTGGCAAGTGTTCCAGTTGCAGAACTCAATCGCTACACTCTCCGCTCAAGTTCCATCGGGCTCGACGCCCGAGGCGCTTGAACAGGCGATTGCAGTCTACGCAAGCAATCAAAAGCTGCCCGCGACCCGTTTGCTCAAGCGCGGATTGGAAGATACATTCTTCCTGCCCAACAATCCGGTAGTGCTGGTGGCCGGCGCAGGTTCCAGCGGCATTGTGCAGGCTCCGAACACACTCACATGCCGCTTTCCTTCGCAGGTCGTCACCGGATTCAACTTCAATTCTGCGCCCATCACTGCGGCAACCTCGGGAATCTCGATTCCCCAGCCCGTGCTCAGTGGCGTCAGCGGCGTTCCCTGGCAAACGGCTCTCATCACCAGGTTGGTCAATGAATTCTATTTCGTTGACTCGAACAATGCAGCCAGCGTTGCCGCGGCCATTGGCGCAGATCCCACCGCGGTTGAGACGCAGATGAGCGAATCCACCAATGACCTCAACGTCTACCCGACGGGCGGCGTTGAAAACTGGACAGCCAATCCATGGCATCCGCTCTTGATCTTCTGGGAGACAAGCTTCTATCCCATCGCGTACGGCACGCCGGCCGCTCCCAACTGGATCTTCGAAGGAACCCAGTACACATGGAACGAGTCGATGGCCAGCGTTTCGCCCTTCCTGGGCTTGAAGGGAGTCATTCAACTCACGCCCAACGCTACATTCAACATGCAGTCGCGCCTGCAACAGTTTCTCGCCACTAACCCCAATTTGCCGCAGCCCGAAACTCAAGCGCTCAAAGACTTACTTGAGGCGGTCGATACCGACGACAGCTGGGATCTGCTCTCGCAGCAACTTGACGGTTTCAACGAACAGTTGATGCTTGGCACCTCCGGCGTGTTCCTGAGCCCGGCAGCCAGCACATTTGTCACTACCCCCAGTTTGGCATCGCTGATCGGATCGGCAGGTACTTATCCGACCTTGATGCCGCCCATTCCCACGCAGGACGAGCCCATCCCCACCAGCCAGTTTCAACCCTGGCGGGCCGGGCAGTTTGAGTTCATCAACCTCATCCTGGTTGACGAGTGGGGCCAGGCGCTCTGGCCATTCACGAAGGACTCCTATACCAAGGAGATCATCTTTCTCCCGCCTGATCTCACACCGGTGCTCATCTCAAACGTTCTTCCGCTCACGGTCACTGCCGCGCCTGCCATCGCCAGCGTCTCGCCCAGTGTTGTTCCCACAACGGCATCGGGATCAGTCCTCACCGTCACTGGCGTCAACTTCGACTCCAGCGCGCAAATACTGTGGAACTCAACCGCGCTGACAACCACTTTTGTCAGCTCTACGCAGTTGACCGCGCCGCTACCCTCAAACCTGGTTGCGGGCGCGGCCACCATTACAGTCATCGATCACTCGGTCACCTCCAACAGCCTGCCCGTCCAGGTCACGGGCGCGCTCGGCCTCTCAGCCATTTCTCCCAACCTCTATCAAGCCGGCATGGTGCCTTCTGACACGCTCACCATCAACGTGACCGGCTACGGCTTTGCCTCCGGGGCTCTCGTCACATGGAACGGAACACCGGTAAACACAATGGTTCGGAGCGCCACATCCCTCACTGCATCTGTGCCGGCCGCGAATCTGTTTGCTCCCGGCACAGTGTCTATCGGCGTCACGGTTGGCGGAAGTGCTTCCAACCCGCTTGCCTTTAGCATCGTGGATGGCGCAGCCGTCGGCAGCCTTTCACCAAGCCTTGTAGCCACGGCTGGAGAGGGCTTTACACTCACCGTCAACGGCGTGGGCTTTGCGTCGAACTCCGTTGTTAACTGGAACGGAGCAGCCCTGACCACCACTTACGTCTCGGCACAGCAACTCACAGCCGCCGTCCCCTCCAATTTGCTCACCAGCGCGACGGTTGCATCAATTACCGAGTCCGTCGGCAGCAAGGTTCATCCTGAGGCTCCCGATCCGTTCATCCAACTACCTCCGGCTCTGCTGCAGCCTGCGCGCCTGACCTTCAACCTGGTCTCAGCCGCCGATAACAATCTCAGCTTCGGCCCCGCCAATCCCACCGCTGACCCAATCGCCGGTTGGGTTCTGCCCAATCACCTCGACAGCTCGCTGATGGCTTACGATGTGGACGGCAATCTCCTCGGCGAGTTATCGATCGGTGTTTCGACTTCAGGCAGTCCGCAGGTCTTCTGGACCAATGCGCCCTTCAGCCCATACCAGAGCCTCAAAGAGATTTCGCAGGCAATTCCCCACTTCGGACCTTTCCTGCTGGCACTCTTCGGTAAGACTCCCGCGGAGGTCACAAGCTTTCTTGACGCCATCGACGAGACGCTCTGGACGACCGTACCCGCCGGGGCCAACTTTGACCAGAACCTTGCCGTGCTGATTGGCCGTCCGCTGGCTTTTGTCCGCGCCCGCCTCCAGTTCCTGCTCGAAGGCGCAGTGTTCTCCGATCCAAGCTGGGCAAACACCTTTGCCGGCTCCAACTGCTCTCAACTTGCCCCGCCGGCGTCTCCTGTCACCGGCTATCAATTCGGCATTCAACTGGGCAACGTCGCGCAGCTCGACGACGGTCTTATCGGCTACTTCGTAGGCGACAATTACGACTCCTTCAACGTGGTCACACAATCCGGCGCACAGGCCGGTGCATACCTGAAGCCGATTGGCGTCGACAACAACTTTCTCTATCAGCCATTCGATGGAGTCACGCAAACGTTCGTATCGATGCTGGTTGATCCACGCGCGCCGGTCCACGCCAGTACCTCTATCCTGCCCGACGTTTCAGTCGCGCTGCCGCCGAGCTTTACCGCGACTGCGATGAATAGCATGAATGTAACCTTCCGCGTAAACGGCCTGCTCACCGATCAGCGGACGGCTGCGCCTGATGCGGAGGGGATCACCCCACCAACCACGATCCTCACCGCCGTGCCGAAACTGGAGACCGGAGGGTGGAGCTGGATGGAAAATGGCGACGCCGGTTGGACCATCTATCCAACCGCTCCTAACGACACAACTGCGCGCCTTACGGAAGTTGCTCCCGTACTGCGTCGCGGATTGCTGCGGCTTTCGTCGGCGCTCGACGCCGTTGAAGCGCGGCGAGCCATCTTCTCATCCATCCCCAAGCTTCCGACGAAGGAGAAATAGCAATGGATTTCCTCACCCGTCCCAACTCCTGGGTTTCGCAGGAAGCGGCGACCACCACTCAACTGACTTATGCCTTGAAATTGAACCCCGCGCCGCTCACGGTCAGCATCTCCGGGCGCGACCCCATCCTTGGCTCGCTTGAATTTGTCATCACCAACCCCACCGCTTCCCCCGTCTCGCTCAACTCGGTGGCTTTCGTCATCAAGGTGGGAACGAAGGGTAACAATCTGACCACGACAACGGCGAATATTCACACCAGCGTCTCCGACTCGACCAACTGGCATATCGAGTCTCCCGCGGCCATCACCAGCGGCACTGCCGTCTTCACACTCTCGCCGCAGACCGGCTCTTCGGTCAGCATGGCTCCCGGCGGTTCCGTCGTGGTTGAAATCTACAATTTCCCAACGGTTGAGAATCCGGGCAACACCACTGTCCTGGTCAAGGAGAACACCGGACCAATCAGCACCACCTCATTCCTGGTGACCACCTTCCCTTCAGGCTTTTACTTCAGCAGCCTGAGCGCCACCGTCGCCAAGGGCAGCCAATTGGTTCCAGTGGCGCAGGTCGTTTCCGGCGCATCGGTAACGCTGGTATGGAACTCCTCGGTCGTCGATCTCGCTTCCTTCACCATCTATTACTCGAACGCCGCCCAGGGCCAGCAATCGGCGAGGCCAAGCAACACCGGCATCTGGAACTCGGGGCCATTGTCGGCCGATACGGTTTTCACCATCGTGGTTACTGTGAGCATAAGCGGCGGATCACCGCTGTCGGCAGCGCTCTCGACAGCTGTTGCGGTGCAGAATCCTTCTCTGATTGCCACCTCCCTGGTGGCATCAACGGCCACTGTCAATGGCGCATTCACTGTCACCGGGACAACTCAAATCCAAGGCCTCACTGCAACCGCGCTGACTGTCACTGGCGCCACCAGAACTGATGATCTCAACGCCAGCCGCACACTGACCGTGACCGGCCAGTCCAACCTCGGCGCCGTCAACATTCGCCAAACCACAACCAACACGCCGTCGTTGCGCATTGAAGGGCAACGCTCGTCCCCGGCTCTGAGTATCGGCGGTACCGGAGCCTTGAGTGTCGATGCACCAGGTGTTGTCGGTGGGCGCTTTACTGTTCAGAATGACGGGAGAGTCGGCATCAATCGGCCCAGTCCTGGCGCGACCCTCGATGTCAACGGCAACCTCGCGATTTCAGGCGGCGCAGACATGACCGGTTGGCTGAACATGTGCCCGGCCCAGGATAACTCGAAAGGCGTGGTGGGCATCGGCGGACAGATCTATTCCAATGTCAAGCTGATGTTAACCAACAACGATCCACATTCTCATGCACTTTATGTGAGTTCAGATCCATCCAGGGATGGTTTTTGGGCGCTCTGGGTCAGAGGCGGCTGCCTCAATAACACTGGTTCATGGACCAGACCCTCCGACCTCGCTTTGAAAAACCGCATCCAGCATTACGAAGATGGCCTGGAGACGGTGCTCAAGATTAATCCCATCCGCTATCACTACAAAGAGGAAATGGGCCTGAACTCCGAAGATGAACAAATTGGCGTGGTGGCCCAGGACATTCAGGAAATTGCCCCCTACATGATCAGCAAGGGGAAGATCGATCCCGAGAGCAACGAAGAGTACCTCACCCTCGACAACGGCGCAATGATCTACATGTTGATCAATGCGGTCAAGGAACTCAATGCTGAGATCGAGGCGTTGAAGTCCAAGTCGAAGGCCGAAAAAGGTGACTAGACTTTGCATGGCCTCAGATAGCCGGAGTTCGTTTAGCAACGGCGCCGAGGTTTGCCACAGCATTCATCGGCGCTCGATGTCCCACAGGCATTACGAGACCTCTTCTCATCCACTCCCAACTTTCCCACCAAGGAGAAACAGCAATGGCCTATATCACCCGCCCGAACTCATGGGTATCGCAGGACGCGGCTGCAACCACCCAACTTACGTATGCCTTGCAACTCAATCCCGCGCCGCTCACCGTCAGCATCGCCGGCCGCGATCCCATTCTCGGTTCGCTCAAATTTGTCATCACCAACCCAACCGCATCCGCCATCTCGCTTGACTCGGTGGATTTCACCATCCAAGTCGGTACCGCCAGCAGCGATCTGACTACGACAACGGCCAATATCGGCACCAGCGTCTCCGACTCGACCAATTGGCAAATCCAGTCGCCGGGAACCATCACCAGCGGGCCGGCCCTCTTCACGCTTTCGCCGGCAACCGGTTCTTCGGTCAGCATTGCTCCGGGCGCTTCTGTTGTCGTTGAAATCTTTGATTTCCCAACAGTCGAGAATCCGGGCAACACCATCATCAATGTGAAGGAAACGGCCGGCGCCATCGGCTTCACTTCGTTTCAAGTAACCACGTTTCCATCGGGTTTCTACTTCAATGGCCTGAGCGCCACCGTCGCGAACGGTAGTCAATTGGATCCAGTTGCGCAGGTGGCTGCCGGTTCAACGGTCACGTTGGTGTGGAACTCCTCGGTTGTCGATCTGGGCTCCTTCGACATCTATTACTCGGATGCGGCCAAGGGGCAGCAACAAGCCACGCCGAGCGACACCGGCACATGGACCTCAGGTCAGCTCACTACGGATACGGTCTTTACCATTGTCGTCACAGTCAGCGTGGCCGGTGGATCGCCGCTGACAGCAGCGCTCTCCACATCTGTCTCGGTGCAGAATCCGTCATTGATTGCCGCCTCCATCACTACACCCTCCGTAATCGGTCCGGTCACAGTCAGCGGCGCGATGCAGACCGACGGCATCACGGCAACGGGCGTTACCGTAACCGGAAATCTCTCGGCAACCGGCGCCCTGACGGCGGCAAGCGAAACCCTCTCCGGCGGACTTTCCGCGGATAACGCGACGCTTGCCACGTCTCTCAGCGTTAGCGGGAATGGCATCTTCAACGTCGACGCACCCGGCACTGCCGGTGGGCGCTTCACAGTTCAAAATAGCGGAAACGTTGGAGTCAATCAGCCAAATCCTGGTGCGTCGTTGGATATCAATGGCAACCTGAACGTCTCAAATGGAGCAACCTTCAATGGCAACACCACCATGACTGGTCACATGACCACGGTGAATGGTTTCATGAATTTATGTCCCGCTCCCGATGCATCCCAGGGCACCGTGGCCATCGGCGGAAATGGCAGTTGGAATTCCATAGTGACAGTGAGCAACAACCGACCGGACGGTTGGGGAATTGTAGTGTACTCTGCGCCCTCCACAGGCAACGCCTGGGCGCTCTTCGTACAAGGCCCATGCATCAATACCTCCGGTTCGTGGTCGCAAATCTCTGACCTGACATTGAAGAGCGGAGTTGAACCCTATACCGATAGCCTCGCGCAGGTACTGAAGATCAATCCCATCCGCTACCACTTCGAAGAAAAAACAGGACTCGGCGCAAAGAAGCACATCGGGATAGCGGCGCAGGAGCTAAAAGAAATTGCCCCCCACCTGGTTGGTACCTGCAAGCTGAAGCCCGACAGCGAGGAAGAATACTTGACCATCGACAGCGGAGCGATGACCTATATGTTGATCAATGCCGTCAAGGAGCTTAACGCTGAAATCGAGACGCTGAAAACCGAATTGAAGACGCTGAAAGGCAAATAGGCATTGCTATCATGCGGGCAAACAGCGGGGCCGGAAGAGTTGGCAGGGGTCACTCATCCGGCCTTGGTTGGAGATGATTTTGTCGCAGCTACTCCGCATTCTCAAAAGAGCGAAAAGGAAACATCCACATGTCCAATTTTCCCCGCCCAAATTCCTGGGTCTCCCAGGAGAGCACAGCAACCACGCAGTTGACCTACGCTCTCCAGTTGAACCCCGCACCGCTTACCGTCAGCCTGGCGGGCCGCGACCCCGTGCTCGGCTCGCTGCAATTTGTCCTCACCAACTCCACGGCCTCGCCCATCGCCGTCAGCTCCGTCGAATTCACCATCCAGACGGGCGTGGACGGCAGCGACCTGACCCCTTCTACCGCCGGCGTTGACACCAGCATCTCCGACCCCGTCAATTGGCAGATTCAGCCTCCCGGCGACATCACCAGCGGACCCGCCACCTACTCCCTCCTTCCGATGACCGGCAGCTCCGTCACAATCGTCTCCGGGGCATCGGTCGTCGTAGAGATCTTCAACTTTGCCACTGTTGAGAATCCCGGCAACTCCACCATCGCCATCAAGGAGGTAGCCGGCGCCATCGGCTTTACAAACTTTCAGGTCACAACCTTCCCCACCGGCTTTTACTTCAACGGCCTCAGCGCCACCATCCTCTCCGGGAGCGAATTCGTCCCCGTCGCCCAGGTAAGTGCCGGCGCAACCGTCACGCTGGTCTGGAATTCTTCGATCGTCGACCTGAGCTCCATCGCCATCTATTACTCCAACGCGGCACAAGGCCAGCAAAAAGCCACTCCCGCTGAGATTGGCCTCTGGACCTCGCCCACTCTCACGACGGATACCGTCTTCACGGTTGTGATCGACGTGAGCGTCGCCGGAGGATCGCCGCTGACCGCCGCGCTCTCAACTTCTGTCGCCATCCAGAATCCGGCGTTGATCGCTGCTTCCGTCGCGGCAGAACAGGCCACCGTTTCGGGAACGCTGGGTGTAACCGGCGCAAGCACCGTGGGGACGCTCAATGCGTCGACCCTCGGAGTCAGTGGCCAGAGCAATCTCAACAACACCTCCGTCAGCGGCACGCTGAGCGTCACCGGCGCAAGCACTGTATCCGCTCTCACTGTCGGCAGCTCTTTTTCCGCTTCAGGACTAGCCATGCTCACCGGTGGCATGCAACTCGGTGGCCCGCTCGCCGCTCTGCAAACGGCCGTCGCCATTCAGCCTGGACAATATGGCCCCGCCCCAACCGATGGCTTCGTCGCCGGGCTTGCCTCCTCCCCCACGAACTCCAACCCCATCCCGGCTCCATGTTGGGTCTCGATCTTCGTGACGTCCGGCGGAGTCTGGCATACAGCAATGGGTGGGCTTATTCCCCAACTCGACTACAAGGGTAACTATCAGGGCATGATTTTCCAGCCGGGCAGTTTGCTGTTCCCGGTCATGAAAGGAAACTCGTTTCTGGCCTCCTTTAGCCCGTCGCGGGACTTCACTCCCGACGTGTTCTTCTATTGGATTCCACTGGGCGTAGCGTCCTCTCCGGAACAGATGGCAGCCCTGCGCCAGGGTGACGCTGAGATTCCAGAACAGCTCCGGGTCGCGCTTCGCCACGAATAGCCATTCCACGGCGCCTCTCCCGCTTCCCCGACGGAAAAGGCAATCCGTTTCGCTCTATAATTCTGGCGCAGACTCACTCGATCAGCGCCTATTCATCGTTGCCTTGCACACCCACTCAATTTCACGGAGAAAACGATTATGGCCTTCGCACACCGCCCCAACTCCTGGGTGTCCCAGGACGATGCTTCCACGACGCAGCTCACCTTCGCCCTGCAACTAAATCCCGCTCCGCTCACCGTCAGCATCAGCGGCCGCGACCCTTTGCTCGGCTCGCTGCAATTCGTCCTCACCAATCCCACAGCGTCTGCAATTTCGCTCAATTCGGTGGCCTTCACCATCCAGGTTGGCACCGCAGGCAGCAATCTGACTACGACCACGGCCAATATCGGCACCAGCGTCTCCGACTCGACCAATTGGCAAATCCAGTCGCCGGGAATCATTACCAGCGGGCCGGCCGTCTACACGCTTTCGCCGCAAACCGGCACATCGGTCAGCGTCGCTTCGGGCGCTTCCATCGTCGTTGAGATTTACAACTTCCCAACGGTTGAAAACCCCGGCAACACCACCATCCATGCGAAGGAAACGGCCGGCGCCATCGGCTTCACTTCGTTCCTGGTCACTACTTTCCCGTCAGGCTTCTATTTCAACGGACTCAGCGTCACCGTCCCGAACGGCAGTCAATTGACACCGGTTGCGCAGGTGGCTTCAGGCGCGCCGGTAACGCTGGTGTGGAACTCCTCGGTCGTCGATCTGGGTTCCTTCACCGTCCTTTACTCGGACGCCGTCAAGGGGCAGCAACAAGCCACGCCGAGCGACACCGGCACATGGACCTCTGGTGTGCTCACTTGCGATACGGACTTCACAATCGTTGTCACAGTCAGCGTGGCCGGCGGATCGCCGCTGATAGCAGCGCTCTCCACTTCTGTATCGGTGCAGAATCCGTCATTGATTGCCGCATCGATCACCACGCCCTCTGTGATCGGTCCGGTCACTGTCAGCGGCGCGATGCAGACCGACGGCATCACGGCAACGGGTGTGACCGTCAACGGAAATGTTTCGGCAACCGGCACCCTGACGGCGGCCAGCGAGACGCTCTCCGGCGGATTGACCGCCGAGAACGCAACCCTCAAGTCGTTGCTCATCAATGGTCCGGGGGCTTCGGGCATCGCTTTCAGTCTCGGCGGCAGCGGCGTTTTTAATATCGATGCACCCGGTAATGCCGGTGGACGCCTCACGGTTCAAAATGACGGAAAGGTCGGCATTAACTCGCCGAGTCCGATTACAACACTGGATGTCCGGGGTAACCTGAACGTTTCGCAGGATGCATACCTCAACGGCAACGTGGCATTCTGCACGGCTCCCGATGGTACCCAGGGTACCGTGAGCATCGGAGGAACTGGTGGCAACGACATGCTCACGGTGACCAACACCAATCCACGAGCTAATGCAATCAGGGTGATCTCAACGAACGGGCTGCCCGCTACATGGGCGATCATAGCCTATGGCCCATGCGCTAATAGCTCCGGATCCTGGTCGCAACTGTCTGACCTGGCGTTGAAGGACGATGTCGAGCCGTATACCGATAGCCTTGCGCAGGTGCTGCAGATCAATCCCATCCGCTATCACTACAAGCAAGCCACGGGACTCGGCGGAGGGAAGCATGTGGGAGTAGCGGCGCAGGATATACAGCAGATTGCCCCATACATGGTGGGGACGAGCAAGATCGAACCCGATAGCGAGGAAGAATACTTGACCGTCGACAACGGGGCATTGACCTACATGTTGATCAATGCCGTAAAGGATCTCCATGCTGAAATGGAAGCGCTGAGATCTGAGTTGAAGACGCTGAAAGGCAACTAGTTCTTGCAGTGACGCGCAACAACTTCGAAGCCGGAAGAGTTAGCAAAGGCCGGCTTTGCCGGGAGCGGAGACACGCCGCAATGGACCGCGCGGATAGTTCTCTGTACTTGCCGGGGGATTTGCCCCCTAAGGGGCAATTCGACTCCAGTCCATATCTTCATAAGATGCTGAATATAAACAGGTTGATCTACACCTGACGGTGTTGTTTGGCGGGAGTTTCACATTACGCGTGAATTGCGGGTGAGCAGTCAAGCGTATGCGGGACTTTGGATTCATCTAAATGGGGGACCGGGTCCGGCAGAATATTGACGAAAAATGTCAAGGAGGTTCAGCTTTTCCGTAAGCCCAAACATTGTCTGCGGTCCCGACAGACGACTATGGATGCGGCGTTCCGTTTTTTGCGCCGTTGCTCAAGCAGTCGATATAGGCAGCAGCCGCAGCCAGCCGTACAGGAAACTTGGGATCATTCAGCAGGGTCGCTATGGCCCTGGAGTCCTGTGATCGGTGAAAGTTGCCCAACACCTTCACTGCTGCCGCGCGCACGCCGGGGTCTTTATCGTCGAGAGTAGATTTCATCTGATCGCGAACGCCTTCGGTCTTGTCCTCTGCAAGAAGATCGATGGCTTGAATGCGCCCCGAGTTAGCGCCATTTTTGCGCGCGTATTCGACCGCGCTAATGGAAAACCCAAAGGGTCCAAGCGCCATTCCCGCACCGGTAATGATGCCAATTTTTTCCATATCCGATGGGCTATGCACGGTGCGGGAGATATCGTTCGCCGCTCCGTGAATCAGGGATGGATTCGCTTTGCGGTCTCCCGCGGCAATGGCTGCCAGGATATCTTCTCCGCTCCTGTCTCCGAATTGCTTCCAGAGCGTCGTAGCCGCCACAAAGACCACCTGCGGTTCGGCATCGTCGAGAAGCTTTCTCATCGGCTCAATCAGCGAGTGCGACTTGGACTTGCCTGCGGCGAGAATAGCCGCGGTACGCACATCCAGATTCGGGTCCTTCATGGCGGCCGCAATCAACTCGTCCGCGCGCGTGCTCCATCCCAAACTACTCAGGGCATTGAGCGCTTGCGTGCGGATTTCGGTGTGCTTGGCATCCTGTACGCTGTCAGTGAGCGACTGCCAGCACAGCTTGATCGTCTCCGCCGGTGTTTCAGTGACCGGCTGGGCAACGGTAGAGGCCTCGGATGCAGTGACGGGCTGGCTCCCATTTCCCGCCGCTGCAGGGGGCGGCTTCTCTTGCGCAAGGGCGCTGCCGGCCGAAAGTGAAATTACGAGCAGGAACTTCAGAATGCTACGAGTCGTGGACGATTGCGCGGGCACCATTTGCGCATTATAGGGCCTGGACACGATTCAGGTCAGCGGAAGATTCGGGAAAAAGCGATCCGGGCAACGTCCGGCACCAAGGAACCCCAGACGGGCTCCGTTTCGCTCGGGTCTTGCCCCGGCTGCTCCCCGGCCAAAAGAATCGTTTTCAGGAAGAGAACGCAGAAAAATGAGCGTTGGAATTTCAGACACCGAACCGGGCTGAGAATGGGTTCTGGTCGCAAGCTTTCTTCCATCTTGCCTGCCTCTGGATTACGTTCAGGCATTGTTTATGAAACGCGCTCTAAGAAGCGGCGGCCGTGATCTGGTGGAATCGGTCACGGTAAATGTTTGGACTCAGCTTGACTCTGTTACGAAAGTGGTGCCGCAACGCTGCCGCGGACCCGAAGCCACACTGTTCCGCCACTTCTTCAATAGAGAGCGTTGTAGTTTCCAGCAGGTCCCTCGCTCGCCGCACCCGCAACACTGTTATCCAGCGAAGCGGGCTCATTCCAGTGGCCTCCGCGAAGCGGCGAGACAGCGTGCGCTTACTTGTGTGCGCCTCTCTGGCAAGCTGCTCGACCGTGACTTGTGTGTGGAGCCTCCTGTGCGTCCACTCCAGTAAATGTGAAAGCCACGGATTGGCTTCTTCCCCCACAGGCTTGTCAATGAACTGTGCCTGGCCTCCTTCGCGATGCGGGGATACAACTGCCCTCCGAGCTACATTGTTGGCCACCACTGTTCCGAAGTCCTTACGGATGATGTGAAGACAAAGGTCGATACCGGCAGCACTTCCGGCCGAGGTAAGGATGTCCTGTTCGTCGACATAAAGCACATCGGGTTGAATCCGAATCAGCGGAAATGCGCGAGCCATCTGGTCGATGAACTTCCAATGCGTAGTCGCGCGCCTGCCATTCAGGAGACCGGTAGCTCCGAGGACAAACGCGCCTACACAGATTGAAACAAGACGCGCACCGCGTTCATGCGCTTTAAGCAAGGCACGGATGAGCGTCTCTGGCGGCGCCGCAATTGGCTTGGACCAACCTGGAATAATAATCGTGTCTGCCCGCTGCAACTCACTCAAACCTCCTTGTGGAGTTATGGTGATTCCGCCCGTTGCGCGAACAGGCCGGTTCTCCAATCCGCAGACCGAGAAGGAATACCAACTGTCGAGCTCTGGGCGTGGTAGCCCAAACATTTCAACTGCGATCCCAAATTCAAACGTGCACAGGCCGTCATAAGCCAATACGACTACTCGGTGCTGTGCGGCGGAGGCTCTCTTTGTGGTTTTAGCGATTGGCACATATTCGACGATAATCGTCTTTTAGGCCACTGGCAAGCAACGCTGTCCTCCCTGACACTTGGGTGACAGAAGGCTCACTGAAGTTATGCCTCCTGATCGGTGGGGTCAAAGAGTCAGGCACCAATCTGGTTCGAACGCAAGGTTGAGTTTCCGTTTCCTGCTTTCATTATTTACCTGTTGTTTTCCAAAAGGAACTGTGGCATCCTACCTGTAGGAAACCAAAAGGGCGGCGCAATGGAACAAAAAGCAGATGTTCTCCAGGGCACTCTGGGGCTCTTCGCGGTGAAGGCGGAGGATATGTCATGAGATTCCTGAGAAGGTTCCTGGCGCGGCTCAAGAACTTTTCCACCAGGCGGCAAGACGACAAACGGCTGCGGGAAGAGATGGAGGAGCATCTGGCGCGGCAGACGGAAGAGAATCTTCGCGACGGCATGGGGCCGGCCGAGGCGCGCCGTCAGGCGGTGCTGAAGTTTGGCGCGGTGCAGGCGGTGAGGGAAACGTATCACGCGGAAGAGGGGCTGCCGCTCGAGTCCCGCTGTGGCTGCCTGTTGGCTCTCCGAACAACCAGAATCATCCGGATGATTGCTCTTTTCGGACAGCATGAACTCGGCGGGCTTCGATTGAATGCTCTTGCGATGGAAAAGGGAGGAACCATGAAACTCAACCGCTGGAAAGCTAGAGTCTGGAAATGTAACGGAAGGTCTGAAAAGGAGTTACCCATGAAGAAGATTCTGACTCAGTATGGAGTGTGCGCGCTTGCGCTAGCTCTCATGATGCCGTTGGCGCAGGCGCAGCCGGCAGGATTGCAGACCGCCTTCGGAAAAGATGCCGGAACGCTTTCCGACAAATTCACCGCACTTGCCCACGTTATGTCAGGCAAGTACGACTGGAAGCCCGGCCAGGGCGTTCGCTCCGTTGGCGACGTGTTCAACCTGATCGTCAGGGAGAATGGACTGCTCACCGGGGTGCTCTCGGGCACACCGAATACGGGTGAAAAGCCCGTGCCCATCACCGATCCGGAGAAAATGCAGGAAGCTCTGAAGGCTTCTTACGTCAATCTGCAAAAAGCGATTACGGGGCTTTCCGACACCGACCTGCAGACGCCGGTGAAACTTTTCGGAAGGGACATGACGAAGCAGGCCGCGCTGATGCTGATTCTCGAAGATCAACACGAGCATCTGGGGCAGTCGATCGCGTACGCGCGCACCAACGGCGTGGTCCCGCCCTGGTCTAAGTAGGAGCGCCGCGGGGTGATCCGGCCGCCGCCGATGCGGGTGGGCGCGGCTTTGGGCACCTTCAAGGCCGTCGAAGAAACCGATGGTGTGGAAGCAGCCTGGCATTTGTCGGTGGCGGTGCGATGTAACGGCAAGGAGGAACTAGAAGTCCTGGTTGCCGGGGACCTTCGCCTGATCGCTCAAAGTTTCCTCGGAGGGTAGCGATGATTTTGACGTCACTTGCAAGAATGACCGCCCCCGGTTTGAAACTTGGATGACAGGAGGTTCTCCGAATGGATTCCTCCTGATCGGCGGAATCCATTCGGGAAAGGTAGCGCCAGATTATGTTTGACCGCTGCATGTATTCGTCATTATATTTCGGTTATTGGAGAAGTGACTATATGATTGCTGGTCTCACGCTTCGAACGCTCGTGGAAGGACCGCAGCTTCCCAGGCCAAAATCGCAACGTGAAAGGAACATGTCAGATGAACAAAAGGAAAGCTGGCGCAGCACTCATTGTGTTTCTTACGTGTGCCCTAGCTGTTCAAGCATTGGCGCAGGGTCCAGAATTCAATTCCAATCCCGATGACCTCACGAAAACTCGCAGCGTGTTGGAGGAGTTCCGTCAGGACATTATTCACAAGGACGGGTACGCCCTAACGAAACTCATGTTGAATCCCAATGTGCTCTTTCATGAAATCGACGACCAGAAAGATATTGATGGCGCCCGCAAACATAACGCACAGTTCGATGGGATTGGCCCGAGTGCTCTAGATGGATTTGCGAAATTCCTCTCTACGTCGAAGGACAAACTCGAAGAGAGATTTCACAACATCGAGATTCGCCAGGACGGTGATCTAGGACTGGCGCGGCACGGGGGATGCCTAAAGATGGAGTCGAGATCGTGGTTCAATTCGTTCAAATAAGGAAGTGGGGAAGCCGATGCCTGTTCTTCAGTACGTCCATCTCAATGTTTTTGCGAATCAGCCATTCACGGGCAACCAGCTAGCCGTGTTCCTCGACGCGAAGGGAATTGACGAGAAGCGGATGCAGCAGATCGCAAATGAAATGGCCTTCCCCGAAACGACGTTCGTATTTCCCCCTACGGTTTCCGGGACCGACGCGCGCGTTCGCATTTTCACACCATCCCAGGAACTGCCGATGGCTGGAAGCCCGGCGGTTGGAACAACTTTTGCGCTTGCGGGAGCGGGACGACTCCGTGCGGGCGCCGATAAGGCGGTGCTCGGCCTCAACATCGGACCAACGGCCGTGGGGCTCGAATGGGGTCAGAACGGCTTGCGCTTTGCCTGGATGAAGCAATCGATTCCGACATTCGGGCCCATCGTCACCGACACTGTTGCGGTTGCCGCGGCGCTAGGCATACAGCCGCGCAACCTTACGGGCGGAACCCTGCCGGTGCAAGTCGTGTCGTCCGGACTCCCGTTTCTGTACGTTGCGCTAAACTCGCGCGCGGCCGTCGATGCGGCAGCCCTCGATCGCGCCAAGCTGTGCGCGTTACTCCGGCCGCTGAATCTCGAAGAACTCCCCGTCTTTGTATTCTCGTCGGAGTCGGCCGACGATGGCGCCACGGTCTACAGTCGAATGTTCGGACCCGTTTTCGGCATCCCGGAGGATCCGGGCACCGGCAGCGCGAGTGGGCCGCTGGGCGCATATCTGCTCAAGTACAAGCCTGTATCGGCCAATATTGCGTCGCGGCTGGTCAGCCTCCAAGGGGCGCGAATGGGCCGCCCAAGTCGTATTCACATTGCGCTCTCTAGCCGTACTGGAGTTCTCGAAGAGGTTCAGGTCGGCGGCGACGCGGTGGTTGTCGGCGAGGGAACGATCCGCGCGTAGCCGGCTGCTTAGGTTATGCCGTGAAGGTGATCGCCCTTGTGGTGCTCGCGCTGGATGGTCTCAGCGATTGGCACATATTCGACGATAGTTGCCTCTTAGGCCACTGGCAGGCAAGACGGCCTATGTTTAAAACTGTGCTAACAGAAGGTTCACTGAAGTTACTTCTCCTGATCGGCGGAATCCATGAGTCAAGTGCCAATCTGGTTCGAACGCAAATTTGAGTCGTCGTTTCCCGTGGAGCTGCTTCCGAATTTGTGCGCACGTCTGCGCGGCACTCCGGCCAGGCTCGAAGAGGTGCTTCGTGGCCGTTCTCGCGCAATCATGATCGGAAAAGCGCAATCGAAGTGGTCGGCTCAGGAAAACGCCGGTCACTTGCTTGACCTTGAAGCGCTGTGGCTGGCGCGAGTGGGCGATTACATTGCGGCCAGCGATCAACTCACCGTAGCGGACTTGAAGAATCGAAAAACCGACGAAGCGAACCACAATGCCCGCCCACTGGAACAGATTCTCACTGAGTTCCGCGTCGCAAGGGAAAGACTGCTGAAGCGTGTGGACGAATTGGATGCATCCCTATTTGCCCGAGCCATTCCCCACCCGCGTTTGAAGACGCCGATGCGGCTTGTGGATCATTTGTATTTTGTCGCCGAACACGACGATCATCATCTCGCGCGAATATGGGAACTCGTCAAGGCCGGCAGGTAGGCGCGAACAATCAATGCGTGACCTGGTCGCAACACCGGCCTTTGTGGGAATTGCGAATGAATCTCCCCCGATCATTTATAGCCCAATTGGTCGGTGAATTGTACGTGACCGGAATGGAGTCTTAGTGAGCTGCAAAGGAGCGATCATGGCCACAACTCAACCTGTAACCGACTGGAAGAAGGAGTGGTTCGAGATCGAAGATGCAGCGTACTTGAACACCGCGAATCACGCAGCGATGCCCTGCGTTTCCGTGCGCGCTGTTGAAGCCTCTCTCGAAGCCAACAAGTTTCCCCATCGCGTAGACGATTCCGCTTTCTTTGAAATTCCAAACCGCCTTCGCGCCTCGATCGCCAGACTCATCGGCGGCAAGCCGGAAGAGATCGCGCTGACGACAGGCGCAAGCCCTGGCCTCGCGGCCGTGGCACATGGCCTGACGTGGAAGCCGGGCGACGAGATCATTACTGCCAGGGGAGAGTTCCCGGCGCAATACGCCACCTGGAAGCCAATGGAAGAGCGCGAGGGCGTGAAACTGAAAATCGTGGCGCCGCTGGACCGCTTTATTACGGCGGATGATCTGATTGCCGCAATGACGCCGAGAACGCGTGTCGTCTCGGTAAGTCATGTGCGCTTTGACGACGGCTCTCTGTTAGATGCGTCTCGCGTGGCCGCAGCATGTCACGCGCAAGGAGCAATCCTTGTGCTTGATGTGAGCCAGTCTTGCGGGGTGGTGCCAATGAATGTCAACGAACTTGGATCTGACTTTTTGGTGTGCGCCGGATACAAATGGCTCCTCGGCCCCTGGGGCACAGGATTTTTTTGGGCCAGGAGCGATCAACTCGATACTGCGCGTCCAGGGCCGTTTTATTGGATTGCCCAGGGCAAAGACAGTTTTTCTGCGTTGAATTTTGTTGATCCAACACCATTCCGCAGTGCGAGCCGTTGGGACGCGGCGGAAGCGGTCACTCATTTTAATTTCAACCTAACGGCTATGGACGCCTCGGTAGATTTTGTGTTGCGGGTTGGGCCTGAGTTGGTGCTCGAACACAATCGTAAACTGATCGAGATATTGTTCGAATGCCTTCCCAAAGACTGCGTTTCGGCGAGCCCGCTGGACTGGGCACAGCGCGGGCCGTACGGTTGCTTCACAGCGCGGACCCATGAGAAAACTGTCGAGCTTTATAAGAGGTTGCGAAAGGAACATGTTGTCGTGAGCATGCGCGAGGGAAGGATTCGCGTCTCTCCTCATCTGTTCAACTCCGAGCAGGATATAGAGCGCCTCATCAGTGTTGTAACCGCCTGAATCGGGCGTGGGATTTGTCATAGGCGACCATCGAGCGTGTCCTGGACGATCTTGAATCCACTTTCCTGAACGAATCAGAAGGAATAAAAATGACCTCGGTATATGAACGCCTGAAAGCTCTGCAGATCACTTTACCTGAAGTCCCGGTCCCCGTGGTGGCTGGCTACGATGCCGTATTCGTTTCGTTTGTGCGAACCGGCAATCTTGTCTACTTGTCAGGCCGCCTCGCCAAGAAAGATGGCAAGCCCTGGTCCGGCAAAGTGGGGGACCAAGTTACTACACTCGAGGGCAAACAAGCCGCACGCGACATTGCCATAGAATTGACCGCTACGCTGCAATCAGCCATCGGTGATCTGGACCAGGTAAAACGGATCGTGAGGCTGCTGGTGATGGTGAACTGTGCGCCGAGTTTTACAGAGCCGCATGTGGTTGCCAACGGCGCATCCGAACTTTTCATGGAAATCTTTGGTGAGTGCGGAGCGCATGCGCGCAGCACGTTTGGCTCAGCGCAGATCCCATTTGGGGCGTGTGTGGAGATCGATCTTATTGCCGAGGTCATCGACCGGGCAGATGCCCCAAAAAGCAAATGATGGGATCAGGGAATGAGCACGATCTTGCCTTGCGCGCCGGGTTCCATCACGCGTTTTCGGCCTTCGGCGGCCTAAGCGAGCGGCAACTCAGAAGCCACCGTGGGACGCAGGATACCGTCTTGCAATCCGGCTTGAAGCGCGGCGTGTATCTCCGATAAGTCGCCCTCCGGAACGCGCAATAAGAAACTGCCGGAGAACTTCCCGCAGGCGCATCAACCGAAAAGAGATCAACTACCGAGTAGCGGTAATGCGTGATTTCGGGCATCACTCGTGGACCTCAGCGATCAGTTCAATTTCCATGCAAGAACCAAATGGCACCTGTGCGACGCCGAAGGCGCTACGCACGTGCATACCCTTCTCACCGAATATCTCGACGAGAAGTTCGGAAGCGCCATTGGCCACCAGGTGCTGCTCTGTGAATGTGAGAGCGCTGTTCACCAGCACCATCAGCTTCACAATGCGCTTGATCTGGTTCAGGTCGCCAACAGCCGCCTGCAGTGTGCCTATCAAATCGATCGCGACGGCGCGAGCGGCTTGTTTACCCTGGGCGGTCGTTACGTTTGCCCCGAGTTTACCGACCCATGGCTTCCCCCCTGTCTTGGCAATATGCCCGGAAAGGAAAACTAGATTGCCGATTTGCAGGTAGGGCACAAACGCGCCCACCGGTTGCGTCAATTCTGGAAGTGCGATGTTGAGATCATCGAGCTTTTTGTAGATTGACACTATTGTCTCCTCGCAATCGATTTAGTCGCCGTTCATCTTGCGGGTGTCATTTCAATTACATTATTATGACACTTAGCGAAACGACGAAGTGATTGTTCCACGGATTGATGCACTTGTAAAGCATTAAGGAGAAATCAAGCTGCGGAGACTTTGTAAGGCGCCCGGTAGGATGATGCTTGCAAGCTGCAAAGATCTAATTGTTGTTGGCAGAAGTTCAGAAGCCAGTCGTGAAGTAGTCACGTCGCAGGTGTTTGAGCCAACCGTTGATGAAGAGTCCGCTGCAACCGCTTCCCGGGCGCCAGCGGTTTCGTGCCAAGCCTTGCAGGAAAGATTGGTTTAGAGCTTAGCCAGCGTCACCTTCTTCAGATGTTCGATCTTGGCCTCTTCCCGCTTGTAAAACGTCCACTTCTTGATTCGTTTAGGCCGTATCAGTCCGGCATGGCACAAGATTTTGAGGTGTTCGCTCGCGGTTGGCTGGCTCACTCCAAGCTTGCGGGCGATCAGCACCCCGCATACACCGTCATCCACCAAACACCCATCCACTTGTGCAGGGAAATGTTGGGTCGGGTTCTTGAGCCAGTTCAATATCTTCAATCTGCGATCGCTGGCCAGCGCTCGAAGCGCGAGGTTTGTATTCATATAGACAGCTCACCAAGTTGCTACCTATAATACCAGCCCATGCCTACCCAGATCGTCAGTACAAAATCAGCCGAGCACTACAAATGGGGTGGGCCACAAGGGACTGACTGCGACGGGTGGCACCTCGTCAAAACGCCGGATCTCAGCATTATCGAAGAGCTTATGCCCACGGAAACAAGTGAGGTCCGGCACTCACATGTTCATGCGCGGCAGTTTTTCTACGTTCTTGAGGGTGAGTTGACTCTCGAAGTCGAACACCATTTGTTTGTACTTCAGCCTGGCGACGGAGTCGAAGTTTCGCCAGGCCAACAGCATCAGGCGCTTAACCGGAGTAGAAATCCTGTCCGTATGATTGTCACCAGCCAGCCTCCAAGTCATGGAGACAGGATCATTGCCTAGTCTGTCGATCATTGAAACGGAAGACGCGCTTCAGCCTCTCGTCGCCCACTAGCATTGCCAACAATAGTTTGCGATTCGTTGTCATATCTCGACTTCTTCCGATGTTTTCGCGCGGTCACTTTTTCCTTACACATGAACTTTTAGACTTTACAGGAGTCTGAGTTTGTGTCACGATAGTTCGTCGATTAGCTAAGTGTTAATGTTAATTGCCAAATCATTCATTGGGAGCCTGCAAGGTTGCAGGGTGCCGTTTTGTGCAGGTGTTGAGAGGTTTCAGCAACGCAAGCTCTTCATATTCGTGGATTTGTGGCGGACGGGGCGTCTGGACGCACTTCCTGGATTCAGGTGTGGGTGAAGTTGGCGGGTTCAACATGGGCGAAAGACTGGCATGGCGGGAAACCAGATTTCCACGCCATCGATCGTACAAATAGGAGTGCAAATGAGCTTGTGGAAGGATGTGCAGTTTTCGCTTAGAACAATGCGGAAGTCGCCACGAATCGCCTTAACGGTGCTGGCAATTCTCACTCTCGGAATCGGTGCTAACACAGCGATCTTCAGCGTTGTAAACGCCACGCTCCTTAAACCGCTGCCTTTTCACGATCCAGGAGAACTGGTTGAGCTGAATGCGGACTTGCGTGGGCTTGGAGCAAAGAACGTCGGCTTCTCAGCTCCCGAGTTAGACGATCTTCGTGAGCGCGCCGGCATCTTCTCCGCGGTATCTGTTTTGTGGCAGGGCCCTGCGAATCTGACCGGCGGAGATCACCCGGAACGGCTTGAGTTTCTCTGCGTGAGCCCTAATTACTTCAGCATTCTTGGCGCAAAGCCGCAACTGGGCCGATTGATCGATTCCCGCGATACTGCCAATGGGTTCGCCGAGGTCGTGGTGATCAGCGACGACCTGTGGCATAAGGAATTCGGCGGCGAGAGGTCGGTCATCGGCCGAAGAATGCGACTGGATAACGACTTCTACACCATCGTTGGCGTTCTTCCTCCGCAGTTTCACCATCCTTCGATTCCGGGCTTGCACCCGCCGGATATGTGGATCACAGCGGGCTTTCGTGCGGACCCCTTCCCGCCGCCGGAGCGCAGCGTACGCTTTCTTCCCGGGATGATCGCAAGACTGAAACAAGGAGTCACTCTGCAGCAGGCGCAAGCTCAGTTGAATGTTCTCAGCGATTCCCTGCGCCGCGACTATGGCGGCGACTATCCGGCAACCGCCCGCTGGACTCTCTCGATCACGCCGTTGACGGAAGTGGTCGCGGGCGGCGCGCGAACTCTGCTGAAATCTCTTCTGCTTGCAGTCGGGTTGATTCTTCTGATCGCGTGCGTCAATGTAGCGAATCTCCTCCTAGTCAATGCCACCGCACGGCAGCGTGAGATGGCTGTTCGGCTTGCTCTTGGCGCGACACGGGGGAGAATCATCCGGCAAATGCTGACGGAATCGGTTTTGCTGAGCCTGATTTCGGCAGCCGCCGGGGTGGGTGCCGCGGCCATCGGCGTACGAGTCTTGATTGGAGTGTTGCCGTCGCAGCTACCGCGGCTCAACCCGATTGGTGTGGACGCCCGCGTGCTGGCATTTTCTGTCGCCATTTCGCTGCTGACTACCTTGGTCTTTGGGCTCATTCCAGCCTGGCAGGCTTCGCGAGCTCATCCGGGCACGGCGGAACTGCGGGAACGGGGCGGCTCTGCATCGCGGAACGCCGCCAGACTCGGCAAATCCTTGATTGGCGCTGAAGTGGGCTTATCGCTGGTGCTGCTGGTCGCAGCGGGATTATTGCTGAAGACCTTCTGGAACCTGATCCAGGTGAATCCCGGCTTCAATTCGCAACATCTTCTTGCGGGGAGTCTCTGGCTTCCCAACCCGAATGATCCAAAAGCAGATGAATACCCCACTATCGATCGACGCACGCAGTTGGTTCGCGAAGTAATTCGCCGCTTGCAAGGCGTAGCGGGAGTCGAGAATGCTGCCATGTCGAGTGTTGTCCCTCTCAAAGGCCCTTTGGTTCCCAGCGGATTCCGCGTCGAAGGCATATCCGACAAGGGAGATGCTCCCACTGCAGTGGACGTATTCGTAACGCCGGAGTTTTTTTCGACAATGGGCACGCCTCTGCTGCGCGGGCGCATGTTTCAGCAGAGCGATGACACGAATTCCCAACCAGTCGCGCTGGTGGATGAAGCCGCAGCGCGCCTTCTTTGGGGTGGCGCCGACCCGGTTGGACGCAGAATCCGTTCTTCCCGAGACATTAGCGTGGGCCGACTTCAGCGTGTGCCTGCACCCTGGATGACGGTTGTTGGCGTTGTTGGCAATGCGAAGCTCTCCAGCCTCGATGAAATCGAGGTGCCTCACATCTACGAGAGCATGTACCAGCGATCTAGAAGGGAATTTGGCGTACTTGTTCGAGCCACAGGAGACAAGGCGGCGTTGACGCGCGAGGTGCAGCGTCAAATACAAACAGTCGACCCCAATCTGCCAGTCTCCGACATGACTGCGATGACCGATTTGATCAGCAATGGAGTGGGCGATCGCCGCTTTGCGGCCTGGCTGCTTGGAGCTTTCGCGCTGGTAGCGTTGCTCCTCACTTGTGTGGGTGTCTACGGGATTGCCTCTTATGCCGTGGTGCGCCGTGAAAAGGAGATCGGCATACGATCGGCTCTCGGCGCCAGCCGTCGCCAAATGGTGCTTATGATCTTGCGGGAGGGAATGATTCCTATTCTGATTGGATTGGCTACGGGGGCGATTATCGCGGCGCTGTCGGGTCGCCTCATGACCTCACTGTTATTCCAGGTGCATTCCGTTGATGCAGCGGTAATCACAGCCGCTACGGTGACGCTGATCGTTGTTGGAGTCTTGGCGAACTACTTTCCGGCAAGGCGCGCCGGGCGTATCGAACCGGTTATTGCGTTGCGCAACGAATGAATCGTGCGCCTTTCGATCATTAAAGCGAGGCAAGCGGCAACTGTCACTGCCTAAAGGAGATTGCCTTTCGTTACGCTTGCTTCAACTGACTCTCGCCGGCGTCACCACCGCGCGTTCGAGCACCGTTGTCATTGCCGCGGGCGCGCGGTATCGCAGGTTCAGTGCCGGCAATTGTGACCTCCTCGAAGGTCAGGGCACTGGGACACATAAGAGCGGTCAAAACCGAGCCAACGGTTCACAATTTGGCTAAATGGATATCAGCTTATTTGGAACGGGTACTAGCAGACCCAGATTTCACTGACGAATTAACCTCATGACCCGTCCCAATGGAGGGCAGAAATCATGAGGAATACGTTAGCCAATAAGGCAAAAGGGGCAAGAAGAACCAGCCTAGGACTAAGCTCGCAATGCCGTTTCTGGTTAGAGTGGCCGGAAGCGAGGTTTCTCGGGAACCCGTTGTTTGGAGCGGGATATTGGCCGTCGGGGCGATAGGGTGACGGGGGGCAGGCGGCCATCAAGGGTGCGCCGCGGCCTGGTATGTAAAGTTCTGACAGGAGGTAGATGTAAAGAATTTTTAAAAAAGTCTTGCAAAAAATACAAAAGTGAATACATAATTTTATTCCAAGTTCGATGCGGGAATACGTTTGCTGAAAAGTGGTGACGAAGAGCAGATCCGCCGGAACGGTTTGCGATCCCCAAATAAGCACATCGCGGAGTGATGCATCTCAAGCGAATTTCACTGAATTGATACACCCCAACTTACGAAGGCCATTTGTGGAGGACAGAAACATGATGACGCGAGGAATTTGTCAGGCGCTGGGCTCAATTGCGGGCCGGCTCGAATTCGTGCCGAAGAACAGACAGAGGACGTTTAAAGGTCGGCGAGGTGCGTTGATTGCGCCTAACAGATTCGTACTACGCCTGGCGGGCGTGATGATTGCCATGGGCCTTCTTGGCTGGATTTCAGCGAGTTCGATTGCGGGGGCGCAGGATCTATCGACGGGAGCGCTGAACGTCACCGTCGTGGATCCGAGCGGGGCGGTGGTAAACGGGGCGCAGTTGGTGTTGAAGGATCTGGAAACGAATGACGTTCACAATGCGGCCACCAAGGGAGCGGGCAATGCGGTTCTCTCTTTTCTAAACCCCGCGCACTACAGCCTGACTGTTACCAAAGATGGATTTCAGACGGAGATCTTTCCATCCGTGACTATCCAGACGAACCAGGTCACGGATCTCAAGGTGACGCTTACGCTGGGGGTCGCAACGCAAACCGTCTCAGTTTCGGGAGATTCCAGTCCGCTTCTGGATACCACGCAGAACACGCTTTCGACGACACTCGATCTGAAGCAGATTGATAACCTGCCGTTTAACGGTCGCGATTTGTATGCGCTGGCCTTTCTGGTTCCTGGAGCGGTAGGTAACAACTTCAACAACCTTCCTGGCGGAGCGGTCGATATAGGCGCCAATGGCTTCTCTACGATGACCAATCGGTTCAAGAGCGGCGGTTTCGATGCTGACGGGTCATCCATTGAAAACCGCTTGGAAGACACACAGGAGATGACGGTGCAATCCGGGGAACTGGATGCGAGCAAGGGCGGCACCGCGGCGATGGACATCGGCTTCCTCACCAAGCGCGGCACGAACAAATTTCATGGGGAGCTTTATGAGGATTATCGCAGCGATGCGCTGAATGCGAATGGCTGGGTAAGCAACGACGTCGGTCAACCGCGCGGATTTCTACTCAAGAATGATTTCGGTGGAAGCGTAGGCGGCCCGATTCTGAAGGACAAGCTTTTCTTCTTCGCGAGCCTGGCAAATTTCCGTCAGCCTGCCAGTTTCCCTGTGGCCACAGAGGTTGGGACTCCGCTGGCGCTCTCCGGTGTTTATTCCTATTTTCCGAACGGATCAACCACTGCAGTGACTGACAACGTGCTGCAAGCGGGCGCGAGCGCGGGTTGCTCGAATTGTCCAGGAACGATCAATCCATTGATCGGGACGGACCTGACAAACATATCGGGCACGTATGGCTTGGCGGGGGCGACATTGAGCCCATTGGATATTAACCACGAAAACCTCAATTTTCTTGTCAAAGGGGTCACGATCAACAAGTATCCAACAGTGCGTCTTGACTACAACCTTACCCAGAAATTCCGCCTCACGGGATCGGCGAATGAGACGAATTCCTACAACATCAACGCGGGCGGTCCACCCTTTCCAGGTCCGCTCTATGCCAACCAGGCCTATAGCAATATCGAGAGGAATTACCAGATTGTTACCGGGTTCGACTGGAATCTGAAGTCGAACCTGGCGAATGCTTTCAGGGTGGGGTATCTTTACACCGGGTTTACCTATAACTCGCAGGGGTTAGGTATTCCTACAGCTACCATGGTGCAGCAAGGCGATCTGCAGTTTGGATTCGGGCTGGTAAGCGGTGTCAATGGCTTCAACTCTCTGAAGGGCGGCTCGCTTTATCCGGTGCTGAGCGTGAAGGACGACTTCATCTGGCAACGTGGCAGGCATAACTTCTCGTTTGGAGTTGAGAGCGCGACGGAGATCGATCATTACTACAACAATCAATTTGTGCCCTATATCGGGGTGAACTATATTTCATCCGGAGACCCGGTCACGAACTCGCTGGTTAATTCGCTTTCTCCCAATGCGCCTGCCTCCGCGGTAGGGGATGTTGAAGGCCTCTACTCGACCCTGACGGGGCGTATGACCTATTACAGCCTGGGGCAGTTCGTTAACACGAAGACGAAGGAGTTCCAGCCAGGAATCTCATTTGATCTGCACGAGAAGCTTAACCAGACCGCGCTTTTTATCGAAGATTCCTGGAAGATGAAACCGAGCCTCACGTTGAATCTTGGCTTGCGCTGGGACTTTACGGGCGCTTCGAAGGACGAGACCGGATTCTATACTCATCCCAGCGTGCAGGACTTGTGGGGACCGACAGGAGTGGGCCAGCTTTTTCAGCCGGGTTCGCTCGGCGGAGATCAGAATCCAGTCGAAGGTCCTCAGGCTGAATCCTATAGCCCAACTTATGTGCACCCCGAGCCGAATGTCGGCTTCGCCTGGAATCCGCAGGGCGATCCGGGAACTCTGATGGGCAGATTTTTCGGCAGCGGGAAGACAGTGATCCGCGGCAGTTACACCTTTAAGAACTACACGGAAGGCGCGCAGAATTTCTGGAATTTCGGTTCGAACAATGGAGCGAATTTCAATACCTATTATTATGCCAATCCGGTTGCTCCCGGCGGTGGCACTCCCGGCGCGGGATTCTATAACGCCGGTTCTCTGAACCTGGGTGGAACGCTTCCGGCACTCGCTTCAACGTCGCCGTCGCCGTTCCAGCCGGTGATCCCTGAGGTGTACCAGGCATTCAGCGGCACGGGTTATCTCACCTTCGATCCCCATATCAAGCAGCCTTATGTGGAGTCCTGGCAGTTTGGAATTCAACGCCAACTGAGTGCGAACAATGTGCTTGAGGTTCGCTATGTTGGGAATGTGTCAAGAGATCAATGGTTGGGAGTGAATTACAACGAGGTCAACATCTTTGAGAATGGCTTTCTGAAGGATTTCCAGGCCGGGCAAGCGAATCTTGCAGCCTCAGGAGGAACAACGTTTCAGGGATCAAATCCAACTCCAATCTTTGACGAGGCCTTTGCGGCCACCGGAGCAGCCGCGAACTACACCAGTGGCCAGTTCATCACGTACCTGAACCAGGGGCAGGCCGGCGCTTTTGCGAATGCACTTGCGGGCAATCCCAGTTACCTTTGTTCCATGATCAGCTCGTTCAGCGGGTGCAATCAGATTGGCACGCCGGCGACTGGAACTTATCCCATCAATTTCTTCCAGGTTAATCCATTCGCCGCCGGACAAGGCATCGATGAGATGACCAATTCCGGATACTCCAACTACAACTCACTGCAAGCTGACTTTCGGCAAAGGTTGAACCATGGGATGCAGTTTGATGCCAACTATACTCTGGCTCATTCACTGGACAATAACGTACAGGGAAGCATAACTCCGGGCATCTACGGCGGAGGTGGGAACACCAATTCCGGCAACAGCGCTCCCGGGTACTACACGCTGCGGAACAGGCATCTGAACTATTTCCCAAGTTCATTCGATATTCGACAGGTATTTCACCTAAGCGGGACGTACGATCTTCCGTTTGGCCATAATCAGCCACTATTCAACACGAATCCGATTGCCAATGCCGTGATTGGGGGATGGACCATTGGAACAATTCTCACGCGGGAAACGGGCGATCCGCATCTGTTCACCGGCGGAACGAATACATTCAACACGAGCGATTCCGGCATCAGTCTGACCGGCGTCAGTGTCTCACAGTTGCAGAAGCAGATCGGGGTTCGGCGCGGCGTGGCCGGAAGCGGACGGGTGAGCCTCTTCGATCCCAAGTACATTAACTCGAGCAGTGGGCAGGCTAACAACCAGTACATCAGCCCGCAATTTACGGCTGGCCAATTTGGCACGCTGATGTGGCTGCATGATCCGAAGTGGATCAGCACGGATATGGCGATCACCAAAGTGATACCGCTGCCCGAAAAGATGAATTTCACACTGCAGGCCGCGTTCATCAATGCTTTCAATCACGTGGCTTGGGCAGGGATGGATACCGGTGTTCAGGACGGCACATTTGGAACGACGAATGGGACGGCGAACTCCCCGAGGAACATTGAAATCCGCGGGAATCTTCGATTCTAGAGATGCCGAATGCCGGAACCCGGAGAGGAGGCTCGCAGCTAACCGGCTGCGAGCCCGCCTTGTGGAGCACTGGTAAATGGAGGAATTGTTGCTAGAATGTAGGGAAGCACACGTTACCTGCAAAGGATGCCGGACCATGGTTCCGATGCGGGGACGAATGCATCTTCACGGTTGCTGCGAGAAGAAGACGGGACTCGGTTATTGTTTTCCTTAAGAATGCCGTGTATGCCGGTCTTCAAAGCCACAGTGTAATTGTGAGATTGAACCAGCCGGAGAGTGAAGCACGTGACGCCCTCAGCGTTGAAAGCAGTTCGGGTTTCGAAGAAAAAGCCGGAGAAGGCAGAGCACGGAACCAGCGTAGGCGTTGCCTTTCAGCGGATTCGCGAGTTGGTGGTGCATGCGCGCCTGGCTCCCGGCACCTGGATCTCCGAGAGTGATCTGTGCGAGCACCTCAACATGAGCCGTACCCCGGTTCGCGGCGCACTTTACCTGCTGCAGCGCGAGGGTTACGTCCTGGAGCAACGCAATGGCAGCAAATCGCGCATGATCGTTGCGCCGCTTACCAAAGAAGATGCGAGCGAGTTGTATCCGATCATTGGCCGGATCGAGGGGCTTGCCGGCCGCTTCGCCGCAGCATTGCCCGAGACGGAACGCGAGGAACTGGCAGCCAAATTGAGGGTGGTGAACGGGAAGCTGGCGCAGATTGCTCATGAGCGCAGCTTTAATGGGCCGGACATCTTCGACCTTGACCACGAGTTTCACCGGTTGGTGATTTCAGCCGGCTCAGGACCGCGCCTAAGAACTCTGCACCAGGCGATTGAGCCGCAGACGGAGCGGTACTGGCGGCTCTATGCGAGCTCGATCATCGGGGAACTGCATATCTCCGTCATGGAGCATGAAGAGATCATCGCCGCCCTGGTTGAGGGCAATCCCGACCGCCTGGAGCGTGCGATCACAGTGAACTGGGAAAACGGCTGCGGTCGCCTCGGCAAGGTCATCGATCTCTATGGCGAACGTGGTAGCTGGTAGCCAGCCAAGCGTCAGCAAAAGCCAATAGCCGATTGATTACTGCCGACTTTGTTCGGCGATTAGAGCGGGACTGCCTCGCGGTTCGGAACACCATCGATCAAGCGTAGAATTCCCAACGGATTTGCGGCTTGCAACTCCGCCGGGACCAGTGCGTCTGGGAAGTTCTGGAAACAGACGGGTCGTGCAAAGCGATAGATGGAACGGGTGCCGACGGAAGTAAATCTTGCGTCAGCGGTGGCCGGATAGGGTCCTCCATGCACCATGGCGTGCGATACTTCAACGCCGGTGGGGAAGCCATTGAAGAGGATGCGGCCTACCTTTTCTTCGAGGATCGCGATGAGTTCGGGATTGGCGGCGAGGTCTTCTTCCGAGCCAAGCAACGTAGCGGTGAGGTGTCCATCGAGCGCGCGGGCGGCGCGGAGATACGCCTCAGGGGAATCACAGCGAACCAGGAGAGTGTCGGGGCCGAAGATCTCTTCAGAGAGCTCAGGCTGATTGAGAAACACATCGAGAGAACTCAAGAACAGTTGGGCGTTGGCGGGACAAGCGGGCGTGGGATCGGATGCCGTAGCCTTGGAGGCAAGCGTGGCCAGCGTGCCGCGATGGCTGGCGGCGCGGGCGTATTCACGGGCGATCCCGGGGGTGAGCAGGGTGTAGGGCTGTGCCTGGGCTACTAGTTCAGTGAGCTTGGCGAGGAAGCCTGGGGTTTCGGGCTGTTCAGGGAACAGGACGATTCCTGGCTTGGTGCAGAACTGGCCGGCGCCGAGGGTGAAGGAGTTGAAGAGCCCCTGGGCAAGAGTCTCTGGTCCTGTCTTCAGAGCGCCAGGCAGGATGAAGACCGGGTTGCCGCTGGACATTTCAGTGAAACAGGGGATGGGCCGCGGACGCGCGGCGGCCATGTCCATGAGTGTGCGGCCTGCTCCGAGCGAGCCTGTAAAGGTGACGGCCTGAACCAAAGGATGGCGCACCAGCGCTCCGCCGGCTTCAACACCGGAGCCGTAGATCAACGAGAACACGCCTTCGGGTAAGCCTGAGTTCGCGATTGCCCGCTGAATGACGGTCGCAACCAACTCGCTGGTTCCAGGATGCGCCGAGTGGGCTTTCACAATGACCGGACAGCCGGCGGCAAGTGCAGAAGCAGTGTCGCCACCGGCCGCGGAAAAGGCAAGTGGAAAATTGCTGGCTCCGAAGACAACCACCGGACCGAGCGGGCGCAGCATGGAGCGCAGATTTGGGCGGGGAAGCGGCTTGCGGTCTGGCAATGCTGGGTCGATGCGCGCCTCAACCCATGAGCCCTCTTCAACCACCGCAGCGAAGAGGCGAAGCTGACCGGTTGTGCGGCTCACCTCACCGAGCAAACGCGGCATGGGCAAAGCGGTTTCAAGATGCGCGCGCTCGGCTAGTTGCTGCTGAATCGCGTCGAGACCATCGGCGATTTGGCGCAGCAGGGCACCTTTGGTTTTTCCAGTTGCGGCGGAATAGACAGGGAAGGCCTGTGCTGCGAGCTGGACCGCATGGTTTGTTTCTTGCGCAGAGACGGACGAGTAAACGGGGTCGAGCTGCTCACCCGTGGAGGGATTGATGGCGTGGATCGGGGCGCCACCGAGTGCGCCGCGCTGGCTGCCGAGAAAGGATTGTCCGGTCAAAGGCATGTTCTTGACTCTCGTGGAAGAAACAATGTTTTAGTCGATCGTGGTTTGGCAGTATCGTTGATGGATTCAGCGGTTATGGTCCGATACTACATTCTCAAGCATTGAACGGCGTGCTGGCGATTGCCACTGCGGGCCGATGGGCCTTGGCGTACTTGAAGGCCTTGCGCGTGGCTGTCAATTCATCGCCCACGACTTCAAGCCGTGGGCTGCGAACTCTGGCCGAGCCGATGTGCGCCTCTTCCTGCACCTGCTTGATGAGTTGGATGAACTTGGGCACGGTGTCCATACGCAACAAGGGCAGGAACCAGCGGTAGAGTTCAAAGGCCTGGGCATCGTGGCCTTCGAGCGCAAGGTTGAACAGCTCAACGGACTCGCGCGGAAATGCGTTCACGAGGCCAGCGACCCAGCCCACGGCTCCCGCTGCGATGCCTTCGACGATAGCGTCGTCGACGCCAACGCAGATTTCCAGCCGATCGCCAACGAGCGCGCGAATCGCGGAGACGCGGCGAATATCGGTCGATGATTCTTTGACGGCGGTGAGATTGCGATGATCGTGGGCCAGTTCGGCGATTTGTTCCGGCAGATAATCGACGCCGTAGGCAACGGGATTGTTGTAGAGCATTCCGGGAAGTGGCGTGGCCTTGAGAATGGCGGCCACATGCGCCTTGTTCTCGCGCCAGTCGCCTTTGTAGACGTAGGGCGGGAGAATCATGAGGCCGGAGCAGCCTGCGCTGTGGGCGGCTTTGGCGAGGTCGACGGCTTCCGCGGTGGAGAGCGCAGAGATGGCTCCGACAACTGGGGCTTTGCCGTCGAGAGCTGTTACGACGGTTTTGAGAATCTCGATTTTCTCTTCGAAGCGCAGCGTGGATGATTCACCAAGCGAACCGAGGCAGACGATGGCGGTGCAGCCGTTTTCAATGAGCCACTGGGCGTGACGGGCGACGAATTTGTGATCCACCTTGAATTTTGTATCGAAAGCGGTGGTCATTGCGGGCATGACTCCGGTGAATTTCATGGGTTCTCCTGGTGAGCGGGTTCTGGGGATGGGTGTTCAGTGTTCAAGGCCGAAGTGAAGCGGGCTGGGAGATAAGGCTCGCTAGGGATCGCGGACTGTGCGCCGGTAAGCTGGGCGGCAAGCAGTTCGGCGGTCGCGAGTGAAGTTGTGATGCCAAGGCCTTCGTGGCCGGTGGCGAGCCAGACCGAGGCGTCGCCGGGGAATGGACCGATGAGGGGCAGTTTGTCCGGCGTGGCGGCGCGAAAGCCGGTCCAGACACGAAGCACACTGAGCGAGGCCAAAGATGGCAGATAGAGCGTGGCGCGGGCAAGCATTGCAGAAAGCATTTCCTGGTCGACGGCCGCGCTTTCATCGCCATATTGACGCGAAGAACCGATGAGAATCTGCCCGGTCTGGCGCGGCTGCACATTGAAAGCCACCGAGTCAGCATTGACGGAATGCGCGCTCTTCAAGTAGCCGAGTTCGACGAGCTGATGGCTCACAAAGCCGGGGTAGCGATCGGTGATGGCAAGGTGGCCCTTGCGCTTTTTTACCGGGATGCCGGGCGTGCATCGGGGTGCTTCAGCGCCGAGGGCATTTACAAGGTTGGTTGCACGGAGGCGGGTTCCGTCGTCGAGTGTGGCTTCACCATTTGCGAGATGAGTGACGGATCGGCCGACGATCAAGACTGCGCCCAGTGCTTCCGCCTGCCGGGCCAGATGCAATGCCACAATCGGAGGGTAGGCAACTGCGTCTTCAATCACCAGAAGCCCACCTGCGAGGCCTGCGCGGAGGTTGGGCTCGAGCGTGGTGAGCTGACTGCTGGAAAGCACCTGGCTGAGAACGCCACGGGCGGCGAGCCATCGATGTTTCCGCTCAGCCTCGGCCATCTCCTCCTGGTCCGCGGCAACCCACAGGGTTCCTGGCGCCTCATACTCAGCGGCCGCAGGAAGCGTGACGCACAGCTTTTGCCATAACTGCTGGGACCGGCGGGTCAAAGTGAATTGAGCTTCCGAGTCGTCCATTACGACGATGTGGCCCATGCCCGCGGCGGTAGCCCCGCTGCCGAGCAAGTCGCGCTCTACCAGCGCAACATGCAGGCCGGCTTGCGCGCAGGCCAGTGCGCAGGAAGATCCAACAATGCCGCCGCCTGCGATGAGGACGTCGAAGCGTTGCGGCGCGTCGCTGCTCATTCCGGAACCCCGAGGCGAAACGGGTCATCGGGATCGAAGATGAGGGTGCTCTCGGCGGTAATATACGCGGAACCGGTGACGGTGGGAATGATGCTTGCCATGCCTGCGGGAATTCCATTCCGGCTGGGCTTGGCTTCGATCGAAGTGAAACTGCCCTCGAAGACGGTGTCGAGGATGCCTTCCTGGCGCCACGACTCGCCTTCCTGGAGATGACCCTCGGCCGCGAGGCAAGCCAGCTTGGCGCTGGTTCCGGTGCCGCAGGGGGAGCGGTCGTAGGCCTTGCCGGGACAGAGAACAAAGTTGCGGCCGTGATTATCGGGGTGGTGAGCGGGGGTGAAGAGCTCAATGTGGTCAATCTCTTCACCGTTGTTGCCGGTAATGCCTGCGGTCGTGAGTGCGCGGCGAATGGCCCAGGTATAGGTTGTCAGCGGCTCGATCTGGTCGACAGTGAGGCGGAAGGGATGATCTCCAACGAGGAAAAACCAGTTGCCACCCCACGCTACATCGCCGGTGACGGAGCCATAGGCCGGCACGTCGACGGAGATGCCAGCATGGTATCGATAGGCCGGAACGTTGCGGATGGTGACAAGATTGCCAGGGTGCAAATGAATCTGCACAGTGCCGACAGGCGTTTCTATCTGGTGTTCACCAGGCTGAATGCGACCCAGGTGAGCCAGCGTGACAGCCAGCCCGATGATCCCGTGGCCGCACATTCCGAGGTAGCCGGCGTTATTGAAGAAGATGACACCCGCGGCGCACGCCGGATCGACCGGTTCAACCAAATAGGCGCCGACCAGGACATCGGAACCGCGTGGCTCGCAGAGGATGGCGCGACGGTAATAATCGTGCTGACTGCGGAGCACTTCCGCTCGCTCGGCGAGTGAGCCGGTGCCCAGATCGGGCAATCCGCGAAGAACGCACCGGGTCGGTTCCCCCGCTGTATGGGAGTCCACAACATCAAGGCGCTGAGGAATTTGGTTATTGGACATGGTGGTATGGAAACAGATTACTCGAACGTCCGGCCCGGACAATTGCCGGCCAGGTATCAAAGATCCCACTTCGATGAAGTATACGACGTTGAATACAATCCTTAAAGCTTTGGCTGTGGTTTTCTGGCTCAAAGAGTGCGCCTTCCTTCAAAAAAAAACGGCTAAACGATCCCTTCGTTGCGGACGTAGACGGAATAGCGTTCATCCATGATCTGGTTAAGTGGAATCAGGGTGTGAATCGGACCGTGTCCCCTGGTGCGGAACTGCAACGGGTAGCGCTCAGAGCCTTCTTTTTGTTCATACCAGATGAGGTCTTCGGCGGAGGGGACCGGCACAGGAGTGGATTCAGGGTTCTGGCGATGCCGGCCGTTGAAGTGCAAGTTCACTGTGGGCATGGGGTATCCGTCGTCGGCGCCGCTGGGGCCGGAGTCACCGTAGATCATGGAGTTTGTCAGGCCTTCAAAGCCCTGGCGTACGGCCAGCACGACCGGACCATACATGGCAGCCTGTACCTGTTTGTCATCGGGCGCCTGATCGATATGAAGAGTTAGAGGCATGTCGACGATGAGGACATCACCGGTCTTCCACGCATGATTGATTTCAAGATAGGTGGATGGGGTTGCAGTCAGATTCATCGGTTCGCCGTTGATTGCGACGGTGACACCCCTGGTGGCCCAGTAGGGCACGCGGATCTTGAGTGAAGTTGGTTTGGATGGAGCGACGTCCACATTGAACGTGACTCGCTCTTCGTTGGGAAACTTAGTGGTCTGGCGAAGTTCTAGGCCGCGTTCTTTCCAGTCGAGTTTGGAAGGGATGAAGAGGTTGACATAGACAGATGAATCATCGTGGAAGTAGATCGAGTCGTTGAGCTTGGCGTACTCTTCCGAGCCGGTTCCAGTGCAGCACCAGAAGGCATCGAACTGCGTGCCGAAGGTCTTGAAGAGACCCGGACGCAAAGGGACGTAGTACATCAACATGCCATTGCGATCCTGCGTGCCGTAGCGGACGTTGATCAACATGCGCTCGTAGTAGTCGAAGTGACTTGCATCGGGTTGCTGTCCGAATAGATGGCGGGTGAGCTTCATCATGTTGTAGGAGCAGCAGCACTCTTCTGCCGCGGGGCCGAGTTCACTGGCGATGGCGTCCGGTGCGTGCCATGATTCTCCATTGCTGGTGCCGCCGGTGCAGTACGTGTGGTGATCCTTCACAATGCGATAGAAATTCTGCGCAATATCGAGGTAGCGCTTGTCGCCGGTGAGCTCGTAACCGCGGATGGCGCCAATCATCTTGGGGATATTGGTGTTGGCGTGGTTGCCGGCGAGCATGTCCTGATTTGCTGCGAGGGGATCGAATATCTTTTTGTGCTCGAATCGGTAGGCGAGGTCTTTGTATTTGTCGTTCCCGGTTATGGCGTAGAGGTTGAAGGAGGCCTCGTTCATGCCTCCATGCTCGGTGAGGAGGACGCGCTGCCAGTCGTCAGGGGCGAAAGATTTGGAGTATGTGTCGGCCCAGTCTGCCATTTTAAGAGCGACTTCGAGAGCCTGCTTGTTGCCGGTGTGCTCATGCATGTCGATCATGCCGGCCAGGATTTTGTGATAGGTGTAGAAGGGCGCCCAGACCCTTTGATGAGCGCGCAGTTTGTCGTAAAACGTAGCCGGGTAGGCGCCGAGATATCCGTCCTTTGCCTGGCACTCAGCGAGAATAGCTACGAGAGAGTTGCCCTTGGCGAGGATGGCTTCATCGCCCGTGCTGGCGTGGAGCAGTGCGCAGGATGAGAGGTAGTGGCCGACGTAGTGACCACGCAATTCGCAATCGGGGGCCTCCCATCCACCGAGCGGATCGGCGTCGGTGGGAATGCCGGCCGTGACACGGAAGTTATACGCCAGGCGCTCGTTGGGGAGGGAATAGAGGTAACTCCGATCAAGTTCCATCATGTCCTTCCAGAAGCTGGGCAGGAGACGAACTTCGGTCATGGAAAACGGCTCGGCCCTCCATTGAACCTTGGCCACGGAGGCATGCGTCAGGGAAGCGTTGGCGGTATCAATATCAGGGCCGGGTTTGGGGCTTGCGGTTGTTGTAGAGAGAGCCTGGGCTTTCTGAGGCAGAAGAGTTGAAGCACCGGCAGCGACGGCGCCGCCGAGAAAATATCTGCGTGTGAGTTTCGATTCCATACGCCCTCATTTCATCGTCGACTGGTTTGTTGCGCCTGATAACTGTCTGAGCCTTGACTTGGATCGAAGAGTGCGCCTGATAACACGCACTGGGCCTTGAAATCTTGCGAGTTCAACTTGCTGGGCATTGCAAATTCGCTCCGTTCGCCGGCGTCAACTTTTGCAGCGCGGAGGGTGATGAAAAGGGAGACAGCATGTCTGTGTTCCCTGGCCCTCGCAATCGGGCCGGGTGGTTCTCTGCTCGCGTTATTTATACATTATTGTATACTGTCGCAGCAAGCGTGATTTCCATGAGATCACAGGCGAGCTCAAGGCGGAGGGAAGTGGGTGCTCCCGAAGCGCGTCGCACTCGTTTCTATCCTGGTTCAATTGCGCAGCGGGCGCATTTTGTTTTCCCAAACCATCGAGGTATTTCGATGAAACTCTCTTTCGGTTCGAGACAACGGTTCAATGTCCCAATAGCATTCCGTTGCGGCTCGTTTTGGCCTGTAGTCGTGTTGGCGATTGCTTTGGCGTATGGCTTCCGCGCGAGCGCGCAGGCCCCACATGGTCCCCGTGTTTTGCCTCCTGGGCCGATGATCGATGGGGGCGAAACGACACTGAATTCGTCGGAACTCAGCGTTACAGTCCTCAAATATTCAGGAACGGTTGCACGCTTGTCCCCCAAGGCAGAAAGCACCATAGATTACACTCCCGGCGACCTGCTGAAGGAGCGGTCCGCGGACACGTTTTATCATCTTGGCGATCTTGACCTGCGGATTCGAGCCGCGGGCGCCCAGGAGTGGACGGACGTTTCGACAGCGTTTCATCGCGCGCCGGTCAACGTGGTTGCCGCTGATGCCGACCGATTCAGCGGTGACGTCAGCTCCAGCCTGCCGGATGGCACGCCGCTCAAGGTTGTGCGAACGTGGTCAGTTGAAGGCGGCGATCTGGTGCTGCGTTTCGCCGTTACCAATACTGGCGCCACGTCACTGGAATTGGGTGGCGTCGGCATAGATGGTGTTCAACAACGTCATGAATGGGCGCACGCTCGATCAGTCGTATAAGACCTGTTCGTTTTACGATCCTTACATCGGCGAGGATGCGGGCTATGTGCAGGTGATTCGCTTGAACGGTTTGGGGCCGGTGTTGCTGGTTGTACCGGACGGCCACACTCCATTCGAACAATGGAAGCCGATTCTTGACCGGCGAGACCGCACATCGGGCAAGGGGCTTCAGGGCAACGATCCCACCCCTCGGGGCACAACGTTTGAAGGCTCGTTCGACTGGATGGTTCATTCTTCGGGATTCACTGAGAACGAATGGAAGGGCGTGAACGAGTGGAATCCTGGCACATCACAAACGCTCGCTCCAGGCGAAAGCGCGAGCTTCGGCGTGCGCTTCCTGGTTGCGCCCGATGTCCGCCACATTGAAGCGACACTTACTGAACACAAGCGTCCGGTTGCGGTCGGGATCCCTGGCTACATTCTTCCGCAGGATATCAACGCGCGCCTTTTCATTCGGTACGATTCGCCGGTGCGTTCCATTGTCAGCGAACCCGCGGACGCGGTCCTCATCCACGATGACGGAGTGAACAGTGCGGGTCTGCACGCGTACACGCTTCGCGGACGGAAGTGGGGGCGCTTCCGCATGGTTGTCACTTATGGTGATGGAACAGTGCAGAGCATCGGCTATCGCACCATCAAGCCGGAAGGCGAAGCGATTGCCGATATGGGGCGATTCCTGTTTCACCAGCAATGGTTCGATGAGCCCAACGACCCGTTTCATCGTTCTCCCTCAATCATCAGTTATGACGACGAGGCAGGGAAACAGGTGACGCAGGATTCGCGCGTCTGGATTGCAGGTTTGAGTGACGAGGCGGGAGCGGGGTCGTGGCTTGCAGCGGCGATGAAGGAGTATTTAGCACCGAACCCTGAGGAGATCAAGAAGCTTGAAGGCTTTGTGGACGGCGTTCTCTGGGGGCATTTGCAGGTGAATGAAGGCGAACATAAATATGGGGTACACAAGAGCTTGTTCTTTTATCAACCTGCTCTCGTACCGAACTTCACTTATGATCCATCGCTCAACTGGACCAGTTGGACGAGTTGGAACAAAGAAGGCGCCGATGACCTGGGGCGCTCTTTCAACTATCCGCACGTTGTGGCAGCCTATTGGTCTCTTTATCGCACGGCGCGCAACACCACGGGACTGGTCGTCAAACACCCGTGGGATTGGTATTTGAATCGAGCGTACGAGACTTCGCTGGCCATGGTTTCGCAAGCTCCATATTACACACAATTCGGAAATATGGAGGGGACTGTTTTCATTCGGCTGCTCGATGATTTGAAGGCCGAGGGGTGGAAGGATAAGGCTGAGAAGCTGGAAAGCACCATGCGTGCGCGCGCGGATCATTGGAAGACTGAACCGTATCCATTCGGCAGCGAGATGCCATGGGATTCTACCGGCCAGGAGGAAGTTTACGGATGGACGCGGTACTTTCATTACGACGACAAAGCGGAGGTTACTCTCAACGCCATCCTGGCCTACGATCCGACCATTCCAAGCTGGGGTTACAACGGCAGCGCGCGCCGCTACTGGGATTTCATCTACGGCGGCGATCCGAAATACTCGCGCATCGAGCGCCAACTTCACCATTATGGATCAGGGATTAATGCTATTCCGCTTCTTGAGGAATATCGCGCGCATCCCAACGATCTCTATCTGCTCCGTGTGGGCTATGGCGGGGTGATGGGCGCGCTCTCAAACATCGACGAAAAGGGTTTTGCTTCGGCCGCATTCCACTCATTCCCTGACCGCATGATGTTCGACCCGTATACGGGCGACTACGGTCCCAACTTCTTTGGCCACGCCATCAACACGGGCACATTCCTTACGCATGACGATGCGATGGGATGGATTTGTTTTGGCGGCAATGTTGAAGATCGTCATGGCCTGATCCACACGACCGTGCTTGACTCTTCGCGCACTGGATTTTTCATCGCGCCGCTCGGACTTTGGATTGCTCTTGACGCCGGGCATCTCGATTCGGTTGACTTCGATCCAAAGGGAAACGTGGTGAGGCTGCACCTGGCGCCGGCAACTGAGACTTCACCTACGGCTCGCTTGAGGCTGGCGCAGATCAGCGAGAAAGCCGGCGCATTGTCATGGACCGTGGCCTCGAAAACAGCAATGGATGCTGGAGCGAACGTCATCCCGTTGCATAAGGGCGAAACGATCATTGCTTTGCGGCAGAAATCGATGGAGTAGACGAAGTTTCGCGGGAACCGTCATTGAACGCTGACTTTGAGCAACACTTCGCCGTGGCTTGGCACTGTTGCGTTGAACGCGGCACCCTGCATATCCACGTTGACGTAGTAGAGGTCGGTGGCGACTTCGAATTCATCTTTACTCAACGGTGAAGACAATACTTTCCACTCCGTGGTGGATGGCTGCACGATCTGCCAGTCGTCTTTGCGGCCGACGCGTATGGGCATGGCAAACCCTGGTTCTTCGGCATCCCAGCGATAGGAAACGGTGTGCGCCGCTTCGTTGAACTGAAGCTCCAGCGTCGGGATCGCGGCATGGCGAAGATATTGGTTAAACATTGGTGTCAGGTTCAAGCCCGTCTCTTGATTGAAGAACGCGACCATATCGGTGGTCATGATTGTCTGATACTTGAAGTGCTGATAGTAGTCGTGAAGCAGCTTGAACCACACGGCGTCGTCGTTGACAACACTGCGCACCGTATTGAGAAACAGTGCGCCCTTCTTGTACTGATCCACGGGCGGGGTCGCGTAGATTCCTTCTTCCGCAATGACAGGTTGGGCGTTCTTTACCCCTTGTTTACCGGTGTTGAGATAAATCAATCCATCTGTTTTGCCCCACATGAATTCCACAAAAAGGCTCTCACAATAATTTGCCCAGCCTTCGTGAATCCACATGTCAGAGCGGTCACGCGCGGTGATGCTGTTACCAAACCACTCGTGCGCGCTCTCGTGAATGATGATGAAGTCGAACCATGTGCCGATGCCTGTTTTGGGCCTACCCAGGTAACCGTTTTGAAAGTGATTGCCATAGGTAATTGCTGTCTGGTTTTCAACCCCTGAGTAGAGTGCTTCAACCAGCTTGTATCCGTCCTTTGGAAACGGGTATTCGCCAAAGTAGTGTTCATAGGCCTTCAACATATCCTTCACTTGCACGAATTGCTTCTTCGCTTTGTCGAGGTCCTCGGGAAAGACGTAGTAATCCAGGCTCAGCCCGTTGTAGCTATCGCTGAAATGGGTGTAGGTTCCGATGTTGAGAGAGACGTCATAGTTGTTGATAGGGTAGTGTACTTTCCAGTTCCAGCGCGTGAATCCGTCGTGGAGGTCGGTCTTGCCCTGAAATCGCCCTCCCGAGACTTCCACAAGGTCGCTGGGCGCTTCCACGCTCATGTCCATGGATTCAACCTCGTCGCGCCACTGGTCCTTGTTCGGCCACCATACGCTCGCTCCTTCTTCTTCACAAGCCGTATTCACAAGCGGACGGCCCATCGGGTCCTTGCGAAACACAAAGCCGCCGAATCGTCCCATTTCGACCGGATGACCGGAGAAGTGAAAGTCCACGGTGTAGACCTGACCCTTGCGCAGCGTATGCGAAAAATCAACATAAATGGATCGTCCCGCGATGCGTTGATAGGTCAGAGGTTTCGGCGCGCCATGGGATTGCTCGAGCAAGATGCCATCAATCGAAAATGTGGGTACCAGGTCCAGTTGAATACGATTGCCGTCTTCGAGCATTCGAAAACGAATTGCGTTCATGCCACTGATGAACTGCTTTTCGGGGTCTACTCGGACATGAAGCGAGTAATGAAGAAGGTCGTTGTTGGCGCGATAGGGACCGTAGCCACCGAGCAGTTTGTCGCCACCGGACAGCGCGGGCGGGGCAGCGGTTGTGCCTGGACTGGGTGTCGACTGCGCGCCTGCCAGAGAGACGCAGGTTGCAAGCAGCAACGTCATGGCCGGCAAATGAATTTTAGGGAAATGCATTCAAGTGTTCTCCGTCAACTGGTGATTGTGCGTGCGACGAAAGGGAAATGGCCAGGCGATCTGCAAGGCGTGAATCTTCATTTACTTTGGATCCGCGGTCATGGTGGAACGATGGCCGGTGGTTGTGGTCCAGTAGTCCATCCAGCGCTCGCGGATGCCGGTGACGCTCTCAATGAGTTTTGGGCTTGGTGTCTTGCCATGCTCAACGACCATGACCATGCCGGTGTTGAAGTTCTTTTGCGCCTGGTCGACAGCCGGGAGGCGAGGACCTTCGGCGGCAATCACATCCTGGATGGTGATTTTGGTTCGATCGGCTTTGTAGATGGCGTGGCCGTTGGAGTCGTGGCCTACGGGGACCAGCTTTCGCAGAATGAAGAAGTCAGGCACTTCGGCGGGGGAGATGAAGCCCATCAAGTAAAGATCGAGATAGGACCAACCCGTAGCGGGGACATAGTAATCATCATCGAGCTGTGTGAAGGTGCCATCATAGTTGTCCTGCCACACGCCGCCACCCATCGCGGACGCTTCCGTTGGCCGTTGATAGGGAAATGCCACCTGGGCTTGCAGGCCCGTGGCCCAGTGGGTGGGACCAAGTTCGATGGTCTCGCCGCCGACTTTTGCGGAGACGAACGCAGCCCAACGATGGCCCATTTCATGGCCGATCTGCGACATCGCGTAATCGTACGGCGGGATTTTTCCGTTGCTGGTTCGCTCGGCGAGTTGGTGCATATAGTAGCCGATATTTCGAGGGTTCTTGTCGTGGAAATCGTCAGGCGGATATTGCTGCATCTGATTGGCGCCGACGTAAACCGGTTGAATGAATTGCCATTGAAAGCGGCCCTGCGTGCAGAAGCCCGCCAGGTTTTCCTGCTCTGCGTGGATGCCGGTAACGGCTCCGCCTGAAGGACCTCCGCCCAATGGTCCAGTGCTTGAAGTGCCAGCCTCGGGGTTGTCGATGCGAAAGTCGGAGTAGTAGGCGAGCATATCGAATTTATCGCCCAGCGCGCGGATCACTGAGCAGGTCAGGTCTTCAGCTCTTGGCGGCCTCATGTAGTGGAAGACTTCATAGGCAACGGAGAACGGACCGTCACTCTTCTTGAGGGCGCTCAGATGAACCGCGGGGCTGGCAAGGCCGGCGAGCTTGATGAGGCGGGGTGAAACCTGGTCGACGATGGTTGGAGGTGTGCCGGGAGTTTGCGTTGCCGCAGACAGGAATACTGAATCGCCTGCCTTCAGGTCCGCGGGCAAGCTTCCTTCAACGGAGATGGTATTTCCGCTGACGTTGACTGTTGGCTGCAAGCCGGAACCGAACGCAATGTAATGAGGCGAGACAGGTCCGCTTCGCCTGCGGCCGGCGCTTCCGATAATCGTCCAGACTGTGGAGTTATCCGGCGTACAAGCGGACGGTTTGTCCCGGTCGAGACAGATTCGATAGGTGATGCCAGCGAGGGCGGGATCGTTTTCCGGCAGCACAGGCCCGCGCGTCTCGATGGTCACTTTGAGGAAGAGACCATCGATCGCAGCTGTTTTGATTTTGGTGATTTCAAGGTGCGGGGGCGCAGCGGCATTTTGGTCCACGTCAATGACAGCAATTTCCTTTTCGTTTCCCGTTGTCACTATCGGATACACGCCGACGACTGCGTCCTCGGCATGAATCTCGTCATAACGGAGATCGATGGCGCCGTCCTTATGCAGGACCGCTTGAAAGCGATTGACGGTCGATGTCCAAGTCATGTCCTGAATGCCGCCAAAGGGCTCGGTCAGGCTCCAGGTGATGAGCGCGTGATCGCTGGACTCCTTGAGGTAGCGCGTTCCGTTTAGCCGCGGCTTGAAAAAAACGCTGATGGCTGGAATCGTGTTGATGAACGAGGGCCCTGCTTGCTGCAACTCAGCGAATCGATCGACAGAGAGGCCTCCGCTGCGATTTGGTGGCGCTGTTGCGACGCGTCCGGCCAAAGGATGAATTGGTTCGCCGAAGGTGATTGAACCGGTCATGCCGACTGAGAACGTGTTCCAACGTTTGCCCGAAAACGGGAAGGAAAAACTCTTGATCGTGGCATCGCTGCCGGGCATTTCGGCGCCGAATTCCGAGTCCCACTGCCAGGGAATGGTTTCGACTGTGTATTGCGATCCATGGGGAGTAAAGCGCAGCGTGTGGTGAGCGAGGTTGAAAAGGTTGGTCTTGCCGAGCGCGTCTTCGTCCAATGTGAGAACAATGAGGTTGCCTTGAGTAGTGACGGTGCCGATGGAATGTCCAGGCTGCTGGCGGAATTGAGCATGGGTGCCGACTGCGCTCAGCAATAGAAGGGAAAGAAACCCCGCGCGCAGGAAATCTCGATTGTTGTAGCTCATAGGTTCCCCTGGTCGTCGGCTGATTTGTCTGGGGTCAATGAAACTTTGTTCCAGTCGGGCGGCTCGACGCCCAACAGATTGTGAACGAAATAGTCGTCGCGATAATGTTCGTCGGCAAGGATACCGACGCCGTGGTTCTGACCGGGAATGTAGAGCATGTCGAAGTGCTTGTGCGCCTTCACGAGTGCGTTGACTACCTGAAGAGAGGACGCCGGATCGACATTGCTATCCATTTCGCCAATGATGATGAGGGCTTTGCCCTGCAGGCGGTATGCGTTATCAACGTTGGATGACGCGGCGTATTGCGGGCCTATCGGCCATCCCATCCATTGCTCGTTCCACCACATCTTGTCCATGCGATTGTCGTGGCTGCCACTGTTGGTGACAACCACTTTATAGAAATCGGGGTAGAAGAGAGCTCCCCCGAGCGCGCTCTGACCACCGGCCGAGGTGCCGAAGATGCCTACGCGTGAGATGTCGTAGTAGGGGTACTTTGCCGCGACAGCCTTGTGCCAGAGGATGCGATCGGGAAAGCCCGCGTCGCCGAGATTTTTGAAGGCCACATCGTGGAAGGCCTTGGAACGGTTGCTGGTGCCCATGCCGTCGATATGCACCACGATAAAGCCGAGTTCCGCGAGCGCCTGGTCGGGCGCCATGGGACTGAATGTCTTGGGAACAAACGAGCCCTGGGGGCCGGCGTAAATATTCTCGATGACCGGGTACTTCTTCGATGGGTCGAAGTTCATGGGGCGGGTGATTGTGCCCCAAATATCGGTTTTACCGTCGCGACCTTTAGCAACGAAAACCTCAGGGGGCTTGAAACCTGCGGCCAACAACGCTGTGGTGTCTCCCTTGTCGAGATCCATGACGATTGCCTGGTCAGACGTTCGGCGCAGTTGGGCGACTGGCGCAAGATCGACACGCTGCCATGTATCGACGTAAAACTTTCTGTCCTTAGAAAACGAAACCCTGTGCATTCCATCGGCGTCGGTAAATTTGGTGAGGCCGGTGCCGTCGAAGTTGATTCGATAGACCTGCGTGAAGTAAGGATCCTGTCCAGGAACGATGCCGCCGGTGTCGAAATAAATCTGACGCTTGGTATCGTCCACGAATTCAACATTGCGCACCAGCCAGTCACCCTTGGTGATCTGGTTTTTCAATTTCCCGGTGATGCCGTCGTACAGGTACAGGTGCTCCCAGCCATCACGCTCCGACGCCCAGATGATTTCCTTGCCGTCGTCGATGTCGTGACGGTACCTTCTTCCTCCGGAGAGGCCTGGCCCCAGATTGCTGTAGTAGAAGAAAGTCCTGGTCTGCTCCGAAATGAGCGGGCGCGGCTTGCCGGTCTGTGCGTCAACTTCAATGACGGTGTAGGCTTGATGGCCGCGCTGATTGTATTCGAACGTGGATGCGCGACTATCCTTCCACCACACCGGCGTAGTGATGTCGTACGGATTTGGAAACAGGGTGCGATCAATATCAATCTGCTGTTTGGTTGCAACGTCGAACAGGACCGGGATTGCAATGTCCAATGTGTCGCCCGGCTTCACATAGTGAAGGGTCGTGTGCTTGGGCTGAATCTGATCGCGCGGCGAGGACTCGATGTAAGTGATTTCGCGATCGTAGCCGGGGCGTATGTGGTACGCGACAAGTTTCTTTGAATCCGGCGACCAGGCAAAGGTGCGAATTGAGTAGTAGTTGTCCTCAGAGCCGTCGAAGCTGATGGGGTAGGCCGGCTTGTCGCCTTTCGGTTTTATGAACACGTTGAAGTTTTGCACAAACGCTTCGTAGTTTCCGTCAAAGGAAGCGCAGACCCTGGTGGGCTTTGGAGGAAGTTGAGATTCGAATTGGGCGCCCATTTCGTTGCGACCAGAGCGGCGCTGCGATCTTGTTTGCGGCGAGGGAGCAGGCGCGCATGGTTTGGTTTCGGAATCGGATTCATCCTCGTCATCGCCTTGAAAAGCCGGCGGCTGGTATGGGAGGCCCTCGATTGGGTCGCCGCCCGGGCCCTCAGGGCTGACTTGTGAACCGGAGAGATCGGCATCCTCGGGCGCATCGTCATCGTCGTTATGACCACGCTCGGGGATGGGGCCGGTGGTGGTGCAGGTGTAGCTCGAGAGGTCGCATTTGAAGAGCTTGCTGTCGACGCCGAACTGAATGGAATGCTCGTTGTCGAGAAATGTCAAAGGAGCGATGGACCCTGGCGGGATCGCGGCTGGGCGAGCGCCGAAGCGCGGCTGCATTGGAGCAAAGGGGAGTTTCAAGCCGGCGTACTTGTGGCCGGTAGCTGTGGAGATGGCGGCGGCGAGGCGATCCTGATCGAAGGGCGATTTTTTTTGACCGGCGTCCGCATCGACAAGCACGAACTCGGCTCCACCCTTCACGGTTTTCGGGTACCAGAAATGATCAGAATCGCCGATCCAAGTGACCGCGCCGGGAGTGTTCACGACGAGGTCGCGCACTTTGAATCGGAGGTCGTGGGCACGCTGGTAGTCGGCTAAGGTGCCTTGTGCTGTGAGGAGTGTGACGGAGAAAAGCAAAGGAAGGACCGCAGAAAGGCAGAGGGCGAGGATTGTCCGCTTGGAGAAGGTCATGAAGGGCTCCCGGTGAGCAAATCGCGTGCGATGTGCGAAGTATACATGGTTGTATCCAATACTTCGCGCAATTTCCTCTAGTCTTTTTGTCTGTGCAAACTAACTGTCCTTGAAGGCGCTGGTTGGCTAAACAGGCTGCGGAATAAGGTCTGAGTTTGGGCCAAATCCTGGAAAAGAATGGAACTATCGGGCCCAACCGCGATTGGGGATGATGCCTTGCGCTTCCCTGATGGTTACAAGCTGGTCGCATCGAATATTTGGATATTTTTCCGTGACGCCGCTAGGCCAGTGAATCTCGAAATCAGCAGTGGCCGCTTCGCCGAGACCAAAGTGAAGTCGCGAATCGTTGCAGGAATAGAAACTTGATTGACTCAGTACCTCCTGGGCCTGGGTCCGGCCTCCGTATCGAGCCAGCACGCGGGCGCCAATGGCACTGCGATTTGACTTGGAACCGATGAGCTTCACCTTCAGCCAGTGGTGCGATCCCTTCAAATCGTTGCGCAGCAGCGAAGGAGGCTCATTCATATTCAGAATCAAGATGTCCATATCGCCGTCATTATCGAAATCGCCGAATGCGCAACCGCGGCTCGAGTGCGGCGTCGTCACGCCTGGCCCCGCATCTGCGATTTCTTCAAACATTCCATTGCCAAGATTCCTGAAGAGAATGCGAGGTGATTTGTTTGGATATTGCGGCAGGCGTTTCTCCACTTCGGGATACACGCTGCCGGTTACAAAGAAAATGTCGGGCCAGCCATCGTTGTCGAGATCCACAATTCCTGTTCCCCAACTACTGAAGCGTGTCTCAACGCCGAGTTTAGCCTGCAGAGTGCGGTCTTCAAAATTCGCGGTTCCATCGTTGTGGTAGAGCACGTCAGTGTCTTCGGCAAAGTGGGTCTTGAAGATATCCAGATGGCCATCGAGATCATAATCTCCAATCCCTACACCCATTCCCGCCTGTTCCATTCCATCATTGCTGAGAGCAACACCGCGTTCTACCCCTTCCTCCTTGAACGTTCCATCATGCTGATTGATGAAAAGGAGGCTGGGCGTGGAATCGGAAGCAATGTAGATATCGGGCCAGCCGTCCTCATTGAAATCCGCGGTCACGATTGTCATCCCATAACTCGGGAAGGGCTTTCCGATGCCGGACTCCATGCTGACATCGGTAAAAGTCCCATCCCCGTTGTTGCGATAAAGAGAATGGTGGCCAAAGGGAAGACCTCTTGGTCCGCAGTTGACCGGGATACCTTTCCAGTTGCAGTTCACCGCCGCACCCGGTTTCGGAACATGCTCAAAATCGAATTTGATGTAATTGGAGACAACAAGGTCCAGGTGACCGTCGCGATTGTAATCAAGGAAAGAGCATCCGGCGCCCCACCTGACTTCAGTGTTGAGCAAGCCTGCTTCTTTGGTGACATCTTTGAACGTGCCGTTGCCAAGATTCCGGTACAGGCGATTCTGACCGTAGTAGGTGCAGAACAGATCGTCGAAGCCATCGTTGTTGTAGTCACCGACGCAAACGGCATTGGCCCAGCCGACGGCTTCAAGTCCCGCCTTTTTCGTGACGTCGGTGAATGTTCCGTCGCGGTTGTTCTTGTAAAGCCGATTTGAAGCGCCCGGAGGCGCGCCGCTCAACCTGGTGCCACTGAGGATAAAGATGTCGATCCATCCATCGTTGTCGTAGTCAATGAAAGCGCAACCGCACCCATCGGCTTCAATGATGTAGTCATCGTGATCCACGCCGCCGTAGATCACCGGCGCGGTCAGTCCAGCTATCGCGGCAACATCGGAAAAATGCGCGTCAAAGGGTCGGCCGGATTCCGCACCCCGATGCTGCGGAGTTGCTACGCGACCGCCCATGCCGCTTTGCTGCGCTGCGATTTTTCGAGAGAACATGCCGGCCAGGGCTGACATGGAAAGATGGAGGAATGTGCGTCGTTCAGTCTGCATGGCTCCGGGAAAGACCTCATGAAGATAGCGCGGATAAGTGAGTTATGATTTCGCTTTCTCAAAACAGGATCACTGTGAAGTTGTGCAGCTTACCGCTTTGGCTCGGCACCTTATGGACTCTTCTGTTCAATGAGCTTGTAACGATTATGTTGTGATTCTTCCTGTGCGCCCTCCATGCGCAGCGCGGCGAGGCGTTTGAGCAAATCAGGGACTTTGGCTTGTTGGCCGCTCTTACGCAAAGCCTGAATCAAATGATAGAGCGCCGTCTGGTCCTTTGAGTCAATGGCGAGAGCCTTGCGACTCTGCTCGATTGCTGCGTCATTTTTTCCTGCCTGCAAGTAGAGTTTCGCAAGAAGATCGCGCGCCGTTCCCATCGAAGGGTCTAGTGAGACTGCCTGCTCGGCTGATTTTACGCAGTCGCGAAACTCCGCGCTATTCGTTTCCGGACCGCGCTGTGCGAGCAGTTCGGCCTGCGAGTAGAGCAGAAACGCATCGTTGGGTTTCCTGGACAATTTTTCGCGGACAATTGCCAGTGAATGATCCGGGTCATTCTTCTGCAGAGCCTCTAATCCTTCTGCGGCGGAGCCAAAGGATTGTTGGGGATCAAGCGCATCGGCTTTATCGAAGTCAGCCTCCGCCTTTTCATATTGCGCAAGCTGCACATAGAGAATGCCGCGCGCAACATACAATGGAGCTGCTTTCGGCTCGGCATTGAGTCCCGCCTCCATCATGTCAACTCCAACCTGATAAGACTCATGGTCGAGGCAAAGGTTGGCGAAGTCAACATAGAGATCGACATTGTGAGGATCCGATACGATGGCCTGGCGAAGAATTTGCACGGCTTCAGGAGTGTTTCCATCTGCTTCGAAGGCGGCGGCGGCGAGTTCGAGAAAATCGGGTTCTGAAGTGTTTGTCTGCAATAGCGGCTGAAGAGTCTTAATCGCATCTTTGGGTCGCTGCGCGATCATCTGCACGGATGCCAGCCGGTAGCGGGCGCGCGAATCAGCCGCGGGAGCATTGACGTCGCGCTCAAAAACAGCAATCGCTTTTTCTATCTCTTTCGCCTTGACCAGGCAATCGCCGTAGTGTTGCAACGCGCCAGTTTGGGAATCCAGGACAGAACCGCTCTGTTCAAAATGCGGGACCGCAGCGGTGCAGTCGTTCTGTTTGTAATCCACCTCCGCCAGCATCGCATGACTTGTTTGGTCGTCGGGGCGCAATTGAAGAATGTGCTGTAATAAGGCGGCTGCTCCTTTGTCGTTAATCTCGTATTCAATCTGGGCCGCTCCTTCTAAAGCAGCAAGATAATCAGGCGAGATTTCCAACGCGTGATCGTAAGCGCTCAGCGCACTCTTCTTGTCGCCATTGCCAGAGAGCGCAATCCCCTTGAGAGTCCAGAGTTGCACGTTCCTGGGGCTTCGCAACAGCTCCGGTTGTAATAGCTGAAGCGCCTTGTCGAATTGGCTGGCTTGAATTGCAGAAGCGATGGGGGCGATCCGCTCTGTGCCAGCCTGCGCAGTCGTTGCTTGCACGGCCAGCGCGCCGAGGGCGGTCAGCAACACATTCAGAACGGCAACCCAAGGGGCAAATCGCATGTCTGCTATTATCTCTCGCCTTGCACCGCGCGGGAAGCTGGATACGCCGCGCGATACCAAATCAGTCTCGCTGGAATGAGTGCCAAAAAAATAGCGAGCTGAGAGGTCATCCCAGCTCGCAATCAGGAAGATTCAAACCTCAGAATGCGACGCGGACACCCATCTGCAATGCTCTGCCGCTGAGAGCGGTTGTGGACCTTCCGAAGGTTGCACCATAGTCGGCGATATTTGGATCCACCGGCCCAAGGTTCACGTGGTTGAACAAGTTGATGAAATCGAAGCGAAGCTGCAGATTGCCCTGCTCGCCCATATATGGAAGGTGCGTGTTTTTGAGCAGGCTGGCATCGATCTGAAGCATGCCTGGGTTGCGGTAAATGTTGCGCGGCTCATTGCCTTCCGTGCCGGGTGCAGGTACGGGAAAATCAGCGGCAGTAAACAGTCCCTTTTCGTATTGCTGGCGGCTGTGCGAACCGGTGAAGTTCCCTGTGGCCGCGTTGGGAACGTCCCAGTCGTTCCCGTCCAGGTTGTAGTCACCTGGGTAGTTGGGGGCAGTAGGTGAGTTGGTGTTGTAAACCCAGAAGGGTGTTCCAGTTTGAACTGCCGCGATACTGGTTACTTCCCAGCCCGAAGTTACAACTTTCCCGATTCCGTCCTGCAGGCCGGGAATGTTATACGCTCCAGAAGCCGAAAACCGTTGCCGAACATCGTAGTTCGCGAGCCCGTAATAATTGAAGTAAGCATTCTGATCGGGAATGCTCAGCCCACCGTCCTGGTCGAAGCGTGTGCCTGCCTCGGGAAAATCCTTGGCCTGCGAAAAGGTGTAGGACGCCTGGAAGTTGCCCCTCGAAGTAGCCCTTCCACGCAGCGTCAGGATCATCGCGTCGTAGTTGGCATAATTCGCATTGGACACATACGTGATGGCTCCGAAGTTAGGATTGAGGCGATTCACGGTTTCATTTGAACCCGTAACAACCGCACCTCCAGCGTATCGATTCACGTCCGATCCATTCAAGCCGTCGTAACTCTTTGAGCCGGAGTAACTGGCGCCGGCAATCAGCCTCCACGGCAACTGGCGTTCGAAGCCGATCACGTAGTTCACAGCCATGGGCGGCACGGTATCGCGGTCGAGAGAGTCTACGCCGGCCTGGGTTCCGACAATGCCTCCGGCAGCGTTCAACCCGGTTGTTGGGATGGTTGGCAACGTGAAGCCGAAGGGGTAGGTGCCGGAAGGCGCAAGCCCGAAGATCGGTTGAATTCCAGTTCCACCCTCGAAGAATGTGGCACTGATAATCCCGGGCGGATTCAGTCGAGTTTGATCGACGGTCTGGCCCATCGCAATCCAGTCGTGATACACGCCAACGCCGCCGCGGACCACCCAATTCCCATGGTTGGTCGGATCCCAAGAGAAACCAATGCGCGGGCTGAAGATATTTGTCATGTTTTTGGCGAAGACCTGTGGAACCACTCCGACCGTGGCATCTGCAACCTGCTCGTTGAATGTGCCGGCCGTTCCCAGATGCAGAGCGCTGAACTGGAAGCCGCTGTTGCCCCATGGGGTGTGATTTGTGAAGTCATCCCAGCGCAAGGAGATGGTGAGAGAGAGATTTGACTTCGCCTTCCAGTCATCCTGAACGTAGAACCCGAACGGATTCTCCTGTCCGCCAAATGCTACCTTGGCCGGATCGCCGGTGAGCGGATTGTAGGTGGCCGATTCTGAGACCGGTGAATCCTGGACCAACGTCAGCAAGTTGTTGAAGGTAAAACTTGGCCGAACGTAGTCGGGAGTAAAGTCGCCGTGCTCAATGCCGCGGGCTCCATCGTAACCAATCTTCAGAATGTGCCGGCCGTGGACCAGGCTCAGCACCGAACGCCAGTTATACATGGGGCCGCGATATTCTCCTGGGCCGAATCCGCCGCCAACCTGGAACCCTTCGGAGATATCCGCAACCGTAATAGCAGGCACTTTGAGGTTGGCGTCCTGCCCGTTAGCGCCACCCACACTGGCAAAGGCATAGGCGGTTTCCCACAATACCTTCGCGTTAAAAGTGTGAGTGTAGTCAGCCTGTCCATAGCGGTTCATCATCAGATTCTGGGCCTGCAGACCTGCACGCGGAGAAAGCTGCTGCTGGGTGAAGCTGTCGTTGTAATAGCTCAGATAGAAACGGTCATTTTGAGTGAAGTAATGATCGAGTCGGAAGTTATACTGCAGCGCGTTGTAATAGGGACTGGCGGCGAAGTTGCCGGTGTCGATCACGTTTGTGGTGCAAGGAATATCCGAGGTTGGCCCGGTACCGCCGGCACCACTGCAATTGCTTGCGCCGAACGCTGCCAGTGCGTTTTCAACGGTACCGTTGGGAACCATGAATTTCGCCGGCCATCCCGTCAGGACCGCGGTTCCAACTGTGTTGGCGTAGTTGGAAGTGGCCCACGAAACGAACGCTGGGTCTTCAAAGGTCTGTGCGCCGGAACTAGATGTTGCTGAAGTCGTTGACCACAGCTTTTCGAAGTCGGCAAAGAAGAAAGTCTTGTTCTTCCAGATTGGTCCGCCCAATGTGCCGACCAGGTCCTTGCGGCCAAAAGGAAGATCGGCTGTAGCGTTGGAGAAGTCCGTGTTGGCCTGCAGATCCTGGTTGGTGAAAAACAGGCTGCCGACTCCATGGAACTTATTGGTGCCCGATTTAGTAGTGACCTGCACGAGGATTGAGCTGCCAAGATTGTCCTCACCGTCCCATGAGTTGGTTTGCATGGTCATCTCTTGAACCGCCTCTGGAATGGGGGACAAGATGAGGTTGCCATTCTGGACGGGGCTTGTGACGTTCAGTCCATCGACCATGACCAGGTTGCCGGTATAACTGCGACCGTTGGCGCTGATCTGCGGCGTCTGGGTTCCAAAGTTATCAGCGAATCCGCCCGGTGATTCTCCTGCGCCACGGGTACCTGTTCCAACAACGCCTGGCGCCACTGCCAAGGTATCCCAAAGATTGCGATTGGCCTCGGGAAGGTCGCGAACCGTCTCTGAATCGATGGTGCTTTCGAGACGGCTGTCGGCCACATCAATCGCGGGCGGCTTCACTGCAACGACGACACTTTGCTCGGCGGAGGCCAGACGCATGGCCAGGTTGATGCTCTTGGTTTCCGACGTGCTGAGCGTGAACTGCGATTCTTCTTTCCTGAAATTGGCGGCCTCTGCCGACACGACATAATCGCCAGGAGCGAGGCTGTTGAATCTGTAAAAGCCGGAACTGTCGCTGGTAACAGACTGAATGATGCCGGTGCCCACGCTGCGCAGGTGGACCGTTGCATTCACAACCGCAGCCCCGGTTTGATCGGTCACGACGCCTTGAACGTTGCCGCTGTACTGGGCAAAGCAGGTGAGCGTGGCGAAGAGCAGAACAAACAGGCCGGCGATGTGTCGGCCTTTCGATATTGCCAGCCTGAGGATCCGGATGGGGAAAGAAGCAGAGAGCCGCAATACTCCGGAGTTCGGTTCCGGATGTGGCCCGGGGAACTCGCTATTGTTGATCATTGTTCGTCTCCTGAAGTAAGTGAAATGCCTTTGGGGTTGCAAGAGTGCTTTCTCGTTTTTAGAGAGCAGGTTAACGCCACGATTCGAAAAATCAAGAAGACGTTTGCCCGCCCCGGCCAAAGGATGCACTCGTTCAACTTGTTTTTGTCAGCCTTATCCCAGAGCTCGCGATTCGAGCAGGTATTCGGAGCACACCCACGCTAGCCGCAGCAAGGAATGATACGCAATGGGTCAGGTGTACTACGGAATCCAATTGATCCCGTTGGGTTGATTTCTGACATGGGGAGGGAACAAAAACGCATCAGTTGTCACACGAGCAGTGGGCGCCGGCCACAGGCAGAATTGGTTGACCGGCAGGACTGTTTACGCTGCTGAGCGAGGGTTAGCTGGCGGTGTCGATGATGCCTTGCTGAAGCGCGACCGTCGCGGCCTCAGTCCTGTCACCCGCGTCAAGCTTGGCGCAGATGTGATTGATATGGTTGCGGACGGTGTAGTGGCTTATCTGAAGCACTTGTCCAATCTCTTTGTTGGTGAGGCCCTTTGCCACCATTTCCAGGATTTCAACTTCGCGGGCGCTCAGGCTTGAGCGTGATTCGCGCTCGGCGATGCGAGCTGCGACACTTTCCGGGAAGTATTTTCCTCCGGCGCTCACGGCCGAAACGGCGCTGACAATTTCCGCACGTGAAGCGTCTTTTGACAGGTAGCCGCCGGCTCCGGCCTTCACCGCGCGATAGATTTCGTCCTCATATTCGTAGCTGGATAGGATGACGACCGCTGGCGGATTTGGGCGGGCTTTGAGCATGTGCAGCAGGTCGATGCCACTGATCTTCGGCATCCGCAGGTCGAGCAGCATGAGGTCGATGGTCATGCGATCGAGCAGTGATAGCGCTTCTTCGGCGCTGTGAGCGGAGCCAACGACCTTCAACACACTTTCTTTGCGCAGTAGCGAGGCGAGCCCTGCACGGACGACCGGATGATCATCCACGATGAGTACTCGAACGGGGGCTTTTTGTAATTGTGTATTCATGGGAGCGCCTTCCAGGGAATTCGAAACGGGATTTTTTGCAAGTAGGTGCGCAGGAATGAGGGGGGAAGCGGAGAGATCACGCGCACCGCGGTCCCCATTCCTGGCGTGCTTTGAATTGTGAATCGCGCAGCAATGCTGTCGGCGCGCTTTCCCATGCCGCGAATTCCAAATCCTGCGGATTCGCTGCTAACCAGAAACCCGCATCCATCATCCTCGACGATGAGTTCGAGCGTTGTGTTTCCGTAAATAAGCGAAAGAACAAGACTGTTTGGGTGCGCATGACGGACTGCGTTGGCGATGGCCTCCTGGCCGATACGCAGCACGGTATCGGATATGCGCAAGGGGATGGTGCGCTCACTGCCGGAAGTGACGGCTTTTACGGTAATGGCGGACCTGCCGTTAATCATGCGATGAGCGCAGTCTTCGAGGGCATGAAGAAGTCCCATCGAATCCAGGTTCTCAGGTCGCAACGCGGCGATACTGCGGCGAGCTTCTTCATGACTATTGCGAACCATGTTGCGCGCTACATCCAGTTGAGGCAGAATATTTGATTCTTCGCTGGCGTCGTCGTAAATCGCCTCAAGTTGAAATCCGAGGCCCGCAAAACTCTGGGCCAACGTGTCATGCATTTCATGTGCCAGACGTTCGCGTTCTTCCAGGACGGCCTGGAGACGCCAGCGTTCGATGAAGATGTAGACCGTCAATCCCGCCAGAGCCAGAATCAAAGAGCCGATAATCAACGCAATGATGTTGCCGGCACTCCACCACGGCGGTCCCTCGACAACTTCAACGTCGCTCAACGACGGAAGAAGAATTGCAAAGGAAGTCAGGTTGTGTGTGTAGGCCGGATCAACGGTACAGATTCCATGCAAACGGAGACGGCTTTGATCCTTGAGGAGACGGACTTTCGCAGCGCTACCATTGCCGCCCGCGATGGCCAGAAACGATTGGCTCCCATCGTCGAGGGTGAGAGTCAGTGCGTTTCCCGGGCCAGTCTGCTTACCCACCAGCCGTCCCTGAATCTCAACAAACTCCGCGTCAAAGGCTCCGCCTGCTGCTTGCGAAGCCGTGACCGAAACCGGAGGAACCGGAGTGTGAGACCAAAGCAGCCGGAGATTAGAGTTGCGCAGGACAGAGCTGAAATCGTGCGGCTCCGCATCGCCCCTGGCTTCAATTTCATCGCCGATCTCGAGTGGCACCCGGGTACCGCTGGTGGGAATGGCAAGGCCGCCGGTTTGATCCTGCACAAACAAAACCGGAGAGGTGAGGGTGACCACTCCATGAATCGTTACAGAGGTTGGCGTATTGGGAGAGAGTAGGCGAAGACTGCGAATGGGCTGCGTATCAACGTCCGTTCGATGTTCAAGAAGATCGCGATGAATTGGTTCGAAGTATTTGTCGTAAGTGCCGGGCTCGGTTCCCGCCGGAAACTGAACGGGTACGCCAACCGGTGGGTGAGCATCGCCAATCATCGCGACCAGGTCCTCATGCGTAGCCGGACTCACTGTAACATTGCGCCATTGAGCGCCGGTGTTATAGGACTTGAGGCCGAACCGGCCGGAGGGAACACAGTCCGGGTCTTCCACAGCCGCGGTGGTAGCGGGTCCTGAAGGCGGAGTCGCACTGACGGCAAGGATGCAACCAAACGCCAGGAATTTCAGGTGATACCACTGCTGATCGTACACACGAGGCGTGACGGTTTTGGCCACGTACTCGCGCCAGCCATAGTCTGCGCGGCCAAGAATCAAGGTGTTGTCCAGATCGCGTAATCCAGCCATATAGCCGTGATACGCGTCAACGCCTTCCTCCTCATCGTTGGCGCGAATAATCAGACCGGAGTCACCATATTGTCCGAGCAGACGCACATCCGCCTGAACCATATAATTCGTCCAATAAAGAGACCCGCTCATCAACTTGGCACCGCGTTCATCGGAGTTGTTCCGCACCGTTCCATCGATAAACTGCCATGTCCCGCCGAATGCCTGCCAGTCGTCTTGTTTCCCAAGCGCATTCAGATTGGTTTCAAACGGGCCGCGATGCGAGATGAAGCGGAAGGCGAACTCGCCACCAACGCCAATGGCGATCAACGCCAGGACGCTGAGAGCGGCAATCATCAGCCTTCTTCTGGTGAACATCCTCTTCATCTCGACGGCCACCACGACAGATTGAGAATCCGGCGAATTTCCGGCGAATCGATGTTTTCGCGCGTCATCAGGACCGGCGCGACAAGAAGTTCTGAGCGACCGGCTGAACCGTGAAGCTCACGCTCCATAAGTCCCATGGCGAGTTGACCCATCTGGTAGGTATTCTGGACTACAACCGAATCGATTCCGCCGGTCCGCACGGGTGGGAGAAGATCCTGATCGAAGCCCACCAGCTTGATCGCATTGTCCTTGTCAAACTCCACAAGCGCGTAATATGCTCCGCGCGTGGAAGCCAGAGACAAGGCGACAATTGCATCAATTTGTTCCCCTTTTGAAAGCAGCTCTTCCGCGGCCTGCTGCTCTTGCGGGACGCTGGAGAGTCCAAAGCGTCGAACGGCAACGCGGATTCGGGGAAAGCTGCTTGCAAGCGCAGTCTCAAAGCTGCGCTCACGGGTGATATTGCTCATCAGCCGCGGGTCGATGCCAAGAATAGCGATTGAGCCCTCGCCATGCAGAATGCTCCCAATGCGTTCCGCAGCCATGCGGCCACCGGCTTCCTCGTCGTTCAAAACATAGGCCAGCTTGTCTCCAGCAGGAATGCCAAGCTCGGTTCCAACCACCACGACTGGGGTTCCATTCGCCAAAGCGCGCCGAATGGGCGTGCGCATCGGCAAAGTTTCGATGGGTGAAACGATGATGCCGGCATATCCACGCGATTGCGCCTTCCCGATGAGGGAGATCTGCGTCTGCGTGTCGTCATCGCGCATGGGCGCGTTCCAGTAGATATCCAGCCCGCTGGAACGGGCCTCTTCCGCAGCGCCGGCATGCTCCGGTTCCCACAATGCTGTGCCACACGTGCGTGGAATGACGGCGATCACCGGGTGCGCGCGTTTGCAACCCGGAACGGAAATCAGGACCGCAACAAGCAGCGGCTTCGCAAGCAGTTGTGGCCAGATCCCGATGCTCTTTGTCCAGCGCAATCCGCCGATCATCCCGCGCCGCCTCTCTGTACCATGTGCTGCTCACCTCGCTAATCCAGACGCTCGATTAGAGCACTCGATCAGGACAGCAACCATGGTACATCTGCCCTATTCGCCTCGACCGGCTCAATGTACTAAATTCAAACTCGGCTGGCGGAGAACCGTTCATCTCCACCGGTCCAGCCCCGTGCGTCCGCGCGTTGCCATGCCATGAAAGGCCAACAGTCTTCCGGAGAATAATCATGATAGAGCACAGTCGCAGAAGATTTCTGAAGACCGGAACGGCGGCGGCAATAGCCTCTCTCACCGGGGCGCGAATTGCGCGCGCATTCAATGAACCGCAGACCAGGGAGGCGGACATCTCTCCGCTGAGCCAGTTCAACTATGGCGAGGTTGAATTGCTCGAAGGGCCGATGCGCCGGCAATTTGATGCGAATCACAATCTTTTTCTTGCACTCGACGAAGATATGTTACTGAAACCCTTCCGTGAACGCGCTGGCCAATCCGCCCCCGGCGATAACATGGGCGGCTGGTACGATAACTCGAAAGAGTTCGATCCCCACGGGTCTTTTCACGGATTTATTCCCGGACATAGCTTTGGGCAATATCTTTCTGGGTTAGCGCGGGCTTACGCAGTGACCGGTTCGAAGCCGACGCAAGCCAAGGTGCACCGGCTGGTGCGGGCCTTTGCTCCAACTGTCACGTCAAAGTTCTACGACGAATATCATCTCCCTGCTTATACTTTCGACAAAACCAATTGCGGATTGATTGACGCGCATCAATTCGCCGGCGATGAGACAGCCCTGGATGTGTTGAACGCAGCAACCGATGCGGTTCTTCCGCATTTGCCACAGAAGGCGCTGGCCCGATCGGAACAATATGCTCTCAATCAGAAAGACGAGGCATATTGCTGGGACGAGACTTACACGCTGCCGGAAAATCTCTTCCTTGCCTATCGACGCGGCGCTGGCGACCGCTTTCGAGATTTGGCTATTCGCTTTCTTGAAAACGACCTCTACTTCGATCCACTCTCAGAGGGCCAAAACGTGCTGCCCGGCGAGCATGCCTATAGCCATGTCAACGCATTCAGCAGCGCCATGCAAGCGTATCTTGTTCTCGGCAGCGAAAAGCACCTGCGAGCAGCCCGGAATGGATTTGGCTACTTGCGGGATACGCAGAGCTTTGCTACTGGTGGATGGGGTCCCGAGGAGTTATTCCGCAAGCCGGGCAGTGGAGAGATTGGCGCAAGCCTGAAAGACAGCCATAATAGCTTTGAAACTCCGTGCGGCGCCTACGGACACTTCAAGATCACGCGATACCTGCTGCGCGTCTCCCGAGATAGCCGCTACGGCGACAGCATGGAGCGCGTTCTGTACAACACAATTCTGGGCGCCAAGCCGCTGAAGGAAGATGGAACCAGCTTTTATTACTCCGACTACAACAACCGCTATGCAGCAAAGGGGTACTACAAAGATAAGTGGCCATGCTGCTCGGGTACGTTCCCACAACTTACGGCCGACTACGGCATCAGTTCCTATTTCCATGATCGTGAGGGCGTTTATGTCAACCTGTATACGCCATCGCGGGTCACCTGGAACCAGGGAAGCGCGCGCGTTACGCTCGCCCAGCGCACCAACTATCCTTACGACCTTTCTTCGCAAATCGATGTCACAGCGGACAAGCCAACTGCGTTTGCCATTTTTCTGCGGATACCTGCATGGGCGGGCCCTAAGACCGCAGTCGCGGTGAATGGCCGCCGCGTTCCTTCCGATCTCGTGCCCGGCCGGTTCGCCCGTCTCGATGCCACGTGGAAGCAAGGAGACAGAATTGAGTTGGAGTTTGAAGCCAAGACCACTCTTGAGCCGGTCGATCCCCAGCATCCGGATGTTGTTGCGCCCCTGAACGGCCCCCTCGCCTTGTTTGGGGTTGACGAAATCCCGAACAGAATTGGCCGGGAAGAAATCCTGAAAGCAGAACAAGTCTCGAGCGGGTCAAGCACGTGGCAGGCCAAAACAGAATCGGGAATTTTAACTCTCAAGCCTTTTCCGGCCATCGGGGATGAAATATATCATCTCTATCATCAGGTCGAAGCATAACTCGACCGTCAGTCGAACCCGCACTTAAACGGACTTAACAAGCTGTTCATAGTCGTGATACCAACGGAGTCGATTGGTAACACGGAGGCCGCGATGATGCATGCCCGGTCCAACGAGGCGCTGCGCGATGCGCATGATCCGCGCTGGTATTTGGTTGGGTTGGTCACGGCGGCCATCGCGATCAGCTACTTCGATCGCCAGACAATTTCGGTGGCCATCACGGCGATCGAGCGCTCTATCTCAATTTCCGATCGTCAATTCTCCTATCTGCAATCCGCATTTTTGATTGCCTATGCCGCGCTGTACGCAATTGGCGGCCGCTTGCTTGATCACCTTGGCACCCGGCGCGGCTTCCTGCTTATCATGCTTTGGTGGTCGATGGCATGCGCACTGCATGGCTTTGCGAGCACATTTGCCTGGTTGCTCGCGATGCGCTTCCTGCTGGGAATGGGAGAGGGAGGAGCTTTTCCGGCGGCTGCGCGCGTGGTTTCTGAGTGGTTACCGCCGGAAGAAAGGGCCACAGCGATGGGCTTGATCAACGCGGGAACAGCGGTTGGCTCGCTGCTCGCCCCGCCACTGATCGGCCTTCTTCTCATCTATAGCGGATGGCGCACTGTGTTTTTCGCAGCGGGGGGTACGGGGCTGTTGTGGGTGCTGTGGTGGGGAATTGCGTACCGCGACAAGAGGCCGGCGCTAACGATCAGCAAGGGAGATACGATTGATGCGCGGCTATCGGGACAGCTGCTCTCCTTTCGATCAATCGTCGGAATGCGCCGCGTGCAGACGCTGGTTTTCGCCAAATTCATGAGCGACTCGGCTTGGTTTTTCCTGCTCTTCTGGCTGCCAAAGTATCTGTATGACGCGCGGGGCTTCGACGTCAAGCAGGTCAGTTACTACGCGTGGATTCCATACGCCGCTTCGGGGGCCGGCAGCTTTCTTGGCGGCTGGCTTTCAAGCCGGGTGCTTCGAAGTGGGCACTCTCTCGACTTCTCACGCAAGTTGGTGCTGGGAATCAATGCGGCGATGATGCCGGTGGTGATATTGGCGCCACTGGTCCCGGTTCACTATGCCCTGGCGCTCTTCAGTATTGCGTTTTTTGCCCAGCAATCGTGGTCGGGACTCATTATGACAATTCCCGCGGATGTGTTTCCACTTGAGGCAGTTGGAACGGTTTCGGGCCTGGTTGGTTTTGGCGGGTCGATTGGGGGAGCGATTTTCGGTCTGATTGCCGGGGCGCTTCTCCAACATGGTTTCGGCTACAATCTGTTGTTTGCGCTTGCTGGCACATTTCACCTGGTTGGCTTTCTTGTCTTCGTCACGTTGGGAGGCACGATTGAACCGCTTCAATTGAACGGCCTGAAGGAGATTGAAAACCCCTTATGAATATCACCGAAGTGCGCACGCGCGTTGTTCAGTGGGAGGGCAAGACGACGCCGCTTCCTGCCCATTTTTGCACCAACCCCATGGACCTGGTTGCTTTTCGCGAGGCATCGATGGGCAACTTTGCTTTCCATGGCTGGCTCTTGATCGAGATCTTTACCGGTAGCGGTCATGTTGGCCTGGGCAACGCGGCGCTGTCGCCTTTGGTGACGAAGAGCCTGATCGACCTCTATCTGAAGCCGCTGTTGATCGGCGCGGATCCATGGGACACCGAGTATCTTTGGCAGCGAATGTACCGGCGCACCATGGCCTTCGGACGCAAGGGTGTGGCTATGGCGGCGATCTCTGCCGTAGATATTGCCTTGTGGGATCTGCTTGGCAAGAGCGTGGGGCAACCCGTATTCCGTTTGCTGGGAGGACGAACCAAGGACAAGATTCCGGTATACGCGAGCCGCCTGTACGCGATGCCCATTCCGGAGCTCCGAGCGGAGGCGGAGCGTTACAGGAAAGAAGGCTATACGGCGATGAAGCTCCGCTTTGGCTGGGGTCCGCTTGATGGGGCTGAAGGCATGCAGAAGAATGTCGAGTTAGTTTCCGCCGTACGCGAAGTTATCGGCAATGGCATCGACCTGATGGCCGATGCATATATGGGATGGACGCTGGACTATGCCAGGCGAATGCTCCCGCTGCTTGAGCCGTTCCATCTGCGCTGGCTTGAAGAGCCAGTGATTCCCGACGATACGCGCGGGTATCGAGAACTGAGGAGAGCGGGCCGCATTCCGATTGCGGGCGGCGAGCATGAATTCACCATCTTCGGCTTCCGAGAACTCCTGGAAAATGACGCTCTGGATTACATCCAGTTCGATACCAATCGTGTGGGAGGCATCAGCCAGGCGCGAAAGATCTGCGCGTTAGCGGAGTCGTTCCAGGTGCCCGTGGTGCCCCATGCGGGGCAGATGCATAACTATCATGTAACGATGGCCAGTCTCAACTGTCCCATTGCGGAGTATTTTCCCAAGGTGGATGTAGAGGTAGGGAATGAACTCTTCTGGTACATCTTCGATGGGGAACCTGTGCCGGTGGACGGATATATCGACCTGGATGATGCGCTGCCGGGACTGGGGCTCACGGTGAATGAGGAATCGCTGAAGCGCTTCACCGTCATTGAATCGCTGCGGGGTGCAAATTGGTAAGGCTGGTGCAGATCGGCAACGGATCCACGAGGCGGGTTGCGCTGGTGGAAGAGCCCCTGCTCAGATGCCTGACTGATGTCGCTTCGGTATATGAATTGGCTTCGGAATGCATTCGAGGGACTGCTTCTGTGACGGAGCGGGCGCGGAGTCTTGCGACCGGCGAGCGGATGTCTTACGACGAAGTGTACAACGGCCAAAGTGAGTGGCATTTGCTCAATCCGATCGACGTTCCTGGTACGCCGGAAAAGCTGCTTGTGAGCGGCACAGGGTTAACCCACCTTGGAAGCGCAAAGGACAGGCAGGCGATGCATCTGCAGACTGCGACGGATGAAGCTAAACCAATGACAGACAGCATGCGGATGTTTGAATGGGGCATCGCCGGTGGCCGTCCAAGGACGGGTGAGATCGGAACGGCTCCCGAATGGTTCTACAAGGGAAACGGCACGATGCTTCAGGCGCCGTTTGCGCCGTTGACAGTGCCCTCCTATGCGGAGGACGGTGGTGAGGAGGCTGAGATCGCCGGCGTCTATCTGATTGGGACTGACGGCACGCCTTACCGCATCGGGATGTGTCCAGGCAATGAGTTTTCTGATCATAAGTTTGAAAGACGTAACTATCTGAATCTCGCCGGCTCGAAGCTTCGTCAATGCAGCATCGGACCGGAACTGGTGATCGGAGCGAATTTTCGTGCAGTTCGCGGCGAGGTCGTTATTGAACGCAACGGCAGTCTCTTGTGGCGGAAAGCAATTGAAACAGGTGAGGAGAACATGTCTCACAGTCTTGCGAATCTGGAACACCATCACTTCAAATTCGAAGCGCATCGAACTCCTGGGCAGATCCATGTGCATTTCTTTGGCGCTCATTCACTCAGTTTCGGAGATGGGATTGAACTCGAAGACGGCGACTGGATGCAGGTACGATTTGAAGGGTTTGGTCGCGGCCTGCGCAACCCGCTTTGCATTGAAGACAAGAGCAAGGATGGACTGATCCGTGTAACCCAGTTGGATTGAGATTCCATTCGCGGCACAACGATCGGAGCAGAAAATGGCACACAAAGTTGCAATTCTAGGCCTGGGTACGATGGGCATGGGAATCGCCAGGAACCTTTTGAAGGCGGGGTTCCACGTTGTTGCTTATAACCGCACCCGCGCCAAGGCGGAGCCGCTTGCGGCTGAAGGCGCACGAATCGCCGATACACCGGCAGACGCGGCACGCGAGGCGGATGTGATCGTCTGCATGCTCTCAGATGACGATGCCTCACGTGCGGCCTGGACGGGTGAAAACGGCGCGCTCGAAGCGGCCAGGGCGGGCTCCGTCCTGGTGGAGTGCAGCACGCTTACACCTGCGTGGATCTTGGAGTTGGCTGGCCTTGCGGCAGAGCGCGATCTCCGACTGTTGGACGCTCCTGTGACGGGCAGCCGCGTGCAGGCGGAAACTGCCCAGTTGACGTTTCTCGTAGGCGGCGATGCTGCCGCCCTGGATCAGGCGCGTCCTGTGCTCGCGGCCGCGGGCAAGGAGATTGTGCACCTGGGCCCCGTGGGCAGCGGAGCGCGCATGAAGCTGATCAACAATTTTCTATGTGGCGTTCAGGTGGCTTCCCTGGCCGAGGGCATGGCATGGATTGAGCGCAGCGGGCTGGATCGTGACCAGGCGCTCAAGGTTTTGAAGAGTGGAGCACCGGGCAGCCCGCTGGTTGGTGCGATATCCGCCCGTATGGTCGAGGCTACCTATGGCGTGCAGTTTCTCCTGAGCCTGATGAGCAAGGATTTGCACTATGCAGGTTTGGACGCCGCTACCTTGGGACTGGAGCTCAGTATGGCGAAGACCGCCGAGGTGCGTTTTATTGAAGCGGCCAAGGCCGGCTATGCGGGCATGGATATGTCCGCAGTCGTCGAGCCCTTGCGCAGATAGTTCCGGCTGGGATGTCCTGGCGGCGTCCGCCCGGTCTGTGCCCACTGCTACCCCCCTCCCCCCCCTCTTAGATAGAAGTGTTTTGTTTTCATCCGGTTACACTGCAAATATGACATAACAAATGAGTTACTCGCAGCTATAAGAAAACAAATAGCTTATGGACGAGTTTCCGGTGTTTTCGAAGGGCTGCACTGCAAATATGACATAACAAAGGAGTTATTTTCATATAACAGAAAACAAAGCACTTGCAGTGAGGCAGGCACACGCGATGAAGGGTCGACGGCTGCGGTGCGGCAGACGTTCACGGCAGGCTCGCTCCGGCTGACTACCTTGTAGAGCCCATGAATCCATTGTGCGCCGAATGGTGTTAATTATCGGCAAAACCCCGGGGAGATTTTTAAAACTTTTGGAGGGTCTGGGAACGGCCCGCGGCTGAGGCCGTCTTCAATCCCGATAGTCATGTCAGGGGCCTGGAAAGGCCCACACTCCTTCCGCGCCACCTTCGGCGGACACCCGCGGCGCGTCGGATGCTGAACACGTCTTAGTCAAGCGTCACCGAAGAACTGTTTCCCGCTAATGTAACTGCATGTTCCTTGCCTCCGGCAAGCTTCACGGCGAAGCGGCGCGGCTGCCGGCGCGCACCCTTTCCACGGCGCAGTGTCAGCGTTCGCTCGGCGTCATTCCATTGCATCGCGATCTCCTGGTAATCGCCGCTCTCGTATGCGAATGTAAGCCCGTCGTCGTCGTAAAACGTGGACGCGCCGTCTGCCCCTGGATAAACAATGAGGGTCACTGGCTCTTTGCTTGGTTGTTCGGCGTATTGCTTCACCGGTCCGGTGGGCAGGATTGCGCCGGCACGCACCAGCAGAGGCATTGAGTCCAGCGCGGCTTCGAGTGTGATGGTGCGGCCGCCTTCGATGCGCTGGGCGGTCCAGAAATCCCACCAGGCGCCTGAGGGTAGATTGAGCGTGCGCCTGGTGGCGCCTTTTTCAAAGATGGGCGCGACGAGCAGATTGGAGCCAAACAGGTAGGCATCGACTGTTTCCCATGCCTTCCGGTCTTGCGGAAATTCCAATCCGAGGCTGCGGATCATCGGCAGACCTGTTGTGTGTGCTTCATAAGCGGCAGAGTAGAGATACGGCAGGAGACGATAGCGGGTCTCGAGAAACTTGCGGCAGATGGGCTCGACAGCGGCGTTGTGCAGGTCTTCCTCGTGCGGCAGAAACGATGCAGCATTTGGACCCATCTCTGACGGACCGTAGCTTCCCGTGTTCCATCCCCACGGACGCCGAAGTTGCCATGTGCGGCCGTGGCATCGGAATGAGGGGCAGAACGTGCCGAATTGGAACCAGCGCACGAAAAGTTCGGCTGTGAACTCGGATGTGGGCACGAAACCGCCGATGTCTGTGCCCCAGTAGGGAACGCCGTTCAGGCCGGCGTTGATGCCCTCCATGATCTGCGTTTCGAGGGTCTTCCAGGTTGAGTCCGTGTCGCCGGACCAAAGCCACCCCCAGCGCTGGATGCCTGCGTAGCAATTGCGATGGAGCGCAAACGGCCGCCGGTCGGGGCGTGTTTTGCGACCACCCTCCCAGTACATTCGGTTGCGCACCAGCCGCGAGGGTGTTGGCAGCACATCGCCTTCATCCGGCCACCAACCGTCGATCCCTATGTGCACGAAGGGCTCATGCTGCGCCCAATAGTTGGCCGCGTCGCCAGGAACGGAAGCAGCCGGACCGGAGTCATGGACCGAGCCATGCAGCGTCTCAGGAGGATTCACGACATGGAGAGCGATGTTGAAGTGGAGCGAATGAAACTCCTTCACGATTTGTTCCGGGTCAGGAAACACTGCCTGGTTGAAAACGAACGAGCCGTGGCCGGTGTTCCAGCCGGACGGGCAAAAGCCGGTGCCGAGATAAATCATGGTGTCGCACGGGAGGTTCTTTTCGCGAAAGGTGCGCGCCTCGTCGAGAATTTGCTGGCGGCTTTCCAGCGTTCGGTGGGACTGCTGAAAGCCAAGCGTCCAGCGCGCAGGAAGATGAGGATAGCCGGTGAGTTCGGCATATTCGCGCAAGAGATCGGCGGGCGTGTCTCCGACCACGAGGAAGATGTCCTGCGCTCGAGCGACGTCGCTCGGATGCCACACGCCCGCATCGCCGGTGAGATCGAATTGACCGGTCGGCAAGTGAAAGTAAAGTCCCCAGCCGTTGCCCATCACCCACGGGATAGGGTTGCGTGCGCCATAGAGCCTGAGATCGTCGCCGGCTCCATTGCGCATGATGTCTTTTGTTCCGCGGCGATCAAGCGGATGGGTGCCCGGTCCAAGGCCATAGACCGGTGCGTCGCCGTATTGGAAGCGCACCTGGTTGGATTCGGGATGGAAGGCCAGTTCCTGCACGACGGCAGGTTGCGAGTGGGGCTGTGAATGCCGGACGCTCACACGCAACGGGGTGGTCTCTATATGCACCGTATAGTCTCCCCATGCTGTGTCCGTTGGCTGAGCGGGCTGATCGGCACGCTGGGTGTGGATCGCAGCGGAGTACTTGCGCGGGGTGAGGCTGCCGTCGTCGTAGTAGGTGTCAATGGTCTCGTCGACCGCGGCGACTGTGATGCGCAACATTCGCGGACGCAGGGAGACGATGGTCAACTCCATGCCGGCCGATGCGGCGTGTATTGGCGATGAAGAGACCTGCTTGGTTGCGGGCGTGGCTGCTGGGGGATCTACGGATTCGCCGAACGCAATGTGACGCCAAAGCAACACGCCGGCCGTACCAACTCCGGCTGTCTTGAGCAGTCGGCGTCTTGAGATTGCACTCATTGGGGAAGCTCCTGCCCAGTGTGGGCCGAATTGGAAGCACGAACGTACGAGTTTATTCAGTCTCCAATAATAAATGCTAATTTGTATACATTACCTGGAAAGGAATTAAAAAATGGCCCCGAGCCGTCGTGAGTTCTTACTGAAGGCTGCGACTCTTGCGGCCAGCACCTCTTTGTCGCCGCTCGCCTTTGCCGCGAACGACGACAAGACGGCGGCTTCGCCAAAGATAGGCAATGGCGCTTCGCCTTTTCTTCTTGAGTTCGATGGGTGCGTGCTGACGAGTTTGCGATTTGCGGGGGATGCTTTCCCGACTAACTATGTGGCAACGGATCAGAAGCTTGGTCATGTCGAGATCGCGTGGCGGCGAAGGGGGGGCGCGTGGCAGAAATTCCGGTCGTCGGATGCTGACGCATCGCAGATCGCTGCCGGTACGTTTCATGTACAAGATGATCACGGTGACGTACTGGCTGTTACCGTGCGCATTGAGCCGCAGGGCAGCATTCTCCGTTGGACGATTACGCTTGCGAACCTGTCTGGCGATCCGATGGAGATTGGGGACCTGGCGCTTCCGCTGCCCATGCACTCGAGCTTCAACGGCAAGGAGCCGTCGACTGCTTCGGTTCTGAAGCATAGCTTCATCTCCGGGCACGGCTCTTTTCTGTTCTGGATGCGCTCGAACAGCGTGGGACCGTACCTGGTGATGACGCCGGAACGCGATACACATTTGGAGTATTGGGATCACATGCCGCCGGCGAAAGGACAGCGGCCCGCGTTCCGCGCCTATGTCCACTCTTTCGCCGTGGGCGAAGCAGTGCAGGCCGCTGGCGGACGGTGGCGCCAGCCTCGCACAAGCATCACGTTGGCTCCCGCGGGCAAGCCCGAAGCCGGCTGCGAATATGGTTTCCAACTGGCGTGGGCGCAGGACTATGACGGCGTGAGACAGCGTCTGGTGGATGCGGAGTCACTTGATCTGGAAGTCGCGCCGGGCATGACGGTGCCGTCCGATCTCTTTACCTGCATCTCGATCCGGTCTCGCGATCCGATCGAAAGCGTCGTCGCCGAGCACGCGCAGCAGACGACCATCGAGCCTCTGGCAAGGAGAGAAGGACGCAGGATTTATCGCGTGAAGTTCGCGCGACTCGGTGAAAACATGCTGACGGTCAATCACGGGGCGGGCCGCTCCACGAGGCTGGAGTTCTTTTCCACCGAGCCGCTGGAAACGTTGATTCACAAGCGCGCGGCGTTCATCGCAAAGCACCAGGTTCGCGATTCAGACAAGTGGTATAACGGGCTGCTCGCGGAGTGGAACATGGATTCACAGGTGCAACTGGGGCCGGACAACTACGACCGCATCAAGGGTTGGCGCATTTATGAAGTTACCTGCGATGATCCGGGCTTGAGCAAGCCGGCGTATCTGGCGAGCAAGAACGCCGAGTTCCCGGACCAGGCGCAGGTGGAAGCGCTGGACTACTACATTGAGCACTTTGTCTGGGGCGGTTTGCAGCGGACCACGGAAGAGAGCGACAGCTACGGTATCTACGGCATTCCAGACTGGAAGCAGAACCGAGATAGCAGCGACCCCGGTAACAAGGGCAGGCGCCATATCTGGCGGGCCTACGATTATCCGCACATCATCGTGATGTACTTCAGCATGTATCGTATTGCCCGCGACTATCCGGGAATCAACATGAAACTGGACCGGGCGACTTACCTGGAGCGTGCGTACGGAACGGCGATTGGTATGTTTACGATTCCCATGCGAGTTACTAACTGGTCCGCTTACGAAACAGGCTTCTATAACGAACTCGTGATTCCGCGGCTCATTGAAGAACTCGACCTCGCAGGCAAGCACGACGAGGCTGCGCAGTTGCGCATGCATTGGGAGAAGAAGGTGGTGTTCTTCGTGAGCGGAGGGCCAAATCTCTTCAGTTCGGAATATGCTTTTGATTCCACTGGCTTCGAGTCGACGCAGGCCATTGCGCGTTACGCGCTGGATCATCCAACCACACCGGGCATCACGCCGGAAGCGTCTGCGAAGTTCGCGCTCACACAGATTCGCGCCAACCTTTTCTGCCGCGGTGTTATAGAGAAGGCGTACTACTACTACGGCAGCGACTATCGCGGCGGTGGGGGCGATTCATTCACGCTGACGTACATGTCGCCGATGGGCGGGTGGGGTGTGCTGGACCATGCGCTGCACGATCGCACCGAGCCCGACGCCACGATTCGCCTCGGCTATGCTTCCTTTCTCAGCTCATGGTCGTTGATGAATACGGGGACGCATGAGACTGGTTTCGGGTACTGGTTTCCGGGGGAGGGAAATGACGGCGGAACGGGCGGCGGGTTCGAGCCAGCGGCATACGGCACAACATGGCTTGGTCAGCCGCACCACCGCGGCCCCTGGTATTACTCATGCGAGACAGACCTCGGGTATTGCGGCGCGCTGCGAAGCGCTGCGACGATTGTGGCGGATGATCCGGTATTTGGCCGGTTTTGCTTCGGTGGGGAGTTGCGTGAAGAAAACGCGGTCATGCATATCATCCCCCGCGATGGAGTAAGGCGGCGCCTGCACTTGAGAACCGCTGGTCTGCGGATCGATTTCGAATTGACGGGCGGCCGGTTCGCCAAAGAACAGCCGATCCAATGGTCCGTCGATCGGCAGAGATTCCTCTTCACGCTCGAAACGGAGACCAGCGGCAGTGGGGAAGTCGAACTTTTGATCGCGGGCTTACCGGCGGGGAGATACAAGATGATTTGTAATCAGGAGACGAACGAATTCCATTCTGACGCAACCGGGCCTTTGCGACTCCGCATCGCCGCCGGGACCTCGAACGCTAAAGTCGAGATCGTTCGGGGCTAGTCCTGGTGAGTAGCAGAGATTGAATGAATGCCTGGCGCCCTTCAAACACTGAACTCGAGTGGGCTCGAACTATTCACCTGGTGTAGAGCGAAGCACTCCCTCAGGGGCTAAAGCCCAACGTTTTTCTCCGCATCTTTTGGCACGACTAAAGTCGTGCCCTTTCAAAGCCGCTCTACACCAGCAGGCGAGATGGTCTAGACGATTGATTGCATCCAGACTTTGGATTCGACTTTGCGTTGGAAGCGGCGGTGGGGCGCGGCGGTTGCCGGAGTGGTTGCTCCGGGGAAGGCTGCTGCGGCGTTTGCGGCCGGCTTGGTCTTGCTGGCGCTGTTGTTGGTTGCACCCGGCGCGTAATTTACCGAGCCGTCGCCCGCAATCTCCGGATGTTCCTGGGGCACGCGGTTCATGCGGGCATAGTTTGGAACGGCAAGCATCGGCGTTCCATCCTGCCACGTACCGGTAATGACCATGACGCCGCCGAGCAGATCGGGCCGCCATTCAGCTTTGAGCGGTTCGTTACTCAAGGCGACGTCAAGATTGTGTTGGTCGGCAGTCTCGACGTTATAAATGAGCGGACCATACTGCAGGGCCACCAGGCTGTCATCGGCCTTGATGCGTGGATCGGCTTTGATCCGCTGCACTTCCATTGGCAGCTCGAGCTCGATGGTATCGCCGCGTTGCCAGCGGCGCGTAATGACCGCATAGCCCTTGACGATCTGCACAGTGACCGGTTTACCGTTTATCGCAAGCCGCTTCAAGCCATCGACCTGGGGCGTCGTTGTATAGAGCTTCGAGGTAGCGCGATTGGGCACGCGCACATGGACGCTGAAAGTCTTTGCCTCATCAGGGTTGATGGTGATGGCTACGGCGCCCTTCCATGGATACTCGGTTTTCTGCACCACCTGCACGTTAGTGCCGGCGACCTTGCCCACATTCACGCGGCTGCCAATAAACAGGTTGACGTGCAACGCATCCGGCCCCTTGGTGTAACTCCAGGTGGGCACCATCAGCAGCGTACGCGGAATATTCCCGACGCAGCACGGGCAAACATGCCAGGGCGTGCGCTCCGAATTTACCAACGGATTGGTGTAGCAAAAGTTCTTGCCTTCCATGTCTACGGCCCCGAAAAGTGCGTTGTACATGGTTTGCTCGTAGAGATCGGCAAACTTTGCGTCGTGATAGGCAAGATTCATCTTGTACTGGAAAAAGATGAGGCCGCAACTGGAACAGGACTCGCAATAAGCTTCGTTGCGCAGCGAGTAATTGGGACCGAAGCCTTCTGACGTTTCCCCACTGCCGATGCCGCCGGTCACATAAAACTTCTTGTTGACCATGTTGTCCCAAAGCGCCAGTACTGCGCTCTGGTAGTCCTGATCGCCTGTTTCGGCCGCAATGTCTGCCATGCCGGAGTAGAAGTATGTCGCGCGCACCGCATGTCCCACCGCTTCGTATTGGCGAATCGGCGGTAGATGGCTCTGATCGTATTCCTGGCCGCCTTTGCGTGAGTCGAGAAGAAACTTCGCAAGTTGAATGTAAGCGTCGCCGCGGTGGTTGCCTTCCGTGTCATTTACGAATCGGCCAAAGCGTACCAGCGCCTGCTCCATTTCCTGGTGACCGTCGAACCAATCTTTTTTGCCTGGCCCGATGTTGGCCACCCAGCAGTCCGCCAGCTTCTTCGCTGCATCGTAGAGCCGCAGGTCCTGCCCGTTGGTGAGCGTGTGGTGGTTGATGGCCGACTCGATGAAGTACCCCGCGGTATAGCCCTCGTGATTGCCGCGATGCTCAGGCGACCAGCGTTCCGGCCACACTTTGCGGTCGGCTAGTGTATATGCCGTTTGCAGATAACCATCGTGTTCCTGCGCGGCGAGAATGATGGGAATCCACTTCTCAAGCGTCACCTTCATTTTTTCCTTCGCGGCGATGATGTCCGGATCTCCCTGCGGATCGACCATGAGCGCAATGCACATGGACTCCACCGTCTGGTGGACCCAGGCGTTCGAAAAGACGTAGCCCTTATGACGTCCGTGCGGCTCACCGTCGAGCGCCTTGGCAGCCTCAATGAAATTGTCAAGGCCGCCTTGTCCCTGCTTGAGGTCGGTGCGTTCGCATTGCTCCACGCAATGCGGAATCCAGTCGACAATCAGTGTTTTGGCGCGCTGGTTCCACATCGGGTTGTCGATTGCGTAACGCGTGGTGTAGACCACGTTGAGCCTGTCCCTGGGAGGAGCTTGTTCGGCCTGCACCGTGAGGCTCGACTTGCTGTTTTCCTTGTCGCCGAATGCCGTGATCTCAAGCAAATACTCGCCCGGCTCCGAGAAGGTCGCCGTGGTGTCGGCCGAAGCGGCATCTGTGAAAACAACCTGGCCCGGCCCGGAGGTCTTGCTCCATCGCACGCGCGATGCGGCTGTCGGCATCAGCCAGTCGGCTTTACCAGACAGGTAGGTCTTTCCACCCAGCACCACCGCGCGATCGACGCCGGCATCAACGGTGGGAGGGAACAGCGGCGCCGGGCCGCTGCTGAACACCTTCCACTCCAGAACGCCCGTAGAGTGTGTGCCATCGGAGCTGATTTCGAGGCGCAGCTTGTCTGTCTTAACCTCGTCGAAGCTGGTGCTATTGAATCCATTTGGATCCACACCCAGTCCCTTCGCATTGGGGACGGGAGCAAATTCGCTGCCATTCCAATAAGTCACCTTATAGGAGGACGGTGCACCGACGCCCTGGCCGTCGACCCACCAATACACCTCCACGCGGTTTGTGGTGACCGGCTTGCTCCACCCATATTGGACCCATTGCGCATCTGTGTGCGGCCAATTGCCGTAACTGCCATGGCTCTGATCATGGGAATTGAGAGGATCAAATCCATCGTTCAGGGCCGCCACCCTGGTATCTCCCGAGGTATACGACGCCGAAGCCGTCGCGACTTTTGCCAGGTTCACCGTAACGTCGTTGACGACGGCGGCCAGAGCCTTCGACCGATCAACGGCAGTGAGCAATGCTGCGCCGGCTACACCGGCCAGGAAATGCCTGCGGTTGACGGCGCCGCTGGAGCGCTGGAAAGAGATTTCATTCTCTACTGCGAGCGGCTCCGGATTTGCCGTGCCGGATGCGACAGGGACCTGGGGCGAAGGATGAGCAGGTTTCATGATCTGTTCCTTTCAGCAATGTCGTGCGCCGCGTCTTGCGAGGGGACGGGCGGGGCTCCGATGATTGCCGCGTAACCAGAGAGACGCGCGATCCATTGCTTTCGTGCAGCGTGCGGGTCTCGGCTGTATTGTATACGAAAATGTACGCACTAAAGTTTGACCTGGTCAATCCGACAGCAGTTGAAAGATATTCAGGACAGGCTCCAGGCGATTGATTCAAGCCGGCTTTCCAAAACCAACTATTGGGTTATCGCATCGATACCTTGCGAGCAGTGTTTAGATCTGATTTCAACCCTTCGGGTTTGTTCGCCTGAGATCAATGCGACCGCCGGTGCCCTGGGAGGGTGCATTGCAGATTTTCTTCAGCCGGCGCCCGATGGATTCGGCGCTATCGTCAAACCGTTCTCCGCGCAGGCCCGAACCAACTGGAGCAGGACCTGGTTGAGAATCATCCTCTGCAATTAAAAAAGCCCGGACGAGGATGCTCGTCCGGGCTTTCATCACGCAAATTGTTAAAACGTCAGCTTGAGAGCGCCTTGCATGACGCGCGGCGGAACATTGCCGGTGGTCCCGACCTGACCAAAGCCGCCCCAGGTGACAGTGTTGCCATAGTCGCCGGTGGGGTTGCCGAAGGTGGGGTGATTGAGAGCGTTGAAGGCCTCCCAGCGGAACTGCAGGTTGATGCCTTCAACCAGGCTCCAGGTCTTCATGATCGCGGAATCATCGCCAAAGTAATGCGGTCCAAACATAATGTCTTTTCCGCTGTTGCCGAATGTCCCTGGGGCATTGTTAACGAACGCCGCGGTGTTGAAGTAGTGTTTCAACCACTGCGACCTCGATCCCTGATGCACATTGAGAGGTTGGCCTGAGACGCGATCCGCGCGATCCAGGTATTGATTTGAGCCGGAGTTGTTGCTGGCCCCGGATTGGATGGTAAATGGATTGCCCGATTGCCAGGTGACAATGCTACTGAATTCCCATCCACCCAGAGTCTCCTGTAGCAGCCGGCTCTTTCCCCTGAAACTCGGTGCGTGATAGATGAAGTTGGTCACCGAGTTGAAGGGAATGCTCAAGGATGAGACGCCGCGATTCCAGCGCAGATCGAACGGATCGGGCAGATATGGACTACCGAACGAAATGTTGCCGGAACTGGCAACGTCGATCGCCTTCGACCATGTGAAGCTGGACTGAACCTGAAGGCCATGGGTCACGTGGTGTTCAATTGTCGCCTGCAGGGAGTTATAGCTGGCGGTGCCGTTGCTGTCCAACTCGTAGAGGTTGCTGAAACTTGGATACGGGGCGGTCCCACTCGGCGCTGAGGCCGAATAGATGTAGGCGTTCTCATCGAGGGCGTCGGATTGGTGATACGACTCGTTGCCGACGTATGCCACGCGGAGAACCGTTGCCGGATTCAGTTGTTGCTCGACCGACACGTTCCAGCTTTGCGTCATGCCCATCTTGAAGTTTCGGGAGAACGACTGGCCCAACTTAGCTCCAGCGGCGATGGGTGAGCTTGATGGAGGAACGTACGAAACCGACGCGAACGGGGGAAATGGACTCTTGTTACCCGTTGACGCGTTGGTTGACCAGGGATTGTCCAGGCTCAACCAGCCAGTAACCGGCGCATCGGCGCCCGCCGAGCAGCCGCCGGAGCAGTTGCTTCCATACAAGGAGAAGGTCGGACTGAAAGGAGCGATATCCGCCGCGTGATTGTAAGACGAATACTCGAGCGGACCGGTGAACAATCCAAATCCGGCATGAAACACGGTATGGGGCAGAGCCTTCGGCTGCCAGGCCACGCCAAGTCGCGGCTCCCAGTAGCCGTAGGAGTCGGGCATTAGAGCGGTGGTTACGCCTTTGTCTCCGGGGAAGATCAGTCCCAGGGGAGCGTTGGGGAACCTGGTGCTCTGTTGTCCGGCAACGAATGCTGCGCCGCGCCCGCCGGCCGATGTGGGAGCCAGATTCGGATCCCAACGTACGCCGAGGTTGACGGTAAGATTCGGACGGAGACGCCAGTCATCCTGGAAGTACGGCCCTACTTGCCATCCGGCAACATCGGCGATTTCGCCGGCTCCCTGCTCGAATCCTGACATGTAACCAAGCAGGAAATCGGCGAGCCCGTTGCCGGTGTAGTGCCCATTGAAGGTGACGATCGGTTGCGTAGGATACTGCGTCAGTTCCTCGGCGAACTGGTGCTGCAAGTCGATTCCCGCCGAGAGCGTATGGCGGCTGAGGGTCTTGATCAAGGTGTCTGAGAAGCCGTAGGTGTTGCGCACTTCCTGCGACGGTTCCGTCCAGCCGCCATTGAATCCGCCGGAGCCACCGCTTACGCCGAAGCCCTCCATCCAGCACTGGCCTGGCAATTCAGAGACGTTGATATAGCGGGACCAGCACATGGGCTTGCCGCTGCTGTCATCTGTCGGCGCCGAATTGTGCGCGCTCTGCTCAGTCCAGAAGACGGAGACGGAGTTGACGGTTGAGGGATTGATGGTCCAGGTATGCTCCAGAACGTCGTTGTAATACTCAATCCTCTCCTGGAAGTCATAACTCCAGTTGGCCAGGTTGAGCACGGAGAGGACGTTTCCTGGAGTGTCCCCCGAGGGTTCAGTCATGGAGTTAGTGAACGAGCGCAACGTCAGGCGTTGCGTGGGGGATAAGTCATAGTCGAGTCGCCCTGTAAATTCATTGAAGCTTTGGCTGACGGCGGCGGAGGTGTAGTACATTTCGCCGTCGGCGGCCTGGGTGGTGGCGGTCGGCAGGCCCTGTGGCTTCTTCGGTAAACCATCGTTGGCGATTTGCACCGCGGCGGTATCGAGCTTGGCAATGGTGGTATCCAATTGATTGGCCATGCCGTTGACGGTGTGGAACGGCCCGGTGAGATTTGTAACTCCCGGCGTTGAGGCCAGGCCGCTGAAGTCACCGGTTAGCATGGCGGAGGTTGGTGTGTAAGTTTGATTTGAGTTAGCAGCTTGGACCAGGCGGGTTCCCTGGTAGTTGCCGAAGAAGAAGAGCTTGTTCTTGATGATCGGCCCACCGGTGTAGGCCCCAAACTGATTGCGCTTGAGAGGGTCAACAGAGTGGACAAAATAGTCCGCGGCATTCAGATCGTTGTTGCGCACAAACCAGAAAGCGCCGCCGTGGAATGCATTGGTGCCGCCTTTAGTGGCGATGCTGACAACCGCGCCGGGAGAAAAGCCGTAGATGGCGCTGAAGTTGTTGGTGATGACCTTAAACTCCTGGGTCGCATCGGAATTTGGAAACGGCGCGGTGAGGTCGTTGTAATTGTCCATGTTGGAAACGCCGTCGAGCATGTAGTACGTGCTGCCCTGGCGCCCGCCGCCGGAGGAGGCTCCGGTCTCGGTGGGCAGAGAGAAGCCAGACTGGATACCCTCGCCGCCGCGCTGCATGACGTTTGCCGTGCCCGGCGCGAGCAGTACAAGGGTAGATGGATCTCGGCCATTCAGAGGCAACTCCGAGATTGCCTCTTCACCGACGGTTGTTCCCAACTCCGCCGAGGTGGTGTTGAGCAGTTCGGCATCGGCGGTTACGTTTACCGTCTCTTTGCCGGTTCCGACCTTCAGGTGGACATCCTGGGTGGCGGAGAGATTTGCCGTCAACACGATGCCAGTCTGGACGTAGCGGTCAAAGCCTTTGGCATCGATCGAAAGCGAATAGCTGCCGACGGGCAAAGGCCTCAACAGGTATTCCCCGACGGCATCTGTCTTTACCGTTTGGGCAAAATCCGTTCCGACGTTGGTGATGGTCACCGAGGCTCCGGTGATAGCCGCTCCGAAAGGATCGGTGACCTGGCCCGTCAAACTCGCACTGGTGCCTTGTCCGTAGACCAGGAGCCCTGATCCGACGAGGATCACAAGTAGTAGATTTCGTAATTGCTTCGTACTGAAGAGTTGCACAAAAGCCTCCTGAATTCGAATAGCCATGGCGCCCATGGTCACCTGGCGCATTCCTGAAACCGTTTTCATTGATTCCCGCATTTCTACTTCCATACACGAATAGCCCTTGTCAGCCGCCTGCGTACACGACAGAGCGAATCCGATGGGGTTTTCCGAGTCGAGTGGAACAGTACGCCCCCGCAATGTGGACTTGCATCTGCCAAAAGTAGGATCAGGAGAATTATTTTTCAAACCCGACCGCAGAGATCCGATCTTTGGATTATATTGTTCAATTTGTTAAGGTTACGTGATGTACGGCACTGGTTACCAGGACCGGAATGTTGTCTGGATTGTTTGCGGACGTTCCTTTCATGCTTCAAGAGGGAGTGGATTCGTCCGGCTTGCGGCCTGGCCGTGGTGACAGCGATTGGTTGTACACTGCAACGTGCGAGGGCGGAATTCGCGATTCATCGACATTGATGGGGAATTCCAGGTTAGAGGGGCGGGGCATGCGCGAATTGGGGTCTGAAGCAGTGGACGGCATTCGGACTATCCGGGTGGGCGCGACTTGGTTCCCAATAAGGCTTGTGTCTGCGTGCCCGCGGATGATCTGTCGGGCTAGGTGGAGAGGAATCAGCCTGGGGATTCTCTTCCTTTCAGCAACAACGGTTGTTCACTCTGCCTGCACCGCTCCGGCACAAATGACAGCGCGACTCGAGAGTCAGCCCACGGCAGAGAATTACGCCAGCCTTGGAACGTGGTATGGCGACCGCAAGCAATTCAAATGCGCAGCCGGGGCATTTGCTGACGCAGTCAAGCTGCAACCGAATTCGGCATCCGACAATTACCTTTTGGGACTTAGCTTGTATTCCGCCGGAGATATCGAGCAGGCGCTCAGTCCATTGCTGCTGGCCGCGAGATTGGACCCAGCCGATGCACGGCCTCATCTCATACTTGGCGCGGCACTGGATCAGGCGAACAAGACTGCCGATGCGGAGCACGAATGGAGAGCCGCGCTGGCAATCGACCCCACTTCGGGCACAGCACTTGATGGGCTTTCACATGACCTTGTGAATGAAAAGGACTACGCTGCAACGATTATCCTGCTCGAACAATCCGCTCGCAAGCAACAGCGAACGCCGGTGCAGGCTCTTAACCTTGGGATGGCGTACGCCAGGACGCTGCAACTCAATGAGGCATCCAGAGTGCTTCACGAAGGGCTGGACGCCGCGCCCGATTCTCTGCCTCTTGCGAATGAACTGGCCGTGGTCCTGATGCTGGTCGACAGGCCGGAGGAAGCGGAAGCGATTCTCACAGCCGCACTCGCACGGCATCCGGAGGATTTGACGACGCAAATCCTCTATTTGCGTGTTCTTGTTTCCCGCCATTCGCAGTTGGCGGGGCCGCTTGGACACAAGCTCCTAGTGGCCGCCCCGCGCAACTGGGAGGTGCTTTATCTGAATGGGCAACTGGAAATGCACGCGGGAGAATTATCCAAGGCGCGCGCCCACCTTGAGCAGTCGGTTACGCTGAAGCCCGACTACTTTCAAACACATAATGCGCTCGCCAGTGTGCTTTTCAGTCTCGGAGATTTTGCTGGAGCGAAGACGCATCTGGAAAAGGCGATCGAACTGGGCGATAACGAGCCGGCAGTGCAGTATGAATTGGCAAGGGCTCTGCAGAATCTTGGCGAAGCCGATCAGTCGCGTGAACGGATGCGCGTGTTCGAAGCGATGAGGAAGGCTGAGGCCGACAGGACATTGGCCGTGGGTAAGATCGAGTCGGGAGATCGGGCGTTAGCGGCCGGTGACGCCGCGGAAGCCGTCGCAATGTATAAGGAAGCTCTGGCCGACGATCCCAATGAAGCGCGCGTGGCCTATAAGCTTGCCAAGGCGCTGGACAAGACCAATGACTTAGTGAATGAAAGGGTCGAATTGCAGCGGGCTATCGAACTCGATCCCGGACTGCCCGAGGCGCAGAACCAGTTGGGCTATCTGACCGGGAAAAGCGGTGATCTTGTGGGGGCGGAAAGTTACTATCGAGCAGCGATTCATGCGTCTCCGTCGTATCTTCCGGCATGGATTAACTTAGCGGCAACTCTGGCGGACGAAGCCAGGTGGGAAGAAGCAAAACAGGCGTCACAACATGCGCTGGAGATAGACCCCAGCAGCCCCGGAGCGCGGCGAGTCGATCAAGCGATCGATGCCGCTCGAACCAAACCATGAGCTTCAGAGCTTCGCAGTGAAGCAGTTACAAGATCCTTGTCGATTGCGATCGAGGATTTACTTGCCCGGCGCGGGAAGCTTGACAGTCTCTTTAACTCCATGGCCTTCGACCAGAGTGTAGATTGCGTCAGCGGGCAGGTCCTTGATCTCTTCTATAAGACCGCTCGGCCAATGAATCTGGACGCGCTTCATGAGCCGTTCGCTGCCTAACCCGAAGTGCAGGCACTGATCGTTGCTCGACAGGTAGCTCCCTCCGCCGCGAACTTCATCAACCTGTTCCATCGACGACGTGGTAACAGTGACTCTCGCCCCAATGGCTGCCTTGTTACTCCTGGTGCCTACCAGGCGAAAGAGAACGCGATGATTCGAGTTTCTGGTCTCGTTGAGGTAAAGGGAAGGTGGCGCGCCGACGTTGTAAACGACCACATCGATGTTTCCATCGTTATTGATGTCGCCGAATGCCGTTCCCCTGCGCGATTGTATTAGTCCATCATTCAACCCGGAGTTATCGGAGACATCGCTGAATGTGCCGTTTCCATCATGATGAAACAGCTGCAGCGGCTCTCGATAGCGTGGCTCGTGGGGTAGTGTGTCAGTTAACGAGCTGAAGTTTCCGTTGGCCACGAATATGTCAGGCCATCCATCGTTATCGAAGTCCGCAAAGCCGCTTCCCCAGCGCACAAACGCAGCGGAACCGCGGTCGAGGTGCGATGCGAGCGTAACATTTGTGAATCCCTGGGACTTCTGATTTCGATACAAGCTCATCGGTTGGTTCATGTAGCGGGTGATGAGCAAGGTAAGGTTGCCGTCGTGGTAAACATCGCCAAAATCCGCGGCCATGTTACTGAGTGACCTGCCTTGCTCATCGACGGCTGTTCCGGACCAGAGGCCGAGGTCGTCAAAGGTGCCGTCGTGCTTGTTGTGGAAGAGATAATTCGGACCCATGTCGTTGGTCACGAGCAGATCGGGCCATCCATCGTTATCGTAGTCAGCCCACACAACGCCCATGCCCAGTCGCTTTTCCGCGTTGTCCACGCCGGCTTTTGCTGAGACTTCTTCAAACGTGCCATCGCCGCGGTTGCGATACAAAAGGTCCGTTTGTCCATCCAGTTGTGGAACCTCCATATTCACTCCCTGGTAGTCGAAAGCTCTCGATCCCGGTTGAGGAAGATGGTGGAGGTCGGAGTGTACGTATCGAGAGACGAAGAGGTCCAGATAACCATCGCGGTCATAATCGGCCCAGGCAGCACCCGCGCTGAATCCGCCGCCGGCCACATGGGCCTTCTCGGTAACATCCTCAAACTTGCATCCGCCCAGGTTGTGATACAGCACGTTATGTCCATAGCCGGTCACAAAGATATCGGGAAGGCCGTCGTTGTCGAAGTCGCCGATGGCAACACCCATGCCCCAACCCAAAGTAGTAAGTCCCGATTTAACTGTGATGTCGGAGAAATGCAATTTTGAATCCTGATGATAGAGCGTGACCATCAGTTCACCGCCGTGAAGATACCGGTCCACGGTGGAGTCATTGACTGTGAGGATGTCGAGCATGCCGTCGTTGTCGCAGTCAAAGAGGGCAACACCTCCACCCATCATTTCGACAAGGTAGTGTTTGTCGGATGAGGTGTGCGGCGAAGTATTGACACCCGCTTCATGCGCGATGTCGCGAAAGCGGATGTTACCGTGCGGCGGTTGCGGGAAGGCGATAGGAACCAGGCACAGGAGTAACCACGCCAAATTGAGTTTGCGGCCTTTGCGTTGAGCTTCTCCGGGAATCATTCCGACCGCCTGTTCGAGACGCACAATTTTTGGTCTGGCGTCTCCCCATTGTAGCTAGCCTCCTGCACATATCATGGCATGCGCCGATCGAGAACAACTTCATACTCGGGAAGTAACTCGACATCGAATACCTTGGCCGTCTGCCCATCTGCATTCATCGGCTGCCAGGCGCGCGTGTCCAAATAGATAGGCGCCTTGCGCGGCAGGGGCAGGACGCTAACTTCAAGAGTTTTGCCGAAGGACTCGGGCAAGAACCGTTTGAGTCCGATCTCCCAGGGGCGCCCATTGTAAAAGTCGTCATCGAGCAGGAGGCCGTCCTGAGAGAGGCGGGCCACGTCGCCGGCATATCGGATGCGAAGATAAATGTCGCTGAGCCCCTTCATGGATTGGGGCGGAATCTGGAGAGACCAAGCCGCAGCGCCGGCAAAATCAGAGGCTGCGGGCGCAAGAGGCATGGGGAGATCTCGTCCAGCAACGTGAGAAGCCATTCGGATAGTTGGACGGGAGGCGGCATTGCGGCGGTCGCTCCAATCGAAGTCGATCTTGCGCTGCTCAACAGAGACCGCCGCATCATGCCAAAGCGAATGGGGATTCTCTTCCTGCGCTTGCGGCAAAAAGAACGAAGCCGTAATGTGCGATGGATCAGTGGAGCGAAGATGCACTCCATCGCTGGCCGTGAAGACGTCCGCAGGCGAAAGGAGTACCGTGTCCCGATCTCCGCACGGGACTCTCCAGAACTGTTCCGCATCGGTCTCGGTCAACAAGAGAATCCTCACCTTGCGACCGTTCTTGCCGGTAACTTGCAAGACAGTTTCCTTGCCTGGCTTCGGGTCCTGAACCAGGATGATGTTATTGGATCGAGTTACCGACCCGCTGTTGCTATTGACGAAAGCGATACCATCGGCATCAAAGGCAAACTCAGAGCGCAGGCCGGCAATTGCAAAGAAGAAGTAAGTTGTCTCGGCATCGTTATCGAGGCGAGACAACAACTGCGCAGTACTGTATTGCAGAGTCCCGGCGCCGAGATCGAGGTTCAAGGGCCAAATGAAATAGGTATTGGCAGGAATGTCGATAGGCGTGCTCGGCAGATCGACGGTTCCGGAAGGGATCTTAATATGAGCCTGGAATCCCTGGCGCTGCGGCATATCGAGCTTGCGCACATAGTTATTGACGAAGAGGAACCCATGGTTTCCTTTGGCGCGCAGCATGACACGCGCCAGGCTGGAATCGGCCGGTCCCTGGGGCTTTTTGTCCGGTGCGTAAGGCGACATTACCGCAAGATCCGATCCAAAAGAGCCAAGGAACATGTGAAGGCTTTTGATCTTTCGAAATGACTCACGTTCCTGACCATACTCACCCAGCGGCGCTTGAAAGTCATAGGAAACCACGGGTAAGTCATTGGGGTATCCGGTTGCAATCGATTCCTGGAGGGTGGTCAGCTTGCCCGTAGGGTTAGCGCCGCCGTGAAACATGTAATAGCCGTAGAAATTAACTCCGGAGCCAAGGGTGGTAAGAGTAAGTGCCGCGATATCATCCGGGTTTAGAAGCGGCCGTCGATGGTAAGACGTCTCCATGCCTCCGCCTTGCTCGGCGGCAAAAAGTGGATAGTGGCTCAGATTGATTTTGCCGGTTGGGTCGCCGAGGGCCATGTCACCCATGTCAGAGCGTGCGCGATCAGCCGTAAACATGTAAACCGGATTGGGCGGAGAGTCGGTTTTGAGGTCGGTCCAGAAGTCGTCAGGATAGCCACCGGAGACAGGAATCACTTCGTGAATTGGATATTCGTGGCCGGGCCAGCCGGTGACAGAGAAGATTGGCGGCGCAATGCCGGCAGCGATGGCCATCCGCTTGAGTTCGGCGAGGTGATCCGCGCCCGCGCCCGGGCCCGTCTCGCCATATTCATTTTCAAGCTGCACGCCGAGGATGGGCCCTCCGTCCTGCCAGAGCAGACCCTTGATCTGGTTGCCGATCTGGCCGTAAAAGCGGGCTACATACTTCAGATATTCGGGGTCGTTGCGGCGGAGCGGGATCTTTTTTTCGACGAGCCAATCGGGAAAACCGCCGTTGCGCACTTCACCGTGATCCCACGGCCCGACGCGCAGGTAAACGTAGAGTCCGCTCTCGTTGCAAAGCTCGACAAAGTGACGGAGATCGCGCTGGCCGGTCCAGTCGAATTGGCCTTCGCTCTCTTCGTGGTGAATCCAGAAGATGTAGGTTGCGACCACCTGCACGCCGCCGGCCTTCATCTTGAGCAGTTCTTCACGCCAATACTTTTCCGGATAGCGCGCGAAGTGGAACTCGCCCATCACCGGCAGCCACGGCTTGCCATCGAGCGAGAGGTTGCGGCTATCGACAGAAATCCGGTGCCCGGTTGGCGAAATGCCTCCCATGGACAAGAAACCCGTTTCAGGCGCATTTGCCGGAACAGATGCGTCAATGGAAAAAGTCGAAGTCGCTTGTTGGGCCGGGAGCCCGCAGGAACAACAAAGAAATGCAGCAAGAATGATGGCGGAAAGCCATGTCTTCATAATGTTCATTCACCAGGGTTTGATCGACGATTCGTCTGAGAGCATTTGGCGCGCCCGTGGAATCGTTTTAATTTTTGCGGAAATTGAGGCCCTCCGCTATTTGTTTGTTTCCTGTTCAGGCGCTAAAGAGAGCCGCAGCAATTCTCAAGGTCAATAGCCTCTTCTGTGAGTGTCTTGTCCTATCGCGGATAACTATAGGCGCGTCGTGAGGGCAATTGAATCGGCAGAAAGTAGGATTGGCAGGATTTATTTATTGGCCTTCTTCGAGCGTCCCGCTGGTCGTTGCAGGGTTTGTTCAACACGCGCACGATCAGTGGAGATCACTGACGGAGCGGCGTGGACCGTGTTCAAATATGCTGGCGCATGGAGGCTTCGATCTGAACTCCGCCAAACGTCCAATTCGAGAGTCCTCGCGTCGGCAAGGAAATCCGTGCACGGAAGGATTGTTGTTGAACGGTCTTCTTTTTGGTGTTATCGGCATGCTCATGCTGTGCGGGCAAGACGCCCAGGCACAACGACCGTTGGTTGAATCGCCGACGACGCGTGGAGAGGAATGGAACTACACAATCCGATCATGGCAGTCGCAGGACGGCCTGCCGGAAGAAACGGTCCAGGCTTTTGCGCAGACTCCCGACGGCTCACTTTGGGTGGGCACCAGCGGCGGGCTGCTGCGCTTTGACGGGGCGCGCTTCCATTTATTTGCACATGAGAATACTCCTGCGTTCGGGGAGAATAGCGTCTTCTGCATGTTGGCAGCCCACGATGGACGTTTGTGGATCGGGACCGACGGCAGCGGCCTGATTGAGTGGAAGAACGGAATCTTCCGGGCCTATCCGGCAGAGAAAGGCGAGGCTGCTGATTTTGTTCGCGCCATCGCGGAGGATCACAACGGCTTGTTGTGGGTTGCCACGGACGACGGCCTGTTCTGGGCGAAGGACGGTCGCATGGTTCGGGCAGACAAGCCGCTCGGTCTCCCCGTGTTCAATGTTCATGCTGTGCTCGAAGACCGCAGCGGCCGAATCTGGGTGGGCGGATCGCGGTTGTACTCGCTCAAGGATGGGCAGCACCGTGAGTACCCGATGCCTGACAATGACAGCCGCAATAAGGTGAAGTCCTTTCTGCAGACCGCGGATGGAGTGATCTGGATGGGGACAGTTGGCGGACTGTACAGGCTGCGCCCAGGACAGGACCGTTTCGAGCCGGTAGCCGGAGTCTCCGGTACAATCCGCTCGCTGCGCGAGACGCCTAACGGAGAGTTGTGGGCCGGCGGAATCGGCGAGGGCATTTTCAGGATTCGCGGCAACCGTGTCACACGGCTTACCGCGCCTTCACCTCTGGTCAGCGATACCGTACTTTCCATCTTTACCGATTCGGACCTCGACATATGGATCGGCACCCAAGCCGGCATGATGCGACTGAGCCGGACGCCAGTGCGCGTTCTCGCTCTGCCGACGGCGGCCGACTCCGACTTCGGCACTGTTGCTTTGGATACCGATGGGTCGTTTTGGGCTGCTTCAAACCAGCTTGTACATGTGCAGGGCAGCCATGCCGCGCCGTTCAAATTTCCAGGGATGGGAGACGCACGCGTTCGCAACGTCTTGCGCAGCCGCGACGGATCGCTTTGGGTCGGCACTGACGGAAGCGGAGTTTATCACCTTTCGGATCATGGAACGGAGCACTTCACTACGCACGAGGGATTGATGAACAACTTTGTGCGCGTCTTTCTCGAGTCGAAGGACGGATCTGTTTGGATTGGGACAGATAACGGTGTGAGTCACTTTGACCGAGGCGCCTTTTTGAATTACACATCTCAGAATGGCCTGGCCTATAACAGCATTCGCTCGCTGCTGGAAACGCGGGACGGATCCATCTGGATTGGCACCGAACATGGAGTGAGCCAATACAAAAACGGTGAATTCCTTCATGATGCGATGACCGCAGCGCTGGGGGACGAGAAAGTGTGGGCGCTCCACCAGGACGTGGATGGGGGATTGTGGATCGGCACGCGCGCTCATGGACTCTATCGCTACCGCAATGGCCAACTCTCTCACTACACCACGGCCAACGGGCTGGCCAGCGATAGCATCTATTCCATCCTCGAGGACAAGGAAGGCCATTTCTGGATCAGTGGTCCGTCTGGCGTGATGCTGCTGAACCGTGGCGAACTGGATTCTCAGGCCGGGAACAAGGAGCAGCGTCTTTCATTGCGAATCTTCAGAGCTGACGAGGGCGGCAAACCCGCGCAGTTCTATGGCGGAACGCAGCCGGCCGGTGCTCTAACCAAGGCGGGCGAAGCCTGGTTTCCAACCAGCCAGGGGCTGTGGAGTATTCGTCCGGATGAACTGGAGCACCGATTTATTTCAAACCTGAACATCGACACTGTGACGGTGGATGGGAGGCCGGTTTCCCTGGCCGGAAAACCTAGTCTGAATGCGAACAGCGACCGGGTGGAGATTGCGTATGAGCCGGTCCTGCTGCGTTCTCAGGAAGGGTTGCGCTTTCGCTACAAGTTGGACAAATATGATGCTGACTGGACATACGCAGGCGCACAGGAACGCCTTGCAACCTATACGAATCTTCCTGCCGGTCAATACACGTTTCTTGTAGACGCATGGGAGACGGATCATCCGGAACAAGCAGTCCGCGCCTCGATTGACTTCGTCAAGAAACCTTATTTCTACCGGACACCCTGGTTCGTCGCTCTCTGCGTTCTGTTCCTCTCGCTGGCATCCATCCTCGCGTATCAGGTACGAATGAAGCAGATGCATGGCCGCTTCAAAGCAGTGCTGGCAGAGCGGACGCGGCTGGCACGCGAGATGCACGACACGCTTATCCAGGGCTGCGTCAGCGTCTCCGCGTTGCTGGAGGCCGCATCCAGTGGAGAAATAGAAGACAACGAATCCAGGCTGCACCTGATCGAGTATGCCGCCACACAGATCCACGCGACCGTGGACGAGGCTCGCCAGGCAGTGTGGAATTTGCGTGGCGACGAGCACGCGCTGGTGGATCTGGATGCGGCTATGCAGCGCATGTCCGAACGGATTGCTCGCGAGCATGACGTGACGATGCAATATCGCCAGGCAGGCAAGCGTTTCGACGTCAACCTGCCGGCCACGCATGAATTATTGATGGTGGCTCGCGAAGCGGTGTTCAACGCGATCCTGCATGGGCATGCGAAGAATGTTGAGGCAGAGATCTGTTATGCGGGCGAGTGGCTTTCGCTGACCGTGAAGGACGACGGGGATGGTTTCGACACAGCGGAAGCCTTCTCCGATGGACACTTCGGGCTGCGTGGGATGCAGGAACGGATTCACAGGTTTAATGGAAGGTTTGAAATCGAAAGCACTCCCCACCAGGGAACCAGTGTGCGGGTAGAGATTCCGCGCAGCGCCATCGCCCAATAGCATGGAGCCGTTCTTGACCTCAGGCAGGGCAGACCGATCTATGCTGGAAGCACTATAATTCGGTTACTCATGCCACCGATCCGAATTCTTATCGTCGACGATCACCCGATTATGCGGGTAGGGATCACGGCACTCATTGCATCCTGCGCCGAGATGGAAACAGTGGCACAGGCCGGCAGCGGTGAAGAGGCAATCAAGTTGCATGCGATGCATCACCCGGACATCACGTTGATGGATTTGCGGTTGCCCGGCGTCGGCGGTGTTGAGACCATTCGCCGCATTCGCAGCCAGAGCCCAAAGGCGCGGTTTATCATCCTCACAACCTATGAGGGCGACGAAGATATCTATCAGGCGATGGAGGCCGGCGCAACCGGATACCTGGTGAAAGGCATGCCTCAGGAGATGCTGGTGAATGCGGTGAAGCGGGTTCACGCTGGAGGACGCTATGTTCCGCCGCCCGTGTCCGAGGCGCTCACTTCGCGCACGCGCGACTCAAATCTCAGCAAGCGAGAACGCGAGGTGCTTGCGCTGTTGGCAAAGGGCAAATCGAACCGCGAGATTGCCGGCATGCTCGGCATTACTGAGGCCACCGCGAAGTGCCATGTCAGCGTGATCCTGATGCGCCTGAATGCCAGCGATCGAACCCAGGCTGTGGTGGCCGGACTGCAACGCGGCCTCCTCCACATCTAGATTGCTTTGAAATGTGGGCGCACTTCGGTGGTCCCCTTGCTCGCAGGCGTATCGTCGGTCTATGTGAAGCGGTCTATCGTTTTTAGCGAGTGCGAGTGATAGTGTCGCGCTCCTAGTATTGTCCATAGCGGCCTTTGATGGACTCGAAGAGCTTGGCCGAATCGTAGCCGACACCGTCCTTGAAGACGATTTCGACTTTTTCAATGTCGTTGATGTTGGCCGCGGGGTTGCCGTTGATGACGACGAGATCGGCATTTTTCCCAATGGCAATGGAGCCAATGGCAGCTTGCTGTCCGAGATAGGTGGCGCCGTTGAGCGTGGCGATCCGGATAGCTTCGAGCGGCGTGAATCCATCGGAATCGACAAGGAGTTCGACCTCGCGCTGGTCACCGAATCCGGGCAGGACGCCTCCGTCGCCGGTTGGATCGGGACCGGCGAGAAGCAACCCACCGGCCTGCACAAACTTGTGTTCGAGTTGCGCGTTGTGCTGATAGGCGAGGGTGCGGGACGGGTTGGCGGGACGGGTCAACTCCAAATTGCGCGTGTAGAGGTAGGCTTCGCGTGTGGGCGGCGACATTGCTTCCAGAACGCGATTCTGCAGATGAAGATGCTGCGGTATCGAACTCTCAAAGACCGGCAGCGTGCTGGTGACGGCGACGTGATGGTCGACGAGAAGTTTGATGAGAGCGGTCGCATCCGCGCCGTCGGGGTCCATTCCAGCGAGAGTTGGATTACCGGAAGAGCGCGGGCAGAGGTCTGGCTGCTTGCCGGGGTCGAGCTGGGTGTTGACGAAAAAACCGTGCTCCAAATTATCGATGCCGATCTCGGCGGCCTCGGGATACGTAACAGCGCAAAGGTGGCCCGTGATTTTGAGGCCATGCTTGTGAGCCTCTTCCACGGCGGCCTTCAATTCCGCGCGGGTTATGTTCATGTAGGCTTTGTAACTTGTAACTCCCTGCGATGCCCAGTAGTCGACGAAGGTGCGCGCATCGTCTGGACCGGTGAGATTGTGCATTTGAACGAAGGGACTGTTGAGACCTTCAAGGTAGGGTGCGGTCACGTCCATGTGTGGACCGGGCAGGTGGCCGAGGTCGATTTCGCGGCGAAGGTTGAGGTCGAGATAAGGCTCGACGCTGCCCGTGGTGCGCATGGTTGTAACCCCCGCGGCAAGGTACATGCGGGGTGAGGTAAATGTCATCTGGGGCACGATGAGCGGGGGCTCGGAAGATCCATCGGCCTCTTCGTCGGCGCGGGCGATGTAGTAGAGGTGGTCATGCATGCCGACCAGACCGGGGATTACGGTGTGACCGGAAAGATCAATAACTTGCGCCTGGGAATTTGCCGGCGGCGTCGCGCTGATGCTGGCGATTTTGCCGTTTTCGATGAGGATCGACTGGTCTTCGAGAGGAGCTGAGCCCGTGCCGTCAATAATACGAACATGAGTCAGCAAGACCGCGGGGGCATTGACTTTGACGTACTTGAGCACATCGGAAGAGAGCTTGGGCGGCTGGGCGTTGACGGTGAAACAGGACACCGCGAATGAGAGCGCCAGCACGGTCTTGAGACGAGCATGCATGGGAAATCTCCAGAGTAGTGACGGTTCGTGAGGATTAGGGTGCGTTTTATCCCGCGTACGTAAATTCCATTAGAGAGTAGAACATGTCGCCGTTACAATCAACGATATTGCTTGTGCATGGTCGAGAGAGGAATGCGATGCGAATCACCGTTATTCTGTTGGCGCTCGCCCTGGCCGCGTGTCTGCCTTCGCGAGCCGTTGAGCCGGACAGCAAGGCCATTGCTGAATACCTAAAGTCATTGCCGAGCGCGAGCAAGCCTGCGCTCGACGAGGCCACAATTCTTTCGCTGGCCGCGCTGCCGCTATCCTGCATCGATCATCCCCAGGTGACGGAAGACCACACCCACGATTATTTGTGGGTTCATGACACGAAGGCGCATCCAACTGAAGATTACAGCAAGAATCGGGCGTTTTATGGGTGCTACGATTGGCATTCCGCGGTGAACTCGACCTGGGTGTTGGTAGCGCTCTTGAAGCAAGATCCAAAGATGTTTCTGTCGCCTGTCATTCGGCAGCGACTGACAGAACATCTGGGGAAGGAAAACATCGCCGGCGAGGTTGCTTTCTTCAGTTACTCCAAGCCTGACGATTCGGAAGGGAAGAATTTTGAGCGGCCCTATGGCTATGCGTGGCTTTTGAAGCTATACGGAGAACTTGCTTCCTGGAAAGATCCCGACGGTCAGAAGCTTGCCGCCAATCTGAAGCCGCTTGCGGAACTTATGGCGGGAAAGTATGTAAGTTATCTGAACACTCTTCCCTATCCCATGCGCGTAGGGGTACATCCGAACACGGCGCTCACCATGGGGTTTGTTCTTGATTACACCGACGCGGTTCCAGACGCGGCAGTGAAAACAGCGGTGCATGACGCGGCGATGCGATTTTTTGGCAATGATAAGAACTGTCCGACTGCGTATGAGCCTAGCAACGGAGATTTTGCGTCGCCCTGTCTTGCGGAAGCTATGCTTATGGGGCGGGTCATGGATCAACAGAGTTATGTTGCGTGGCTCAATACGTTTCTGCCTCCTGTCTATTCGCCCGAATTCAAGGTCTATCAATCCGACATCGACACGACGCGGGTAAAAGCATCGGGAAGCTCGGCGGATGCTGACGATAAGGAAGGCCTGCTCGGATCGAAGGCGCATTTGATTGGTCTCGCGTTTCAGCGGGCTGCGGACTTATTAAAGATTGCGGCCGCGCTGCCAAAGGATGATTCGCGCGTTCTGGTCTTTCAGCGGCTTGCGACAATCAACGCGCAGCGAGGTTTTCAGAAGATTGGCGATGCAGGCTACCTTGGACAGCATTGGTTGGCCACTTATGCCGTTCTTTATATGCAGGCAGAGAGTGCGGCGCCGCAGAAGTGAAATCGGTTGTGAAGTGAAAGGTTGATTCGGATTTCTATGCGTGTGGCAATCGATACCGGCGGTACATTTACGGACTGCGTCTATCTCAGGGACGGAAAGCTCCAGGTCTTAAAGGTGTTCTCTACGCCGGCCGATCCTGGTCTGGCTGTTGTTGAGGCATTGCGTGAGATTGGCGCGCCTGAGCGCGTGGTAGTGCGTCACGGCACAACGGTGGGCACCAATGCAATGCTGGAGCGAAAAGGCGCGAGGGTTGCATTCGTGACCACGGCGGGATTTGAAGACGTAATCGCCATTGGCCGGCAGGCGCGAGCCAAACTATATGACTGGTTTCAGGCTGCGCCCGATTGTCTTGCGCCGGCAGAACTTCGATTTGGAGTCGAAGAAAGAACGACTGCGGAAGGACTTCAACTGAAGAGCGCGGAGTCGGCTGCGCTATCGCAACTGGCAGAGCGAATCCGCACTTCAGACGCGGAATCCATTGCAATCTCGCTTCTTTTCTCGTTTGCGAATCCTTCCAATGAGAGCATGGTTCAGGCCGCGCTGGCGGAAATCGGAATTCCTGTTTCCGTATCTCATCTCATTTTGCCCGAATTTCGAGAGTACGAAAGGGCATCGACGGTTGTTGCGAACGCGTATCTCTCGCGCATCGTGGGCGGCTATATGGAAAAGCTGGTCACCTGCGTTGGTACGGAATTCGACGGCAGGGTTGAGGTGATGCAATCGTCGGGCGGAATTATCCCTGCGAGAATCGCCGCGCAGGAGCCGGTGAGGACGTTGCTGTCAGGGCCTGCAGGTGGAGTGATGGGCGCATATCAAATGGCAAAGCTGGCGGGCTTCGACAGGATCATCGGGTTCGATATGGGTGGGACGTCGACAGACGTTTCGCTTGTCGATGCAACGCTCGGTGGTCCGCAATTAAGCACTGAATCCAATGTGTCTGGAATGCCGATCGGAATTCCGATGCTGGATATTCACACGGCGGGCGCGGGCGGTAGCTCTCTGGCGCGATTCGATTCCGGCGGGTTGTTGCATGTCGGTCCTGAATCTGCTGGATCGTCGCCCGGGCCAATCTGCTTTGGACATGGCGAACAGCCGACTGTGACGGATGCAAATTTGATCCTCGGACGTCTTGATTCGACCAGCTTTCTCGGCGGTGCTGTACCGCTTGACCGTGAGAGAACGGTGCGCCTGATGGAGTTGGCGAAGGGATCGATTGGTAGCGTTGATGAATTCGCTGCGGGAATTATTCGCGTTGTTGAAGCGTCGATGGAAAAGGCGATTCGCGTGATCTCGATTGAGCGTGGTTACGATCCGAGGGATTTCACTCTGGTGGCATTTGGAGGCGGTGGGCCGCTCCACGCATGCGCACTGGCACATGCATTGCGAATTCCACGCGTGCTCATTCCAGCCTTGCCAGGGGCGCTCTCTGCGGTTGGAATTCTTCTGGCCGATTCGGTGCGCGACTATTCACGGACAGTGATGCTTCCCTCCGATGCAAATCTCGAAAGCCTCCTTCTGGAATTGGAAGAGCGCGGCAACGCGGATTTTAAGGCTGAGGAATTGGATGGCCTGTCGATGAGATCGGTGGATCTGCGCTATCGAGGGCAGGGATACGAATTGAATGTCCCCTTCGGCGAAGAGATGCTGACTGCGTTTCATCAGCTGCATCGCAAGCGCTATGGATTTGCGAACGAGCAGCGCGAAGTGGAGATTGTGAACGTGCGCGTGCGCATGATCGCGAAGACGGCCCCTTTCAAACCCATCAAGAAAGAGATGCGGGAAGGGAACGGCGAACAGGCAAAGCTGCTGACACGCGCGGTTCAATTCGATGGACGGTTGCTCGACACGCCTGTTTACGTTCGCAACGCACTGCGGCCAGGGGATGCGATTCTGGGGCCCGCGATCATCACCGAATACAGCTCTGCGACAATCCTTCCGCCGGAAGACAGCTTGAGCGTGGATGCTCTCGACAACTTGATCATTGAGGTGCACGCATGATGAATCGAAGCTTAGATCACGATCCGGTCGCGCTCGCAATTTTCCAAAGCGGAATCCACTCGATTGCGGAGGAGATGGGCGCAGCGCTTCGCCGAACCGCAATCTCGCCGAACATCAAGGAGCGACGCGACTACTCATGCGCCGTGTTTGACGCCGATCGCCGCGTGATTGCCATGGGCGACCACATGCCGGTTCATCTTGGCTCCATGCCTATGTCGGTGAAAATTGCCGTCGAGACGCTCGCCCTCGGTCGCGGTGACATGGCAATTCTAAACGATCCTTATGCAGGCGGCACGCATCTGCCGGACATCACACTGGTCTTGCCCGTGTTCATTGAAGACCGTGATGCGCCGTTCTTTTACGTGGCTGCGCGTGCGCATCATGCGGATGTTGGTGGCATGTTTGCGGGGTCGATGGGGCCGGCACGCGAGATTTATCAGGAAGGCATTCGCGTTCCTCCGATTCGAATTATGCGCGGCGGAGAGATTGACAAGGAAGTGCTGTCGCTCATCCTGCACAACGTGCGTACACCAAATGAACGGGAAGGCGACCTGGCCGCGCAGATCGGCGCATGCCAGGTAGGAGAACGCAGGCTGCGCGAAGTGATCGAGAAATATGGCGCGGAAAGTGTCGCCACTCTTACTCAGGAGCTTCTCGAGTATTCCGATCGCCTGATGCGCGCCGAGTTGAACAAAATGCCTGCTGGGATCTTCGCAGCGGAGGATTTTTTGGATGATGACGGAGTTAGCTCCGACCCTCTGCGCATCGCTGTTTCCATTCAGTTTGAACCTGAGACCGGGTCGGCGGTGATTGACTTCACCGGAAGCTGTGCGCAGGTTGCCGGCAGCGTGAATGCGGTCTATGCCATTACTTACTCGGCGTGCTTTTATGTTTTGCGGTGCTTGTTGGCCGATGACGCGCCGGCTACCGCAGGCTTGATGAATTCAGTGACGGTGAAGGCGCCGGAAGGAACGATCGTGAATGCGCGTCCGCCTGCCGCGGTTGCCGGAGGCAATGTCGAGACGTCGCAACGCATTGTTGATGTGCTGCTTCGCGCATTAGCGAAAGCGGTTCCAGAGCGAGTGCCGGCCGCGAGTTATGGAACGATGAGCAACCTCACAGTCGGAGGCATTGATCCGCGAACCGGTCAGCCTTTCACTTACTACGAGACGACAGCCGGAGGCATGGGCGCGCGGCCAGGGATGGATGGAATTTCCGGCGTACATTGCCACATGACGAACTCATTGAACACCCCGATTGAGGCCCTCGAATATGCGTATCCATTTCGAGTGCGGACGTATGGATACAGGAAGCACTCGGGCGGCGCGGGTCAGTTTCGAGGCGGAGACGGATTGGTTCGGGAGATCGAATTGCTGACGGATGCGCAGGTGACCTTGTTGTGCGACCGGCGAAAATCTCAACCGTACGGATTGGCTGGCGGTTCACCTGGCGCGGCGGGGCGCGCTTTGTTGATCGATGAAGATCATTCAGTTGAATTGCCGTCGAAGTGCAGTGTTCATGCGTCAAGCGGCAATCGGATTCGCATTGAAACGCCGGGCGGCGGCGGATGGGGCGCGGACAACAAATAGAGATTGAGGAGCGGATGGCCGCAGAGAACCGGTCAGGAAATGCCGATGCCAGCAAGGAAGCAGTCGTGTGGATTGCGCGCCTCACGGAGCGTGAAAGGTCCACGCTGATTGCTACTTTTGCCGGGTGGATGCTGGATGGTCTCGACGTGATGGCATACAGCTTTGTGGTTCCGACGCTCCTGGTTGCATGGCACATGACCAGGGGTCAAGCCGGCATGCTTGGAACCTCCGCCCTGCTTATCTCATCTGTTGGCGGTTGGCTGGCGGGAATCCTGGCGGATCGTTATGGCCGCGTCAAAGTTCTTCAACTCACGATTCTGTGGTTTGCGGGCTTCACGTTTCTGAGCGGCTTCACGCACACATTTACTGAATTACTCATCGTGCGCGGATTGCAAGGGCTGGGCTTTGGAGGCGAGTGGGCGGTGGGATCTGTGCTGATGGGCGAGAGCATCCGCACAAAGTATCGCGGCAAGGCGGTTGGGACGGTTCAAGGCGGGTGGGCGATTGGGTGGGGCATCTCCGCACTTTGCTACACGATCTTTTTCTCTTTACTGCCTTCCGACATTGCGTGGAGGGCCATGTTCTGGATCGGCATTCTACCCGCGCTGCTGGTTTTCTATATTCGAAAACATGTTCCGGAGACAGAAGCTTTTCAGGGTGCTCATCGCGCGCACAGTGGCGGCGTGATGAAAATCTTCGCACCTGCGATACTGCGCACCACTCTGCTTGCATCGGTGGTTTCGCTTGGAGCGCAGGGCGGGTACTATGCGATCACGACATGGCTCCCGTTGTATTTGAAGAGCACGCGCGGGTTGACGACGCTTGATACCGGCGGTTATCTGGCGGTGGTGATTGCCGGGTCGTTTGCGGGATATATGACGGCCGCGTATCTGACCGATCGGCTGGGGCGCAAGGGCACGCTGATTCTTTTTGCGGCGTGCTCCTTTCTGACCGTCCTGTGTTATACAAACGCGCCGATCGGAAACAGCGTCATGCTGATCCTTGGATTTCCATTGGGGTTCTTTGCGTCGGGATCGTTCAGCCCGATGGGCGCATTTTTTACCGAACTCTTTCCAACGCCGCTGCGCGCATCCGGACAGGGTTTCTCCTATAACCTTGGACGCGGCGCGGGCGCATTGTTTCCGACGTTCGTAGGTTTCTTCAGTGCCCGGTTGTCGTTGGGAACTTCGATTGCAGCATTCGCTGTTGTGGCGTACCTGGCGATGATCTGCGGAGTCATGCTGCTGCCGGAGACGCGAGGCCGCGAATTGATTGCTTAGTCACGCAGTGCGCGTGATGTGGAATCAATTCGATCAGGATCAAATCAAGAAAAGGAAGAACGGCCAGCGATTGTGCCGGCCGTTTCGTTGTGCTCGTGCGCTTGATTATTTGTGATGTGGATGGCCGAGGGAGATCACTTCCAGCGCCACCGGAGCAAGGCCGGCCTTGGTGATCTTGAGTTCCTGTGCGGCCGCATACGAGAGGTCGATAATGCGTCCCTCGTCGAGTATGCCGCGATCGTTGATTCGCACCACGACCGATCGTTTGCTGTTAAGGTCTACGACGCGCACCATGGTGCCAAAAGGCAGCGTGGGATGGCATGCGGTCATGGCGTACATATCGAACCGCTCGCCACTGGCGGTGCGATGGCCATCGAGCACTGATCCGTACCACGAAGCGATGCCGCGAAGGACATCCTTCCGCGATTCAGCGATCGTCTTCTTCTTTGGTGCTAGTACAGTTGGAGTCGCGCTTTGAGTTGAAGGCGCGGTTAAAGCGGGTTTGGGAAGCCGCGCATCTGCCTGCACTGGCTCTGTGGAGAGTGTTATCACCACAGCGGCCAGCGCAACCGATGAAGCTCCCGCAAGGAGACAGATTCCAAGCGGGGATTTCAAGGTTATGTTGCGTGATTTCCTTCGAATGACCATCTGCCGATAATACTAGACTGATCCCTGTTTGCCCAGCCTTTAGGGAGAGGTCCACACCTATTAACTTCCGCCAAGGATTTTCATAATTCCAAAGTAAGTCTCTCATATAGTGCCACTTATTTGAATTATTCCTTAAAGTCAGGAAAGAAATCGACTGGAGTCTTATCATGATAAGTCTTGAGAATTGTCCGGTTTGTGTGGAAAAGTGTCCGTTTTGACACGCAATCCGAAGCGGTGGCACAGGCAAGCGTGCACGGTTGGCGTATATAAGCGGACACGCTTCTACCTTGGACTCGTACCACGAGTTGACGAGTTGGATGCGCATTTCAGTTTTCTTGTTGCCTCGTGGAATTTGCAGTGGTTCAGAAGCGTCACGATGAATACATGACAGGGATCACCTGCGATGTGCGACCCTAGTCATGGCTCATCCTCTGGATCCTCCGATGCTGGTTAGTACGGCGCCTTTCTTTGTGTTTCTTGTTGCGGTTTGCCTCCTCTACTGGGCCGGCGCAGGGTCGCGCCGTTTTCAGTTAGCGGTGTTGGTGGCTGCCAACCTGTTTTTTCTGGCGCGGTTCAGCTTGATCTACCTGGTGCTGCCGCTGGCTGCGAGCACGGATTTTCTTGTGGGACTTGGTTTGGGACGCGCGAAAGAGAAAGCTAAGCGGCGGATTTTGCTTTGCATTTCTCTTGCAACCAACCTTGGCCTTCTCGTGGGGCTCAAGCTGATTCCGCTGTTGACCGCAGGCCGGTTTGCGTGGCTGTTTACGCTGAGCCTTTCGTTCTATTGCTTTCAGTCGCTCACCTATACGATTGATCTTTACTTCGGCGAGATGCAGCCGACGCGCAGTTATCTGGCGTACCTGGGTGCGGCTCTGTTTTTCCCTTCGATGACGGCCGGTCCGATTCCGAGAACGCGCAAACTGCTCGAGCAATTCTCGCAACCCTTCTCCTTCAATGCTGGGGACGGCGGAACGGCGCTGCTTCTGATTGGTATAGGCCTGGTGAAGAAGCTGCTGATTGCCGACTACCTCGCAAACAACCTGGTAGGGCGCGTCTTCGATACGCCTTCACTCTATTCGAGCGTCGAGATCCTGGTGGGCGTGTATGGCTTTGCGCTGCAGCTTTTCTTCGACTTCTCCGGTTACACGGACATTGCAATGGGCGCGGCGCTGCTGCTCGGCATCCAACTGCCGGAGAATTTTCGGCGTCCGTACCTGGCAGTGAATGTGGCCGAGTTTTGGCGCCGCTGGCACATCACTTTTTCAGAATGGCTGCGCGATTACCTCTTTGACGTGCTGCCCAAGCGGCGAAAATTTCCGGTACTGTCGTACAGCTACGCGTTCTTGATCACCTTTATGTTGGGAGGATTGTGGCACGGGATTTCGTGGAACTTCTTGATCTGGGGCGTGCTGCATGGATTGGCGCTGGGCGTGGTATTTGCGTGGAAACGCGCGCGCAAGATTCCGTCGCCGGCATGGTGGGCCAAGCTGCTGGGCGGATTGATCACGTTTAACTTTGTTTGCTTTACGTGGATATTTTTCAGGGCATCTTCGCTTGAAGGCGCAATAAGCATTTTGCGCGGATTGGGCGCGCTGACATGGGGCGCGGAAAACCTGACGCCGCTGGTGGTGGGCGTGCTGGTGCTTGCCGCTGCTATTCATTGCTTCCCGCCGCGTTGGTTTGAAGTGTCGGCTGGATGGGCTGCGCGCGCGCCGTTCTGGGTGCAGGGTCTTGCGATGGCCGCCATCATTCTTTTGATTCAAACGCTGGCGGGCCGCGGTTCCGCTCCCTTTGTCTATGGCAATTTTTGATTTTTCCGAACACAACCCAACCACGCCTGCTCCCAAACCCAGCGGCGGAGGCTTTCCGTTCAAGACGGCGCTGGCAATTCTTGTGCTTGTTATGGCGTTGGCAGCCTGGCGCTGGTTCGTTGATCACGGAAAGGGCATTGATCCGAATATCTTCGCGGAGACTTTTTCGCTGCATTGGCCGCAGCCGCCGGCGCCGGTTGTTCCGAAGATCGTCGTGACAAAGAAAGATGAAAAACTCCCGCAGATTTCTCCAGTTTTTACAGACGATTCGAACAGTCTCGGCCCTTTTTTTGCTGCGCTCTGGAAGTTGGAACAGAACAAGTGGGGGCAGGGCAAAGACGGCGGCGTGGTCACAATTCTGCATTACGGCGACTCACCGACGACCGCGGATCTGATTACCGGCGACGTGCGCGCTCAACTGCAAAACCGCTTTGGCGATGCGGGTCGCGGCTACACGCTGATTGCGAAACCGTGGGCGTGGTATGGCCACCGCGGCGTAGAAATCAGCGACCATGGCTGGAAGATGCGCACCGGCGTAGGACTGATGCGCGAGGGAATTTATGGGCTCGGCGGGGCGGCATTTGAAGGACAATCCGGCGCGTGGAGCAAGTTCAAGCTTACTGAGTCGCAACAGACGGCCGTCGATGTGGAGTACCTGTCCAAGCCTGGCGGCGGCGTCTTTGAGGTGGACGCAGACGACCAGCGAATCCTCGAGCAGACCACAGACGCCGAGACGCAGACGACCGCTTCGGTTCACGTGGAACTGCCAACGGGAACGAAAGTCGTGGGCATTCGTCCAACAGATGGAACTGTCACATTGTTTGGCGCGGATTTTCGCCGCGGCACAAGCGGCCTGCTGTACTCGAGCCTGGGGTTGAACGGCGCAACGACGAGTGTGCTGGCGCGTGTGCTGCAGCCGGTGCTGTGGAAGCAGGAACTGGAGCACGCTGCGCCGGCGCTGATCGTGGTCAACTACGGATCGAACGAAAGTAGCTTTGGATCGTTTGTGCATAAGCAGTACGCGGCGGAGTTGCGTCTGGCAATTCAGCGGCTGCGGCAAAATGCGCCTGGTGTGCCGATCCTGATCATGAGCCCGATGGATCGCGGAGAACGCAGCGGGCTCGACGACATTGAAACTATGAGCACGATTCCAGAAATTGTCGCGATTCAACGCCAGGTTGCCGGCGAGACGCACTGCGCTTTTTTCGACACGTACGACGCGATGGGCGGCGACGGCACCATGGCGCGCTGGTATGGCGCCAGCCCGCGGTTGGTGACGGCCGATCTGCTCCACCCCACGCCGCAAGGGGCGTCCATTGTGGCTGGGCTGTTTCTCGAGCAGTTGGGGCTGGGATACAATCGATGGAAGATGCAACAAGGAATTTCCCTCCCAACCGAAACCCCTGCAAGCCCCGCGAAGGCTGATAGGCCCAAGACAGCCATCCAATCGAAGACCGCGAAAAATCGTGCTGGAAAGAAGGCCAGCGCGAAATGAATTGGCGTGCTCCAATGCGGATGAATGCGGTGCTGTCGGTGGTGCTGCTGGCGATTGCTGGTGCGCCCTTGCTGGGTGTAACGCCGAAAAAGAAGCATCATTCTACCGCGACGAATTCTGCGACCACTTCAGCAGGCGCCAAGAGTCACACCGGTTCGCAGGCTGCGACGGGCAAGACTGCTACTGGCAAGACTGCAACAGGAAAAACGGCAACGGGTCACGCGATAGCCGGCCGAACCACGGCTGGCAGCGCTGCGCATTCGCGTGCGCGAATGCGCGTCCACTACTATGCCGGCCCGCGCCTCGATCCTGCACACAAGGCCGCCCTGATTGAGGCGATCAGTGCACAGCTGAAAGACCCTCCAGCGAAAGCGATTGCGTACAACACAGCGCTCGATGGTTTCTATGCGCAACTCGCATCGCATGAAGCCGCGCTGAAGGATGCGGAGCCGCAGACCAACACGCTGCGCGTGATGCAGTTTGGCGACTCGCACACCGCGGCGGACATGTTCACGGGTGAGGCTCGACGCGTCTTTCAAGAGCAGTTTGGCAACGGAGGCATTGGCTACTCCTACGCAGGCCATCCCTTTGCGGGATACAGAATACTGGGCTCGGAGCGATCGCAAACCTCGGGATGGAAGACGCAGGGGAACAAGTTCCTGCAACTCGGCAATGGGCAGACGGGCCTCGGAGGCATCAGTATTTCAACTGAGCGCGCGGGGGAGCGAGTCACGCTTGACGCGCCCTGTGCCACGCTTGAGCTTCAATACCTGCAACAGCCCGGAGGCGGCGGTTTGCGCTTTACCGACAACGGCGTGGAAACGGCTGAGATTCAAACCGATGCTACCGACACGGGGCCTGGTACTTATAGCTACATCTGCCCGGCCGGTGATCACCACTTTGAAGTGACTACGGAGCAGAGCGCTCCGGTGACGCTGTTGGGCTTTGTTGCGACACAGCCGGGTGTCACGTGGGAGTCGCTCGGCATCAACGGAGCTGAGGCTCCCTTGATTCTCAAATGGGACCAGGCGCTTTTCTCGCGGTATCTCAAAGACAATTCGCCGGCCCTGATTGTGTTGGCGTATGGAACCAACGAGGCGGCCAGTCCCGCGTGGGATGAAGAGAGTTATCAGCAAACCTTTGCTTCGATCATCGACTCAATTCATAGCTACGTGCCGGAGTCGTCGATCCTGGTGGTGGGCCCGGCGGACCGTTCAGTGACGCAGCATCGCGCGTGGCATCCTTTCGCGGGCACGGATCGAATTGTGCAGGCGCAGCGCGCCGTTTGCCGCACGCATGGATGCGCCTACTGGGATCAGCGTGAGCGCATGGGCGGTCTGGGCGCTATGCAGCAATGGGTTTACGCAGGCTGGGCGCAGCCGGACCATACGCATTTTACCGGCGAAGGTTACCGGGCACTGGCCGATGCGCTGATGGCCGACCTGATGACCGGCTATCAGGCCTACAAGCAGCGCAACCCGGCAGGGAACGAATCAACAGCACAAGGAGCGGGAAATGGAAGCGCAGGCTCGAATCCTTAAGGTTTTGAGACAGGTTACTGGAAAGGAAATCAACCCCGGAGTTGATGATTCGCTGTTTGTTTCAGGGCTATTGGATTCTTTTGCCTTGACTGATTTTGTCGGTGGGTTGGAAGAAGAATTCGGTATCTCCGTTCCCGACTCCGACTTATCGGCTCGCAAGTTCGACACCATCGGCAAGGTGGAAACTTACCTTGCGAGCAAGAGTTAGCAGATGGCCTTTTTACGAGCCTTTGGCTCATGGTTGCCGCCGCGCCGCGTGAGCAACGAAGAGGTTGCGCCGCTGGTGGACGCGACGCCCGAGTGGATTCTCGAAGTCTCCGGCATTGAAGAACGGCGCTACGCGGCCGATACGGACACGGTTCACGGGATTGGCTTGTTGGCTGCGCAGAACTGCCTGGATAAGGCTGGCGTAACCGCCGCGGAACTGGGCATGATCCTGGTGGCGAGCGGATCGAGTGATCGCTTTTGCCCTGGGCCTGCGAGCCAGATTGCTACAGGGCTCGGCCTTGCTTCCACGCCGGTGCTTGATATTCCTGTTGCATCCTGCGGTTCGCTCATTGGGTTGGCGTTGGCTGCTCAGCTTGCGCCCACTGTTGGCCGCGTGCTGGTGGTTGGCGCGGAGATCATGTCGCGTCGCATCTCGCTGACGCCGGAGGACAAGAACTCGGCCATTCTTTTCGGCGACGGAGCGGGCGCTGCGCTGGTAGATCCGGAGATCGGCATCGCGCGCATTGCGGACTTCTGTTTGTTTACGGATGGCGCGTCGTCGGAGATTTTGTACGTGCGAGATGGGCAGTTTTTCATGGATGGCTCGGCGGTGATCATGCACGCCTCGCGCAAGATGCCGCGGGCCATCAACGAACTGCTGACGCGCAATCAGATTGGCGTTGGCGACGTAGCGGAATTCCTGCTGCATCAGGCGAATCTGAATCTGATCACGCGCGTCGCTTCCGCACTGAAAGCGCCGCGAGAGCGATTCTTTTCCAACATCGCGCGCTATGGAAACACCTCGTCAGCATCTCTGCTGATTGCGGCGGACGAGTGGCATTCCGCGCAAACCAGTGCGCTGGCGGGGCCGCTGGTTTTCTCCGCTTTTGGCGCCGGGCTGAACTGGGGCGCGCTGCTGGCCTTGCCGCGATAGTTTCCCGGCCCGCATACACTCGGCGGGGTGCGAGAATAGCAGTGATACCTCAAGACATAGTTGTTGAACGGGGCCCAACGGGCCCTTTCAGGATTCATTTGCGATGCGTCGTGTTGCGCTGATCTACAACCCGGCTTCCGGCCAGGACTCTCCTAAACGGAAGGCAGTGATCGATGATGCGCTTCGCGTTCTTCGCCGCGCCGGCATCGAGGCTACTGCGTTTCACACGGACGCGCCGGGAGGAGCAGGTGCGCTTGCAGTGGAGGCTGTACGCAATGGCTGCGACACAATCATTGCGTGCGGCGGTGACGGCACTGCGCACGAGATCATGCAGTGCATGGTGGGAACCGAGATCGCGCTAGGGGTTGTGCCGCTTGGTACGGCGAATGCTTTGGCTGCGGACCTTGGGCTGGGAACGTCCCCGGTGAAGGCAGTCGAGATTCTGCTGTCGGCTGAACCGGTGCGCGTTCCCGTGGGAAAGATCTTTTTCCACGATAAGGATGGAAAGGAGGACTCGCGCTACTTCACTGTGGCCGCGGGCGTGGGCGCCGATGCGCTCTGCATCTCCATGCTCGATGCGGGTTTGAAGAGGCGGTTTGGCTACGCGCTTTACATGGTGGAGATGTTCAAGGTTTGGGCAACGCATTCGTTTCCTCTCTTTGAAACAGTCTTCATGCCGAGTGACGGGGGCGCGGCCAGAACGGTCGAAGTGTCGCAGATTCTGGCGGTGCGCATTCACGATTTTGGCGGGCTGCTGCGCAACCTGGCTCCCGGCGCCAGCATTCGCAGCAGGAGCCTGCGCCTGCTGGCCTTCAAGACGCGCAGCCGCATGGACTACCTGCGCTTTGTGATGGCGTCTCTGTTCAGGCGGCAGACATTTGCGCGCCACATTGAATTGCTCGACGCCATTTTGGTCGAATGCTGCGCGCGCGACGGATCCGCGTCGAAGGTCCTGGTGGAAGCGGACGGCGAGTTGCTCGGCGGGCTGCCGGTGCGGATTGAAGTTGCGACGCAGGAATTGACGCTGCTGATCCCGGCAAATTCGAAGCCTTGAAGTTCGGTGTGAATGCTGGTGGCTGTCTTTGCACCGGCAACGCCGAGACAATATGATTTGCTGATGGATGAACACGGCAATGAACTGTCAAGGCTGGTTGATGAGCTGAACCGCGCGGCGGCCGGCGCCAAGTCCGGCGAGAAGCGGTCGATCGACCAACTGCTGACGAGCGCGGTCCATACCAATGCCTCCGACATTATTCTGGTGGCCGGCTCGCCCGCCACGTTGCGCGTGAATGGTGCGCTGATGGCAGACTCGGGGCCGGCCTTGTCTGTCGAGGCGATTCGCGGCCTGTTGCTGCCATTGCTGACGCCTAGCCAGTTACAGGAACTGCAGGAACGCAAATGCGTGGATTTCTGTTTTGTGCGCGGCACGATGGGGCGATTTCGCGCCAATTTCCACTTTCAACGTGCAACGCTCGCAGCGTCGATTCGACTGCTGCCGGCGCAGATTCCGACGCTTGATTCGCTTCATCTGCCTGCTTCACTCGGCATGTTGACGGAGCGGCGGCAGGGCCTGGTGCTGCTGACCGGCGCGACGGGATCGGGTAAAACTTCAACCATGGCCGCTCTGATCGACAGGATCAACGGCAGCCGACGCGATCACATCATCACCATCGAAGATCCAGTCGAATATCAGCATGCAAATCGCAAATCGCTCGTGGAGCAGATTGAACTGGGAATCGACACGCTCAGTTTCGCCCAGGCAGTACGCGCAGTGTTGCGGCAGGACCCGGACGTCATCCTGGTGGGCGAGATGCGCGACAGCGAGACGATGGCCGCGGCGTTGACGGCTGCGGAGACCGGTCACCTGGTGCTCACGTCTCTGCATACCAACGACGCTGCACAAACTGTTTCACGCATCCTCGACACGTTTCCATCCGGCTATCAGTCGCAGATTCGTCAGCAACTATCGTTGGCGCTGCTGGCGGTAATTTCGCAGCAACTGCTGCCCGCAGCCAATGGAATCGGCCGTTACCCAGCCGTTGAGATTCTGGTCGCGACCAGCGGAATGCGCAACCTGATTCGTCGCGGCGACGACCATCAACTGCGCGCAAACATCGAGACCGGGCGCGCCGACGGCATGCTGACGATGGAACAGTCGCTGGGTGAACTGGTGCGCGCTGGGCGGGTTTCGCGCGAGACGGCGTTTGCTCACTGTAACCATCCGGAGGATTTGCGACGGCACTTGAATCTTTGAGGGCAGTGGCCGGTGGGTAGTTGTCAGTTGTGAGTTGTGAGTGAGCAGTTGTCAGTCGTACATGGGCAATGGACGGCGCACTGTGCGCAGTGGGCAGTGATGAACAGCAGTGAAGAAGTGAACAAGGACAGTGAAGGAGTGAAGAAGTGAAGGAGTGAAGAGGTGGGGAAGGGCAGTGAACCAGTGAAGAAGTGAAGGAGTGAAGAGGGACACCGTTTGCTGAGGCATGAATGGTTGGCACTGTGTGCGGGGTGGGTTGCGGTTGTTTTGTTTGCTCTTTCTCTTCCGCTTGCTGTTTCTCATCGACTGCTACTTCTTCCACTTCCTCCTCTTCTTCTTCCTCTTCGTCGTACTCGCTGTTTTCGCAGGTGTCGCGTTCGGGGCAGGCTACGCAGTTGTCGGAGTCGCAGATGTGCGTTCTGGGGCCTAACTCTTCGCCGGTGCCGGTAAGGGTAATGGTTTC
>JBEKET010000022.1:0-64228 GCA_050013695.1 Occallatibacter sp.
CGGTTACGCTCTCTTTTCGTGAGAGCCCGGTTGCCAGCAGCGATACTCCACCGGTTAGAACGGCCGCAGTCGCTTTTCCGCCAGAAATTCCAGTCTTCGTCCTGACAGACTTCATCCGCACGGTTCCTCTTGTTTGGCAATGAGGGCAGATCACTTGCGGGCGTAGTCGTCCCCACTGGTCTGTGCGCATGTAAGCTTCTCGCTGGTCAGCGGGCAGGGCGGCCACTCTGGCACCTTCTTTCAACCCCGATACAACGGCCCAAACAACTAGAGCCCCAAACACAAGTGCTACGAGTAGCAGAATCGGCATTGGCAGTTCCTTCCGGGTATTAGCCAGATGTTAGGGCCGCAGCCTATGAGATGGCAAAAGCTCAGACCACCTAGATATTCCTGGGTTATTGCAATGTCTGATAACGGATATTCTGTACAGTGAAAGCAAAGAAAAGCCCTGTCTTGCGACGAAAAAGCTCTTAGAGGCCTCAGTTTGTCTTATTTCCTGCCGAGGAACTTCCCTCTCCGAGGCAAACTCAGAGAAAGGGATTCACAACCCGCAGATGGCCAAACCGTTGACCGTGCTGGAGATCCTCGGTAAAGAGAATGTCACATCGCGCTTGGATTGCTGCTGAGACAATGAACGAGTCGTACCAGGAGAACCCACTTCGGGCCTGCAGCTGTAAAGCCTCCCTGAAAAGCGAGTGGGACGAATGCACGCCGAGCAGCGGACTGAAAACTGTGCCCAGATATTGCTCCGCGTCCGCCAATTTCATCGGCTGGGAGAACCGTTTCAGAGCAACATTGAAGAACTCCTGGATCACCTGATAGCTGATGAAGCCCTTCTGCGTGGTCAGCGCGGTCCGGATCAGTTGCGCGGCCTTCCCAGCTTTCACTGGGGCGCTGTGGTCAAACGAATAAACAAAGATATTCGTGTCCAGGAAGAATCTATCGCTCATTCAGATCATTCCTGCTGAAGTGACCACCCGCATCCACATTGTTCATCTGTTTCATCAGGGCATCAAAACCCTGCCCATCACCAGCCGTCTGAGTGAATTCAGTAAGCCACTCACGGAAAGCTACATTAAGCGTTCTGCGCTGCTCGCGTGCAATCGATCGCGCCCGCTCGATCAAGTCTTCGTCGGCACTCAGCGTAATGTTCTTCATAACTTTGTAGTGTACACTATTGTCGTGTACACTGGATCGCGATTCCAGAACCCTCGTGGCATTTTTTGCGGATGCACAATGTCAGACGGGAGTTACATCTTGTAGCGGCCCAGGTCCTCGTCGTTCAATCCCTCGAGCCAGCCACGCAACTGTTCCGCTGTCGGTCCCTCAGGGGGCCCGGAGGTATTCAGCTTGGCGGCCTGCATCACCTCGTCCGAGACAAAGATCGGACAATCCGCCCGCAGCGCCAGGGCGATGGCGTCTGAGGGTCGCGCATCCATCGTCAGCGGCTCGTTTCCTTGCCGGAGCCACAGTGTCGCGAAAAACGTATCGTCTCTAATCTCCGTGATGACAACGCGTTCCAGCTCAGCATTCAAGTTTCGGATGAGGTTTCTGGTAAGGTCATGGGTCATCGGGCGCGAGGCAGCAAGCTTCTCGATCTCATTGAAGATTGCATTCGCCTCAAAGATCCCCACCCAGATCGGCATCACGGTGTCTGAGGCGACATCCTTGAGCACAACGATGGGCATATTGGTCGAGGGATCCATCATCAGCCCGCGAATCCTGACCTCGACCGATCCTGTTTCTGGAAGCGCACGGCTACTCGAAACATTCAGCCGCTTCAACTCTGCCTCAAGTTTGGGCAACTCGCTTTGCCGGATCTCGGCCGCTCGTTCCGGGTGCCCCTTGCGCGTCTGTTCCTCTGCCTCGGAACGAAGCGCTTCAATCCGCTTCTTCAGTTCGCTGTCCATGGGTCCCCTTTCCGATGCCTGGCGAAACTCCGCCGGCGCGTGCCTGCTGCCATCCATGTCCCCATGTTAGACGCTTTCGCCCACAAGGCTGTTGGGAAATGCAGCAGTTATTTTCACTTGGGCGTAGCTCCCTGGAGCGGGAGCGATCGGCTGCGCGCAAGTGAAGTTCACCGGCTTGTTCTGGCTGCTGCGTCCTGTCACCTGTCCGCGCGCCGGATTTAATCCCTCAACCATCACTTCCATGGTTTGCCCTATATGCTTGGCATAATTGATTCTCTGAATCTCGCGTTGACGATCCAGCAGCGATTGCAACCTCGTCGCTTTCTCCGCATCAGAGATGGAATCAATCATGGTCAGAGCCGGCGTATTGGGCCTTCCCGAGTACTTGAATCCAAACACGCAATCGTACTCAACTTCCGCCAGCAGGTTCATGGTCTGGATGAAATCCTCCGGCGTCTCGCCCGGAAAGCCGACAATGATGTCGGTCGAGAGCGAAATCTGCCGTTTCGCCGCCTTTACCCACGCAATCCGTTCCAGGTACCACTCCGGCGTATACTCGCGCGCCATCAGCTTCAGCACCCGGGCCGAACCGGACTGCACCGGCAGGTGAACGTGATCGCACAGTGTCGGATAAGCATCGATCGCCTCAACAATGTCCCGCGTAAAGTCGCGTGGGTGGCTGGTAGTAAAACGCACCCGCCTGATTCCCGGAACCTGCCCCACCGCCGCCAGCAGTTCGGCGAAGCTCATCTTCCCTTCCGGATCCTTGTAGCTGTTCACGTTCTGGCCCAGCAGTTGAATCTCGGTATAGCCCAGGTCGGCAATCCGCCGAGCCTCGTTCAAGACAGATACGGACCCGCGGCTGCGTTCCTTGCCCCTGGTATAAGGCACCACGCAGTAGGCGCAGAACTTGTCGCAGCCCTCGATGATGGTGATGTAGGCACGGTGCGGATTCTGCCGGGCCGTAAACTCGGTCTCAAACGTCTCGTCTGTCTGCCGGTCGTCGAGCCCGGTAATGCGCGTCTCGCCCGCCTCAAGCCGCGTCAGCATCTCGGGCAGCTTGCGGTAAGAAGCTGACCCCGAAACCAGCGACACGTACGGTGCCCGCTCAAAGATCTTTTCGCCCTCCTGCTGGGCAACACAACCCAGCACGGCGAACCGCTTCCCAGCCTTATGCAGTTTCTTGTAGTCGTTCAGGCGGTTGAAGACCTTTTGCTCGGCTTTGTCGCGGATGGAGCAGGTGTTGTAGAGAATCAGGCCGGCATCTTCCTCATTTTCGACCTGCCGGTACCCCTCGTGCTGCAATGTGCCAATCACCTTTTCAGAGTCATGGGCATTCATCTGGCAGCCGAAGGTCTCAAGATAGAAGGTTTTTTCGGTCGCCATAGCACTTCCAAGTATACCGTGATACGAGTTGGTCCGCTGGAATGGTTGTCCCCTGGTCTGGGTTCACCGCAACCCGGTGTGCAGGTAAGCCAGCAGCGCCGCCATCTGCTCATCATCAAAGCGGCCCGCAAAGCCAGGCATCATTCCCCTGCCGTTCAGCACGTTCAGCCGGACCTGCGCATCCGTCGCAGGCAATCCGCTGGGCAGCTTGTCATGTTTGAAGACCCCATGCAAATCCGGCGGAACCTTTTTCAGCGCCAGGTCGTTGTCCTCGTGGCAATGCGCGCAGCGAACATCATAGAGATGCTTCCCTTCCGCCTCTTGCGAAGTTAGCTGCGGCTTCGAGTGGCAGCCAGCGATCGCCGCGTTCCACAAGACACTGCATGCAAGAATCCACGACCCCAGCCGGTCGGACCATTTCGACCGGCTCCGCCTCAGTCTCTCGCGCATCTACGCCTTCTTCGCGTATTTCCCGCTGACGTAATCCCAGTTCACCACGTTGAAGAATGCCTTCACGTAGTCTGCCCGCTTGTTCTGGTACTTCAAATAGTAGGCGTGCTCCCATACGTCAACGCCCAGCACCGGCTTCAGCCCCACGCTGATCGGCGAATCCTGGTTCGGCGTGGTCATAATAGATAGCTCCCCACCCGGTCCCGTCACCAGCCAGGCCCAGCCGCTCCCGAAAACGTGCATCGCCGCATCGGTCAGCTTGTCTTGAAAGCCACCCAGCGAACCGAACTTGGCGTCAATCGCCTTGGCCAGCTCTCCGGTCGGCGCAGCGCCGCCCTTGCCCAGCGTCGGCCACCAGAAGGAGTGGTTGTAGTGCCCTCCGCCGTTGTTTCGGATCGCAGTCGTCGCGCCCATCGGCAGCGTTCCCAGGCTCTCCAGCAAATCTTCAACCGACTTCCCTGCCAGTCCCGGATTGGCCGCAATCGCCGCATTCAGGTTGTTCACGTACGCCTGGTGATGCTTATCGTGGTGCAGATGCATGGTCTCCGCATCGAAACTCGGCTCGAGCGCGTCGTAGGCATAAGGCAGCGGCGGTAGCGTGAAAGGACCTGTCGGAGCCGGTGCCGCAGCGGGAGTCTGGCCACTCGTGGTGGGTTCGGCATGAAGGTTTTCGGCAAGCAAAGCAGCGCCTGCAACGGCGCCCATCTGAAGCAATGCAGTTCTCCGGTCGATCGCGGTCATAACGTGAATTTCCTCCATAAAGATTGGGTTTGGGAAGTTGGCGCAAGGCCGTTTCGCAGCAAGGACCATAGCGCCTGAAAGTTGTGAATCGGGAAAAGCAACGCTCCCTCAGTCTGCGCGGAACAAGTCCCAAGGTCAAGAGAAGCCTGTCTTTATGACGGACAGTTCATTGCGCTGGATGCAATTTTCCTCTGCAAGAAAGTATGCTGGAGTCATGCAGCTACCATCGCTCGCCCAGATTCGCGATGCCCAGACCCTTGTCTATCGCCACATGCCGCCCACGCCCCAGTACTCCTGGCCGCTCATCAATCGACGGCTGGGAACAGAGGCCTGGATCAAGCATGAGAACCACACTCCGGTTGGCGCTTTCAAGCTGCGCGGCGCACTGGTCTACGGTGTCTGGCTCAAGGAAGCGCAGCCTGAACTAAAAGGCATGGTCGCGGCAACCCGCGGCAATCACGGCCAGGGCGTGGCCACGGCCGCCCGTCTGCTCGGTCTGACCGCAGTTATCGTCGTTCCATACGGCAACAGCAAGGAGAAAAACCGGGCAATGGTCGCCCAGGGCGCGGAATTGATCGAACACGGTCAAGACTTCCAGGAGTCGCTGGAGTATGCCCGCACCCTCGCCGCGGAACTCGGCTTCGTCATGGTCGACTCCTTTCACGAAAGACTCGTGATGGGCACAGCCACCTACGCGATGGAGTTTTTAGAAGCGGCTCCTCCGCTCGACGTGGTCTATGCTCCCATCGGCCTGGGCTCCTCCATCGCCGGCATCTCCGCCGCGCGCAACGCCCTCGGCCTCAAAACTGAAATCGTCGGTGTCGTATCTTCCCTGTCCCCCTCCTACGCGCTCAGTTTCGCGCAACACAAAGTTGTCGAAGCGCCATCGACCACAGCAATCGCGGACGGCATGGCCTGCCGCACACCCAACGCTCAAGCCATGGAGGTCATCTGGAGCAACGTCGCCCGCATTGTTCAGGTTTCCGACGCCGCCATCGCCGAAGCCATGCGCTCCTTATATGAGGACACGCACAACCTGGCCGAAGGCGCCGGTGCCGCCGCCCTTGCCGCTGCACTTCAGGAGAAGGATCAGCTCGCCGGCAAGCAGATCGGCATCGTTTTGACCGGTGGCAATGTCGACCGCGAAATGTATGAACGCGTTCTCAACGGAACACTCTAGGACAAACCAGATGAAGGCAATAAGTGAGAACCTCACTCCAATGGCCCACGGGGCTCAGAATCGCTGCTTCGGCTGCGGCCAGGCCAGTCCCAGCGGACTGCATTTAGAATTCCTGCTCGCTGAGGATAGCTCCGTAGTCTGCCTCGCATCGGTGCCAGACACCTTCGAAGGCCCGCCCGGCTACCTCCATGGCGGCATCATCGCTACCCTGCTCGACGAGGCCATGAGCAAGGCCGTTCGCGCCCGCGGCTTCACCGCCATGACCCGCCATATGGAAGTCGACTACCAGCGCCCCGTTCCCTCCGCGACGCCGTTCCGCCTTGAAGGCCACGTCACTCGCAACGAGGGCCGCAAGCATTGGACCGAGGCCCGCATCCTGGACGCGGAAAAGTCCGTTCTGGCAATTGGCAAAGCCCTGTTTATCGAGGTTCGCCCCCGGCAGATCGAAAATTCGGCAGCTACTTCAGCTGCGCCAGCCAGTTAATCACCGTCGATTCCAGAAAAATGCGGTGATCGGACCACGAGTGATCGGTCGCCGCGTGAATCTCCGTCACCTTCCGCCCGCCGGCCGCCTTGATTGCGCTCACCAGTTTGTCCCCTGTCGGCGCCAGCCCATCGTTCGCCGTCAACACCAGAAGCGGCACCGGAACCAGCCCAGCCACATCATTGCCAAATCCAAATTCCTTCGAATGAGCAATCACCTCATCCGCCATGCTTTCGGCGGTCACCCCAACCAGCGTCTCCTTGTTATCGGCCATGAGAGCAACCGCATCTTTGCGATCGATTGTGCCGACCGCTCCCATATCCGCCGCGCTGATCAGGATCGCGCCCATCAATGCATGATCGTGCGCCGCCGTGTGCACCGTCACCCATCCGCCCATGCTGTGTCCGGCAATTGCGATCCGCTTTGGATCGACGCCCAGCTTTGTGGCGTTGGCCGGATCACGCAGATAAGCCAGCACAGCGTCCGCGTCCTCCAGGTTCTGAGCGAAGCGAAAATTCCCCGGACTGCCCCACGATCCACGATAGTTAAAAGTCACCGCATTCCAACCCGCACGCCTGACCGCCTGCGCCAGGTCAAGATTCTTCTCGTTGCCCGGCAGCCCGTGGCAGATCACCAGCGTCGGGTGCGCCCCCGCACCGGACGGGCTGTACACAACGCCGTTGATCAGCACTCCGTGGCTGGGAATGTGCAGCACCGTCATCGCCGCAGGGTGAGCCGCATCGGCCGGTGCATCAGTGAAGATGGCCGCGGGAACAGACTGTGCCATCGCAGTTGCAGCCGAGAAAACGATGCCGGCAAGAAGCAGAGAACGCATGCGGGGAACTCCTGGAAGGGATGTCGTTGGTCGAATCTTTGCTTGCATCCTATCAGCAAAGGGAAACAGCCCGCTCCGCAATCCAATCTCCCGGTTTCCGCCGCATTTTTGAAGGTGTGCAGGCTTCCCGGCCACAGCCGTGTGGCACAATCCTAGTAATCCCGAATCCATTTCAAGCGGAGAATTCCATTGCTCGGAAGGAATCGTCCTGAATCCCTGCCCCGCGCGGCCCTCTCCACACTCACAGCTCTCCTGTCGGCCTCGGCAGTGCTGTTTGCGCAAACCGCGCCATCGCCGCAGCCGGTCGCTGTCGCGCCAAAACTCGACCGCGTCGAAAACACCGATCCAGGCTCGGGAATCCACTACGTGCGCCTGTCGCTCTCGCTGGCTGTCACGGAAACCGCGTCGCTCCCGCCGCGCTTCACCGTTGAATGCCGCGACGATCACGGCAGGCGCGACCTGCAATGGTTCGTCAGCTTCGGCGGGGCGCAGGACTCAGGCTTCATTCCCCCTTTTCACCGCACGCAGGCCGCACTTTTCCCTCCCGTCTATCCTAAAGTCAAACTCAAAATGAACTACGAAGGCTACATCAAGTGGAAGCCGTTAACCAGGGACTGGGAGCTGTTGCCCTCGGGCGAATTGCACTACCTGAACCCTGGCGCCGGCAGTCCCAACATGGAACCCGCGCGCTCGTTTCTTTCCTACCTCAATTCCCTTCCCGGCCTGCGCATCGGCTATGCCAGGCCGGCCAAGGGCGATCCGGCGGAGCTCTTCTTTCCCACCCAGCCGCTGCTCGACGAGATCAAGAAGACCCCCGCCTGCGCGCCTTGAACGAATTCATACCAAAGCACGCCAGCCGAATCGCCCCATCGTCCTCTAGTGGATCATGTTGATTGTTTCCTGCGTGATGGTGTCAAAGGTCGTCACCGCCTTGGAGTTGGCTTCAAAACCCCGCTGCGCGATGATCAGGTCGGAAAACTCGGCGGAAATGTTCACGTTCGATTCTTCCAGCGCTCCATCCGTCACCGTGCCCAGGCCAGCCGTTCCCGAGGAACCGATCGAAGCCGTGCCACTGGCCAGTGTGGCAGCGTATTCGCTGTTGCCCAAGCTTTGCAGGCCCTGCAGGTTGGAAGCATTGGCCAGAGCCAGTTGTCCTACATCTTGTGTTTCGCCATTCGAATAGCTGGCTGTCACAGTCCCGTTGGCGCTCACCGTGAAGCTCTGATAGGTTCCACTGGCGTAGCCGTTCTGCGTGGTCGATGAAGCGCCGTCCGAGGTCGTGTTTACCTGGCTTATCGATGGAGTGCCGCCTGTGCCCAGAATGTCCCACGTCATATTCAACGGCGCAGCTCCATCTGAAAGGCCACTAAAGGATATCCCGCTCACATCCGCCGCCGGGCTTACCAGCACGCCGCTTGAATTGAAGGTCAGGGGCCCGGTCGCGTTCAGCGACGCAATGGGATCCTGAATGACGTTGCCCGTGGTTGTGATCCCTGTGCCGCTGATGCTTAGCTGGCCGCCAGCCGTGGAAACCGTAACCCCCGTTATACCTGCATTGTTGATTGCATTCTGAAGATCGTCCGCGTACGTGCCCGCGGTTCCGACTGCCCCCAGCACCTCGCCCGCCTTCACAACGGGAGGGGCGATCGTGGCCGTGCTTCCGCCGGCTGTAGGTCCGGTGATGGCCAGGTTGGTTCCGGAATCCACCGTCGCCAGCGTGCCTGCGCTTGAGCCGAAGCTGTAATTGAATGTCGTCCCGGCTGCATTGGTGGTCGAGTTGGCCGTCAGGGTATCCGGCATGGTTACGTTGTAGGTCCAGGCGTTGGTTCCGGTCTTCTGATATGTCACCGTCGCTTCATAGGCCTTGCCCATTGAGTCGTAGACCTGCACCTGGCCAGGCACGATGGTGCCCACCGGCGAGGCGGAATTGAGCGTGGACGTCATCCCGAACGTAGTGGTAGCAAGAGGCGCTTCCACCTGGCCCACGGGGATATTGATAGGCGCGAGCGCGGCATTGGTGTTCACCACGCCGTTAACCGCCGGATAACCCATCACGTTCAGGCCGTCTGAAGAGATCAGATTGCCGTTAGATCCCAGGGAAAAATCACCCGCGCGCGTCAGCACATTGCTTCCACCGTCGTTCAAAACGAAGAACCCGTTGCCGTTCAACTGTATATCGGTCGAGTTGCCCGTCGTCTCGCTCGACCCCTGCGCGTAGTTAGTCTCATTTGAAGCCACCTGCACTCCCTCTCCCATCTGGATCGCGTCGCCGGAGCCGGTCGTTCCGACCTGTTGAGAGAAGAGGTTGGAGAAATTCGTGGTCTGACTCTTGAAAGCGGTGGTGTTCATGTTGGAAAGGTCATTCGCAATGGTGTTCAGCGCTGTCGAATCGGCGTTGAGTCCGGAAAGTGGAATGTAAAAACTTGCCATCGTGCATCTCCTCTGGGTGTACTCAAACGTTGGCGCTGGCCGTCATGGCCGGCGGGTAAATGATCTTCCGTTTGCTCCGGGCTGACTGCCGGCAATCGATCGTGAATGAGATTTTCCGTTCAAGGCATGTGCAACCTGCTGCGCCGCCGGCAGAGCGCCGGGGACGCTTAGATTGCCGGGTGCATGCTTTGACGCGGCGGTCGTGGTCACCGTCGTGCCGGCCGAAGTAAGCCCGGACGAAGTTAGCCCAGACGGAGTGTGCCCGGATGAAGCGAGAGAGGAAGCGGCGTTCTGTGCCGCTGCCATCCCAACCCCTTTGTGCTGAGCGGATGCACGAACCTGCGCCGCCGAGGCGGCTGCCGGGCTTGCCGAAGCGGCGACCGGCGTTGCCGCGGGAACTGCCCCCGCAGCTCCTCCAGTGGTCCCACCGCTGCCCGGATCGCCCAGCGCCGTCGTCAGGTTTTGATTGATGTCGATGAGCTGCTCCAGGCTGTTCACCTGCACCAGCTGGTTGATGTATTCGTTGGGGTCGGTATTCGCCGTCGGGTCCTGGTTCTGCATCTCGGTAACCAGCAAGGTGAGAAAGTCATTGGCCGAAATCGTCGACGAATCGCCGCTTGCGTCGGTTGAGCTGTCCGTACCGTCCGTCCCGGTGGTCGCGTTTGCCATCGGGCTTGCACTCTTGCTCGTCAGAGCCTGCCCCGCTGCCAGATGTTGGCTGAAGATTCCCGCTGCCGCTGCTGCCATTTCCCCTCCCTGTTTCAGCTCGTCCCTTATGCCTGCGTTGCCTGTCGGTTTTGCACCCCCAGGCCTCAGGCCATCACCGAGATGTGAACCCCACCCGGCGGTGTAGATGGTTCAGTCGCCCTCTCCAAAACCCCGCTTTCAGTCGAAGGTTCGAGCGTCGTATCCCTATCTGAACCCCCGCCATTCTGCGTCCCCGCTGCTGCGCTTTGGCCTGAACCCTGATCGGCGCCCTGCTGCATATTCTGATTTCCGCCCTGACTTGACCCCTGGCCCGACCCTTGGCCGGACCCCTGGCCCGCCTCGGCTGATCGGCCTTCCGGCGCCTCCACGGTCAGGTTCGTCACATGCAGATGTTTTTCCGCCAGATAGTCGTTCAACCCTGCCACGTGCCCACCCAGTGTCAGGGCTGCGTCCGCCGAGCTCGGCACTACAGCGGCACGAACACCGCCCGCACCCCCGTCCGCACGCACCCCGACCCAGCCAAGCGCCGGATCCTGGAATCCCGCTTCCGCTCGCTGGGCTCCCGCATGAATCCAAGCGGGCGCGCCGGTAGAGGTCGATCCGTCAAGAGCACTGAATGTGTCGCGTCCAGTGCCGGTGCCTGGATTCGAGCTCGATCTCCCGGCCGTTGACCCCTTGACCGCGGCATCTCCGCCCGGACCGGCTGACAGCGGATTTACCGCCTGCACAGGATTGCCGGGGAGGCTCGCATGTGGGGAACTTCGCCCAACCAGGTGGATCGAATTCATCGCTGAATTCTCCGTCGGCGCGGATCGTCCCGCGATCGCGAGGCCGTCGCCAACAGCTTGCTTCATTGCCGGCGGAGTCGGCGCCAACGGGTTGCCGGGCTGTTGAATTGATAACGAAGAACTTGCCGGTGGGGGGGTAGCTATCGATTTTGCAGTTGGAACCACGGCGGCTGACAACTTCGAGCCACGAGGCGCAAGTTCCATCCGAGCCGGCCCGTGAGAGCCGGCCGGATCAGGAAAATCGACATTCGCCGGCATCGAGGCGGGCGACGATATCTCCGCACTCGAAGAAGGGTCTATCCCTCCGCTGGCGGGCGAGTTCTTTTCGCTACCGCTCGTCGCAGAGCTGTCATCCTCGGTTGCCGTCGAGACGCCATGAAGGTTTACCTCTTGAGGCTGCGGCCTGCCAGGTCCGGAAGCCGAGAACTCCTTCGCCGCTGGAAAAGCCTTCTGCTCTGCTGATGAAGGGTTGATCTTCTCCGCATCTGTATCCGGCCCGTTGTACTGGCTCGTTGTTGCCCAACTCCCTCGCGTAACCGGCGATACCGGCTCACCTTGCGTAACTTCCGCAGACCCTGTTCCAACCGCTGGCCAGTCCGGGCTGGCTGTCCTTACCCCTTGCGATGAATCATTCAGTGGAAAACGTGTGTAGGCATCCGGGCTTGCCTGGCCGCCACGGGAAACTGTATTTGCTCCTGCATCCACCTCCCCGGACCTCGTCGATGAGAGGATTCCGGAGCTGCCGAGATCAGTTGATCCAATCGACGGAGGAAGCGAATCCTGCGCTTTGCTGGTCTCAACTTCCCTGCTCTGAGTCGATGGCGCCGCCAAACCCCGTTCGCACTGCGCCGTCGGCATGGAGTTTTCTGAACCGCCTGGGAAACCAGGACTACTTCTGTCCGCACTTTCGTCGAGCAAATTGGGGCCTGAGTCTTCCTTGGAGTTGCTGCGCGCGCTCAGCTCGGCCGGGGCAACAACCGGGGCCGTCAATGCCATTGCGGCAACGCCAGGCAGATGCAGTGAAGAGTTCTGAACCGTTCCGGCGTCTGAGGAACGCTCAGGCGCCTTGGCACTCTTTCGATCTTCCTGTTCTCGCGATATGGCGGATGGCACCGCGGGCAGCTTCGCGGAACTATCGCTCTCTTGGCGTCTCGCCGCTGGCTGAGTGGACTGCACCAATCGGCCGGTCAGCGCCGCGGTTGAACCGTCGCCCAGCGCATTCGAGCTCGCTCCCATCGACGCCAGCACCGACTGCCAGTTGGAGTGGAAACTTTCGCTCTCCGGCAGGGTTGCCGGCGCGTGTCCTGAGCCAGGTTCCAGATGCATTCCCGCCGCGACTTCAAGGTTTGCGACAACGGTCATGCGATCGGTTAGTGCAGCAGAATGGCCAAAGAAATGGAGCGCAGGTTAGAAGATTGTCAGGAATGGGAGAGGGTTTCATGTTTGGGAATTCACAATCCAAAATCCTCAACTTTTTCCTCAAGTTTCTATCGCATCTATCTCATTGATCTGATGTTCATGAACTACGAAATCTTGTTCAACCCGTTCCGGGATCATTCGCGCCCGATGCTGCCGCGATCGAAACCAGTCGTCAAGCACCTGCTGGCCACGGCGGCCGCTCTCGATAGCGTCCCTAGCTTCGGTTTCGCTGATCAGTGTCTCCGCCTGACGGCGTTCCACTCTCTTCTCCAGGAATGCCTCTCGCAATCGACCAGTCTCCGCCTCCCAACGTTCGATCCTCGGAGCCAGAACCTCGACCATCCGGTTGGCCGCGCGCGTCTCCTCAAGGCCGGCCAACCGGTCCCGGAGTTCGCCGGTGTGCGCGCTCGTTTCCACCAGCCGGCGGCCACGGCGATCCCGATCGGCGGTCGCGACCATCGCGTGTTCCAATCGGTTGAGTTCGCTGATGGCAGACTCGAGCGCCAGCCGGCACTGCTCCTCTTCGAGTTCCCGAATCCTGAGAAGCCTGCGCAGAGCCCGCGAGACAGCCACCGCTCATACCTCCTGGGCCAGCGCCGCCAGCCGTCGCACGCAGTCAGCAAAACTGACATGCTCGTGCGCATCCTGGGTCATGAACGCGCGCATTGCTCCCCGCACCCGCAACGCTCGGTCCAGCTCCGGATCTGCGCCTGCCCGGTAGGCGCCGATTCGCACCAGGTCCTCGGAATGTGCGTAAACCGCCATCATCCGCCGCATCAGCGCAGCCTGTTCGCGGTGTTCCGGTTGCGTAACTGCCGGCATCAACCGGCTGATCGAATCCAGCACCTGGATCGGCGGGTACCACCCCTCGGATGCCAGCGTCCGCGAGAGCACGATATGCCCATCCAGCAACGACCGCACCGCATCCACAATGGGATCCTGCTGGTCGTCCCCCTCCATAAGCACGGTATAAAACGCGGTGATTGAACCCACCTGAAACTGCCCCGCCCGCTCCACCAGCCGGGCCAGTTTGCTGAATACCGATGGCGTATACCCCTTGGCAGTTGGCGGTTCTCCGGCAGCCAGGCCAATCTCCCGCGCCGCCATGGCGAACCGGGTCAGCGAGTCCAGAACCAGCAGCACATGCTTCCCCTCTGCCGCAAAATACTCCGCCACCGTGGTGGCCGCCATGGCCGCCCTTTGCCGCATCAGCGGCGACTGGTCGGAGGTTGAAACCACCACCACCGAACGCGCCCTGCCCTCCGCGCCCAGTGCGTCCTCAAGAAATTCGACCACTTCCCGGCCGCGCTCGCCAACCAGGCCCACTACCGTTACATCGGCCTCCGTGTTCCGCGTCATCATTCCTATCAGCGTGCTCTTGCCCACACCCGAGCCTCCGAAGATGCCCACGCGCTGTCCCCGGCCCACCGTCAGCAGTCCATCCAGCACCCGGATTCCAGTGCCCAGAGGCACGCGGATCGGCACGCGGTCCATGGCGGAACGCACCACCCCATCCAGAGGAAACGCGCGCAAGGCTCCCAGTGGCCGGCCCACATCGATCGGTTCGCCCAGGGCACTCAGCACCCTGCCCATCAGCGCCGGACCCACCTCGATCTCAGGACCGGTTGCGAGAGCCTCAACCGGATCCCCAAAGCGAATTCCCTCAGTAGTTTCCACCGGCATCGACAGCACGCTCGAACCACGAAATCCGATCACCTCCACCAGGTGCGCGCGACCAAATTGGTCCTGAATCTCGCAGCATTCACCCACCGCCGACAATGGGCCGGCCGACTCGATGGTCTGGCCTGCCGCTTCCAGAACCTTTCCGCGCCATCGCCATGGCTGCCTGCGCTCCAGGCGAGCGAAATAGCGTTCCAGGTGTCCCATTGCCTGCCTATTCATGGCCATTTTCCCGGGAGGCGTTCTCTAACCTGCCAGGCATCGCTGGCGGTATCACCCGCAACCCTCCGGCACGGTCAAAAAAACCGCGCTCGATCTCACTCAGCTGTGGGCGAATGCCCAGATCCACCGTGCCCATCTCCGTCTCAATCTGGCAGTCGCCCAGATGCATTCCTTCACCCGCCAGAACCATTGGCTTCACCGGCAGCTTCGGCAACAGAGCAATCGCCTCTGTCCACATGTCCAGCTCCGCCGGCGGCACCCGTAACCGAACCTCCGTCGCCCCGGCCAGTTGCCCCAGCGCCACCCGGACAGCACCGGTCAAAAGCAGCGGGTCCATCTGCGCTTCGCGCCGCAATATGCGCGCTGCAATCGCCAGCGCCAGTTCCACCACTTCGTGCTCCACCGTCCGCATATATCGGTCCCGATCCTCGGCGAAACTCGCAATCAGCTGAGCAGCCTGGCGCACACGCAACTCGTTCGCGCCCGCCAGGGCCGCACCCTGCGCCTCAATCTCCGCCTGGTGGCCTTCCAATCTGCCACGTTCGCGGCCGGCCTCGAACGATCGCCGCGTTTCCTCCCCCAGGCGCTGATCGAACTCCGCGCGCAGCTCTTTGTCATTGGCTGCGAAAGCATGATTTCGCTGCTCGTCCGGCACCTTGTCTGTGCCCTCCGCGGGTTCGGGGCCAAGCCATCCCTCCCCGTCCGGCCAGCCCGTCTCATCCTCCGAGCCGGGGTACTGGAAGACCTCGAAGCGCACCGGCCCGCCGTGTTGTTTCGCCGCTTCCATCCCTTGAAATCTCTTCCCTTGTCAATTCTTCGCATCCCGCAACTGATCCCTGATCTCTGACCCCTGACACCTGTCGTCACGCCAGCATTTCGTCCCCGGTTTCGAGCTTGAGTATGACCTTGCCCTCAGCCTCCAGCCGCCGCGCCAGATTGAGAATCTCCTGCTGCGCCTGCGCCACTTCACGCGAGCGAACCGGCCCCAGCACTTCCATATCTTCCTTCAGCATCTCTACGGCGCGTGAGCTCATCGACTTGAATATCTGTGCCCGCAGCTCGTCGTTGGTTCCGCGCAGCGCCAGGGCCAATTGCCTCTTGTCCACGCCGGAAACAATCTCGCGGATCGTCGCCGGAGGCACAGTCACCAGATCGTCAAAGGTAAACATCAGGTTGCGGATGCTCAGCGCAAGCTCCGGCTGCCCCTCCTCGATGGTTTCGAGAATCTTCTTCGACTCCTCCGCGTTCAGACGGTTCAGCAGATCGGCCACCGCCTTGAACCCGGAGTAGCTTTTGCGCGCCGTGTCGCCAACGTTCTCCAGCCGCCGATGCAGAATGTGGGCCACCTTCTGCGCCATCTCCGGCGAGAACTGGCGCATTTCGGCCAGCCGCTGGATCGATACCACCCGGTGCTCTTCGCTCAGGTTTTCCAGCACCAGCGACGCCCGCCGTGGGTCAAGATGCGCCAGCACCAGGGCGATGGTCTGCGGATGCTCGGAATCAAGAAGCTTGCCCAGCTGCTGCGGGTCGGTGCGCTGCAACTTGGCAAGGTTGCCCTGGGCCGCTTCCTGCGACCGTCTGACCAGCATCAGCAGATCATCCGCGCGCTCCTTGCCAAAGGTCTCCTGCAAAAGGCGGCTCGCGTAGTCCAGGCCCCCATGAATCATGAAACCCTGGGTCTCCAGCAGCTCCCAGAACTCCTCCAGAATTTCGCGGGATATCTCGGAAGTGACGCCGCGCAACTCGGCCAGCTCTTCGGTCAGCCGCTGCACATCCACCTCGGGCAACGCGCGCAGAATCTCCTTGGCCAGCTCCTCGCCCACGGCAACCAGCAGAATGGCCGCCTTGCGCAGTCCCGGCAGGTTGGCTGACTGGCGCTGAGCTGCCGCCCCGCTCTCGATTCCCCGTTCGGCCAAGGTGCCGGTCCTTTCTTCCTGCCTACGCCAGTTGCGTTGCCGTTCTTCGCGTATTCCTCAATGACCCAGGCCTACTCTGAGTGAATCCAACTCTGCAGGAGCCGCGAACTTTGCGCCGGTTCCCGCTTGAGGTGATCGGTAACCTGGTCGAAGATTTCCTGCGTCCTCTGTCGCTCCGGGTCCAGCTCAACCGCCTCCGGAGGGCTCAGCGCGGGAGAATGCGACTCGGCCTTTGCGCCGGGTAACTCCTTGACCTTGACAGCCGGCCTTTCCTTGGCCTTTCTGAGCGCCGGCCGCACACCAAACGCAAGCACCATCAACACTCCCGCAAACAAGGCCACATACTTGACCACCACCGGCGAATCTTCGGCTGTCGAGAGCGATTGACGAAGGATCGAGGCCGGCGGCGCGGCCCGGTTCTCGTCAAAGGCCAGGTCCTCTACCGTCAGCAAATCCCCGCGAGTTGGGTCGAATCCGACCGCCGCCTGCGCCAGCGCGGTCAAATTGTGCAGCTCGTCGGCCGTGCGAGGCTGCCAGACGGCCGCCTTCCCCTTCACCGCCAACTGCGCCAGCCGGTCGTTCACCACAATCGCCGCCGTGAGCCTTCTTACCCGGCCCGGGTTTTCGACCACATGCCGTACCGTCTTGGCTACCCCGTAGGTTCCCGACTCGGTCTTGGCCGTCTGCGGCTGGCTGCTCTGCTGCGGGTAGACGGGTAGCGCCTGCGCGTTGGGAGTATTTGAGGCGGCGCCGGGAACGCCCGCGGCAACCGGCTGACTCCCCGTCGTCTGCTCGGTCCGCTGCATTGACAATGTCACAGACTGATCCGGATCGTATGTCTCGGCGGTCTCTTCCGTAGCTGCCTCGTCGTAATCCAGCGTCACGGATGCGCGCACGTTCCCCACCCCGGTCACCGGTTCCAGCGTAGTGATCAGCTTCTCCTCAAGCGCCTGTTCAGCGGTAAGACGCAAGGCATCCGCCGTCTTCGGCCCCAGCGGCACGTGCCCCGCCGCGTCCACCAGCACCACCCGGTCGGGTGTCAGGCCATCGACGGCCGACGACACCAGGTTGCGAATCGCGTCCGGCTCGCCGTCAGCCAGTGAACGCTGGCGCAGTTTGATCACCACCGAGGCCTTGGCCGGACGCTCCTGCTCGCGAAACAGCGAATCGTGGGGCAGCACCAGGTGAACCCGCGCCGACTCGATGTCGGAAAGCGAGCCCACTGTGCGCTCGAGTTCCCCCTCCAGCGCCCGCTGGTAGTTCACCTGCTCATCGAACTCCGAGCCCACCCAGTTCGGTTTGTCGAAGATTTCAAAGCCCATCCGCCCGCTCTTGACGCCTCCCTTGGCCGCGGTTGCCAGCCGGGCCTTGTCCAGTTGTGGAGCTGGAACCTGAATGCCGGTGCCGTTCGGAGTCGGCTGGTACGGAATTTGTGCCGTGGTAAGGAGCTGGCTGATCTGCCGCGCATCCTCAGGATCAAGGTCCGCATACAAAGTGCGCCAGTCGGTTCGAAGCGCGTACCAGAGCAGTCCGCCGGCCAGCGCCGCAAGCAAGACCGCTGCCGCTACCGCCCAGTTCCGCTGCCCAGGTTGCATCCCCGCCCAGCGAACCTGTCCCCGGCCCCACAGCCCGGCAAGCCGGTCCGTCAACTGGGGTTGTCCGGGTCTTGCAGGCGCGCTCTTCTCCAACTGTGTCCCGGTGGCCATGGTCCCCGTTTCCTGCCGTTTTTCCGCCGTGCTCAACACCAGCCGGCAAAGAAATCAGTCTTAAAACTGCATGCCAACGACCGATTGATAGGCCTGGACGGCCTTGTTGCGCACCGCAAGCGCCAGTTCGAAGGACATGCTCGCCTTCTGCGTTGCGATCATCGCCTGGTGCACGTCTACGCCAGAGCCGGACATCAGCCCGGTAACCGCGGTTTGGGCCTGATCCTCAAGCTGATTAACCTGGCCCACTGCATCCGTCAGCAAATCCCCAAACGGAGTTGGGCTGGTTACGGGTCCGCCGCTCAGCGCACCAGGCAACTGCGCACTTGAGCCGATCGGGGACGCAACCGCTGGAACAACGATGTTGATCGGATTGATCATCTGCAATCTCCTCTTTTGGATCCTTGCTGCGCCGTCAGACCCTGCGAGCCGCTGACCCGCGGCTAGGACTTGGCAATCTCCAACGCCGTGGTAATCATGCCCTTCTCGGCTTGAACGGCGGAACCATTCAAACCATAGGCACGTGTCGCCCCCATCAGGTCAACCATCTCTGTGAGAGGATTAATGTCCGGATAGGAGACATACCCGTCAGGCCCCGCGTCTGGGTGACCTGGGTCGTAGCGCTTCAGCGGCGGCGAAGGGTCCTCCACCACGGCCGCGATGCGGACACCGGGCGCCACCGGGCCGTTCCCCATCAGGTCAATAGTTGCAGCCGGAGCAATACCCGGGACCGCGCTTGGTTTTGCCCCGGAAGCCGTCGTCAGCGAGTCGAGGAACGCGGGATCGCCCTGGTTCGCCGCAAAAACTACCTCCTGCCGGTGGTAGGGCCCGCCCGACGCGGTTCGCGTGGTCTCCGCGTTCGCCATGTTGGCCGCCACCACCTCGGCGCGCATGCGTTCGGCCTGCATGGCGCTGCCAGAAGTCTCCATTACTCCAAACATGTTCATTGTGAATCCCCCAATAGCAGCTTCTAGCTTCTAGCCTCTAGCTTCCAGCTCGAACCTGCCGTCAACCGACGAATTCGCGGTCCGCACTCCGGGCTAGAAGCCAGCAGCTAGAAGCTGAAAGCTGCCCTTATCACTTTCCATCCGCGTGAATCGCGTCCATCACCCTCTGATTCTCGGTTCTGAGCAGTGCCACCCCGACCTTGAACTTCAGTTGCGCTTCGGCCAGGTTCAGGCTCTCGCGGTCCATCGACACATTGTTCCCGTCGGGGCGCGAAATCAGTCCATCCACCGCCTTCACTCGCACCTGCGGGGCCGGCTGCCCCTGGTTCACGCCGTCCATGGCCTCTTTCATCTCCGCCTCAAAGTCCATCCCCACCGTTCGGTAGCCGGGTGTGTCGATATTTGCCATGTTGGCCGCGGTCAGCTTCACTTCCCCCGCGGCCAGGTCCAGATACCGTGCCAACTGGCCGGCCAAAGGCGTCTCAAGGGTCATGCTCATTGGAACCTCTCCTCGAATCTCAATTCACCATCAACCCGAAGTCGATCTCGCTGGCGGTCAGGACCGAATCCGCGCCGGCCAGAATTGCCGCCCGTTCCAGAACATGTTCCAGCTCGCGCACATTTCCCGGCCAGTCGTGAAGACCGAGCTTGGCAAGCGCCCCCGCGTCGACGCGCTTGACCGGCTCATCGCGTCCCATGCGCTGCATGAAGTGGTCCACCAGCAGCGGCAGGTCCTGTCCATGCTCCGACAGCGCCGGAGTACGGATGAGGAAAACCGCCAGCCGGTAGTACAGGTCGGAACGGAATGTTCCAGCCTGTGTCTGCTGAGCCAGCGCCTGGTGAGTCGCGGCCACAATGCGTACATCCACCCGCACCGTCTCGTTATCGCCCACCCGCTGCAGCTCCCCGCACTCCACAAACCGCAGCAGCTTGGACTGCAACGCCAGCGGCATTTCGCCGATCTCGTCCAGAAAAAGCGTTCCTCCGTCGGCCGCCTCGATCCGTCCCGTTCGTCCCTTGACTGCTCCGGTAAACGCACCCCGGGTGTGACCAAAAAGCTCCGCCTCCAGCAGCGCCTCCGGGATGGCCGCGCAGTTGATGGCGACGAAGGGCTTGCGGCTTCTCGGCGATAGCCGGTGCACAGCCTCGGCGACCAGTTCCTTGCCCGACCCGGTCGGTCCCTCGATCAGTACTGCTGTTGACCGCGGCGCCACCAGCCGGATGCGGCGGCTCACCTCCAGCATGCAGGGTGCATTGCCAATGAGTTCGGGTAGCCGGCTGTTGACGGCCTGCGCGTTGTCGGCTGCGGGCAACTCTATCCGCGCCGGTCCCACCGGTGGAGTTGCCAGTCGGACAAAAATCGGTGGAATCAGCATCTTATGCTGTGAGTCGGATATCGGAACGTCATCAAGGTGAGCGGCAATCGAGGGTAGTTCCGGGATAGCCTGAGCACCCTTCGAAACCGGGTTGTCGAGACGCGGCGCCGTATTCCACGCCGCCGTGTCCGTATCCTGGCTGCGGCGTATCGCGTAAAGCAATTCCTGGCGATAGGGCCCGCGCGGACTTTCCTGCACGGGAAAACTACCCGTGGTTACCAGGTCAACATCGGGAAACCTCTCACGAAAATCCGTAAGAAACTCGCCCAGATCAAGATCGGGGAACCAGGAATCGACGATGATTGCTTCGGGAGCGGTCACTTCCGCCTCAGCCCATGCCTCGGCGCCACTCTCCGCCTCGCGCACCTTCCACCGCAGGCCGGTCAGGATTTCAGTGATCCGCTGGCGGAAACTGGAATCGACGCTGGCTATCACCGCAGTGCGCGGACGGAAGCGGAGTGCGGCGGGGAGGGCGGGTACAACTGGTACGGGAATAGTGTGCATGAACGTTCTCCTAGTCATCAAACAATGTGATGAAAGCTAATTTGCCACGGAAGCCAGATCGATCGCTGCCTGGCTGAATTCGGGTGAGATTGCCGCTGGAATCGCAACCAGTTCGGATTCCGCGGGCACCACGTAGCCCTGCCCTCGCACTGTTCTGATCAACAGGCCGGGCGGTGGATCCTTGAGTTTGCGCCGCAGGTAATTTACGTAGACATCCACAATGTTGGTGGTCTGCGCCGGCTCCATGTTCCAGACCGAGTCCAGCAGTTCCACGCGCGAGACACATTGCCCGCGGTTGAGCATCAGGTGCTCCAGCAGCGCGAACTCCTTATTTGTCAGCACAATCGACTCTCCCGCCCGGCGAGCCGAATGGTCCAGCCGGTCAAGTTCCAGGTCCCCGGCTCGCAATTGCAGCCGCGCCTCCCGCTTGCGCCGCAACAGCGCACGGCAACGTGCGCGCAATTCGTGCAGGCTGAAGGGCTTGAGCATCAGGTCGTCGGCGCCGCGGTCGAGACACCTGACCCGCGTGTCCACCTCCTGCCGCGCGGTCAGCACCAGCACAGGCAGGTCGGCGTCCATTGCCCGGACCTCGGTGAGCACCTGTTCGCCGTCCTTCACCGGCATGTTCAAATCGAGAATCGTCAGGTCCGGCATGTCCTGGCGAAATGCCTCCACCGCGGCTCCGCCATCGCACGTCAGCCGAACCCGATGCCCGTCAGCCTCCAACCCGCGGCTGAGAAACAGTCCCAGTGCCTTATCGTCTTCGGCAATCAACAACCTCATGGCAGCCTTTCCGGCAGTGGCAGCAACTCTCGCTGCCCCGCCCGTCCCCATTCCAGCGCCACTCAGTGGCCCGGCTTAACGGGAGCTAATCAATTGCCCTCTTCCACCTTCACTCGGAATGGAGAGGAACTCAAGATTGGAAATTGGAAAGATTGGGTGTTGAATGCAGAAGCGGAATTGATGGGGAGACGTGTCCCGATTGAGGAGCCTGATTACTGACTTGTGATAGCGGTCACAGAAAAGGGGTGGCAGGCAAAGAGCGTCGACAAATTGCCGTCAGGTTTCACGGCCTCTGTCCCGCTGCGGCCCCGCCCGCTATTCACCGCCTCGAACTGGTTCCCGCCGCCCTGGAGGAAGCCTTGTCCCGGTACATCCCGGCATCCGCACGGTCCAGCACAGCCTTCATCGTCTCACCCGGCAGATGTTCGGCAAGACCAATGGATGCATCCACTTCCAGCTTCTTCACGCCCGAGCTTCCCTTCACCGTGTAGCTGCCGAAAACCCATTTCCGCAGCCGGTCCATCTGCGCGCCGGCTTCCTCGAGGCCGCACTCCAGCACCAGGATGAACTCGTCCCCGCCCCACCGCGCGATCACATCCGTAGACCGGCAGGCCGACCGGAGTTCAGTGGCGAATTGTTTCAGCAACTCGTCGCCAACCAGGTGCCCATGCTCGTCGTTCACCTTTTTAAACCCATTGATATCAATGATCGCAAGGCAATGCGGAGCTGCGGCGGCAATCCTGCGCTCAATCAGGTTCTCCGCGTGCAGGCGGCTGCGAACGCCGGTCAGCGGATCGCGCGAAGCTGCCTCCTCCGCCTCCTCCAGCCTGGCCTGATAGACCGAAACCTCGGCCTGAAGCTGGTCGATGGCGCTTTTGCTCTCCGCCGTCATTCTCTCTACCGATGTCTTTAATTCCAGGGCACTTCTCTCGATCGAAGCGCGGATCTCCCCCAGGTCGTCCAGGCTCGCAATTCCCTCCAACCGGGCCGTGACCTCCGTAATCTGCCCGGCGCAGCGCTGGTCTCTATCGCCAACAGACTCCGCCGTCCGCGCCAGAACCAGCAGTAACTCCTTGACCTCGCCGGTCTTTTCCCGGTAGTGCTTCGCGGTCTGCTGACCCCACTCCTGCAAATGGGTTCGCACTTCGCTCTCGGCCGCCCGGACTGTTTCGGGGCTCGACTGTCTGCATAGAACTTCACCCACAGCTTCAAGTTTCTGCTTCAGCCCACAACCCAGCGCCGGGCAGGCCTCGATGCCGCAACTTCCCATCTCCTTCAGAGCGGAGCGGTAAGCAGCCATGGTGACGGTGAGTATGTCCCATTTGGCCGGATTGGTCTGAAGGTCCGGGCCGGCCGGTTCCGAATCAAGATACTTTTTCAGCGAGATCATTGACCCTCTTGCGAACCCTGCCCGAAGTAAACGGGCTACACGGGATATCCAAAACACTCTATCGGCAGGAAACTGCTCATAATGAAGGGTCTGAGCTTTAATTTTGCAGAACCCACTTTTCATTTACCGGAATGGCCGTGGGAAAAATCAAAGGTCATTGAAAAAAACTGGTTGCAATTCGCTTTTTATTCGCTATAATGCGCCCATGGCTGTTACTCGAAGGCAAAAAGAAGTTCTCGATTTTCTCGAGTCGTTTGTGTCCGGCAACGGCTATTCCCCATCGTTTGAGGAAATTGCGCGCGGGATGGGGCTGAAGAGTCTGGCAACTGTGCACAAGCACATTACCAATCTCGAAAAGAAGGGCCTGCTCGACCGCGTCCACAATCGCAGCCGGTCCATCGACATCCTTCCCCCGGGCTCGCGCACCCGCTCAAGCGATCGCCTGCCTCTGGCCGGACGCATCGCCGCCGGTCTTCCCGTCGAGGCCATGGAGATACCGGAGAGCATCTCGCTCCACGATGTGGTGGGTAACCGTGACGTCTTCGCTCTCGAGGTGCGTGGCGACTCGATGCGCGACGAGCACATCATCAGTGGCGATTATGTCCTGGTGGAGCGCACCCGAACGGCGCGGCAAGGAGAGATCGTAGTCGCCCTGGTTCATGGCGCCGAAACAACGTTAAAGCGTTTCTACGCCGAAGGAAGTGTTGTGCGTTTGCAGCCGGCCAATATCGAGATGGATCCCATCTACGTTCCAGCGGCTCAGGTTGCCATTCAAGGCCGCGTTCTTGGAGTGCTGCGCAAGTACCACTAAACTCGTTGAATGAATCACTTGGAGGTTATGAGGAGGCTTGTCCCGTTTTCTGACAGACCCTCTCAGATCATCGTGGCGCTGGATGCAACTCCTGAACCCGTCAAGCTGCAGCTTCCTGTCTGGGTGCACTGGTAGTGGACGTTTCCTGCGTAATCCTGCCAATCCTGTGAGCTGGGGCCGCTTCCTGCCGGGCTGACAGTGAAATTCCTTCCTTCGCGGGTCGCCAACGTCCCCGTCGAGGCGTCGAAATCCGTGACGGTCAGGTCCCCTTCAATCGTCATCTGTGCGGAATTCAGCGTGTTGTCAGCCGTCGCGGATGGGCTTGCCACAGCCGTTTCAGCGGCGGCCGTTTCGATGGGCGAGGCCTCTGCGCTGGCTGTGAAAGCAGCCTTGTGAGCGGACCTTAATACCTTCTTTGTAAATGAGTTAGCGACAACATGCTGCACCGGAGAAGTTGCGGAAAATGGGCTGACGGAGGTTTCCTGAGTCGTCTGTGCCGGCGCCGAGACAGCCATTTCAGCCACCGAGCTGGCCGATCCGGGCACACTGATGCTGACCGCGGCTGAATTCTCAGCCGTAACCGGAGCATTCATGCTCCAGGCGCCAACGGCAGTTGCTGTTCCTGCCAGAAGTCCAAGCGCTGTGCCAATCGTTGCAAACAGCAGACCTTGCAGCCCCAGGGCTTCGGAAGGCCGGTTGAGGTTCGGTTTGCTAAAACTCAGATTGGCAGTTAAGACGTTGCCATGCGGGTAAGCTGTGGTCGCCATTTGATTCTCCTTAACCTCGGACGAGAACCCAAACTCTAGGCGTAATCATTACTTCTCAGCGCCTAGGTACCTGTCATTGGAGTAACTAGAGTAATCCCAGTAATCAGATTGAGTCTCCTTCGCTAGGAATCAAATACTACAAACGTGGAATGTGAATCCCACAAATGGGTTATCCCTCCCGTGTGTATCAAGAATTCGCGGAATCGGCGCGGCCTCAATCGGTTTCCAGGCACAAACCCTTCAGCACTGGTCTAATCTTTCTAATCTAAACAAAACAAAGGCCCGGCGAGTACGCCGGGCCATCGCAATTCAAATCTTGTCTGAGCAGCTCAAGCCAGGAGGCGCTTGACCTTCTCTTCAATCACATCCTGGGGCGCATAGCCCACAATCTGATCCGCAACCTTGCCGCCCTTGAAAAACAGCAGTGCGGGAATACCGCGAATGCCGTAACGAGAAGGAGCCGCGGTATTCTCATCCACGTTCACCTTCGCCACCTTCAACTGCCCGGCAAAGTTCGCCGCCACACTATCCACTATCGGACTAATCAGCTTGCAGGGACCGCACCATACCGCCCAAAAATCCACGATCACCAGCTGCTCGCTCTTCAGCACTTCCTCATCGAACGTTGCATCGTTCACTTCCAAAACACCCGAACCAATCATGATCCTCCTCGCGGCGCCAACATCCGATTTCAGTATACCGGCAATCGACCCTTCCATGAGATGCCATACCATGTGGGAAAGTCGCAATCCGTTCCTGACCCGTCAACAGTCACTCGTGGCCGCAATCAAAAGCGCCCGGATCCTGATAAGGATCACGGGCGCTAGAGCAGCCCTCCCCCAGAACTGCCCACGCAGCGAATTTATGTGTTCCGGGCGTGAATAGCAAGCAAACTTAGGTAATCCAGCATTCAGGCACCAATGGGGGATTATCCAAAATGCAACCCATTCCGAAGCAAAAGTTTACCGCATTGGTAACGCCCACATCCGTCCCGTGAGACACCCCTGTCAGCGCGATTCAACAGTGATTTGGCTTACCCCGTTGGAAATGAACCGGCAAGCCGTAAGTTCCGCTTCCAGAATGTCTTCGAGTGCATCGTGAATGGCTTGTTCAGCCTCCGCAAGCCGCGTCTCGCTGGCCACAACCAGCAGCACCGCCGGGCCGGCGCCACTCAATGCCACCCCCAGAATTCCGTGCCGTCCAGCCAGTGGCAGCAAGTGCGGAAGCAACGGACAGATCAACGATCGATACGGCTGGTGAATGCGATCTTTCATGGCCAGCCGCAACAGGTCGCCTCGTCCCTGGGCGAACGCGAGCCCCAGTAGCGCACCCGATTGAATGTTGGCCACCACATCGGCTCGCGCATAACTCGCCGGCAATACCGCCCGCGCTTCGTTGGTAGATAAGGGCTTAGCGGGAAAGACGACAATGGCCCGCCACTCCGCCGGAGGAACAACGCGAGCCGCATAGACCTGCCTGCCCTCGCACGCCGCGATCACAAACCCGCCCAGCCAGCAGGCAGCCGCGTTGTCTGGATGCCCCTCCAGTTCAGACGCCTCTTCGAGAATGCGTTCGGAACTCCATCCAAGATCGCCAAAATGGTTTGCCAGCGCAATCGCCGCCAGCCTCCCGGCCGCCGACGACCCGCAGCCCATCCCCAGCGGAATCCCGTTTTCCATCCGGATCGCCAGCGGCATAACCGGCCGTCCATGGTTTTCAAGCAGCCGTTTGTAAATCTCCAGGATGAGGTTGTCCACAATCCGCCCGCACCGCTCGGCGTCGCGTCCGGTCGCGACAATTGAAAATTCCGCCGCGGGTTCAGCCTCAATATCCAGGTAGAAGTCAAGCGCTACGGCGGCAGCGTCAAACCCAGGCCCCAGGTTGGCGGAAGTGGCGGGCAGGCGCAGCTTGAGGCGCCCCCGAATCGCTTTCAAGGCGTCGTTCATCCCACCTTGTCCTTCATCGCCGCAAGCACAGCATGGGTTGTAGCATCAACAACTTGCGCATTCCGTTGCAGGGCGGCTAACTCAGCCTCCAGCCCCACAGACTCCTCGTCCTTCAGCAGCGTCCCACGGTGAAAGTCGATGGTGTAATCCGCGTCTTTCAGCGTATGTCCGGTCAGCAACAGCACCACCGTCTCCCCCGGCTCAACCGCTCCCTGGGCGCGCAGCTTCTTCAGTCCGGCCAGGGTCACCGCGGAGGCCGGTTCGCAACCCAGACCCTCCGATCCCAGCTCGGCCTTGGCAATGGCAATCTCCGCCTCGTTCACGTCCAGGCACCACCCGCCGGTTTCGCTGATCACCCGCGCCGCCTTGCGCCATGAAGCCGGGTTGCCAATCCGAATTGCCGTAGCCCGTGTATGCGCCTCCACCGGGTCCATGGTTGCGCCGTGATCCTTCGCAAAGCTCCGCACCAGCGGGTTCGCCCCCTCCGCCTGAATCACTGAAATGCGCGGCATCCGTGCCACCAGGCCCAGTTGATGCATCTCACGGAATCCCTTGCCCAGCGCCGAGCTGTTAGCCAGGTTCCCACCCGGCACGATCAGGTGGTCCGGCACGTTCCAGTCAAACGCCTCGGCAATCTCGAACGCCGGCGTCTTTTGCCCCTCCAAACGGAAGGGATTGACCGAGTTGAGAAGGTAGATGTGCGCTTCTTTCACTATTTGAATCAACAACTTGAGGCAACCATCAAAGTCGGTCTTTACCTGGCAGGTAACCGCTCCATAGTCCATCGCCTGCGACAGCTTGCCCCAGGCAATCTTGCCGTCCGGGATCACCACCAGGCTGCGCAATCCGGCCCGTGCGGCATACGCTGCCATCGCCGCCGACGTGTTCCCAGTCGACGCACACGCCACCCACTCGAAGCCCCGCTCCTTGGCCACGCTCATCGCCGTAGTCATGCCCGTATCCTTGAATGACCCGGTCGGATTCATGCCCTGGTGTTTGGCGTAAAGCTGGTCGATTCCCAGTGCTTTCGAAGCCCGCGTCAGGTGGTAGAGGGGAGTATTGCCCTCGCGCAGCGTCACCGCATTCCCAAAGCTGTCCAGAATGGGAAGCATTTCGCGGAATCGCCACACCCCGGAATGATCCAGCGCCTCGGAAGAGCAGCGCCGCTCCCTCCACAGCCATTTGAGAGCACCCGCATTGGGCCGGTCGTTGCCCTTAGGCTGATTCCAGCCCGGATACTCCACTTCAAACAGATCCCCGCACTCCGAGCAGCGGAAATCCGGCTTGGCCTCCCCGCGCGTAACCCGGGCCCCGCATCCAAAACAGCGCAACTGATGCAAATTGTCGTTCATATCTGGCTTTAGCCTACCAGCGTACGCCGTTTTTTGCTGTGAATCGGATCGGGCTCAAAAACCCAGCAGCACGGGTTCCATTTCAAGCGTGATCCCAAATCGGGCTTCAACTGCCCCGGAGATCCGATCGGCAAGCGCCATAATCTCAGCAGCCGTAGCCCCGCCGCGATTAATCAGCGCCAGCGTATGCCGTGACGAAACCCCCGCATTTCCCAGCGTGTAACCTTTCGTAAAGCCTGCCTTTTCAATCAGCCACGCCGCCGGAACCTTGACCCGGCCAGCCTGTTCCGGCCCAGCCGAAAACGTCGTCGGCTCTTTCCCGCTGGCTTCTGCAATCCGCCTGACATCCTCCACGCCGACCACCGGGTTCTTGAAGAAGCTGCCCGCGCTCCGGCAATCCGGATCGCCGTCCACCAGCAGCATCCCCTTCGAACGCCGAACCCGCCTGACCACCGATGCAACTTCGGCCAGCGTTGGCTCTCTGCCCTCTGGAACGGCCTTTTCAATCGCCCGTCTAAGGTCGGGATACCCCAACGTCGGCGCTCCGGCGGGCCTCAGTGCGTAATCCACCCGAGTCACGATAAACCGCCCTCGATCCAACGAGTTAAACCGGCTGCGGCGATAAGCAAACCCGCACTCCGCCGCCGAGAATTCTCGAAATCTCAGCTCATTCAGATCGTATGCCCGCACCAGCTCGATCACAGGAGCAACTTCCTGCCCGTATGCGCCAACATTCTGCACCGGCGTTCCGCCCACCGTCCCTGGAATCCCCGCCAGGCACTCAACCCCAGCGCACCCATCTTCAACAGTCCGCTGCACGAATCCGTCCCAATCTTCCCCGGCCGCAAGCCTGAATAAAACCGAATCCGATCTAAAGGTTTGAAAGGGCACGACTTCAGTCGTGCCACAGACATCCCTTGATGAGAGAGATGGGGCTTTAGCCCCTGAGGTTCCATCGGCGCCAGATTCCGGTACAACTTCAATCCCCCTCAGCCCGACCCTCAGCACCAGCCCGTCAAATCCCCGATCCGCCACCAGCAGGTTGCTTCCGCCTCCCAGCACAAACAACGCAATCCCCTGCTCCCGAGCCCAGCCCGTCGCCTCCACAATCTCGTCTTCGCTGGCCGCTTCCAAAAACCAGCGCGCCGGCCCGCCGATCCCAAAAGTTGTAAACGGCGCAAGCGGCTTGTTTTCTTCCAGGTTTCCAGGCATGCTCATCGGCTTCAGCCTACACCACCGTTTTCGGGATAGAATGTCAACAGGCTGATTCCCTGCCGGAGGCAAAGCAAACATGTATCCAGAACTGATGGTAATCCCGATGCGCGAGGAACTCGTCCGCGCTGGTATCGCAGAAACCCGGACCGCCGAAGATGTCGACGCGGCGCTTGCCCAACCCGGCACAACCCTTTTGGTAGTGAATTCGATCTGCGGCTGTGCAGCAGGCAAAATGCGTCCCGGCGTCCGCCTGGCCCTCGGCAACTCCGCCAGCCAGCCCGACCACAAGATCACTGTCTTCGCCGGCCAGGACCGCGAAGCCACCGAGCGCGCCCGCGGCTACTTCGAGGGCAACCCGCCCACTTCCCCCGCCATCGCCATCCTGCGCGACGGAAAGCTGGTTTACCTCATGCAGCGCTACGTGATCGAGCAGGCCACCGCCCAGCAGATCGCCGGCGAGCTGGTTCGCGCCTTCGACGAGTTCTGCGCCAAGACCACAGTCAACTAGACTCGTTAGACTTTCTTGATAGGCCCCGGATATTGAGCGATCACCGGGTCCGCCGTCAAAAGAGTGATCCCTTCGACCATTGCCTGAGCAATCAGAATGCGGTCGAAGGGATCCTTGTGTATGGGCGAGAGGGAGTCGATTGCGACCACGTGCTGGCCCAGGATCGGGAGTTCTTCATAACCGTTCGCGATGAACTGACGCCGAATCTCACGCGGGTCAAACAGGAAATCTGTCCGCCTGAGCGCACTCTTGATCGCAATCTCCCAGATGCTTGAAACGCTGAAAAGAAATTGATTTTCAGGGTCATTCAAAACCGCGCGCGCTGCCGGCTTCAGGCGCGGATCGTCGATGGCCACCCAGATTACAAAGTGGGTGTCGAGCAGGAATCTCATTCGCTTGCCTCTCCAAGCATCAGGTTCGCGATTTCCTTGTCGAGCTCTTGATCGACCTGTTCATAGTTTTCCGGCAGGGTGAACATTCCCTTCATAAAACCAATTCGGCGCTGTTTGGGCTCATGTGGCCTCGTAATTGGCGTCACCATCACCTTTGGCTTTCCGGCTTTGGCGATGATGAATGGCTCACCCTGCTCTGCCTCGTCTACCAATCGTGAAAGATGCGTTTTGGCCTGATGAATGTTGATTGTCCGCATCGCGCCTCCATGTGAACTAAGTCTAGTTAGTTTAGTTCATTTCTAAAATGATTTCAACTTGTCTAGCAAGCAAAACGGCCTCCCACCCGGGAGGCCGTTTTCCTTCGCTTCTTCACTCGTTCTCTGCTTCACTTTTTCACTGCTTTCAATCCCCCTACTTCGCCGCCTCCGGCAGCTTCTGCACCTTGCTGTGCTTGACCGAATAGGTGAAGTAGATCACCAGCCCCAACACCAGCCAGCTCAACATCACAATCCATGTGATTCTTTCCAACTGGGTCATCAGGTACCCAGCCGAAAGAATCCCGAGAATCGGCACCAGCGGCACCAGCGGAGTCTTGAAGGGCCTATGCAGCTCAGGGCTTCGCACCCGCAGCACCCAAACCCCCGCGCTCACAATGGTGAACGCCAGCAGCGTGCCGATATTCACCAGCTCAGCCAGCTTCCCGATCGGCAAAAACGCCGGCATGATCGCCGCAAAGCACCCAAAGACGATGGTTGTGATCCATGGCGTGCGGAACTTGGGATGAATTGCGGAAGCCCATTTCGGCAGCAGCCCGTCGCGCGACATCGAATAGAAGACGCGTGTCTGTCCCAGCAGCATCACCAGCATCACAGTCGCCAGCCCAAACACCGCGCCCACCTTAACCAGCATCGACCCCCAGCCTACCCCGGTTGCGTCGATCGCCAGCGCCACCGGAGCCGCAACGTTGAGCGTCTTGTAGCTCACCAGCCCGGTCAGCACCAGCGACACCATGATGTACAGGATGGTGCAAACCACCAGCGAGCCAAGGATGCCGATCGGCATATCCTTCTGCGGATTCTTTGCTTCCTGCGCTGCCGTCGACACTGCGTCAAACCCTATATACGCGAAGAAGATAGACGCGGCCGCCACCGGAATTCCACCCCACCCGAAGTTCCCATGCCCGTCCGGCGGAGGAATGAATGGATGCCAGTTGGCCTTCGCCACTTCCGGATGATGGAACAGAAACAGGCCGCCCACGATCAGGAAAATTCCCACAATGGCCAGCTTGATGATCACGATCGCCGAGTTGAAGTTGGCTGATTCCTTGATCCCGATCACCAGAATGGTGGTAATCACCAGCACAATCAGCACCGCGATCAGGTTGAAGAAACCAGTCGCATGCTCGAGCCCCACGTCGCTCACCCCGGGCGGCAACGACATCTTATCGATCCAAATCCCTTGATACCTCACCAGGATGTTGCCCGTTGTGGTCGTCAGGCTGGGCGGAAACACAATCCCCAGCTGCTGCATCAGGCTGTTGAAGTAAGCCGCCCACCCCGCTGCAACCGTCGAAGCGCCAAAGGCGTATTCCAGCGTCAGATCCCAGCCGATAATCCAGGCCACCAGTTCGCCTAACGTCGCGTACCCATAGGTGTAAGCTGACCCGGCGATGGGAATGATCGAGGCAAATTCGGCATAGCAAATCCCTGCAAAGGCGCAGGTAATTCCCGCCAGCACAAAGCTGAGAGCGACCGACGGTCCCGCGTGGAGCGCTGCCGCCTGGCCTGTCAACGTGAAGATGCCGGCGCCAATTACCGCCCCAATCCCAAGCGTAATCAAATTCAGCGCGCTGAGTGAACGTTTGAGGGTGTGTTCGCCGGTTTCACGAGACTCCTCGGTCAGCATCGACATCGGTTTAATGCGGAAAAGGCTGGACATGGATGAAGGACTTCCTCCTGAGCGGTTGATTTTCAGATTGAAGTTGACTTGGCTTCAGCTTGGGGGCTCGATCGCTTCGACCACAAGAAATAGACCGGTATGCCCAGCAATACCAAAACCAGGCCCGGCCACGTGTATTGGGGCTTGTATCGCAATAATACGATACAAATCCATGCCGCCATCGCAATATAGAGCGCCGGCAGCACCGGATAGCCCAGCGCCTTGTACGGCCTCGGCGCGTCCGGCCGCTTGAATCGCAGCACAAACAGCCCGCCAATGGTCAGAATGTAGAACACCAGCACCGCGAAAATAATATAGTCCAGCAACTGCCCGTATGATCCCGAAACGCACAGGAATGTCGCCCAGACCGCCTGCACCATCAGTCCCGCCACCGGCGTCTTATAGCGCGGGTGCAGCTGGCCTGCCGCCTTGAAGAACAGCCCGTCCCGGCTCATCGCGTAGTAGACGCGCGCCCCGGCCAGCGTCAGCCCGTTCGCGCAGCCAAACGTTGAAATCAGGATCGCCGCGGCCATAATCTGCGCTCCGCCGGAGTGAAAAATCTGCTCCAGCGCCGCAGTCGCTACCCGGTCCTCAGACGCATATTGAATGCCCCGCGCCATCACCGTCGCGCCGTTCGGGTCGCCGTGCATTGGCAACACCAGCAGGTAAACCAGCGACGCCAGGAAGTACGCCGTCAGCACAAATCCAGTCCCCAGCACCAGCGAAAGCGGAATGTTCCGCTTCGGATTCTTCACTTCCCCGGCCGTGAAAGTAATGTTGTTCCACGCATCGGACGAGAACAGCGACCCCACCTGCACCACCGCCAGGATCACCGCCATGTTCACCAGCACCATCGGTCCGCCCACACCCACCTGCACCGGGTGCATCGAACTCCATCCCGCATTTTTCCAGAACTCGCTCAGGCCCGAGCCGAAGTTGGCATTCCAAGCCGTCGCGTTAATCCCTACCGCAAACCCAAGCACGACCAGCGCCGCCAGTGACAGCGCCTTGGCCGTTGAAAAAACGTCCTGAATCAGCGATCCCAACCGCACGCCGAAAATGTTCACAATCGCCAGGAAGAAGACGATCACAATCGCGGTGAGGTTGGCCGTGCTGAGGCCGATATCCATATTTCCCAGCACCATCGGACCAAATGGAATCGCCGGAATTTTGGCAATATGCCACAGCCAGTGCGTCGTCGAAACCGCCGGAAAAAACACGCCCAGAAACTTGCCAAACGCCACGCAGACCGCCGCGATGGTTCCCGTCTGGATCACCATGAACAGCGTCCATCCGTACAAGAATCCCCACAGCGGCCCCAGCGACTCGCGCAGGTAAATATACTGGCCACCGGCCTTGGGCATCATGGCGGCCAGCTCGCCATAGCTGAGCGCGCCAATCATGGTCAGGATGGCCGTGACCACCCACGCGCCCAGAAACAGCGCCGGAGAATTTGTGCCGCGGGCAATATCGGCGTCCACAATAAAGATGCCGGACCCGATCATGGATCCGATCACCAGCGCCGTTGAGCTGAACAGGCCGAGGCTCTCCACCATCTTGGGCGAGCTGGATGCTGTGTCTGTCTCTGAGTTTGGAAGGTTACCTGGGGTTGTCACGTATTCAAAGTTTTAACGGATTTAAGCGATCTTGTCTGTAGTTTTCTTAAAGTGTCCAATTTTCGGACAATTCTTCGCCATGGCGTTCGCCCTTGTCCTCGCCCTGTTTTCAAAGGGCCCGGCTTTAGCCGGGCCACATTTGCCCTAAAATGTTATGGGCTTTAGCCTCTGAGGGATGTTCTCTGCATCCTCCCGGCTGAGACCGCCGCGTGCCCCATTCTTTCACTTTGTTTTGGCGAAAAGGGCGGGAAACAAACCCTCCAAGACAGCCTCACCCCAACTCCACCATCCACCGCCGAAACTCCCCAGCCGGATCGGCATTCCGAAACAGCGCCTCCGAAACTGCCACCACATCCGCCCCGGCCGCCAGAACCGCCGCCGCGTTGGCCAGCGTAACCCCGCCCGCCGCCACCAGCACCGGCCAGTTTCCAGCCTCAGCGCGCAGCAGTCGAACCCCTTCCGCCCCAATCGGCGCCTTCGCCGTCTGTTTGGTCCGCGTCTCCCCAACCGGGCCAATCGAGAAATAATCCGCCGGCTCGTTCAGAACCCCGCGAACCAGGGCCTCGCTACCGCCAAATGTCCCCACAATTCGGCCCGATCCCAAAACCCGCCGCGCCTCGCTCGGAGACAGATCGCCCCCGTCCACATGCGCGCCGTCAAATCCAAGCCGATCAACAAGATCAACTCGATCATCAAGAATCAACTTCACGTCTCCCGCTGGCAGCGCCGTGCGCAGAATCGCACCGTCCGCAACAATCTCCGATTCCGATCCATTCTTGTTCCGATACTCAAGCAGCGTCACCCCAGCCTGCGCCAGTGACTCTCCCAGCCGTTTCAAAAACTCTGCCCGCCCCTCAACCGGAATCACCGATGAATCCAGAATGGGGTAAATCTTAGGAAATGAATAAGCCATAGGTTCAGCGTAGCTGAACCAGTCGTCAGTTGTCAGTGATCAGTGGTCAGCAAACCCGCAAAGATTTGACTCCACAGCACTTGGATTCGCAGTCCCTTCGCACCCGGGCTTCAAACTATTCCCTATTCCCTACTCCCTGCTTCTTCACATTTCATCCGCCGACGGCCCATAAGTCCCGGGAAGTTTGTATCCCAGCGCCCGCAGGTAAACCCCCAGTTGCGCCCGGTGATGGGTCAGGTGGCTGATCACCCAGATACGCCACACCCTGTACTTGGTGTCGTCAATCCAGACTTGCCCATTGGCGCCCATCTGCCACTTCTCATCCCACTTGTCTGCCGGCAGATTCACCAGCGCGGCCTTCACCTGCGGAACCTCCCGGTCAAAGCGTTCCAGCAGCGCTTCTTTCGACGCAGGTACATACTGTTCAAAATTGTGGCCTGGCTCAAAGATCAGTTTGTCCTGAGTCAGCGTGTGAAGTGCCCATTCCCCGGTCGTCTCGGCCACATGTCCGGCCAAACGTCCCAGAGCCATCGACTTAGGGTTGGGTTTATAGGTCCAGTCAACATCCGCCGGAATCGCTTCGAGAATCTTGCGGGTTGTTGCGGCTTCGCGATCGTATTCAACAATCAACTCGTTTTGAAAGTCCATAGTGCAACCTCCAATGTTGCGAGATAAGCATAGCGCAAATTTGCATGAATAGGCGAAGAAAAAGAGAATATTTATCCACAGGCAGATCCTGAGCTCTCTGAAGCCACCGAAGCCCGGTTACCGCTCCAGCGCAAACGCAACATAAGCACCGCCCTGCGGCCCCTTCTTATCCCTCCCGCCGCTCGCCGCAATCACCACGTACTGCCTTCCATTGACCAGGTACGTCGACGGTGTCGCCACCCCGGCAAAAGGCAATTCCGCCTCCCACAGCAGCTTCCCGGTCCCACTGTCGAAGGCGCGAAACTTGCGGTCATAGATCGTGGCTCCAATGAAAACCACCCCGCCCGCCGTCACAACCGGCCCGCCATAATTTTCGGAACCGGTATTCTTCATCCCATTGCGCGCCAGCTCCGGGTACTCCCCCAGCGGAATCTTCCAAAGGTACTTCCCCGTCGTCAGGTCGATAGCATTCAGCGTGCCCCATGGCGGCGCGATAGCCGGGTACCCATCCGGATCAAGAAACTTCCGGTAGCCGGTAAAAGCGTACTGCTCCTGCGCATAATCCCCAGACAACTCCTTCGCTGCGGCATCCTTGTCCCCTCCCAGGTAGCGCAGCAGCGCGTCCATCTGCGCGTCGTCGATCCCCGGGAAACCCGGCATCCGCGCTGTCCCATTTCGAGTCACATTTCTAATCTTCTCCGCCGTCAGCCGCTTGTCCACGTCCACGAGCGATGGGAAATCAGGTGGCGCACCCTTCCGGTCCGTCCCATGGCAAACCGCGCATTGGCTCTCGTAAACCTGTGCTCCCAGGCCTCCGCCATGCGCCGCCGCAACCAGCCCGCCGGTCCACGCCATCTCCGTCGCGTTCACATAAAGGATGCCCGCCTCAGGGTCAATCGCCGGCCCACCCCACTCCGCCCCGCCGTCAAACCCCGGGAAAACCACCGTCTGCCTGCCCACGGCCAGCGGCACAAACCGCCCATCGCTGATGAATGTCCGAAACTCCTTCACCGCCCATGCATGCGCCTCCGGAGTTCGCGTAGTCAGCATCTCCTCCGTCAACCGCTGCCGCGCAAATGGCTCAGGCGCATCCGGCAACGGCTGTGTCGCTGAGGTCACCTCGCCGGGCACCGTGCTCGCCGCGTAGGGAACCTCGTGAATCGGAAACAGCGGCTGCCCTGTCACCCGGTCAAACAAGTAGAGATACCCCTGCTTGGTGGTCTGTGCCAGCGCGTCAACCGCCTTTCCGTCGCGCTGGATAGTAAACAACGCCGGAGCCGCCGGAAAATCCCGATCCCAGATGTCGTGATGAACTCCCTGAAAATGCCAAAGCCGCTTTCCGGTATATGCGTCCAGCGCCAGCAGCGTGTTGGCGTAGAGATCGTCTCCCACACGGTCGCCGCCATAGAAGTCGAACACCGCAGATCCAGTCGGAACATACACAATCCCGAGCTTCTCATCCAGCGCCATCCCGGCCCAGTTGTTCGCCGCGCCGGCCGTCTTCCACGCCTCCGCCGGCCATGTCTCGTAGCCCGGCTCGCCCGGATGCGGAATGGTATGAAAGCTCCAGCGCAGCTTTCCCGTCCGCACATCGAATGCCCGAACATCCCCCGGCGGCGCCGGATGCGTCTCCGGATTCCGCCCTCCCACAATGATCAGGTCCTTGTAAACGATCCCAGGCGTAGTCAGATAAATGGATTGCCGCTCATAATCCCCACGCAGCTCCTTTCGCAGATCAATCCGTCCCGCTTCTCCAAATGACGCAATCGGCCTCCCAGTCTCCGCATCCAGGCAGTAGAGGAAATTCATCACCCCGGCCAGTATCCGCCCCTGCTTCCCATCGCTCCAGTACGCCATGCCCCTCGCGGGTTGCTCGCCGACAATCCCGGAGTCAAATTTCCACATGAGCTTCCCCGTCGCCGCGTCCAATGCAACAATCTTCTGCGTCGGCGTATACGCGTAGAGCGTCCGCCTCACAATCAGCGGGTTGTCCTGCAGTCCCCCAATTTCTCCGGTATCGAAGGTCCACGCCACCTTAAGCCGTTGCACATTGGTCCGATTGATCTGCGCCAGACGCGAGTAATGATCTCCGTCAGCCCCGCCATTGTAGACAGGCCAGTCCACAGTGCCCTGTGCCGCGGCAATTCGAGCCAAAATAAGCAGGAGAAACAGAAAAGCGGTCGAACGCAGGAGAGTCTTCAAACCAATCCCTCGCTTCCAACCGCCTATTGAATCATCTTGAGCAGGCTTGCGGCCAGTTCACTCCGCTTTCTTCGCCAAAAACCGCTCCATAAACCCAGTGTCGAACTCGCCCGCCCTAAACCCCGCATCGGCAAAAATCTTCTCATGCAGCGAGATCGAAGTCTCAATTCCCTGCACCACAAACTGCCCCAGCGCCCGCTGCATCCTCACAATCGCCTCGTCGCGGTCCACCCCATACGCAATCAGCTTGGCAATCAGCGAGTCGTAGTACGGCGGCACCACTCCCTCGGCATACTGCGCCGTATCTACGCGGATCCCGTTCCCGCCCGGCACGTTGAACGCAGTAATCTTTCCCGCCGAAGGCGTAAACTTCTGCGGATGCTCCGCGTTGATGCGGCACTCAATAGCATGCCCGCGAATCTCGAGCTTCGCCGGCAAAATCGTATCCAGCCGCTCGCCCGACGCAATCCGCAACTGAGCCTTCACAAGGTCGATACCGGTAATCGCCTCCGTCACCGGGTGCTCCACCTGTATACGCGTGTTCATCTCGATGAAGTACAGTTGCCGCTCCGCATCCATCAGGAACTCGACCGTCCCCGCGTTCTGGTAGCCGATATCGCTCAGGCACCGGCACAGCGTCTTGCCGATTTCCTCGCGCATCTTCGGCGACACCTGCAAGGATGGCGCTTCCTCAATCAGCTTCTGATGCCGCCGCTGAATCGAACACTCGCGCTCAAACAGCGAGACCACATTGCCATGCTCATCGGCCAGCACCTGGAACTCAATATGCCGCGGCCGCTCAATATATTTCTCCATGTAGAGCTCGCCGTTTCCAAACGCATTCGCCGCCTCACCATAAGCCTGGTGAAACAGGTTCGGTAGCTCTTCCCCGGTTCGCACAATCCGCATGCCGCGCCCGCCGCCGCCGGCCTTGGCCTTCAAAATCACGGGGAAGCCGACCTTCTTCGCCCACTCCAGCGCCTCCTCGGCCGAAGCAATCACGCCGTCCGAACCAGGCAATATCGGCACCTTCGCTTTTTTCATCGCCTGGCGAGCTTTTTCTTTCTCGCCCATCAGCCGCGTCACCTCTGGCGGAGGTCCAATGAACTTGATGTTTGAAGCGCGGCAAACCTCGGCAAAGTTGGCGTTCTCGCTCAGCAGCCCGTAGCCCGGATGAATCCCGTCCACATCGGCAATCTCCGCCGCCGAAATAACCGCCGGCACGTTGAGATAGCTGTCCGCAGCTCGAGGCGGCCCAATGCAGATCGCCTCATCGGCAAACTTCACATGCAGCGAGTCGCGATCCGCCTCGCTATACACTGCGACTGTGCGAATGCCGAGTTCCCGGCAGGCGTTCAAAACCCGCAGCGCAATTTCGCCACGATTGGCAACCAATACCTTACGAAACATGCATTTCCTCTGAAGCGGAGCTAGCGTCGTTAGCGGAGTTAGCGGGGTTAGCCCTGACGCTCTGTTCCCGAAACATTCGAAAAAATCCCTTAAGCCTCTCAACTAAAGCTGATGGTGGAATCCCGTGCGAGCTCCGCTAACTCGGCTAGCACCGCTAACTCCGCCAGCTTCTTCACCCCTGCCGAATGGCAAACAGCGGCTGGCCAAACTCAATCGGCTGGCCGTTGGAGACAAAGCACTTCGCAATCTCGCCGGCAGCGTCGGCTTCGATCTCGTTCATCAGCTTCATGGCTTCAACAATGCAGATCACCTGGCCCTTGTCCACGCGATCGCCGACCGCAACAAAGGGTGAAGCACCCGGAGAAGGCGAACCATAATAAGTGCCGACAATCGGCGACTTGACGATGTGCAGACCCTCATTCGGATCGGCAGCCGGTGCGGCAGGCGCGGGAGCGGCAGCAACAACCGGCCCAGCGGCAACCGGTGCTGGTGCTGCCGCTCGCACATTCGCCAGCAGGCTTGCAAGATCGGTCACTCCGCTCCCTGCGGCTTCCGGTAGCGAGAATTTCAGGCGCACGCGAAAATCGCCCCGGTCCAATTCAAATTCAGCAACCTGATGTTCCTTCAGGAACTCAATCAGTTGCTTCAGATCGTCAATATCTTCTGGATTCAGTGGATTCATTCGTTCCTTAACTCTCCCGCGCGCGGGGATACGCGGCGCTTTCCATCTCAGAGCTCAATCAGGGCCTTGGGTGCCGGTGTCAGCACCTGCCCTCCGGTTCGTGTTACTGCCACCATATCTTCGATGCGAATCCCGAACTGACCCGCCAGGTATACTCCCGGCTCAATGGTCACAACCATGCCTGGAAGCAGCCTGGTTGTCTGTCCGGCGCCAATCCGTGGCGGCTCGTGAATCTCCAATCCGACCCCATGACCGGTGGAGTGTGTAAATGCCTCTGCCAATCCCGCCCTGCGCAACACGCCGCGGGCCGCTTCGTCCACTATCCCGCAGCTTACATTCGGGCCCACCGCGGCAACTCCCGCTTCCTGAGCCTCCAGCACCGCCTGGTAAACATCCCGTTCCCTTGCCCCCGGCTTTCCAAGGAATACGGTACGAGTCATATCCGAGCAGTAGCCTCCGAGGATTATACCGAAGTCGAGCGTCAGGAAGCCTTTCCGGGGCAACCGCGCAGCAGTGGCTCGCCCATGCGGCAGCGCCGATCGCGCCCCAGAGGCCACAATCGTCTCAAATGACATTCCCTCCGCGCCCTTGAGCCGCGCCTGGTATTCAAGCTCCGCGGCAACCTCGGTCTCCCTCAATCCCGGCCGTACAAAGCCCAGCATGTGCTCAAAAAGCTCACACCCGATCAGCGCCGCACGCCCCATCAGCTCCAGCTCTGCCTCATCTTTAACGTTGCGAAGCGGTTCCACCAGCGGCGCAGCCAGCTCTTTCAGAAACGTCTTTCGCAACTTCGATGGCAGTGCCGACTTCCACCGCGCCAGCTCAGCAACAGTTGCGTGTGTTGGATCAAATCCAGCGGACGTCACCCCAACCTGCGCCGCCAGCCACTCCAGGGCCGCCCCCCCCGGCGACTTGGCGACTATCTCCACCTGCGCCGCCTTCACCTCTTCGGCAGCCTGGGTCGAATACCGCCCGTCGGTGAAGAGCCGTGCCGCCCGTCGAGTAACAGCCAGCGCAGCGCTCGATCCAGTAAATCCAGAGAGGTAGCGAAGGTCGGGAAGATGAGTAACCAGAAGCCCGGTAAGCCCGGCTTTAGTCAAGCGGCGGCGAAGAAGCCCAATGCGGCGTGAGTGATCCACTGGTTGAGAATAAACCACAGAAGCCAGACGAAGAATTGCAAGTTGTCAGTTGCAAGTTTCCCCGGTGCTCCCAGGAGCGACGACCATGCGCTACGATGAGAAACGCAAACGAAGGAACGCAGGCAACAACCCCGACATGATTCACAACCGGCTTCATGAAAACCGATACGCGCCATTCCCAATCGAAGCCCTCAAGCTATGTTCAGTGGCGAATGCCCCGCCACGCCTGATCGCCCATCTCATCCTGGTCCATGACGCAGCGCGAAGTCTGGTCACCAAGCTTCGTGCCGAGTTTCCATCTTTGATGTTCGATGAACAAGCAGTCTTCTTTGGCGCCGCAACCCACGACCTGGGCAAAGCCATACACCGCCAAGAGCTGAGCCAATCTGGAAACCTGCATCAACTCCGAGGCGTTGAACTACTCAAGGAGCTTGGTGTGTCTCCGGACTTGGCCCGCTTCGCCTGGACGCACAGCAACTGGAAAGACTCTGATCCAATCCAAATCGAAGACCTGCTGGTAGCCCTCGCCGACAAATCCTGGAAAGCCAAGCGCATTCCAAAATTGGAAGCCCAAATGACAGCCCTCATAGCGGAGAAAACCGGAAAACCCGAGTGGGAGTGTCACGCGATTCTCGACAATATATTGCAGGAGTTAGCCATCAGCGCCGACGCTCGACTGGAGTGGCAGCGCAGTTTCCCGGTCTCTTAAGGGCCTATCCGGAAGCCGCAGCCAACTTGCCACCCGCAGCGCCAAAACTGACAACTTATGACTTACAACTGCCTCTACAACGCCGGCCTCACCGGCTCAATTGCCAAGCCTATGAGTTCAGCAAAGGCTCCATTCCTTCCCAGATTGTGACTTTCGATCGATGCCTCAATCATCTGCTCGCGCGTGACGCGATTCCAGCTGACCTGGTAACCGGCCTTGACAGCCAGTTCCCGAATGAACTCGCGCTGCGTGCGTCCGTTGCCATCTCGAAAGGGATGAATGGTATTTAATTCGCCTAGGTAGTATGCCGCACGCCGCGCGAAACCATCGCGGTCAAGCCCCTTCAAATAGCCTTCTGTAGCGAGCTTTGCAAAGCTGCTTTTGAGATTTCCTTCCAGGTATTGGACTACGGCAAACGGATAGGACCCCGATCGCTCGATGTTCACTTGGCGGAACTCGCCTGCCCACGGATAAATCGTCTGAAAAATCCGCTTGTGAATTTCCTTGAGGTGAACTGTATCGAAGGACCCTTGAACCGGAAAGAAAGATAATCTAATCATTGCAACGGCCGCTTCCGCAGCCTCAAACTGGTCAAGCTTGGCTTGGTCCGTTATCCCCGGCAGGTTCTTAAGGATTCCATGCTCATCGTCGAAATGCGGATCAATCCCTGCTCGATAGCGGGGCATGAGAGCTAAACAATCGCGGCGGTGTGAGCGTGGATCAGGCGACTCATCTCGTCAAGAGAGAATTCACCCGATGCGTACCGATCTAGTATCCGGTTGGAAACCTCATCAAGCTCCAGGGCTTCCATGCGCAGAGATGCGACCGCATTCTCGACGGCACGCCGGCGTTCGCTCAACTCAATAGCGTGAGGAGGAAGAACAGGAATCCTCGCTACAGCCATATTGGCCTCCACTCCTTCTATTTTATCAAGTATTGAACTTTTCGGGCAGCGCAGTTTCCCAGTCTCTTAATTGCTCCCGGAGCGCCGCAACCACCTCGTCAGTCGCAACGCAAGACTAATCACTTACCACTAACCACTGCCCTTACAACGCCGGCCTAACCGGCTTCTTCTGATGCGGATCCAGCTCCACATCCGCCGCCTGCAGATCCGACTGCCGATCCATCCACTCATCCAGACGCGAGCGCTTGAAGCGCCACCGGTTGCCCAGCTTGAACGCCGGCACAAACCCGTCTGAAGCATATTTATAAAGCGTGTCCGGAGAGATGCCCAGGTAGTCGGAGGCCTGGCGAATGTCCATGACCTCGCGTACTTCGGGGACCAGCAGGTTGGAACGGGCCGCGGCGTTGCGCATAACTACCTCCTGAGGGGAGAAATGCTACAGGTGGATTCCGGCAACTGTGCCGGTAGTCTTGTATATAACGCGGTTTCACCTGTCATTTCAAGGATTTTCAGGCAGTTACCCTAAATTCATCGGCTTTCCGCTTCTCCAAAGCTTCGCCCTTTTCGTCCCGTTCAGACCCCAAACCCAGCCAGTTGTGCTCCCTCGCAGCTCGCACCCAATCCATAGGGCTGTTAGGACAGATGGTGCACACCCGCGCAATTGAACTCCTCCAGCCCACTCCCCAGAAAAAAAATGAGGGCCTCGCACTCAGGCCCTCCCAGGAGTTGAAGCAATCTGCTGCCCATAGACAAGCAAGCCGGAGGCCAAATCGCCCCCGGCTTGCCTCCCCTATCCTTGGAGTCTTCTAATTCTGAGCCCTGAGATTCTGATCCTCACGCCTGTGCAGCGTCGGCTGATCACTCGGATCAGTCGAACTCGGGTTGGTCGAATTCGGATCGTTCCCCGTGCTCGCCCGCCGCAGCGACGGCTTGTTCTTGTCCTTCGAGTCCACAAGCCTGCGCTTGTTCTCAATCCGCGCCAGCCGGGCCTTGATGTCGTCGAACTCCGAAGTCGTGACCGTGTACTCGTCCCTGGGAGGCAGAATCCGCGCAATCTCTTCCTGAGAATGCAGAATCCGATCCGGAGTCTGCGGGTGGTCGCTGAACGCCTTGGCCACCATGCCCGGCTTCCGCTTTTCCAGCGCCTGCACCTTCTCAAAGAAGCTGATAAACGCCTGCGGGTCATACCCGGCCCGATACATATATTGAACGCCCAGGTAATCCGCCTGCGCCTCGAACTCGCGCGAGAAGTGCAGGAACGTGATCGGCACGCCGATCGACGCCGCCTCATAAATCCCGTACCCCGTCCAGCCGCCGATGAAGATCAGCGGAATCATGCCGATCTGCGTGTAATTCATCCGCGTCTGCTCGCGCACCGCGTGGTGTGCGCAGACGTGAGCAGTTTCGTGCGCCATCACGCCGGCCAGCTCCGCCTCTTCGTCTGCATTCAGAATCAGCCCGGAGTTCACATAGAAGAAGCCGCCCGGCAGAGCAAACGCGTTAATCTCGTCGGAGTCGATAACCTTGATCGTGAACGGAACCTTGCAATCGGAGTTCTTCACGATGTTCTGGCCCACGCGATTCACATACTCATTAATGGTTGGGTCGGTGATGAACTTCGAGCTCTTCTCAATCTCCGAGGCGTACATCTTCCCCATCTTGATCTCGGTGTCCACTGAATACCAGTTGCCCATGCCGCGCGCGCCGATATCCCGGTTGCCCACCGCGCTCACATCGTCAATGCTCCCCGGCTTCACATTGATTTTCTGGCTGCCCGGCTCAACTACCTTTTCCGGATCAACCGCCGCCGCGGGCGTATCGCCGCCAACCGGTGTCGTTCCCGGCGCCGGCGGCTTCCCCGTTGTCGAGCCCGGCGTTGTAGTTTGCGGCGTGTCCCCACCCACTGGCGTCGCACCCGGCGCTTGAGCAGTCGGCGGAGTTGACGACGGCGCGTTACTTCCCGCTCCAGTCGCGCTCGCAGGCGTGGTCGCACTGGTGGGCGCAGTTGCACTGGGCGGAGCGGTCGTACCGGCAGGCGCCGTAGTGCCAGGAGATTTCTGTCCCTCTGATGCCGTCTGGGTCGGCGTGCTAGCCGGCGTCGTGCTGGGCTGCGGGGATTGTGCCCAGATTCCAGTAGCCAGAGCCAGCGACAAGCCAACCACCGCCGCCGCCCTCGAACCTGTGAAATGTGCCCTCATGCCTGACCTCCAGCGCGGGTCGCCGTTCACCCCGCTTCGCTCCACTGTTTAGACGCTAGTATCCTCCTGTTGGGCATCACATGGGAAGAATATTTCCGCCGGTCAGCCTATTCCCTTCGCCCCCGCTCACCAGTTCCCGGTAATCTCGAACGCAAACACGCTCCGAAACGTATCACTTGGAGGTTGCACTCTTCTGAATTAAAGTGAAGTGCAAGCAGATCGCGGAGGAGCCTTGCGCAAGACCATCTTTGGATTGGCCGCCGTCGCATTGTGCTGTGCGTTGCAACTCGGCGCGCAGACCGCCCCGCCACATCACTCAGCCCTCCACAATCTCCTCCACCCCCAACACCAGGCTCCGCCTCCCTCTGACGCCGCACCAACCCCCGTAACTATCATCGATGCCACCAGTCTCGGCTCCCCGCTGGTCCTCGACAAAGGCTGGCGCGTCGGCAACACCGCTGACCGATCTGCCGCCAATCCCACCTTCGACGACTCCGCCTGGGCCGTCCGCAACGCCACCGAGTCCTTCGCCGACGTCCCCGACCAGGACCAACCTAACGGGGACCATCCCTCCAGCCGCTCCGCCAAGTCCCCCAAGCATGATGACGATGACGATTCGGACCCGGACGACAACTCCGGCTCCAAATCCAAAATGTCCTCCTGGTTCCGCCTCCATATTCAACTGGCCCCCAACCACGGCCCCATCGCCCTGCTCATCGAGCTGCCTGTTTCCAAAAGCACAGCCATCACCTCCAGCTCCTCGAGCCTCGGCGTCGACGTCTTCGCCAACGGCAAGCCAATCCGCCCCGAAGGTCCGCATGGCGATGCCCCCGAGCATTACCAGCCCATCTCCCGCATCTACAACCTCAATATTTCTTCGGACCAGACCTCGCTGACCCTCGTGCTCCGCAGCATCTATATTCCCGTCGGCCTCCGGTCTTACACCAGCTTCTTCAACGGCCGCACCCTGCGCCTCGGCAACCCCGCCGACCTCAACCGATCCCTTGAGCTCTGGTACATTCACAGCCTCTTCGAGCGCCTGCCCCGTCTGGTCAACGCCATCCTGCTCACCGTCCTGGCGCTCTTCCTGCTGGCGCTCTTTTTCACCCAAAAAGGCCACAACGAGTACCTGTGGCTGGCCCTTTATGAACTGGTGCAGGCCCCCATTGGCTATGTCGACCTCGCCGGAAGCTCTGCCCTCATCGGCCAGATTTGGTATGCGGCACTGGTCCTGCAGCTCGCCGCCATCTCCGGCTACCTCTATTTCGAGTTCCTGATAGCTTTCCTTGCCCTGCGCCGCCGCTGGTATATTCTCCTGCTCCGCTGGACCGCGCCCATCCTCGCCGGCATCGCACCCGGGCTGCTCCTCGTTGGCCACAGTGCGGTCATGGGAGTGCTGCTGGCCGTCGTCGCCATGGGCAGTCTTCTTTGGATCCTGGGATGGATGGTATTCATCTTCACCACCCTCATCGTTGCCACCATCAAACGCAACTTTGAGGCCGGCCTGCTTCTCATTCCGCTCCTGCTCAGCCTGGTCGGCATCATCGAGCCCATTCTCACCGCGGCCAAGAGCGACTGGGGAGGCGTCGAATATCATTCCCCGCTCACCCTTCAGGCCGGCCCCATCCCCATCCACTTCGCCTCTATCGCCGACTTCACCGGAATCCTCGTCATTGTCCTCATCATCTTCGTCCGCTTCCTCCGCATCCACCGCGATCAGGAACGCGTCTCCAGCGAACTAGCCGCCGCCCGCAGCGTTCAGGAACTGATGATTCCCCACGAGCAGCTCCTCACCCCCGGCTTTGAAGTGGACTCCGTCTACAACCCCGCTACCGAGGTCGGCGGCGACTTCTTCCATGTCCAGCCCACCAGCGACGGCGGCCTGCTCGTCGTCATTGGCGACGTCGCCGGCCACGGCCTCAAAGCCGCCATGAACGTCTCCATGCTCATGGGCGCCATGCGCCGCACCGCTGAACGCAGCCCGGCCAAAATTCTCGAATCCCTCAACCGCGTTCTCACCGGCAGTGAAAGCTTCACCACCTGCCAGGCCGCTTTCTTCGCCGCCAATGGTGAAGTGGTGCTTTCCAACGCGGGCCACCTGCCGCCCTATCTCAACAGCCAGGAAGTAAACATTCCCGGCGGCCTGCCCCTCGGCGTCCTTGCCGACAATACCTATGAAGAGATTCGCCTCTATCTCCACCCCGGCGACCGCCTGCTGCTCATGTCCGACGGCGTAGTAGAAGCCCGCCATCCCAACGGTGAACTCTTCGGCTTCGACCGCGTCCACAACCTGAGCAACCAAACCGCCTTCTACATAGCCGACAGCGCCAAAACCTTCGGCCAGGAAGACGACATCACAGTATTAACCGTGAGAAGGCTAGCCCAGGCCATGGCCGCGTAGGGTGCTGCAATAGCCCATTGATTATTTTGGCGATTGAGCGTTATCCCGCAGACTTTCGAGTTTGTATCAGCGTTTCTCGGGAGAAGATTGGTCGCCCTGGCACTTTCCCGTCAATTCTCTTTTGGACATGGGCTGATGACCCGGCCGCGTGTGGTGGTGCAGACTTCAGATGCCTTCCCGGTCTGATCGTAGGTCGTGGCTCTCTTGAAGTATTTCAAATCGATCCGGTCGACGGGAGCGTCATGTTCGTCGAACGACGTCTCCGATGTAATACGTCCCGCATCGTCATATTGTGAGCGGACAATGGCGCGTCCGGATGTCGGGTTCTTGATCAATTGGCCGTCAACTCCGTAGAACCGCCGCTCGATTTGCCAACCATACTTGTTGTAGGTATAGACGGCTTTGGCAGCTTGCTTCAGGTGAGCAGGCTGGCCGGTCTCATCAAGGAAGCTATCTTCCGTTAAGTTGCCGCGACTGTCGTAAACGGTTCTTACGATTGCATATCCGTCCCGCTCCAGCGTCAAGCGCCCATCCAAACCGAAGTAACTCATCTCGAAGACCCGTCCGCGATCATCGTAGTTTTCTCGCCAGGTGGCGTAATGAAGATTGGGACTAACCACAGGGTTTCCCTGAGTATCGAGAAACGTTCTTTCCACCTCCTGGTGACGATCGTTGTATTTCGATATCCAGCCGGCGATACCATCCGAGCTCAGCAACGGCGTGCCGTCGGCTGCCTGGAAATGGCGCTCGACGAGATCGCCCACCGGGCTATATCTGGATGTGGTGCGCACCACCTGGTCCTGCCCGGCAACCGGCTTGCCATCCAGGCCGACCTTCTCAGTACTGAGTTGTTGTCCCTTTTCGTCGTACGTGGAGTTCCAGCCCGCGACGCCGTCCGCGGTGGCGAGCACCGGTTCCAGGCTAATACCCAGGTACCGGGCCGCGAGCACGTTTCCAAGCCTGTCGGGTTGCAACTTGCCGGCAGCGGCGCCCATGCGCGATAGGACACGTGCACCGCTGGGATCAAGGTACTCCTCAAGAACGACATTGCCCCTGTCGTCGAACTCGTGGCGCATCACGAAATTGCCGTCCTTGTTCCTCGTCGGCTGACCATCCGCCCCGAAATAGGCGTATTCAGTTTCCCGGCCCTTTTCATCAAACTTTGTCACAAAAGAAGAGTAGTTGTCCGCATTGACCGCAGGATGGCCATCGGCGTCGAAGTATGAGGTCTCGATGAGCCGGCCGAGTGGATCGTATTCGAACCGCCCAACCGACACATCGCCCCCGTAATTGGTTGCGGCTGGCCGATCGTTCAGGCCGAAATCGCGTTCCTCGACTTCGAGACCCTGATCATTGTATTTGCGAACTCTTCTAGAAACACCCGTGTTGTCTAACGTTGGCAATCCATCAAGGCCGATACTCAGATCCCCTGTGTCGTTCCCATTTTCGTCATATTCAGTTCGAAACTCGGCGTAGCCGTCGCTGCTCAAGGTGGGTGCGCCGAGGGGGTCGAAATACTGTACGTCAATCCTGCGATTGTGATCGTTGAAGCGCTGGCGAACGATGGCCCATCCGTCTTTTGCTCGAATGATCTCACCCTTGAGTCCGAGAAAACGGTGTTCGATCGGATTGCCCAGATTGTCGTAGGTGGTCTGCTCACTGACGTAAGCCTCGTCGTTAAATGCAGGTTTACCGTCGATGCCAAAGTTCTGGACGTTGATGGGATTGCCCCAGGAGTCGAATGCCGAGTAGAAACCAGCGATCTTCTTGCTGCTCGTAGTGGGCTTGCCGGCAGTGTCAAAATAGCATTCTTGCTTTTCGTTACCGCGAGAATCATAGACGGCCCGCAGGCCCGCATAGCCGTTCGTGCTGGTCGTGGGATGGCCCTCCGCGTCGAAGTACTCTTCGGTCAGAGTTTCGCCGTGAGTCCCATTTTGCCAACGTATGGTGGCATATCCAGGCGAGGCATCGACCGGCTTTCCGCTCAGATCAAGGTAGGTTCCGGAGAAGGGTCGACTGTATTCATCCAACGTTCTGTGGATGGTTGCGTAACCCCGACTGGTAGTGACGGGTTGTCCGGAAGGCGAGAGAAACTTCTGCTCTGCAATTTCACCATTGCGGTCGTACTCAACGGCGACCGAGGCGTACCCGCCGCGGCCGGTCTGATGTGCCCCGTCGGCAGACAGGAAACTGAGCTTGGAAACTCGTGCGCCGGGTCCATATTCGAACTCGATACCATAAGCGCCGTCGCTGTTTACGCGCGGTTGCGGCTCTGGAGAGCCTTTATCCATGCCCCAAAACGTGACTTTCTTGTCGAGTTTCGCATTCGGTCCGCTGCTATCGGAGTAACGTTCAAATCGTACGTAGCTGACTCCGGATCGGGACTGGCTGCATCCGAATCCAGCCTGGGTGAAGAGGGCCACGCTCGGATCGGTGTAACGCAAGGTTTCCAGGAGCGTACCGTACTGGTCGAATAGTTCCTCCGATTCGACGTCGCCGCTTTGCGTGTAGGTAAATCGAGCTTCACACGCTCTGGAGGTGTTGCAGGGATTGTCGAAAGTCTGGTGGAGAACATCATGCATGCCCGTCTTGGTACAACGGCCAAAGCCGTTGGCGATGCGCACCGATGTTGGTTTGCCCAGAAAGCCGCGGCGGACGAATTCGTAATGCTGGTCGAGCTTTGCGGCGGTCCCGCTGCCGATTGTGTCTACCTCTTGCCAGGTGCCCAGCCGTCGAGCATACTGACGCGAGTAGGTTCGCCACGGTATGACAAACGCGGTGAGCAGCAAAGCCACCACCGCCGCGACCGCCAGAGCCGTTGCCCCGAGCGCCACCTTGCGACGCTGATCCATGAGACGAACGGCGGATTCAGAGACCCCAAGCATGCCGCCTACAATCTGACGGATGGCGTGCGCTTTCTCTTCCCGCGTCTCATCGCCCAGGACAGCAGCGAGCGGCCTCTCTGCTGCGGGAATAGGTTCGCTCCCCCCTCCTTGAGCGCGAATTCGCAACGGTTCCGGGAAACATTCCAGGTGAGGCTGACCCTCGTCGGCAGCGTTAGGCACGCCCGAGGCGACCAGGCAGAGAATGCGGTCGCTCCGGCCGAGGGATTGGAAATATCGAATCTCATCGCTGACGTAGCTTGAGGCAACCGCAAACGGGGAGCAAATGACGATCAGGTGCCTGGAACTCTTCAAAGCTGACCTGAGTTCAGCGCTGAGAACGGGCGCTGCGGAGATAGACTCTTCGTCGAGGAAAATGGGAGAAAGATAGCTCGACCCGCCTTGGACGAGCGTTCGCAGCCTGCGCGGCACCCGTTGTCGGCTCAACGCCTCGTGGCACCACCGGGCAATGCGGCGATCGTGATGGCTGTAGCTGATAAACGCCCAGTATTTGTGCAGATGGGAATCCGGCTGAATTGCTCCTTCTTGATCGCGGTCGACCGCTGACGTGCCGTGAGGCACGCCCGTCGCGGCAAACCTGTTGAGCAGTCCACGAACTCGATCGAGAAAAATCATTTGACTATTGGCTGGGCAAAGACGGAAAGGGGATCCACTCTCGATGGGTGCCCTAACATACAGCGAAACTGCGGAGCGAGTCAACCTTTCAGACGGTCAAAGTAAACTGAAGAAGCCGGCCGATATTCCAGCTGGGTAATTGGCGTAATTAGTAATTGGGGAAATATACATATTCACAGCAATTCTGGTTGGCCGGGCGGCGGTTTCGGTTGTCAATCTCCGGACTGCATCATTACGCGCGATCCTGGGTCCTGTAAGAACGGCATGATTCACCCCAAAAAACATCCAGCCGGTTTGCCGATAATTACCCTCATTCAGCGCACAATGGATTCATGGATTCTCAAATGGACGACCAATCCCGTGCCAGCCTCCCGCGAGCCTCTGCCGCATGGCAGGCACCCTCTAACCTCTTTGTTATGTAATATATGCCAATAACCCGTTTGTTATGTCATGCTTACGGACACCCAAAACCAGTAACTCGATGAAAACAAACAAATTACTGAAATGAGGGGGGGGAGGGGGGACCCGGCACCCACTGTCATCTGTCATCTATCTCCTGTAATCTGTGATCGTTTTGCCGATAATTACGCACCTTCAGCGCACAATGGATTTATGGCGTTTCGAATAGGCGAACCAACCCGTGCCAGCCTCCCGCGACCGGCTGCCGCACCGCAGGCGCCCTCTAACCCCTTTGTTATGTCATATATGCCAATAACCCCTTTGTTATGTCATGCTTACGGACACCCAAAACCAGTAACTCGATGAAAACAAACAAATTACTGAAATGAGGGGGGGGAGGGGGGTACCCCATCTTCCCTGTCATCCGCCTGTTACCTGGGATGGCCGGGGGTGGGAAGGAGGTCGCCTACTGTCCACTGCACACTGTTCAATGGCGTCACTGTCATCTGTAATCAGTCATCTGTAATCTGTTAAATCCCCGCATACCACGCATAGCCATATTCCGGATCGGTAGAGCCCAGCCCCTTTCCGAACCCCTTCATCGAGTCGGTCACCGTCAATTGAATTACGTACTTCACGCTCTTGTAACCGAGTTGGCGTGGCACCCGCATGCGCAGCGGGCCGCCAAATCCCACCGGCAGATCGCCATCATTCATCCCCCAGGTCAGCAGCGTCTGGGGATGGTGCGCTTCCTCCAGATCGAGGCTGTCCCACGAGTACTTTTCCGTAGAAATGTAAGCCACATAGCGCGCCTGCGGCAGCACGCCGACTTCCTTCAGTACCTCAGAGAGCGGCGTCCCAATCCATTCCGCGATATACGACCAGCCCTCTTCGCACGCGACTTCGGTAATCTGGCTGCGCACGGCCATGCTCTTCAGATCGGACAACGAAAACGAACCCGGCCGGGCCACCATTCCGCCCACCGAAAGCCGCCAGGCAGAGAACCCGTTCGGTTGAAGCTTCTTGAAGAGATCGTTGGGAGGCGCAACCGCATTGGCGAACGGCGTCTTTGAAATCATGGTGCGCGGAAACTCGCGTGCCAATGATTGACGCGTGAGAAGCCTCTGAACTCCGTAGTTCATCGTCTCGCCGGGCCCGTAGACTCCGCAATGGTCGGGAGGAACCAGGCCATACCGCCTGGCCATCCGCGCAGCCACGGTCAGGCCGCCAACGCCCGCCGCTGTAGCAAGTCCGCCTGTGATCAGCTTGCGTCGCGAGATGTTCGTCATAAGCCCTCCGGTGGCGCCGTCGCGTGACCTGTAATCATTGCCCGCATGCGAGTCCTGAAGCCCGAAAGATAGACCATCGTAACGTGGGCCACGAGGAAAATCACCAGAAATCCGGAAATGAAAAAGTGCAGCGTGCGTGCCGATTGCCGCCCACCCAGCGCATTGACCCCCGTCGGAAATGCAGCATTAAACGCCGGAGAAAGCGCCAGCCCCGTCCAGATCACGAGCGGAATCAGAATGAAAATCACCGCCAAATAAGCGATCCGTTGCACCGCGTTGTACGAGTACGCATCCCCATCATCGATAGGCGCGCGCCGCAGATACTTCGCAATCACTTCCCAGATTGCGTGCCCCGTTCGCTGGCCTCGCGCCGGCAAAAGGTCCTTCTTGAAATGGCCGTTGACCAGGCTCGCGATTCCGTAAACCAGTCCCGTCAGCACCAGCACCCATGCAGCCTGAAAGTGCAGTGCCCTGCTCCATCCGTTCTGATCCGGCATCACGTAGCCGTAGCCGGTCGGCACCGTATCCCGCGAAGATGGAATGTGCAACGAGAACAGCGGCTGCATGTTCACATTGCCCGTCTCGCCCCAATAGAACCGCGGGTGAGAAATCACGATCTCGACCCCGGTAATCAGCAGGGCAAAGAACGCAGTCACCGTCAGCCAATGCGTCACCCGCACCAGGGCGGTATGCCGGCGAGTTTTCGTCTTCAGAGCTATTGCGGTAGCTGACACACGCGCAGAATACCACGCAATCCCATGCCGTCAAACCATCAATGATGACCTGACGCCCTCCTGCGAACGGGCTCCCGCAACCAACAAGAGCGTCTGTCATCTGTAACCTGTCATCTGCACCTATACAGCACCAGGCTAGGAAACTCCCGCCACCGGCTGAAGTGCGGATCGGCGTCCAGCACCTCCAGCGGTGGCTCCTGCAAAAATTCGTCCCCCGGCTTCCTTTTGTATGCGATCAGAATTCCGCCCGCCGGCAAATGCTTCAGCGCGTCATATAACTGGTCGCCACTCTCCGGCAAATCGTTCACCGTCATGTCCGAGTAGTAAGCAAAGTCCGGATAGTTCTGGTTGGCATAGAGTACGGTCGACTGTGGCAGGTTCTGCTTGAGAAACTCCGAAACCGTCATCTCCTCCGACACCACAGGGTCGAAGAACCCCGTATCGAATCGATGACGGTCCGGCGAAAACGTAAACAGCAGCGCCGCTGCAAGAACCAGCCCACCAACGGTTCGAGCATTTCTCCGTCTGAATTCCACCAGCCAGCTAAGCCCGATCCCCGCCAGCAAAAGCAGCGGCGGCGCAACCGGAATGGAGTACCGCGACTCCTTATGGCTCAAGCTGCTAAAGAAAATCATCACCGCCAACGCCCAAAGCCAAAGGAAGCCTTCCCACTGGATTCGTTGCCTATTGAAAACCGTCTCAATCCCGGCGCTCGTCTCCTGCCGCTTCCCCACTATCCATAAACCCCACCCTCTGCGCACGCCCCACAGAGCCAACCCCGCAACCGCAAGCCACGAAATCATAGCGGGCAAAATCATCAAATAATAGGGAAACGGCTCCGCAGGCCCGCCCAGGCTATACCAACCATTGCGAAACGTCTCAAGAAATCCGCCATATTCCAAGCGCGACCAGCCGAGATACGGCCCAATCCCCAGCACGAATCCAGCCGCGCAAGCCACCACTGCCCTCACCTTTCGATCCGCGGCAAAAACCAGAAGCGCCAGCATGCCAACGCTCGACAGCGATCCGAATCGCATAAGCACAGCCATCGCCATGCTGAATCCGGCAAGAGCAAACCGCAAATCCGTCTGCCTCTGGACGGCACGCACCAGCAGCCAAAACGAAAGCAAAATCAACGTCAACGCGGGACAGTCAGTCAGCAGGCTGTGCCCATTGCAATTTGAAACAATGCCGCCCGAACCGTCCGGGCACGCCCCCACAAAGAACGGACCGAAAGCAAGCAGCAGCGCCGCAATTGCCGCCGCAGATTTGCTCGCAATTCTCTTTCCGGCCAGATAAAGGAATGCCGGACCAAGCGCATTCAGCAGTGCGGCAACTGTCAGGGCCGCATAGTCGCTGTGCCAGATTTTGAAGACGCCCGCAAAAAGAATCGAAAGCAGCAGAGGACGGCTATCGACTTCCTGGTATCCGGCTTTGCCGAAACCAAGGTATTCCGCGTCCAAAAGATACACATTCTCATCCCAGAAGTGCATCTTCGACAGACCCCAAAACCGCACCAGAAATCCAGCCGCAACCAGCAGCCCGAGCCCGATCCATTCCAGGCGAACACGTTGCCTCTCAGAGTTCCAGGTCCCGTCTCCACTGGTCCCGGCCCCACTCGGATCGAGCTGTGTCATTGGGTCCGTTCTTAACGCCGCACGCGGACGGCGCCATTCAATTCAAAGTGTGAAATTGAAGCCATTCTATCGCAAGCAGCAAGCGCCCCGCGCCATACAAAACCCGCCGCAAACTCAAAAGCCTCACCCAAACCGGATGAGGCCTTTGCATTTCCCCAAGCTACGAGTGAACAGCTACGAGCTAACAGCTAAAAGCTAATCGCCAATTCTCAATAGCTGAAAACTCACTCTTCTCTCATCAGGATCATCGGATTCACAGCCAGCGCCTTTTGCGCCGGAATCCACGCCGCACCCAGCCCCAGCGCCAGCATGGTCAGAACCACTCCGCCGAGCACCACCGGATCACGCGGCGCAGCCTGGTACACGATGTACGACAGCACCTTTGACGCCAGAATCCCCAACCCCATTCCAAGCACCGAGCCAACTGACAGCAGGATAAACGCCCGTCCCAGCGCCGACCGCAACACCTCCCTGCGCCGTGCGCCCAACGCCATGCGAATTCCGATTTCGCGCAGCCGTTTGCTCACCGTATACGATGCCATGCCGAAGATTCCCGTCACTGCCAGCATCGCGCCCAGCAAACCCAATACGCCCAGTGCAACTGTCGCCACCCGCGCCGCAAAAAGCGCCGTGCTCATCTCCTCGTTCCATGTCCTGATCCTTATCGGCAGGCTCGAGTCGAGCCCTCGCAGCCTCTCATGCAGCGCGCTTGCAATCTCCTCAGGCTGACGCGCCGACCGCACCACCAGCCAGGTTCCGCTTGCCTGATGCTGCTGGTAAGAGAAGAACATCGCCGGTTGCTGGTCCTCCGTCAGCGTGCGGTATCGCCCATCTTCCACCACGCCCACCACTTCCGCGCGTTCCCCGCCCCAGTACTTGAAGTGCCCGCCAATCGCTTTGTCCACTGATCCAAAGACTTTTTCCGCAAATCTCCGATTGATCAATGCTACTTTGGGCGCCTTGCTGTCGTCGCTCGCCGTGAATTCTCTTCCCGCCAGCAACCTCGTCCCCGCAGCCGCAAGATAGCCAGGCGAGATGTTGTAGTTCATCGCGTCCCCGACTTGATTGGTTGGTCTGAAATCCGTGGTGCTGTCGCTGTAAACAAACGAATCGCCACCTCCGAGCCCCAGCGGAATCTGATCCGTAAATCCCACCGCCGTCACGCCTGGAATAGCCGCAGCCGCATCCAGCATCCGCTTCTGCATCTCTGGAATCCGGTCGCCTGTGTAGCCCGACATATTCAGGTCGCTCTCCACCAGCGTCACGTTCTGCGGCGTAAATCCAAAATTGCTGTTCATCGACCGAGCCAGCCCGCGCACCGCAACCAATGAAGACGTCACCAGCACCGCGCAAATCGCAATCTGAAACACCAGCAGAAAATCCCGCACAGTAAGCCGCCGAAACCCACCCAGGTTGGCCGCACCCACGCGAATCACCTGCCACGGATCGTTGCGCATCACCTGCCGCACCGGCACAATGCCGAACAACAATCCGCTCAACACTGACAACACCAGCGCCACCACATAGGTGCCTGCATCGGGATTCACCGGCACATTGATCGGCACATCGGGAATCGGCTGCCATGCACTCAGCAGATGCAAAATCCCCACGCCACCCGCCAGCCCGAGCGCACCGCCGATCAATGAAACCAGAACAGCCTCGGTGAGCATCTGCCTCAGAATCAATCCGCGCCTTGATCCCAGCGCCAGCCGCAGTGCCGTTTCCTTGGCCCGATCCGCCGTCCTTGCCGCAAACAGGCTTCCCAGGTTCGCGCAAGCAGCCAGCAGAATCAGCCCTGCGAGCAACATCATTCCCGCCATGAATGCCCGTGCCGGCCCTCCCAGCATGTCTCCCACCAGCCCTGGCCGAGCCAACGTAAACTTCACGCCCTCGTCGTCTCCTGGATAGGTCTTCGCCAGCCATGCCCCAAGGCTGTTCAAGTCCTGCGTTGCCTGCGCCGGCGTCACTCCCGGTTTCAGGTGCCCAATGACCCACCCGGAATGATTGCCGCGATACTTCATCGAGTCATCGCCGGTGACGGTAGACGTCTCGACGATTGGTATCCACATTGCCGGCGCAAAGAAAAGTTCCGTCCCTCGAAACGCCGGCGGAGCCACTCCAAGAATCGTGAACAAGTGCTTGTTAATGCTGATCGTCCGGCCCACTACGCCCGCATCATCATGAAACTGACCGTGCCAGTAGGCATAGCTCAACACCACATAAGGGGCGCTGTTCATGCCGCGTTCATCGGAGGCGTGATAAAACCGCCCCAGATACGGCTGAATCCCCAGCGAATCAAAGTAATTTCCGCTGGCCAGATACGGCCACGCGGTCGACGGATTGCCGCCGGTATCCACCCCCACTGAACCGATAATATTGGTGATTACCAGGCTTTCAAACGTCTGATTCCGATCCCTCAGATCAAGATAATCGGGATACGACTGCGATGGGTACTGGAACCGCTGCACCATGTAGAGGCTCTGCGCATTTGGCACGTTCACCGGCCTCAACACCAGTGCGTTCAACACGCTGAACACCACGGCATTCGCCCCAATTCCCAGCGCCAGCGTCAGAATCGCCGTCACCGCAAAGCCTGGCGACTTCTTCAATTGCCGTATCGCAATCTTCAAATCGTTGATCATCGGTATCCGCCCTCAAGGTCGAATACGGTTGCGCCTGGCCCATGGTTCCCTTGAATTTAAAACTACAGAGGTCTACGCTCCAGCCGTCTCCGTCCCTCCGATTCGACGCGCCTTCACATCGCGCATCGGCGGCTGTCCAAAGAACCTGCTGTACTCCCTGCTGAACTGGCTTGCGCTTTCATACCCAACCTCGAACGCCGCGCTCGCCGCATCCAGGCCCCCATTGATCATGCGTTCCCGCGCCACATGCAGCCGAAGCTGCTTCTGATATTGCAGCGGGCTCATCGCCGTCAGCGAACGAAACTGGTGGTGCAGCGTCGACACTCCCATCCGCGCCATGGTCGCGAGTTCTTCAACACGCAGCGGCTTCGCGTAGTTCATCCGTAGCCACTCCACCGCTTTTGCAGTGCGGTGGCTCTGCTCGCCCAGCGTTGCAATAGCGCGCAGATTCTTTCCTTGCGGACTGCGCAGCAACCGAAACACAATTTCCCGCTGAATCAATGGTCCGAGAAAGGGAATGTCCTCCGGCGCATCCAGCAGGTCCACCAGCCGCGTACACGCATCTAAAAGTTCAATGGATGAAATGCCAACAGCCATTGCATGCGCATCAGCTGATTCCTCGCGCAGATGAAATTCCTGCTGCGACAAAATCTCCCTCACCGCCGGCATCTCGAGCTTGAGAATCAAGCCAATAATAGGCTTCTTCTCACTGGCCGCAATCACCTGGCTCACCACCGGCAGATCGACCGACGTCAGCAGAAAATTCCTGCCATCGCAAATGTGAATCGTCTTGCCCACATTGATGCGCTTCTGCCCTTGCAAAAAAACCACCAGGCTTGGCTCGTACGCAGCCGACATGCATGCCGTAGTCACCGAGCGTCGGTAAAGCCGCAGCCCAGCGATCGCCGTGCCCGTGTCCCCCTCCGAAACGGTACGATCCGCGATCTTCTGCAGCAGTCCCCTGCGCACCGCCTCCGAATCCCGTTCCGCGCCCAACTCCTTATGTCGAAGCTTCTTCACCAGCGTCACTCCTTCACTTCTTCACTCTCTCACTTGTTCACTGCTTCTACCCAACGTTAATCCAAAATTCATCGCCCTATGCACAAAAATCCAACCGCCGACAGAAATAGGCAATAGATTGGCAGGATCAGGATACCGCTCAGGCGGCAATGTTTCGTACTCTGAATTACAGGCGGATTGCTCGATATCCGCCAAAGGAATCGAGGTCATTTCATGTACAACGCAAAAGCCTATTCCGTCTCCAGCGCCACGTCGCCTTTTTCCTCCGCTACCATCGCGCGCCGCGACCCGACTGATCACGACGTTCAGATCGAGATCCTTTTCTGCGGTATCTGCCACTCCGATCTTCACCAGGCTCGCAATGAGTGGAGCGGCGTCATGCCCACTGTCTATCCCTGCGTTCCCGGCCATGAAATCGTTGGCCGCGTCACCAAGGTCGGCTCGGCAGTCACCAAATTCAAGCCCGGTGATCTAGCAGCCGTCGGCTGCCTGGTCGACTCGGACGGCACCTGCCCCGAGTGCCAGGCTGGCTTCGAGCAGTTCTGCCCCAACTTCACCCTCACCTACAATTTCCCAGACAAGCACACCGGCGGCGTCACCTACGGCGGCTACTCCGATTCGATCGTCGTCACTGAGCGCTTCGTCCTCCATGTTCCCTCCAACCTCGACCTCGCTGGAACCGCGCCCCTGCTCTGTGCGGGCATCACCACCTACTCGCCCATGCGCCACTGGGGCGTGACCAAGGGCAAGAAAGTTGGCGTCGTCGGCCTCGGCGGTCTCGGCCACATGGGCGTCAAGTTCGCACACGCTCTCGGCGCGCACACCGTTGTATTCACCACATCGGCCAACAAGAAAGAAGACGCACTCCGCCTCGGCGCAGATGAAGTTGTGCTCTCGCGCAACGCGGACGAAATGGCTAAACATGCCGGCAGCTTCGACTTCATTCTTGACGCCGTTGCAGCCGACCACGACATCAACGCCTACATCGGCCTGCTTCGCCGCGACGGCAACATCACCCTCGTCGGCGCACCAGAGAACCCGCTGCCCGTATCCGCCTTCGGCCTCATCATGGGTCGCCGCAGTCTCTCCGGCTCTCCCATCGGCGGCCTGCCTGAAACCCAGGAGATGCTCGACTTCTGCGGCCAGCACAACATCACCGCCGACGTCGAAATCATTCCCATTCAAAAAGTGAATGAAGCCTACGAGCGCCTGCTCAAATCCGACGTAAAGTACCGCTTCTCCATCGACATGGCCTCCCTCAAATCAGAGTAAAATGAGCGCCGGCATACACCGCTCGAATTCGCGGAAGCAAAGAAGGAGATCCAAAAAATGAAAGTCACCCGGAACGGTTCGCAGCCATCCGCCAAAGGCCCATCCGACTGGTTTACCGGAACAGTCCGCATCGATCAGCCCATCGCCACACCCGACCCTGCGCATGTCAACGGAGCCGTAGTCACATTCGAGCCTGGCGCGCGAACCGCATGGCACACTCACCCGCTCGGGCAGACATTAATTGTGACCGCTGGTGTCGGCTGGGCTCAACATGAAGGTGGCCCCGTCGAAGAAATTCGCCCCGGCGACGTCGTCTGGTTCGAGCCTCATGAAAAACACTGGCATGGCGCCACGCCAACCACCGCAATGACCCACATCGCCATTCAGGAACGGCTCGACGGCAAGGTCGTAGACTGGCTTGAAAAAGTTAGCGACCAGCAGTATGAAAAGTAATTCATGCCCGCGTTATAAGCACCGGAGAAGCAAATGCAGAAACGCAAATTGGGAAACAGCAATCTTGAAGTATCGGCTCTCGGCCTCGGTTGCATGCGCATGACCTCGGTCTATGGTCAAGCAGGCGACAAGAGTGAGATGATCAAGCTGATTCGCTCCGCTCATGACCTAGGTGTCACTCATTTCGATACAGCCGAAGTTTACGGGCCCTTCGCGAACGAAGTCCTGGTGGGCGAAGCGCTCAAGCCGATTCGCGACATGGTAACGATTGCCACGAAGTTCGGTTTCGACATCGATCCAGAAACGGGTCAGCGCAGAGGCGGAACAAACAGCCGGCCCGACCATATCAAAGCAGTGGCAGACGCCAGCCTGAAGCGTCTTCAGACCGAAGCCATCGATCTCTTTTATCAGCACCGAGTCGATCCTGACGTCCCGATCGAGGATGTTGCAGGAGCAGTAAAAGAGCTGATTGCCGCAGGCAAGGTCAAACACTTCGGTATGTCCGAGGCCGGCGTTCAGACGATTCGCCGCGCCCACGCGGTCCAACCGGTCACTGCGGTGCAGAGCGAGTATTCGCTGTTCTGGCGCGGTCCGGAGGCCGAGCTTTTGCCAACCCTGGAAGAACTTGGGATCGGCTTTGTGCCGTTCAGCCCACTGGGCGCCGGGTTCCTCACCGGCAAAATCGACGAGAACACGAAATTCGATCGTACGGACTTCCGAAACATGGTGCCCCGCTTTTCGCCCGAAGCCCGCAAGGCCAATATGGTTCTCGTCGAATTGATCAAGGCCGTCGCAGATCGCAAACGTGCGACACCGGCCCAGGTCGCACTCGCTTGGCTGCTGGCCCAGAAGCCGTGGATCGTGCCTATCCCAGGAACCACCAAGCTGAATCGTCTCGAGGAAAACCTCGGCGCGGTAAACCTCGAGCTGACCGCGGACGACCTCAAGCAGATCGACGAAGGTCAATCAAAGTTGAAACTCGAAGGAGCGCGTCTTCCTGAAGCAATGCTGAAGATGACCGGACGCTGAGTGCACCCTTGGCCGCTCGTCGCAGAAACCATCGACATTGCGCAAGAAGTTTGAACAACAATGAATTAAGCAGCCTGCCATTTTGCCGGCAGCAACAAGGAGCAACAAATGCAGAAACGCAAATTGGGAAAGAGCAATCTTGAAGTATCGGCACTCGGCCTCGGATGCATGGGAATGAGCTTCTCCTACGGACCGCCAAAGGACAAGCCGGAGATGATCTCCCTGCTCCACGCAGCCGTCGATCGCGGCATCACATTCTTCGATACCGCCGAAGTCTACGGCCCCTTCACCAACGAAGAATTGCTCGGGGAAGCACTGTCTTCACTGCGGGACAAGCTGGTCATCGCCACCAAGTTCGGCTTCAGTATGAACCCCGATGGCAAGCCCGGATCGCACAGCCTCAACAGCCGCCCGGAGCACATCAAAGAAGTTGCAGATGCCTCGCTCAAACGCCTCCGCATCGATGTCATCGATCTCTTTTATCAGCACCGCGTCGATCCCGACGTGCCCATCGAAGACGTCGCCGGCGCAGTCAAAGACCTGATCCAATCAGGCAAGGTCAGGCACTTCGGCCTCTCTGAAGCAGGCGCAAAAACCATTCGCCGCGCCCATGCCGTTCAGCCTGTCACAGCTCTGCAAAGCGAGTACTCGCTGTGGTGGCGTCGCCCCGAAGAGGAGATCATTCCCCTCCTCGAAGAGCTCGGCATCGGCCTCGTCCCCTACAGCCCGCTCGGCAAAGGCTTCCTTACCGGCAAGATCGACGAGAGCACCACGTTCGCCAGCAACGACTTCCGCAGCACCCTGCCACGCTTCACGCCTGAGGCCCTGAAGGTCAACCAGGCCATGGTGGATTTGCTCGGCAAAATTGCGCAGCAAAAGCACGCCACGCCCGCTCAAATCGCCCTCGCCTGGCTGCTCGCACAAAAGCCGTGGATCGTTCCCATCCCCGGCACAACAAAGCTCCATCGCCTTGACGAAAACATCGGTGCGCTTCAAGTTGAGCTCACCGCCGCCGACCTCGAAGAAATCGAAACCGCCGCTGCCGGAATCAAGTTAGAAGGCAGCCGCTATCCTGAAAAACTCGAACAGATGACCGGTCGCTGAAAATCGTTTTCGCGCAGCGCGATCTGAGCCCAATGCAAAAGCCCCATCTGTAAGGGATGGGGCTTTTGTTTTTATTGATTCTCAGGCGGCCAATCGAAGCATCCGCCTCGCCGCAAGTGCTCAGTCGTAATACTCCAAGCCGAGATGCGTGATCAGATCCGCGCCCATGATATGTCGCAGCGTATTTTTCAGCTTCATCGACTGGATAAACAAATCATGCTCCGGATAAAGCCCCGGCGCCGACTGCGGCGATTTCAGGTAGAAGCTCAGCCACTCCTGTATGCCCTTCGAACGCAGTTCCGGTGTCCGCTTTGCCAGGTCGAGGAACAGCACCAGGTCAAGCGCAATCGGCGCAGCCAGAATCGAATCGCGGCAAAGGAAATTCACCTTGAGCTGCATCGGGTAGCCCAGCCATCCGAAGATGTCGATGTTGTCCCAGGCTTCCTTTTCGTCCCCGCGCGGCGGGTAATAGTTGATGCGAATCTTGTGGTAAATGTCCTTGTAGAGATCCGGGTAAAGTTCAGGCTGGAAGATGTATTCCAGCGACCCAAGCTTCGACTCTTCCTTGGTCTTGAAGCTCTCCGGATCGTCCAACACTTCCCCGTCGCGGTTGCCCAGAATGTTTGTCGAGAACCATCCCGACACGCCAATCATCCTCGCCTTGAAGGCCGGCGCCAGAACCGTCTTCATAAACGTCTGCCCGGTCTTGAAGTCCTTACCGCAAATCGGCGCCGCATTCTTCTTTGACAACTCAATCATCGCCGGCACATCGACCGTCAGATTCGGCGCACCGTTGGCAAACGGCACTCCTTCGCTCAGCGCCGCATAGGCATAAATCTGCGACGGCGCAATGCCAATGTCGTTCGCGTCCAGGCCCTTCTCAAACGCCTTGATCGATTGGTGCACCGCGGTCGGCTCCATGAATATCTCCGTCGACCCGCACCAGATCATCACCACGCGCTCTACCTTCTTCTTGAACGCCTGAATGTCGGCAATCACCTGGTTGGCCAGGTCGCGCTTCGTCTTACCTTTCTTCACATGTGTGCCATTCAACCGCTTCACGTAGTACTGGTCGAAAACCGCGGGCATCGGCTTGATTTTTTCCAGAGCCGGCTTCAGCTTGGCCAGCGTTTCTTTGTCCAGCACAGCGGCGTGCACCGCGGACTCATACACGTTGTCCTTGAAAATGTCCCAGCCGGTAAACACCACGTCCTTCAAGTCCGCCAGCGGAACAAAGTCCTTGATCAGCGGGCTCTGATTATCCGTGCGCTTGCCCAGCCGAATAGTGCCCATCTGCGTCAGCGAACCAACCGGCTTCGCCAATCCCTGCCGCACCGCCTCAACGCCCGCAATCATTGTTGTAGCAACGGCTCCCAGTCCCACCACCATCACGCCCAACTTGCCGTTCGCAGGCGCCACCTTGCCAGCCCGCTTGCTCTTGCTCACTGCCTTCTTCTTCGTTGCCATCTACTTCTCCTGTTCTCCGTTGGTCTTGAGGCTTGCTGCCCCGCGATCCATTGCTCTTTTGAAATTCACAGCAAACTGTTCTTACGCCGCACTGTTCTGCCGGCTCTTGCGAACGTGGCTCCAGACAAACCAGATAATTCCCGCAAGCAATGCCAGCTCTACCGCGAGATGAAACCGATGGAACCATTCATGAAAGCGCGGGTCAGTGTTCCAGGCCTCGCCCAGCTTCATGCCTGCATAGGCCAGCGCAAAGCACCATGGCCAAGAGCCAATAAACGTGTAGAGGTGAAACTTGCCCTGCGGCATCTTTGCGATACCTGCCGGAAACGCAATAAACGTGCGAACCACCGGCAGCAATCGCCCCAGCAACACCGTGATCGATCCGTACTTGTTAAAGAAATCCGTCATGTGGTCCAGGTCGTGATGGCTCATCAGAACCCAGCGGCCATACCGCTCCACCAGCGGGCGCCCGCCTTTGGCCCCAATCCAGTACGCCACCACCGACCCCAGGTTGCACCCAATGGCGCCGGCCGTCGCCGCAAGCCACAGGTTCATGTGCCCGAGGTAAACCACATAGCCGGCAAACGGCATGATGATCTCCGACGGCAGCGGAATGCACGCCGACTCAATCCCCATCAACGCCGTAACACCGGCGTAGCCGCCTGCATCAATCACATGGGTAACGAACAGGACAAGGAAGCCAATAATCTTCTCACTCATGCTGAATCGAGTATAGCGAGAGCCGCTGGCGCTTTTGCTCCTTCAACGCAGGTTCAATTCGATGAGGTCGCGTTTCCCGGAATTTTCCTGGGTTTTCTCTCTGTTTGTTAATAATAGTGACTTTCTTTATAGTAGTTACTTGGATCGATCGCATAAACACTTCGGTGCGAAAGGCCACGACTTCAGTCGTGCCGAATGCTCACCAAAAAACAACGTGGGCTAAAGTGTCCGCGTGAGAACTACACAAGGTACTTGTAATTCACATGCGGGTTGGGCGACAAGAGAAGCATGTCGCGATTCAAGGTTTACAGCCCGGATCAGGCTTATTTGCTGCCTCC